>JAYFPI010000002.1:0-3239 GCA_034927965.1 Pseudoflavonifractor sp.
GCCGCCGATTGTGTTTTAATGACCAGAGGACGCGCCTTTCTGCTCCCAGATACTTCTCAGGCCAGCTTGGACGCCTGGGCCGCCTTGATTTCTTCAATCAGCATGGGCACAATCTGGAACAGGTCTCCGCAAATGCCGTAATCCGCAATCTCAAAGATGGGAGCCTGGGCGTTTTTGTTGACGGCCACGATGTGCTCGGAGTCCTGCATCCCGGCCTTGTGTTGAATGGCGCCGGAGATTCCAAGGGCAATATAGAGTCTGGGATGGACTGTCTTGCCCGTCTGTCCCACCTGGTGGTCGGAGGACAGCCAACCGGAGTCGATGACCGCGCGGGAACCGCCCAGCACACCGCCCAGCGTGTCCGCCAGCTCCTGAGCCAGTGCAAGGCCCTTCTCCACATCCTTGGAAATGCCGCGGCCCACGGAAACCACTACGTCAGCCCCGATAAGATCCACCAGCTTTTTGCTCTCCTTCACCACTTCCCGCACCTTGGTGCGCAGATCGCTGTCGGAAAGCGTCACGGGAAGCTCGATCACCTGACAGACGGCGGCCCGCGCGTCGTCGGGCTCGGCCAGCTTCATCACGCCCGGACGAACGGTGGCCATGCAGGGACGGAAGCGGGGACAGATGATGGAGGCCATCAGATGCCCACCAAAGGCAGGCCGGGTCATTTTCAGATCCCGGCTCACGTCGTGATCCTGTCCCATGACCTTCACCGTGGCCTTTTTGAGGTTGGCGATCCGGTCCGGTGCCAGAGCGGAATTCTTCTCCAGATACTCTACATAGGAGGGCACGTCGATATCCAGATGGGTGCAGTCGGCGGTCAGGCCGGTGTGCAGCCGTGCGGCGCACCGGGGCGCCAGGTCGCGGCCAATGTTTGTGGCGCCAAAGAGCAGAATCTCAGGCTTCTTTTCCGCCGCCACGTCACAGAGAACCTTGGTGTAGGCGTCCGTCGTATAGACCGCAAGCCGTGGGTCGCTGCACACAAAGACCTTGTCCGCTCCGTACCGGCCCAGTTCGCCGGCCAGACCAGCCACATCGTCCCCAAGCAGCAGACCGCACAGCTCCTCACCCAGTTCGTCGGCCAGCTTCCGCCCTTCGGAGAGGAGCTCCAGACCGGTAGGCATCAGCCTGCCCTCCCGCTGTTCGCAAAAAACCCAAACGCCCCGGAATTCTTCCAGCCTGGTATTTTCAAATTGACTCATGGTTCTCTCCCCCTTAAATGATATGCTTGCCGGACAGGAGTCCCGTCAGCGTCTTGCATGTGCTCCGGTCCGCGCCCTCCAGCATCATGCCGCCGCCCTTCTGGGGCGGGGTAAAGGAGGTGAGAATATTGGTGGGAGACCCTTGAAGGCCGATGGTGTCTCGGTCGATGAGGGCCTCATCCTTCAGCGCGTTGAAGTCCATAACCTGCATCGGCTTGCTGTACGCGGAATAAATGCCCCGCATGGACATGTACCGGGGCTGGTTGAGCTCCTTGATACAGGTGAGCAGACAGGGTGTTTCCGTCTCAATGGTCATATAGCCGTCCTCCAGCATGCGGCGGCAGACCATCCGGTCTCCCTCCAGCGCCGCGTCGGCAACGTAGGAAATCTGTGGGATGTCCAGTTTCTCCGCAATCTGAGGCCCCACCTGGGCGGTATCCCCATCAATGGCCTGGCGGCCGCAAAAGACGACGTCCCCCTGTTCCAGTCCCAGCTTGTGAATGGCCGCCGCCAGAATTTGGGAAGTGGCAAAGGTATCGGAGCCACCAAACTCCCGGGCCGAGACCAACACAGCCTCGTCCGCTCCCATGGCCAGCATCTCCCGGAGCATACTCTCGGCGGGGGGCGGCCCCATGGTGATGACCACTACCTTGCAGCCGGTGGCGTCCTTGAGCCGGAGAGCCGCCTCCAGCGCGTTCATGTCGTCCGGGTTGGAGATGGTGGGCATAGAGGCCCGGTTCAGAGTTCCATCGGGATTGACCGCTACCTTGCCGGATGTGTCCGGCACCTGTTTTACGCAAACAATCGCTTTCATTCTCTTCTCCTCCCTTATTTCCCGATCACGGCGCGGGAAATGACCACCTTGTGGATCTCAGAGGTTCCTTCGTAGATCTCGGTGATCTTGGCGTCTCGGTACATCCGCTCCAGCGGATAATCCTTCATGTAGCCGTAGCCGCCGTGAATCTGCAGCGCCAGGTTGGTGACAAACCGGGCGTTTTCGGAGGCGTTGAGCTTGCACATGGCCGCTTCTTTGCTAAAGGGCTTCCCGGCGGCCTCCAGATACGCCGCGTAATAGACCAGCCACTTGGCCGCCTCGGTCTTGGTGGCCATGTCGGCGATATACCACTGGATGCCCTGCAGCACGGCGATTGGTTTGCCAAACTGCACCCGCTCATGGATATATTTCACCGACAGGTCGATGGCCCCCTCGGCAATTCCAATGGCCTGAGCCCCCACGCCGATGCGGGCCCCGTCCAGAGCCGCCATTGCGATGTTGAATCCCTTTCCTTCCGCGCCCAGGAGGTTTTCCGCTGGTACGCGGCAGTCCTCAAAAATGAGTTCTGCGGTCTCGGACCCGCCCAGGCCCATTTTCTCCTCAATTTTACCAATGCTGAAGCCTGGGGTACCCTTCTCCACGAGAATGGCAGACATCCCCTTGAGACCCTTGGCAGGATTGGTCAGGGCAAAGATAATGAACACCTCGGCCCGGCTGCCGCCGGAGATAAAGCACTTGGTGCCGTTGAGCACATATTCGTTGGTCTCTTTGTCCAGGATGGCGGTGGTGGAGGCCGAACCGGCGTCGGAGCCGGCATTGGGCTCGGTCAGGGCGAAGGCACCCAGACAGCCGCCCTCGGTGAGTTTGGGCAGGTATTTGCTTTTCTGTGCTTCCGTCCCCATGTGATAAATGGTCTGGGGGCAGATCAAATGAATGGAGAGGATGGCCGCGGAAGCCAGGCAGTGTTTCGCAAACTCAGAAACCGCGATAACCTTTTCCGCTGCGCCGCCACCGGAGCCGCCGTACGCCTCGGGAACGCCGATTCCAGTCAGTCCCACCGCTGCCATTTTCTTAAAATTCTCCTCCGGGAAGGAATGGGTACGATCCACCTCGGCGGCCACCGGCTCAAGCTCATTTTCCGCAAACTGCCGGCACATCTTTTGGAACATCTCCTGCTCTCGGGTGAGGGAAAAATCCATAAGTCAAACTTCCTTTCTTGCAAGTTGGTCCCCTGCTATGCGCAGCGCTTTCTTATTTGG
>JAYFPI010000031.1:0-18207 GCA_034927965.1 Pseudoflavonifractor sp.
CCTGGTGGCTCTATGACCGGCGGCTCGGTCTCCCGCACGGCGGGGATTCTGAGCCGTCAGGGCGAGTTGGAGCGCCTGCGGGAGCAGGAGAGCGGTCTCCGGAACGCACTGGCGTCCTCCGGGAAGGAATTGGAGGATGCACGCCGTGAGGCCGCCGCCGCCCAGTATGAAATGGATACGGCCCGGGCCCAGCAGCGCCAGCATGAGGACGACATCCTGAAGCTGGACGAGCGGGTGCGCCACCTGGCTGAGCAGTTGGCCGATCAGCAGCTCCGCCGGGACGGGCTGAAAGAGGAGCTGGAGCAACTTTCCCGTCGCGCAGAGCGCACCGAGGCGGATACAACTAATGCCCGCCGGCGGATCGAGGCGCTGGAGGGTTCTGCCGCCGCTCTGCGGGCCGAGGCCGAAGGCAAGGCGAGGGGCCAGGGCGAACTGCGGGAGAAGGGCGAGAACATCGGTACCCGCATGGCCGGTCTCAATGCCCGGAAGGCGGCGCTGGAGGCGGAGAAACAGGCAATTCGGCAGGCCCTCGGGGAACTGGAGGATCTGCGGGCCGATTTGGTCGGTGACCGGGCCGACCGCGTCCGGCGTATCGAAGAGCTCAATGACCGAAACCGGGAGCTGAGCGGTCAGATCCAGATTCGGGAGGAACGGCTCCAGACCATCCGGGCAGAGAGCAGCGCCCAGCAGGCGGAGATCGCCCGGCTCAACCAGGAGAAGCTGGAGCTAGAGGGCAGACGCAATCAGGCGGACAAGGCCAGCCGGGACAAGAACAGTGAGCTTTTGGCCATGGAGCGGGAGGTTTCCGTTCTGGAGCAGAAAAAGACCGCCGCCCAAATGGAGGAAAAGCAGCTTCTGGACAAACTGTGGGAGAGCTACGAGCTGACCCATGAGGCGGCCCGGGCACAGCGGGTGGAGCTGGAAAGCGTGGCCCGCGCTCAGCGCAGGGTGGCCGAGTTGAGAAAATCCATCTCCGCCCTGGGCAACATTAACCTGGACGCTATCGAGGAATTTGCCCGGATCAACGAGCGGTATACCTACTTTACCGATCAGCGGGACGACGTGCGCAAGGCCAAGATCGAGCTGGAAAAGATTATCACCGGACTTACCGGGGAGATGGAGCGGATCTTTGCGCAGCAGTTTTCAAAAATAAACGAGGCATTTCAACAGACTTTCCAGGAGCTGTTTGGCGGCGGCAAAGCGACCCTGGAGCTGGATGACCCGGAGGACATCCTTAATTGCGGCATCGAGATTCGTGTTCAGCCACCTGGAAAGACCCTGAAGGTCATCACTCTTCTCTCCGGTGGAGAGAAGGCCTTTGTGGCCATAGCGCTGTACTTTGCGATTTTGAAGGTTCGTCCCACCCCCTTTGTTGTGATGGACGAGATTGAGGCGGCGCTGGACGACGCCAACGTGGGGCGTTTTGCCCGCTATCTGCGCCAGATGTGCGCCCATACCCAGTTTATTGTCATCACTCATCGCCGGGGTACCATGGAGGAGTCCGACGTACTTTACGGCGTCACCATGCAGGAGCAGGGTGTGAGTCGGATTCTCACCATCGACTTGAGCAGCATGGAGAAAGAGCTGGAGATCCAATAACGAAATTCCGACCGAAGCGGCACGGTCTGAACCGAAGTGACGCCGCAATGAGAGAGGCGTATGGAAATGAAACGGGGCAACAATCAGGAAATTGGCTGGATCATGCTGGGAGTTGGAAGTTTGCTGGGACTGGCGGGCGGGTTTGCCGAGTGTAAACCACTGCTGGTGGCCGGAATTTTGGTATGCTTTGCGGGGCTGGTGCTTCAGGCGTACCGGTTTCGCTGCCCCAACTGCGGCCGAGGCGTGGCCACAGATCGTTACGGAGGAGGGCAGCGGTGCCCGCACTGCGGCGGAGAGCTGGACCAGCCGTAAAACCACAGATCAGCCAGAAAGGAATCAAGCAATGGGTTTTTTTGAAAAAATCAAGGCGGGATTGGCCCGCACCAAAGAGAATATCGGACACTCCTTCGATCAACTTTTCGCGGGAGAGCTGAACGACGACTTTTACGATGAGCTGGAGGAGACACTGATCCTCTCTGACATGGGGGTGGACACTGCCTTGGAGGTCAGCGGGGCCCTTCGCCGCCGGGCGAAGGAGGAGAAGATCAAGTCCGCCCAGGAGGCCCGGCAGGCCCTGAGGGAGATCCTCACCGACCTGCTCACCGTGGGAAATGAGGAACTGGCGCTGGACAAGACTCCCGCCGTCTGCCTTTTTATCGGGGTCAACGGCGTAGGCAAGACCACCACCATCGGCAAGCTGGCCGCCCGGCTCAAGGGGGACGGCAAGCGGGTGCTCATGGCAGCGGGTGATACCTTCCGGGCCGCCGCAGCCGACCAGCTGGAGATCTGGTCCCAGCGGGCGGGGGTGGAGATCATCCGCCAAAATGAGGGAGCCGACCCGGCTGCCGTGGTCTTTGATGCGCTTACCGCCGCCAAGGCCCGTTCCGCCGATGTGGTGCTGGTGGACACGGCGGGGCGCCTGCACAACAAGCAGAATCTGATGAATGAGCTCAATAAGATCAGCCGAGTCATCGATCGGGAGCTGCCCAACGCCAGCCGGGAGACTTTGCTGGTGCTGGATGCCACCACCGGACAGAACGGCCTCATCCAGGCCCGCCAGTTCCAGGAGAGCGCCGGACTTACCGGCGTGGTGCTCACCAAGCTGGACGGTACGGCGAAGGGCGGTATCGTAGTGGCCATTGCCAAGGAGCTTGGTGTGCCGGTAAAATTCATCGGGGTTGGGGAAAGCGTGGACGACCTCATGCCCTTTGAGCCGGAGAAATTTGTAGAAGCGCTGATTTAAGTCACAACCACCGTGCCGGGCAACCGGTTGTTAGGAGGAATTTGATATGTCCCGCATCGACGGAAGAAAAAATGATGAGCTGCGCCCCATGGAAATCATTCCGGGGATCAATCAATTTGCGGAGGGCTCCTGTCTCATCCGCTGCGGCAATACCCATGTGCTCTGCTGCGCCAGCGTAGAGGAGCGCACGCCGCCCCATGTTCCAGAGGGGGAGGGCTGGGTGACCGCCGAGTACTCTATGCTGCCCCGGGCCAACCGGGAGCGCTCCAAGCGGGACATCGCCAAGCTGAAGCTGTCTCCTCGGAGTGCTGAGATCCAGCGGCTGGTGGGTCGGTCCCTCCGGGCCTGCGTGGACATGAAAAAGTTGGGGGAACGATCCATTACAGTGGACTGCGACGTGCTCCAGGGGGACGGCGGAACCCGCACTGCCAGTGTCACCGGCGGCTATGTGGCTCTGGCCCTGGCCTGCCGGAAGCTGGTGGAGAGCGGTACCCTGGCGGAGAATCCCCTGGTGGATACGGTAACTGCCGTTTCGGCCGGCATTGTGGAGGATGAACTGTTGTTGGATCTCTGCTATGAGGAGGATTCCTCTGCCCAGGTGGATCTGAACTGCGTGATGACCGGCGGGGGAAATCTGGTGGAGCTCCAGGGTACCGGCGAGGGTCGAGCCTTTACCGTCGAGGAGCAGCGGGCCCTGGTGGATCTGTGCGCTAAGGGGATCCGGGAACTTCAGGCCGCCCAGAAAGCGGCCTTGGGAGGGTAAGACCGTGAAAATGGTATTGGCCAGTAAAAATGCTCATAAACTGACAGAGATGGAGGCCATTCTCGGTCAGTTGGGCGTTGAAGTGGTGCTGGAGTCCGACGTGGGCGTGGATGTGGATGTAGAGGAGACGGGGCAGACCTTTGAGGAGAACGCTGCTCTCAAGGCGAAAGCAGTAATGGAGGCCTCCGGGCTGCCTGCCATTGCCGATGACTCCGGGCTGTGCGTGACCGCGTTGGGGGGCGGCCCTGGGGTATACTCTGCCCGCTACGGAGGCGAGGGGCTTACCAATGCCGAACGCTATCAACTGGTGTTGGATGGCCTGCGGGGAGAGCTGGACCGAAGCGCAAAGTTTGTCTCCTGTATCTGCTGTGCATTTCCGGGTGGAGACACCCTTACTGCCCGGGGAGAGTGCCCAGGCGTAATCACTTATGCGCCAAGGGGGGAAGACGGTTTTGGCTACGACCCCGTCTTTTTCCTGCCAGAGTATAAAAAGACCTTCGCTCAGATGACTGCGGAGGAGAAGAACGCCCTGTCCCATCGGGGGCGGGCGCTCACCAAATTTAAAACAGAATTGGAGAATTATCTGCATGGAACTGACCAGTAAACAGCGCGCTCAACTTAGGAGCATGGCCAACAGCATGGACCCCGTTGTCCACATCGGCAAGGGGGATCTAGGTGAGAACCTGATTCGTCAGACCGACGAGGCGTTGGAGGCTCGGGAGCTTATCAAATGTCGGGTGCTGGAAACCTCGGAGTTTTCGCCCAGAGAGGCGGCCGAGGCGCTGGGCAGGGCTACCCGCAGCGAGGTTGTCCAGGTGATTGGAACAAAATTTGTGCTGTATCGTCAAAGCCACAAAAAGGACAAAAAGGACAAGATTGTGCTGTGCAAGTAAACGGGAGGATGGAACTCGGAGGGAAGGAGTGTCGGAAATGAAGATCGGCATTTACGGAGGGACCTTCAATCCGCCCCATATGGGACACATGACTTCAGCCAGACTGGCTATGGAAGCGCTGGGACTGGATCGGCTCTTGTTTGTCCCGGTGGCTATTCCACCCCACAAGATGCTGCCGGAGGGCTCGCCACCCCCTGAGGATCGGCTTGCCATGACCGTGATCGCCGCCGACAGTCTATTGCTGCGGGACAAGGTAGCGGTGAACGATTTGGAACTGCGCCGGGATGGGAAGAGCTTCACTGTGGATACGCTGCGGCAGTTTCGGACGGAATACCCAGACGACGAGCTTTGGTTCCTCATGGGCTCTGATATGCTCTTCTCTCTGACCGACTGGCACCTGCCAGAGGAAATTTGCGCGCTGGCCAATCTGGCGGCCTTTGCCCGGTCAACGGGGGAGGAACTGGAACGGTTGGAGACACAGGCAGAGCGGCTGCGAACAGATTTCGGCGCCCATGTAACGGTGCTGCGGCTATCCGAGGTGGTGGATGTTTCTTCCACTCAACTCAGAGCACAGTTGGCCAGAGGCGGAGGGGCACAGGCATTGCCTCGTGCCGTTTATGGTTATATCCTTCGCATGGGGCTTTACGGAACTCACGCTGATTTGAGGCGGCTTACCAACGATGAGCTGCGCGCCTGCTCCCTCTCCATGGTCTATGCCAAGCGCCACGCTCACATTCTGGGGGTGGAAGAGGAGGCGGTCCGACTGGCCAGACGCTGGGGGGCTGACGAGGAGTCAGCTCGCCGGGCGGGGATTCTCCACGACTGCACCAAGTATCTGGGATTGGAACAGCAGTTGCAAATCTGTGCCGAATATGGTATTGTTTTGGATGATTTGGAGCGGGGTTCCGTAAAGCTCCTCCACTCCAAAACGGGGGCGGCTCTGGCAAAGCATCTCTATGGGCAGCCTGAGGAGATTTATCAGGCCATTTTCTGGCATACCACAGGCAAAGCTGATATGACGCTTTTGGAAAAAATAATCTATTTGGCCGACTATATGGAGCCGAACCGAGATTTTCCGGGCGTGGAGAAACTGAGGAAGCTTTGCTATGAGAATTTGGACGCCGCTCTCCTGCTGGGACTGAAGATGAGTATCGAAGAACTCTGCGAGCGGGGGGTGCCCATTCACAAGAATACCCAGGGGGCGCTGGACTGGCTATTGGAGAACCGGAAAGGATAATAGACCGACTATGAGTCAACAGAGAGATAACACAGGCGGTAAGCGCCTTCGGGAAAACGAGGACGGAATCGGAGAAGCAAAGAAAAAAGCCAAGCCGAAAAGAACGGGAAGAGCACTGGTTCTCCATCGGGTCTATGTGGGACTTACCATCGCGGCGGCTGCCATCGTGGTGGGATTTGTCCTTTGGAACATTTTCAGCGCTCCTCCCGAGGTCAATGTTTCGGAGCGTCCCACAACCACCACCATGGTGGATGCGGAAGGCCACGAGGTTGAGGTGGAGATTCCTGGGCTTTCCGCCAACCGAAAGAAGCAGTTTTATACCTTCCTTCTGGTAGGCCGGGACACCGGGGGAGGCGGGAACACCGACACCATGATGCTGGTGTCTTATGATGTGCCAAACCAGAAGCTGAGCGTTTTGTCCCTTCCGCGGGACACCATGGTAAACATTCCCTACGACATCAAGCGTCTGAACGCCGTCTACAACTACGCCGGCGGCGGAGACAAGGGAATTGAGGCGCTGGACAACGAGGTCGGCGAGTTGGTGGGGTTCCAGCCTGATTTTCAGGTGGTGGTGGAATGGGAGGCCTTTGGCAAGCTGGTGGATGCCATCGGCGGAGTCAATTTTGATGTGCCCTTCCGCATGTACTACAACGATCCCTCCCAAAATCTGAAAATAGATCTTCAGAAGGGGTATCAGCTCCTCAATGGCGACCAGGCGATGGGACTGATCCGCTATCGCAAGCAGAGTGACAACTCCGGACATGTCACCGGCGGCTACGCCAATGGTGATTTGGGGCGTATTGAAACCCAACAGGCCTTTATGAAAGCAGTGATTGCCCAGTGCCTGAAAATGGACAAGCTGCTGACTGGGTTGGGAGAGTACATCGACATTTTCCAGGAAAATGTAAAGACCAATCTTACCGTGTCAAATCTTGCCTATTTTGGGAAATCCGCCCTCACCGGTCTGGATATGGGCAGCGTGGAATTCTTTACGATGCCAAATACGGGTGAGATGGTGTGGAGCCGAAGCTATCATAGCTACCAGTCCTATGTGGTGCCTGATGCAGATAAACTGGTAGCGTTGGTCAACGAGCACTTTAATCCCTATGAAGATGATTTGCGGAAGAGCGAATTGGACATCATGTATGTAAACAAAGATCGGACCATTGGCTCTACCACGGGAAAGGTGGAGGATACCAAGGCCAACTCTGCAGTGCAGAGCGCGCCAAGCGCCGGCTCTTCCGTGCACAAGGAGGATGACGACAAAGATATTGTGGCAACCCCGACACCAACGCCGGAGTCAAGCCAAGCCCAATCGACGGATACGGGTAACGCGGGTGTGGTAACGCCGCCTGAGGCCAGTCAGAATCCTGCCCACAGCGTTGCGCCCAGTCACACCCCTGTAGTGAGCACTGCGCCGGAGGTCACCCCAGTACCGGAGGCAACCCAGCCCCCGGCAGCCACACCGTCTCCCGCCCCCGCTGAGGAAGAACCGCTTTTACCCCCAGGCGCATAAGAAGAAAGGAAGATTGCCTGTATGACACCGAAAGAGACCGCGCTGCTCCTGGCCAAGGCCCTGGACAGCAAAAAAGGCATGGATATCAAAGTTTTGGAGACCGGCCACCTGACTACCCTGGCCGACTATTTCGTCATTTGCTCCGCCACCTCCACCGCACAGATCAATGCCCTGTCTGGGGCCTGCGAAAAGGCGATGAAGGAACAGGCGGGAGAGGACCCCAATCATGTGGAGGGACATCGCGGCGGCACTTGGGTCCTGATGGATTTTTCTGCCGTGGTGGTTCATATTTTTAACGAAGAGGCTCGGGAATTCTACGATCTGGAGCGGCTTTGGAGTGACGCTACACCCCTGGATCTGACCGGGGTGCTCATCGAGAACTGAGCCGGAGCGAAAGAAACAGAGGCCGGCTCCGGTGAGTGGATGCCTTGATTACACCATTTAAAAGCATGGTTTGCGGTTTTTTGCCCGAATGGGCGCGAAGCTGTGGACCATGCTTTTTACTTGGTTAGCGCCTTATTCTTGCCTTTTAGCCATAACTGTGTTATATTGAAAATATAAAATTTCCTGTTTCCTTTAAAAACACAAGGTGAAAGAGGCGGAATTTTTCACAGCATAGGCCAGAAAGGAACACCTAAATTGCGGGGTGAAGAGATGGCTTGCAGGAAAAAGGTTCTTATTATAGAGGATAATCCCATCAACCGGACAATTTTGAAACGAATTCTGTCTGACGAATATGATATTTTAGAAGCAGAAAACGGCAGGGAAGGTCTTGCATGCCTGAGCAAACAGGTGGATGGAGTTGCGGCGATCATTCTGGACCTTGTGATGCCGGTAATGGATGGCTATGCCTTTTTAGACAAGCTCCACAGAAATATGGCCCATCGTGGCCTTCCGGTCATCGTTTCCACGGGGAGGGATGATAATGAAGCTGAAAAACGGGCCTTCCAGCTGGGGGCCTGGGATTTTGTGCTGAAGCCGTATGAACCGGAAATTTTGAAGTTTCGGCTAAAAAATGCGATCGAGCGGAGCCAGTTGACTCTGCTCCATGAATTGCAGTACATTGCGGAATTTGATACCCTGACCGGAATTTATAATAAAGCAAAATTCTTTGATGTGACCCGCACGATGCTTTGTGCGGATTATTCGGAGAGTTTTGCTTTTTTTCGCCTGGATATTGAGCGATTTCAGCTGATAAATTCCTTTTATGGAACGGAAACAGGGGATCAACTCCTCAAGTTTATGGCGAAAAAACTGAGGTTGGCGGTCGCAGAGATTGGAAAGGGCACCTATGGAAGATTAGAGGGAGATGTATTTGTCGCCTGTATTCCCTATACCGGAGATAGAGAAGCCATCACGTTTATTGACCGCTGCAAGAGCGAACTTGAAAAATTTAAGGTGAGCTTTAATCTAATTCTCACGTGCGGAATATACGTAATTCGGGATAATGGGGAAGAATTGGGCAGAATGCTGGACAAGGCTGGACTGGCCGCCAAGCGTGTGAAGGGGAACTACATCAAAAATTACGCCTTTTATGAGGTGGAAATGAGCCGTGCCATAGAAGAGGAGCAGGCGATCACCAACAGGATGGCCTCTGCGCTTAAGCATGGAGAATTCCAGATTTTTTTTCAGCCAAAGTATAATCTAAGCACAAATCGCCCAGAAGGGGCGGAAGCATTGGCACGCTGGATGGATCCGCTGAAAGGAAAGACGCTGCCCGGGGTGTTCATTCCTATTTTTGAGCGCAACGGCTTTGTGTCACATCTGGATTACTATATCTGGGAGCAGGTCTGCGCCCTGCTGCGTAAATGGATTGACGAAGGACTCCAGCCGCTTCCCGTTTCGGTCAATGTATCCCGGGTGAATATTTACACGCCAAACTTGGTGGAGCGAATCTGCGGACTTACCCAAAAGTATGGGATTCCCAATAGCTTGCTCCAATTGGAGTTGACGGAGAGTGCCTATACTGACAATCCAAAAGTCATCATGGATACCATGAGGCAGCTCCATGAGCGGGGATTTTTAATTCTGATGGATGATTTCGGAAGTGGCTACTCATCCCTCAATGTGCTCAAGAACATGGATGTCGATATACTGAAGCTTGATATGAAGTTCCTGTCCTACTCGGAGATTCCAGGGCGAGGAGAGAATATTGTCTCCTCCGTGGTCCGAATGGCCAAGTGGTTGAATATCCCGGTGATCGCCGAAGGTGTGGAGAAGCAGGACCAGGTGGATTTTTTGCGTGGAGTCGGATGCGAATATATACAGGGTTACTATTTTGCCAGGCCTATGCCCGTGGAGGAATATGAGAAGTTGGTCAGGGAGGGCAATGCTTTCCGGACGCCCAGTGGGGAAAGCTTTGATGCCAATGAATTTTGGGCGTTCAACCCGCAGATGGAGACGCTTATGTCCAACGCACTGCAGGCGGGTGCCGTCTATGAGCTTTCAGAGAGCGGGCTGGAGATCATTTGGGTTAATGGGGTGTTCCATGACCTGTTCGGCTATGAAAATTTTGTGGAGGATGAGAAAGATCCACTGAGATTAATCCGTGGGGAGTTCAAGGACCATGTTTTCCGCACCTTCCGGCAGGTGGCAAATACCCAGGAGGAGGCTGAATGTGAATACCTGCAAAAAACAGCCACTGACAGGCAGATCTGGATCCGTCTGAAGTTGAAATACGTCAGTCGGGTGGGAGAAAAGAACATCATTTTCGGCAGCCTTTCAGACATCAGTACCCAGAAAGAGCTTGATTTGGAGCTGCAGAAATACCGGATGATCGTTCGCTCCAATTACAGCGATTCTGGAAAGATGCTGATTGTGGATGATCAGGAGGTTAACCGGGACATTCTGAGGATGATCTTCCAGGAGCGGTTTACAGTCCTTGAGGCGGAGAATGGTCAGGAGGCGCTGGATGTTCTCAAGGAGAACGGAAACTATGTGGACATCATCCTGCTGGATCTGACAATGCCGGTTATGGATGGAACAGAGTTTTTAAAGCTCAAGCGGGCCAGCCCGGAGCTTTCCGATATCCCGATTATCATCATAACAGCGGATGAGACGGCGGAGCGTCAGGTTAATATGCTGGCGCTCGGAGCAAACGATTACATCATCAAACCCTTTATGGAGGAAATTGCAATCCGGCGGGTAAATAATGTCCTCGAGTCCAACCGCCGCTTTCGGGAGATCCTGCGGGAGTATGATACAGTGGCCAAACAGGCACGAACAGACCCCCTCACGGGAATCAGCAATCGCGCCATTACAGAGCAACTGATTGCCCACATCCTTTTTAACCAGAAGGGAAAAAGCCACGCACTTTTGATGCTGGACATTGATGACTTTAAAAGTATCAATGACACTTACGGACACGCAAGTGGAGATGAGGCCCTGTCCTATCTGGCCAGAAAGCTGACCTCTTTTTTCCGAAAGGAGGATGTGATCGGGCGATTTGGCGGAGATGAGTTCTGCGTGTTTATGACAGACGTTCCGTCTGTGGAATTGGTTCTAGAGAAATCTACCGCCCTGTGCCGGCTTTTGGCCTCCGAACGGGCGGATGGACTTCCGGTACCGATCATGATCTCGGTAGGCGCCGCCATCTCCGACAAGGGGGCGAACACGTTTGAAGAGCTATACCAAAATGCCGATCAGGCTCTGTATGACGCAAAGCGTCGGGGGAAAAACCGCGTGGCAATCTATGGGCAGCAAACCATAATCGCGGGGATTGATCCGTGGGTTAATCATGATTTCTTGGTAGACGCGCTGGAAGCAGGTGTTCTGGTGATTGACGATACGAGCTTTGAGGTTTTGTACATTAATGAGACCGCAAAACAGATTTTAAAGCAGGATGCCTGCCGGGGGAAAAAATGCTATGAGGTGCTGGCTAATCTAAAAACACCTTGCTCCAGCTGCAGATCCGAAAGCGAAAACTGCTGCGTGAACAGCTTTATTGAGGGGCAAGGCACCCGGCAATTCTTCAGGCGGAGCAGGCTGTTGGCATTGAACGGACGACGGATTCGACTGCTGATGCTGGTGGATCTGTCACTGCAATTGCAATGAAAAAACAGGGCTCAGGCACTGGTGTGCCTGAGCCCTGTTTTCAGCAGGTCATTGAATATGGACATGGTTATTGATATGATCTTTACAGTAACAGTAGTAGCCATTACATTTGGAACAGTATCGGAACTCCATGTCGGGGAAGTCGGTGTCTGTTTTACCGCAGACGGCGCATTTATGAATATAGCCCTTTTGCTGCTGGGCGTGTTTGGCAGCCTGCTTGAAATTTACCGTCTGTTGGGAATGCTGGTGTTCATAGCGAATCTTTTGACGGCCTGCGGCATCCATCAAATCCGACCAGAAAAAGAGCAGGAAATTGAGGATGGCCACCAGAGGAAGGAAGGCGCTGACAAATTGAAGGCGGATTAAACTAAAGAGCATCTGCAGCGCGAAAAGGAACACATCAGCCCAGGCGAGCCACTTGACCTTAATGGGGATGAAGAAAAAAAGCAGTATGCGCATGTCCGGGTAGAGAACCGCAAAAGCAAAAAACAGAGACAAGTTGAGAAAATCGATGCTCGCGTAGCCGGCGACAAAACCGTACACAATATTGAATACCACGCCCAGCAAGTAAAAAAGGCTGAACCTGGCAGTGCCCCACTCCCGCTCCAGGGTAGAGCCGATCCACCAGTAAAAGTAAAGGGACAGGGCTACACTCAATATATTGGAACCCAGAGGTACAAAAACAAAGGAGATCAGACGCCAAATCTGTCCCTGAAAAATGGCACTGCGGCTGAAATAGAGCAGATTGGAGGCGCCGCTGTAGCTAAAGCGGTCTAATAAAAAGACGACAACAGTACCGATGACTAAAAAGTTCATCAGATTGGGGATGCCGAACTGGGGATGCTCCCGGCAAAATCGGGCCAGACGCTGTTCAATGGAGCGCAAAGCGAAAACCTCCTCAAATGAGATGCAAAAAGCATTGTACCCGCTTTTGATGCAAAAGTAAAGAAATAAAGTGTGAACTTTTGGCAAAATGGATGCGTGAGCTCCCTCTTGACAGGAAAAACCGACATATGTATAATAAAGATGAAAAGTAAATACTGCCTTATCAAGAGTGGTGGAGGGAACGGCCCGATGAAACCCGGCAACCTGCGGGAACGCAAGGTGCCAAATCCGGCGAAGCAATCGAAAGATGAGGATAGGGAACCTGTACCCTGTCGCTCGCGGCAGGGTATTTTTGTTCCTCAACAGAAAGGATGAGAACAATGGCAAATCGACTTTTTACTTCAGAATCCGTGACGGAGGGGCACCCAGACAAGGTGTGCGATCAAATTTCCGATGCCGTCCTGGACGACATTATTGCCGCTGACCCCACGGCTCATGTGGCTTGTGAAACCTTTACCACCACCGGCATGGTGGTGGTCATGGGCGAGATCACTACGGAACACTACACCGACATCCCCGCTATCGTCCGCCGTACGGTGGAGCGTATTGGCTATACTGACCCTTCCTACGGCTTCGACTACCGCTCCTGTGCGGTGATGACCGCCATCGACGAGCAGTCTCCCGACATCGCCATGGGAGTCAACCAGTCCTTTGAGGCCCAGAACGGCGACGCAGACGCAGCCGACCTGATCGGTGCGGGGGATCAGGGCATGATGTTCGGCTACGCCTGTGATGAGACGCCGGAACTGATGCCGGCCCCCATTGCCATGGCCCATCAGCTCGCCCGGAAGCTGGCCGATGCCCGCAAGAGCGGGGAACTGAGCTGGCTGCGGCCCGACGGCAAGAGTCAGGTCACGGTGGAGTACGATGGAGAGGGACATGTTCTGCGCTGTCCGGCCATCGTAGTTTCCACACAGCATGACCCCGACATTGCACTGAAGGATCTGCGGGAGGCGGTGGTGGAGACCATCATCAAGCCGGTGATCCCAGCTCGCTACCTCGACGCCGACACCAAATTCTACGTAAATCCCACCGGCCGCTTCGTCGTGGGCGGCCCCGTGGGGGACACCGGCCTCACCGGCCGGAAGATCATCGTGGACACCTACGGCGGCTCCGCAGCCCACGGCGGCGGCTGCTTCTCCGGTAAGGATCCCACCAAAGTGGACCGCTCCGCCGCCTACATGGCCCGGTATGTGGCCAAGAACATTGTGGCCGCTGGGCTGGCCCGGAAATGCCAGATCGAGGTGGCCTATGCCATCGGTGTGGCCCACCCTGTGTCCGTCCTGGTGGACACCTACGGCACCGGCAGGATCTCCGAGGAGAAGTTGGCTGAACTGGTGAACCGGCACTTTGATCTGCGCCCCGCCAAGATCATTGAGAAGTTGGATCTGCGCCGTCCCATCTACGAGCAGACTGCCGCCTATGGCCATTTTGGCCGCTCTGACATCGATTTGCCTTGGGAGCACACCGATCTGGCGGAGGCGCTGAAGGCGTCCCTGTAAAGCTGGGAACAAAGATGTCGCCGCGCCTGGAGTGCGGCGGCATCTTACTGTTCCGAGCGGCCTTTGCAATTGGAACTGGACAAGACTGCCATATTGGGGTAAACTAGAAAGAACGGCCGTGGAACCTGACGGTGCCCCATGAAAATGCGTTTCTGAGGAGGAACGGCATGAAAGTACTGTATCTGCTCAACTTTGCCGGGAAGGCAGGGACAGAGCGTTATGTGGAAACACTGGTAAGATACCTCTCCGCCGACGGGAAGGTGGAGCCTTATTTTGCCTACAATGAGGGCGGATTGCTGGTGGAGCGCTTGGAGGCCATGGGTGTGCCCACGCGGCAGATCACCCTGTCCAGCCGGTTTGACTTCCGGGCGGCGAGGGAACTGGCTGCGCTGTGCGAGGCGTGGGGGATCGAACTCATCCACTGCCATTATCTGCGGGAAAATTACATTGCCATGCTAGCCAAGCGTTACAACAAAAAAATCCGGGTGGTGTATACCAACCACTTTGTTCTTGGCAACGACGCGGTCACTCGCTTGTCCAACCGGTGGCTGGACAAGCAGCAGGATCAGATGATCGCGGTCTGTAACAAGGGAAAAGAACAGCTTATGGCCAACGGCTGGAGCGGCGGACATATCCAGGTGATCTTTAACGCCGTGGATCTGGACACCTGGGCGGGAGACCGGTCGGAGTCCACTCTGCGGGCTGAACTGGGCATTCCGGACGACCGCTTCGTGATGCTCTGTGCCTCCCGTTTTGCCGACGACAAGGGGCACGCATACCTGATCCGTTCTCTCAAGCGGCTGACCGAATTGTCCGACTGCCCTTTTACCATGATTCTGGCCGGGGATGGCCCTTTGCTGGAGCCAACTAAGGCCCTGGCGGAGGAATTGAAGCTGACCGTGGATCAGGTAAAGTTCATCGGCTTTCGGAAGGATATCAAAAACCTCTATAAAGCTTCTGACCTTTACATTAATTCTTCTCAGCATGAGGCACTGAGTTTTCTTATTGTGGAGGCTATGGCCGCCGGACTCCC
Organism: Pseudoflavonifractor sp.; assembly: GCA_034927965.1. GTDB lineage: Bacteria > Bacillota > Clostridia > Oscillospirales > Oscillospiraceae > Vermiculatibacterium. The sequence continues at coordinate 14,725 of JAYFPI010000031.1, forward strand.
AGCCGTGATTACCGACATGGGGGGCAACAGCGACATTATTAAAACCCCTGCGGACGGGGGCCTTCTGGTGACATACGATGACCCGGACTCTATGGCGGGAGCCATGAGACAGTTCCTGGAGGAACCAGAGTTCCGGAAGAACTGTAAGGCAAAGGCCCTTGCCAATATCGAGGCGCGATTTGAGATTCACAAGATGGCAGCCGCCACCTTCCAAGTCTATGAAAAAGCCGTCAACGGCTGAGTTTGGAGCAGAAACTATGACCGTAGTAGAAAACAGTATTGCTTGCCGCTTTTTGATGGCGCTCTGGTCAGCCCTGACCGGAGCCTGGGAGACCAGCGGCGTTGGGAACGTCCTGCGCCGGTTTGCCCGCGGGGTGGGAGAGAGCGTTCGGGGCAGCGCCATCTGCCGCTTTCTTTGGCGGGAGGGTGCCGTGGCCGGGAGTTGGCCGGGGAGTGTTACCTGCGGGATACTCACCGCCATTCTGAACATCCCGTGCGCTCTGTTCCGATGGATCTACAAGGTGGGGAAAGGAATCTGGGATGGGAGTCTCTGCTTCCGGGCGGTGTCCGCATTGGGCGGGGCTACCTTCTTTTTCACCGGAGCGTTTCTCGCTGTAATGCTTCTGGTGCCCCACGACAGTTGGAACAATATGTACGCCTTTGCTGGGGTAGTGGGGCTGTATCTCCTCTTTGCCCTGGGCAGCGCAGCCCGGCCCAGCCATCGGCTGGAAATGGTGGAGCTTGGGCCCTATTTGACTCTGTTTATGGCCTTTGTGTGTTATGCACTGCTTACCTCCATCTCCACCCGGCTCTCCCTGCGTTTTTTCGTATTCCACATTACCGGGTTCCTTCTGGCACTGCTGGTGGTGAGTTCGGTGAAGAAGTACGAGCAGATCCAGCTGATTACCGTATTGGCGGTGGTGGGGCTGACCTTTGCGGCCCTCTATGGCTGTTATCAGGGCGTGATTGGCGTAGATGTAGTGGCCAACCAGCAGGATATGGCAGTGAACGCCGGGATGCCTGGGCGAGTCTACTCCTTTTTTGATAACCCCAACAACTTTGCCGAGCTGCTGGTGATGCTCACCCCCTTGACCTTTGCCCTGTTTCTCAATGCCAGAGGCTGGCGGGGGAGAGTGGCGGCCCTGTTCTCCTTGGGCGTATGCGGCATTGCGCTGGCCTTTACCTACTCCCGCTCCGGCTGGCTGGGCTTTGCCTTGGCCGTCGTGGTGTTTCTGGCCTTCTGGAACTGGAGGCTCATCCCGTTGTTGGTGGTTCTGGGCCTGTGCTGTATCCCGCTGCTGCCGGAGACGATTTATAACCGCATTCTCACCATCGGCAACACCAAGGACTCCTCTACCAGCTATCGTTTTGCCATCTATGGTGCCAGCGCCACACTGATGAAGGACTACTGGCTTCGGGGCGTAGGGTTGGGAAGCGACATTCTCAAGCAGACCTTTAAGGGCTATCCTCCCATGTTTGACGGCAATTTTCCCATCCACACCCACAACAATTATCTTCAAATGTGGGCAGAGACCGGCCTGTTCGGGGCGCTGGCATTTCTGGGGACCCTGCTTTATCAGCTCAAGACCGGCGTCAAGGGTTATCTGGCCTGCACCGACCGGCGGGTGAAGAATCTGCTGGCGGCCGCCGTATCTGGGTTCTGCGGCATTTTGTTGATTTCAGTGGCGGAGTACACCTGGTTCTATCCCCGGAACATGTTTTTCTACTGGTTCCTCTTTGGTGTGATCGCTGCCTGCGTGAAACTGGGACGTCAGGGCGCAAAACAGGCGGCATGAGTGGATTCCTCTGGGCGTATGCTGTGCCGGGGGGATGCGTGTGAGACGAAACAGAGACGAGACCGCCGCCCGGCGCCGGGCGGCGGTCTTTTTGCTGATAGTGGGGCTGCTGTTGTCACCAATTTTATACCAGCGGGCCGTCCGAGTGCCGCCGGAGGTGGAGCCGCTGCTGCGGGAGACGCTGACGGGGGAACGGGATTCGGACCGCCGGGCGCTGGTCCGCACCGCCTGCGGCTTGGTTGGCCGGGTAAGCTATTTCTGGGGCGGCAAGTCTCGGGCGACCGGCTGGGACCGGGCCTGGGGCTGTCCCCGGCGGGTGATGGCGGAGGGAAGCGATTCCACAGGTCACTTCCGCCGCTATGGACTGGACTGCTCTGGCTTGGTGTCCTGGGCGGCGGCGGCGGCGCTGGATGATGCGGAGGCTTATGCTGCCATAGGAGAGGGAGTGCGGGCCCAGTATGCGGCCTGCCAGCCTACGCAGCTTCCACGGCCCGGCGATCTGGCTTTTTTTCCCAACCTGTCTCATGTTGGGATTGTCCTGGGCAGGGACGGCGGGGGGACGCTCTGGGTGGTTCACTGCTCCGCCTCCCTGGGCGGTGTGGTAGTGACACCAGCTGCGGTTGGGTTTACCCTGTTTGGAACTCCCGGGTGTTTGAACCGGGAGAAAAGCGGGCGTTGACCTTCCGTCCGTTCTGTACTAAAATAAAATAGATTGCGAAAAAAGAGGAATGGGAGAACACTATGTTGGATGCAAAGGAACAGCTTCGATTCAGCAAGGCCCGCCGGACAGTCATCGAGAGGGAATTTTCCCACCTGAATCCGGAGCAGCGCAGGGCGGTGCTGGCCACTGAGGGCCCGCTTCTGCTGCTGGCGGGGGCGGGGAGCGGCAAGACTACCGTACTTATCAACCGGGTAGCCAACCTGATGAAATACGGCCGGGGCTCCGATTCCAGTGAAGTTCCCGCCGAGGCCACACGGGAGGATCTGGCTTTTCTGGAGGACTACGCCGCCCATCCCACCGATGCCGGGCGGGAGCGGGCCGAACAGATGTGCCGCCTGGATCCCGCTGTACCTTGGTCCATCTTGGCTATCACTTTTACCAACAAGGCCGCTGGAGAGCTTAAAGACCGCCTGGAGCGAATGCTGGGCCCCTCGGCTAACGACGTGTGGGCCTCCACCTTCCACTCCGCCTGTGCCCGTATCCTCCGGCGGGACATTGACCGACTGGGGTATGACACTTCCTTTACGATCTATGACTCCGCCGACGCTGAACGGGTGGTAAAGGATATTCTGGGGGACCAAAACATTGACGAGAAGGCATTCCCGCCCAAGTCCATTCTCAGTGCCATCTCCCAGGCCAAGGACGCCATGAAGCTGGCGAAGAACTACGCCGAAGAGTGTGCCAAGAGCGGGGACTACCGGCTCCAGCGGATTTCTCTGGTCTACACCGAATATGAAAAGCGGCTGAAAAGCGCCAATGCCCTGGACTTTGACGACCTCATTCTTCGAACGGTCCTCCTGCTGCGGCAGAGCGAAGAGGTGCGTAGCTACTACCAGAAAAAATTCCGCTATGTTCTGGTGGACGAGTACCAGGACACCAATAACCTCCAGTATCAGCTGGCCTCCATTCTGGCGGGCGGATATGAAAACTTCTGCGTGGTGGGCGACGACGACCAGTCCATCTACC
>JAYFPI010000045.1:0-1996 GCA_034927965.1 Pseudoflavonifractor sp.
TCCGTTTTGATGATGATACGCGACGCATGTACTTAGCAGAATATTTTCCAGGTATCACCCCACAGGAAGTTCAGGATAACACTGGCTTTGAAATTGACCTATCCCGTGCGGTGGAGTCTCGCCCTCCCCAGCCTGATGTCCTCAAGGTCCTAATCAATAAAGTGGACCCCATGCGGATTATGATTTAGGAGGTATCCCATGTCACCTCTCAACTACCTTGGCGTGGCTCTGGTTCTGCTGCTCATCATCGGCGTTGGAGTAATTTCAGGACGCAGGGTAAACTCAACTTCCGACTTCGCCACTGGCGGAGGGTGTTCTGGTCCTTGGATGATCTGCGGAACCATCATGGGTGCCCTGGTTTCCAGCCAAGCTACGATCGGAACTGCCCAGCTTGCTTTCCAGTATGGTGCCACCGCATGGTGGTTCACACTTGGCTCCGGCATCGGCTGCCTCATTCTTGCTCTCGTTTACGTTAAGCCTCTGCGCCACAGCGGATGTATTACTCTCATGGAGGTTATTGACCGGGAGTATGGGCACGGTGTGAAGTATGTTGGCTCAGTACTCAGCTCCATCGGAATCTTCATCTCAGTCCTGGCCCAATTGGTAGCTTGCAGTGGCCTTATCACGGTGATTTTTCCAGTTTCCATCCCCGTGGCTGCGGGGATCTCCGCCGCCCTCATGGCAGTATACGTGGTTTTTGGCGGGGCATGGGGGGCGGGCATGGGCGGTGTTGTCAAGCTCCTGCTTCTCTACGTGGCATGCATTGCCGGCCTATCTGTAGTCCTTGTCGTTTCCAGTGGGTACTCCGGGCTTTATGCCGACTTGAAAACCGCCTTAGCAGGGACCCCAATCGGACGTGAAATTGGAATTGATTCGATAGCTGATCTTTCGGGCCGTTTTCTGAGCCTCACAGCTCGAGGTACAGCCAAAGACATTGGGTCTGGTGTATCGCTGTTGTTAGGGGTCTTGTCCACTCAAACCTACGCCCAGGCAGTCTGGTCTGGAAAAAGCGACAAGGCGGCTAAACGGGGATCCCTTCTGGCTTCCGTGCTCATACCGCCTATTGGTGTTGCTGGTATCTGCGTCGGCCTCTTTATGCGCTGTCACTATGTGACTCAATCTGAAGTCGATGCACTTCAGGCTGTCGGCCAGAGCATCCCCCCTGGAGTCGGCGTCCTGGCCTCCACGATTCAGGTCTTTCCTACTTTTGTGGTGAACCACCTCCCTGTCCTTTTCAGCGGTATCGTATTAGGAACGCTGCTCATTACCATCGTGGGCGGCGGTGCCGGTCTCTCCCTTGGCGTAGCCACTATTTTGGTCAATGACATCTTTAAAAAGGTTTTCAAGCGCCTCGAAATAGAAAAATCTGTTCTGACAGCCACACGCACAAGCATTCTGGCAGTTCTGACCCTATCCGCAGTAATTGCTTGCCTGGTTCCATCCACCACTATCAACGACCTTGGTTTCCTGTCTATGGGTCTCAGAGGAGCCGTAGTCTTTGTCCCGCTGACCTGTGCTCTCTTTTTTCCTGGCAAAGCGGCTCGCCGCTTTGCCCTGCTCTCAACCATCTGTGGTCCAGTCTGCGTTCTTGCAGGAAAACTGCCTGGTGTGACCATCGACCCGCTTTTTCTGGGCATGGGTGCATCCGCCATTCTCATGTGCCTCGGTTTAGTGGTAGAAAAATTTCATCGTTCCAAAACCGTTTTATAACAGGGCATTTTCATCCCTATGCGCATTTTTAGTAGAGACAAAATATCAGGAGGAACCTATCATGGAACGCAGTCTATATAAAAATCATTTATCGATCTTGAAAAGCGAATTGATGGTGGCGCTCGGCTGTACAGAGCCCATCGCCATCGCTTATGTGGCCGCTCGGGCCCGGGAGGTGCTGGGAGCTAAACCGGTGTCCTGTGTGGTACGGTGCAGCGGCAACATTATTAAAAATGTCAAAGGAGTAATCGTTCCAAATTCCGGCGGGCAGTGTGGCATAGAGGTT
>JAYFPI010000071.1:0-18358 GCA_034927965.1 Pseudoflavonifractor sp.
CTTGGAGACCTATGATTATCGGGGTCGTCCCTACTATCTTAAGCATAGTAGGGGCACTTTCCATAAAAATATTATATTAGGAGACCGTTTTTTCTGTCTCTCCTAACGATTCCCCCCAAATAACCTCCATCGTTCTCCTGACCACCTTTCCGCCCCCAGCGGCGCTCCCACGCCGCCGGGGGCGACTCCTTACGGCAGAAAAGCTTCCTGCTTATGTGGCACACGCATTCCAAATTGTTATGCAGTCGTTAATGTCAATTCTAAATTTAACCTGTTTGAGAGGGGATTTTTTATGCACAACTGGGGCTGTGCCGCAGCAGCGGCGCTCTCCGTCTGCTTGCTGACGGGCTGCGCCCCGAGCGAGTCGCCAAAAGAGATCCCAGATGGGGCGGAATATCAGAAAATCACCTATGCCGAGCCAGCGTTTTCCCCGGAGACCCAGCGGGCGTGGGAAGAATGGGTTGCGACACGGTTCACCCAGTCCGCCACCCTGGGCGAGTCCGCTGAGTACGCAAGGTCCGTGATGATGCGGGGCCGTTTTGAGCGGTGGCAGGTCGAGTGCAGGCAAAAGGCCGCTCTTTCCTCCTGCGGCGAGATTCGTGCCGGTGCAGACCTGTCCCTCCTCGTCTGGACGGACGACACCTATTTCATGGTGTGTGATCCCTCCCTGTACAAAGAGCTCGGGCTTCCATGGAAAGAGCAGGACGGCGCACCCACTCTCTCTTTTTCCGCGGAATTTGAGGGGGAGATTGTCACCTCACCGGATGGAGCTGTCTGGCTCGATATGGACCCAGCGGCGGGAACGGTCTGCAGTGTGGAAGAGGCCGTCCGCCTGGTGATCGGGTACTCTGGCCCCATCGTTCACATTGAGGACCTGTCCGGAGAGACGAGCCACATCCTTATGGTGCGGGTCAAACTGTGAGCGTTCCTTCATGGACGATGGGACGGTTCATCCGTCTCAGTACAAAGTGGGAGAGCATAAGTGCTCTCCCACTTTGCCGTTCCCAGCATTGATTTGCTTGGGTACAAGTACTATACTAAATAAAAAGATAACCACAATGGATGATTTTGCGTGATATTGAAAAATTTGGTGAACTTATATGAAAAAAGACAATACATTTAAAATAGTAAAATTTGTTATTGTCCTTGGGGGAATATTGCTAATATTTTTATTTCCATTTTTATATGACGATAGAACGGTTTATCAGCTTTTAGTGTGGTTGTATGCTATTGCTGTAAATGTGTTGGGTATACTTAAAACGATAATGAACAAAGAAAATGTACCGCAGAGATTGCTAATGTCCATTATCACTCTTGTCAGTATTGGAATTATGTTTTCAAATATAAGGTGAGTTAATAGTAAGATACTTCCCATGACTGCAAATAAACAGCAAAATTCATACTACTGCGGCCCGGCCACCCGCCTGTATGGTTGCAAGAACTGTATCCTGTAAAAGAACCTGGAACGCCGTCCAATACAAATCTGGAAGGGAGAAGGCCCAATGCAGAAAAAACAGAGACGAGACATCGTTCTTTTTCTCTGCGCCGCGGCGCTGATTCTGTTTCCCACGGCGGCGGCGACGGTGCGGTCCGTCATCCGTCCCATGGCAGGCTGGGAGATTGAAAGATGCAGTGCCTATGATCTCATTCTTCCCGGTGCGGCGGGTGCCGCCCCCACACCGGCGGAGATTTTGGCCTACTGTGCCCCCGCGGGTGAACGGGTGATCGGCGGCAATGTCTGCGCGTCCTACACCTCCGCCGCCCTGCCCCAATATCTGACAAACTGCCGGGCCCTCACGGACATTTGCGTTGTCTCCGGAGTCGTCTATCTCTCTTATGTCACTGACCATTCCAAAATGGTGACCCTGACCTACGCCGCAGATGGAGTAGAGACTCAAACCGTCTATGACGAGAGCTCGGACACGGCCTACTTTCTCTCACCAGATGGAGCTGAAGCATATACGAATTTTCGGCGCGGGAGCCCGCCCGGGGGCGGTTTGTTTGCCTTTGGAAGTTGACACCTCTCCGTCCTTTGGGATATACTGTTAAGATATCCCAAAGATCAGTGAAACGGAGGCACCCCATGACCGCGAAATATGTCAAGACTCACGGCCACCTGGCCATTTTTGCGTCCTACTACAAACCTCATAGGAAACTCTTCCTACTGGATCTGTTCTGCGCCCTGGTGATCTGCCTGGTGGATCTGGTGTTTCCCTATGTCTCCCGCCTGTCCATGCAGTCTCTGCTGCCCCAGGGGCTGTTCCGGACCTTCTTCACCGTCATGGTCATTATGGCCCTGGCCTATCTCCTAAAGAGCGGGATGTACTTTATCGTCACTTACTGGGGCCACCTGATGGGGGTCAACATTGAAGCCGATATCCGCCGGGACCTCTTTGAACATATGCAGACCCTGTCTTTTTCCTTTTTTGACAAAAACCGCACCGGTCAGCTTATGAGCCGGGTCACAGGCGACCTCTTTGAAATTGGAGAGCTGGCCCACCATGGCCCGGAAGATCTGTTCATTTCCTCCGTAACTCTCATTGGCGCCTTCTGCGTCATGTGCACCATCCGGTGGGAACTGGCTCTGGCTGTTTTTGCCGTGGTGCCTTTGTTTATTGCCTTCACCATCTTTCAGCGGCGGCGGATGAGCCGGGCCTCGGTGGGGGTGAAGGGCAAGCTGGCCGTTATCAATGGGGATGTGGAGTCCTCTCTCTCCGGCATCCGCACCGCCCAGGCCTTTGCCAATGAGGACGAGGAAAAGCGAAAGTTTGAAGCCTCCAACGATCAGTTTCGGGGAGCCAAACGGAGCTACTACAAGGCCATGGCCCTCTACCAGTCCGGCATGGAGCTGTGCGTGGGCACCATGTCCGTATTGGTGATTGCCGTAGGCGGATACTTCATAATGGCAGGGAAGATGGACTACACCGACCTCATCACTTTCTCCCTCTACGTCACCACCTTTATTACCCCCATCCGCAAGCTCTCCGCCTTTGTGGAGCAGTTTATGCAGGGCATGGCAGGCTTTACCCGCTTCGTGGAGCTGATGCGCACTGAAGCGGAGATCTCCGACGCCCCGGACGCCGCCGACGCCGGAACGGTCCAAGGGCAGATCGACCTGGATAGTGTGTCCTTCTCCTATGGTCCTGACCAGCCCGCCGTGTTGGAGAACATCGACCTCCATATTGCCCCAGGAGAGACGGTGGCGGTAGTGGGCCCCTCGGGAGGGGGAAAGTCCACTCTCTGCCAGCTCATTCCCCGGTTTTACGACGTCACCGGCGGCGACATCCGGGTGGACGGCAAGGACGTGCGGGATCTCACCCTGGCCTCCCTGCGGAAAAACATCGGCATCGTCCAGCAGGACGTGTTCCTTTTTGCCGGCACCATCTTTGACAACATCGCTTACGGCCGACCTGACGCCACCGCCGAAGAAGTCTACGCCGCCGCCCGAAAGGCTGAGCTCTACGACGATGTGATGGCCATGCCCGATGGTTTCCAGACCTATGTGGGGGAGCGAGGCGTGATGCTCTCCGGTGGCCAGAAGCAGCGGGTGTCCATTGCCCGGGTCTTTCTAAAGGACCCTCCGGTGCTCATTTTGGATGAGGCCACCTCCGCCCTGGACACCGTCACCGAACACCGCATCCAGGGGGCATTTGACGCCTTAGCGCAAGGCCGCACCACTCTTATCATCGCTCACCGGCTGTCCACCATCCGCTCGGCCCACCGCATTGCCGTCATTGACGACAACCATGTGGCTGAACTGGGAACCTGGGAGGAACTGCTGGCCAGAGGCGGGGAGTTTGCCAGACTGTGCCGCGCCCAGGAACTGTCCTAAATCCTCATTTTACCCACATTCCGGAAAGGATTTGATTCCATGCTGTATTATATTCTTGCCGCAGTCCTGGTTGTCATCGATCAATTGGTTAAACTCTGGGTCCGCGCCTCCATTCCATTGGGCGAGTCTATTCCCTTTCTCCCTGGCCTGATGGATCTGACCTATATTCAAAACACCGGGGCGGCCTTCTCCAGCTTTTCCTCGCTGACCTGGCTGCTGGCGCTGATCTCCCTGATCGCTTCGGCGGCAGTGGCCGTCTTGATGGCCAGAAAGCTCTTTACCAAGCCTCTGGGCCAGCTCTCTTTGGCCCTTATTCTGGCGGGAGCGGTGGGCAATCTGATTGACCGGGCTTTGCTGGGCTTTGTCACCGACATGTTTGCCACCGCTTTTATGAACTTCGCCGTCTTTAATGTGGCTGACATCTGCGTAGTGGTGGGCGGCATTCTCATGGTTCTCTATGTCCTTTTTTTCTACGACAAACAAAAGGAGGCTCCTCATGACGCCCCTTGAGCTCTTCGCTGACCGGGAAGGGGAGCGGGTAGACCAGTTTCTCAGCCGATCGCTGCCCCAACTTACCCGCTCGGCCGCCCAGCGGCTGCTGGAGGAGGGCAAAGTCCTTTCGGCCGGACAGCCTGTGAAGAAAAACCGAAAGACTCTCCCGGGGGAGGGTTACACCCTCTGCATCCCGGATCCGGCCCCCATTGACGTCCTTCCACAGGACATCCCACTAGACGTAGTCTATGAAGACGCCGACGTGATCGTGGTAAACAAGCAGGTGGGCCTGGTGGTCCACCCGGCCCCCGGCCATCCCGACGGCACTCTGGTCAACGCCTTGCTCTTTCACTGCGGCAGCAGTCTCTCCGGTATCAATGGGCAGCTCCGCCCGGGCATCGTCCACCGCATTGACCGGGACACCTCCGGACTCATCATCGCCGCCAAGAACGACGCCGCCCACCTTGCCCTGGCCGCCCAGCTCCAGGACCACAGCCTCTGCCGGGAGTACCACGCCGTGGCGGTGGGAAACCTGCGGGAGGACGCAGGGACGGTGGACGCCCCCATTGGCCGCCACCCCACCGACCGGAAGCGGATGGCCATCGACTTCAACCACGGACGCAGCGCCGTGACCCACTGGGAGGTGCTGGCCCGCTATTCCGGCTATACCTACGTGAAGTGCCGCCTGGAGACCGGCCGCACCCACCAGATCCGGGTCCATCTGGCCTCTCTGGGGCACCCCTTGCTGGGAGATGTGGTATACGGCTCTAAAAAGCCGTTCCCCGGTCTGGCCGGGCAGTGCCTCCACGCCAAAAAGCTCTCCTTTGTCCACCCCCGGACCGGGGAGCAGGTGACGGTAGAGTGTCCACTGCCAGACTGGTTTCAGGCGGTTTTGAACCGGCTTTCTCAAACATAATCTTCCTCTTTGCCTCTTTCTCCCGGCTTGTCTTGACAATCAGTCCACTTTTGGTATAAAATAATTGGCAGACCGTAAGGACAAACTGAATACAGGGGCGCTGGACGCAAGTCCGGCTGAGATGCAGGAGTGTAGTGCCGCTCCCGGTCCCTTGAACCTGATCCGGGTAATGCCGGCGTAGGAAGCGATTTGGTGACACATCGTCTCTTTTTCGTACCGCAATGCGCCTTTCCCGGTTTGCGCTTGCGGTACTTTTTTTAAGAGGAGAAAAGAAACGATGGGACAAACAAAAAACCGCGCCACCGTCAGCCGCACCACCCGAATGCTTTCGGAGGGGGCCCTTATGATTGCCCTGAGCCTGGTGCTGGGGCTGATCAAGCTCTTTGAGCTGCCTCAGGGCGGCTCCATCTCCCTGGAGATGCTGCCGCTGCTCCTGTTTTGTGTCCGTTGGGGCATGGGCAGCGGCTTGATCGCCTGCACCGCCTTCGGCGTTCTTCAGGTCTTTGTCCAGGGAGCCGTAGCCTACGGCTGGCAGTCCATTCTGCTGGACTATGTGGTGGCCTTTGCCGCCCTCGGCCTGGCCGGGCTTGGAAAGGGGCTGCCGGGCGGGATCTTTTGGGGCAGCATTTTAGGCGCCTTCGGCCGCTTTATCATCCACTTTATCAGCGGCATCACTCTTTATAGGATTCTGGCTCCCACAGAACTTTTCGGCACGGTGTTTGATAACCCTGCACTCTATTCCATTGTCTACAATGGCAGTTATGTTGGAATTGACCTGGTTTTGTGTCTGGTCATTTTTGCCATTCTCTGCAAGCCCATGAACAAATACCTGACGGGGGCGGACCTCCGTTAAAAGGAGGGACCCCTTTGGGAAAATTTGACGGCGTTCTATTGGCTACCGACTTTGATGAAACTTATTACAGCGCCTCAGGCACCGTTTCCCCGGCCAACCTGGAGGCCCTGGCTTACTTTGAGGCAGAAGGCGGTATCTTTACCGTCTCCACTGGTCGGGCCCACCGCACCTTTGCCCCATTTCTCCACCTGACCCCGGTAAATGCCCCCGTAATCCTTTCCAACGGCGCCCAACTCTATGACTTTGCCGCCGGGCGGATGGTGTTTGAGACCACCATTGCCCCCACCATTGCCGCCGATTTGGAAGTACTTACCGCCCGGAATCCTCAGGTGGGGTTGGAAGCTTATCATGAAGAGGAAATTTATATTTGGAACCCCAACTTCTGGACATGGTACCACCTGAACAAGGCGGGCACCGGAGCCACGGAATGTCCCATTTCCAAAATGCCGCTCCCGTGGGGCAAGGCCATTCTTCACCAGGATCATCCCTTCTTACAAAAGGCCCAGACAGATCTGCTCACCCTCTGGCCCGAACGCTATGAGGCCATTTTTTCTAATGCCCATATGCTGGAGATCACTGCCAAAGGGAGCACCAAAGGCGGAATGGTCCTCAAGCTGGCCGAGCTGCTGGGCATTCGGCGGGAACACATCTACTGCATTGGGGACAACCAGAACGACATTCCCATGTTGGAGGTCTCAGCCATTCCTTTTGCCCCGGCCAACTGCGCCAAAGAAGTCAAGGACTGGGGTGCCCGGCTGCTTCCTTCCTGCGAAGAGGGCGCTGTGGCCGGTCTTGTGGAGATTTTAGACGAAATCTATTAAAACCCCGGGCCCTCCGCCCGCAGAAAAAGCGCCGCCTGCCGTGAACCACGGCGGGCGGCGCTGCTGTTATCCGGTCAACTCTCCCGAAATCGGGAAAGAAACTCCCGGGTGCGGGGATTTTTCGGGTTTTGAAGAAGCTCCGCGGGAGCCCCCTCCTCGGCAATGACGCCGTCGGCCATAAAGACCACATGGCTGCTCACATCCCGGGCAAAGGCCATCTCGTGGGTGACCACAATCATGGTCATGCCCCCCTGGGCCAGGTCCCGCATGACGGCGAGGACTTCGCCCACCATCTCCGGATCCAGTGCAGAGGTGGGTTCATCAAAAAGCAGGACCTCAGGCTCCATGGCCAGAGCCCGGGCAATGGCCACCCGCTGCTTCTGCCCGCCGGAGAGCTGCCGGGGCCTGGCATTGATATAAGGTGCCATCCCTACCTGTTCCAGATACTGAATGGCGTTTTTTCGGGCGGTCTCGGCGTCCTTTTTTAAAACCTTTCGCTGGCCTACGGTGCAGTTGTCCAATGCGGTCATGTTACTGAAGAGGTTAAAGGATTGGAACACCATCCCCACTTTGCTGCGGTAGGCGGTGGGATTGATTCCACGGCCGGTTACATCCTGGCCGTGAAACACCACACTCCCGGAGGTAGGCGTCTCCAGCAGATTGATGCAGCGCAGGAGAGTGGACTTGCCGGAACCGGAGGGGCCAATGATGGTGGTCACATCCCCCGGAGATACCGTGAAGTCGATGTCCCGCAAAACCACGTTCGCCCCAAAGGACTTGGACAGATGCCGCACGGCAATGATCGGTTCCTCCACGTCACATTCTCCTCTCTTTTTCCAGGTTGCGCTCCAGCGTATCCTCCACCTTTTTGGGATGGCGGTAGGTCCCGGCAGTCATTGTGAGAGAATCGGCCTGCACCAGCTCATAGCTGTCTGAACCATCCATCCGCTTCTCGATCCACCGCAGAAGGAAGGAGGCAACGAGGGTCATACACAGGTATCCGATCATCTCAATGGTGGCGGAAGGGAAGTAGAGGTTGTTGATGCCCACAATGCTCCTGTGGGTGGCAAAAAACTCGGTAAAGCCGATAATAAACATCACGGAAGTGTCCTTCACGTTGATAATAAAGTTGTTTCCGATCTGCGGCATAATGTTTCGCAGGGCCTGGGGCAGGATCACGCAGGTCATGGTCTGGAAGTGGTTCATGCCGATGGCCTTGGCCCCCTCGGTCTGGCCGGGGTCAATGGATAGGATTCCGCCCCGCACCGACTCGGCCATATAGGCGCCCGTATTGATGGACACCACCAAAATAGCCGCCGTCCAAATACCGGAATACCCGGAAAACTGCATGGCTCCGTTGGTAAAATAGGGCAGGCCATAGTAGATGAACACCGACTGGAGAACCATGGGAGTGCCCCGGAAAACCTCAACATAAACCCGCACCAGCACCCGGATGAGCCGGAGAAAAAAACGCTTGGGCAGGGTGTCCCGGGCAGTAAAAGGAATGGTGTTCAAAATGCCGCAGGCCAGGCCGATGAAACAGCCGATGAGGGTTGCCACCAGGGCGAGGATCAGCGTGTTCTCTACACCGGAGAGATACTTGGGGGCATATTTGGCCCAAAGGCGGGCCATATCCTGACCCAGGACAAGCAGCCGTTCCATGTCTTGTGCTCCTTTCTTTTCCGTGAAGGCCCGGCCCCACAAAGTGCAGAGCCGGGCTGATTTGCTGAAAGACAGGAAACTTTTGAATTACAGTTCCGGCTGGACGGAGATGGCCTCATTCATCAGCTTCTCAAAGTCGTCCTGGGTCATCCCGGAGAGAACGCTGTTCATGGCGTCCAGCAGCTCGGTATTGCCCTTCTGAACGGAAATGCCGATGTTGACATTCTCGGCCCGCTCGGCCTCGTTGGCAAACTGGAAGTCGCCGTCCGTGCCCGAGAAATCCAGGATTTTCAGGTCGGGATAGGTGGCTACGGCGCCCATAGCGGTGGGCATATCGGTGCAGATAAAGTCCACCGTGCCGGTCTCCAGGGCCATGATCATGGATGGGGCGGTCTCGGCGGCGGGCTGGAGATCGGCGCCCTTGATCTGGCTCAGGCAGGAGTCATACCAGATGGTACCCTGCTGGGCTGTGCAGGTGCCGGTGAGTTCAGAAATGCTCTTGGCCCCGGCCAGGGGGCTGTCGGCCTTGGTGACGCAGACAATGGTAGCGTAGTAATAGGGCCCCGCCATATCTACCTCAGCCATCCGGTCGGCAGTCATGGACTGGCCGGCAATGGCGGCGTCAATGACGCCGGACTGGAGGGAGGGGGTCAGCGAGTCCCAGGCCGTGGCCACCACTTCCAGGTCCCAGCCGTTGGCCTCGGCAATCTTTTTGGCAATCATAATGTCGTAGCCGTTGGCGTAAGAACCGGGATCGTTGGCAATGGGTACGGCGCCGTTGGAGTCGTCCATCTGAGTCCAGTTGTAAGGGGCATAAGCGCACTCCATGCCCACGGTGAGGACTCCGTCCTTTACGCCGCCGGAGACGGCGGCAGTTTCCGCCGCAGCACTCTCGGCGGGCGCCGCGGATCCAGCGGGGGCGGCGCTCTCAGTGGAGGCTCCGCCGCCGCAGGCAGTGAGGGTGAGGCCCATCGTCAGGGCCAGAGCAAACAGTTTCTTTTTCATCTTCAAACAATCCTTTCCTCTGCCCGAACGCAAAAAACACGGGCGCTTTTCTATGAAAAGCGCCCGTGGAATGAAAGAACCAAAACACCGACCCCACAGCGGGGACGGCATCGCGTGGTTCGACCAGACCAGATAGCGCTTCACAGACTTGTGACAGTCCGACGGGTGTTTCCCGGCGGCCCAGGCGAGTATCGTCAGGCAACGATACTCCCTTCGGCGGTGTTCCCTTTCCCGCGGACGGCTGCCTTGCCTTGTCCGGTGGTACTCATAAAAACCGCGCCTCTATCAGGTTTATTTGGGTGTTATGTTATCACGCCCGACGTAGGGTGTCAAGGAAAACTTTCCGAAAAAATGCTCCGTTCAGTTCTTGACCGGCTCACCGGCCGCCAGACGAAAGACCTTTTCCACATCCTTTCGCTCGGCATGCCCCTCATGAACCTTTTGCCCATCCACATAGTAGGAAGGAACATAGTAGTAGTCAAACTGATCGGCAAAGGCCCGCTCCCGGGTCTCATCCACGATCTTCAGCGGAATGTCCTGCCATTCGGGATGCGCCGCAAAAAGTTCGTCCTGAAACTGAAGGGCCAGGCGACAGTGAGGGCAGCCTGCCATGACGAAGAGCATAATTTCTTTCATTTTTCTCATCCTTTCTGCACTTTCCGGCCTTTGCGGCCGGGATAAAATCACTGACGCTGAAAACGGACGGTGATGCTTCCGCCGCAGACCATCCCCAGATCCGCGCCGCTGCCCAGATCATACGCCCTCTCCCCGGCAGACTCACCGGAGACCCAGAGGTCCAGGGCGTCCCGGCTCACCTGATACTCGACCGCGCCGCCGCCCACCGTACCTACAGTATGCCCATCGGGGTAAACCAGCATCCAGGCGCCCGGACCCCGGGGTGCGGAGCCGGTCTTTTTCAGAATGGTGCACAGGATCCCCTTGTCCATAGGCGGAGGGGCCAATGCAGGGCCCAGCTCAGCCCGGACCTGAATGAGCTGGGCGGCGATCTCCACTGCCACCTCCGCCGGGGTCTGGCCGCCCAGCATCAGCCCAATGGGGGCGTGGACGCATGCCAGCATCTCTTCGGAATAGCCCTCGGCGGCCAAAGCCTCCATGGTGGCCGCCACCTTGCGGCGGCTGCCGATCATCCCCACATAGGCAAACCGGCCGTTCAGAATGCGGGCCAGACAATCCCTGTCCCAGGTGTGGCCCCGGGTGAGGATACAGAAGAAATCGTCGGGGCGGCTGCCCAGGCGTGTCAGGCCCTCGTCAAAGGGCAGCGCCAGCACCTGTGCGCCGGGGGGAAAGCGGGCGGGGTCTGCAAACTCCCGCCGGTCGTCCAGAACGCACAGCTCAAAATCCAGCAGGGCGGCCACCTGGGCCAGAGCGTGGGAAACGTGGCCCGCGCCGCAGAGAATCAGACGGGACAAGGGAATCCCTCCTTTCAAACGACAGGCAATTATTCGGGTATGTGCAGATAAGTTCTGCGATCTCTCTAGCAATCCTTTTTCCCAAAGAAAAGGATCCCCTCCAGTACGCCGCCCCCAATGGCCCGGGACTTGTCCGAGACGGTAAAGCAGTGACGGCGCTCGCAGCGGGGGTCGATGTCTCCCGCCTTCATGCCCTGAAAGACCGGCAGTCCTGCCGGAAGCATCCCCCGGACAATGCCGGTAAGCCGGGCGGCTGCCACGGCGTCTCCCACCCGGGCAACCGGCTGTCCCAGCTCCACCCGGTCGCCGATGGCGGCCAGCGGCTCGAAAGGCCCATCGGCGGGGGCACGGATGATGCGCTCTGCAGTAAAGCCCCCCACGTCCCCCGGTACGCCGGTGTTGGGAACGGCGGAGCCATCGGTAATCAGGCGGCCCAAATCATGGCCCCGCATGGTCTCCACCACCCCATGGCAGTCCACCCCGGCGGTAAAGCCCGGCCCCAGAGCCAAAACGGTAGGGGCATCCGTCATGTGGGTGCTCGTATTTTTTTTTGCCAAGATGGCGTCCACCAGCACATCAAAGGGAAGCTGGCGCAAAATTTCAGCGCCGGGGTCAATCAGCACCGGGACCTCTCCTGCGTCCAGCGCCGCCCGAACCGCTTCAGCTCCTGAGACCCGCCGGGCAGTGATTCCCTCCACTTCAGCCGTATCGTCATAGACGGCCTGGGAAAACGCCACCGAGCGCCGGACGGCGGTAGGCTGAGCCAAATCGGTCATGACAACCTGAAAATGGCTGCGGCAAAGCCGCACCGCCACACCGGTGGCCAGATCCCCGGCTCCCTTGATCAAAACCAGCACAGACCACCACGCTCCTTTTCCATATAGCTGTAGACTGCGGCAGGGACTCCACGCTCCTCCAGAAGCTTCCGAATCCTCTCTCCGGCCTCCCGGCGCTCCGGCGTATCCGCCTTGTTCAGCAGACACCGAAACGCCGCCCCGGCCGGAACGCTTTTTCGCCCTCCCAGAGGGCTTGCCAAAATGGCCGCCACATCAGCCGAGGTCACCCGATGCTCCGGGCCAACCCCCAGAAGAACGCAGACCCGCTCCGGGCGATGGCAAATGCTGCCCACCGGCTCTCCCAGGCTGTCCAGCCCGGCCACCGACACCACGGCGTCAGCACAGGAGGGAATTACCGGCTCATGATCCGCCGGGGCCTTCAGGGGAAGCAGCCGTGCGCCGTCGGCCTCGACCAGCACTACGTCAGCCAGTCCAGTCAGCGCCTCGGGCCGAACCGCCCCAGTGAGCTTGCCCGGCCTGTCCCATCTGCCCAGGGTGACAGCCCTGCGCTCCGCCAGCAGGGAAGGCAAGGCCACAGGGTCGTCCGTGAGGGGAAGCCTGGGATGGGGTATCATGTGGGTGGTGGTAGTCACCACCACCGTGCGTCCCCCCGCTGCGGCCTCAGCAGCCAGCGCGTAAAGGGTCGTGGTCTTTCCGCCGCCCCCCACCAGAGCAATGAGGCGGTGCCGGTCGGGGCGCAACTCCAAAGCGGTCCAGATCCCCATGGCTCACGCCGCCCCCGACAGGTGCTGCACCAAGATCTTTGCCCCGATGCAAACCAGCACGGCCCCGCCCAGCAGCGTGGCCCGGCGCTGAAACAGATCCCCCAGCCGGCGGCCCAGCAGGCCGCCCAGCATGGCCAGAAGAAAGGCCACCGCGCCGATGACCACGCTGGCCAGCAGAATGTTCACCTCCATAAACGCCATGGAGACACCTACCGCCAGCGCGTCGATACTGGTGGCCAGAGCCAGGAAAAAGAGCCGACGGGTGGACAGGTCGGTGACTGCCTCCTCTCCCCCGCCGGAGAGGGCGTCCCTGATCATGTGACCGCCGATCAGGGCCAGAAGAGCAAAGGCAATCCAGTGGTCCACCGCTTCAATGTAACTGCGCACGCTGGAGCCCAGAAACCAGCCGATGAGGGGCATGGCAAACTGAAAAAAGCCGCACCATGCGCCGATTCGGGCCGCCTGCCGGGGCCCAAAGCCCGGAACCGCGATCCCGGTTGAGATGGAGACGGCAAAGGCATCCATGGCGAGACTGACGGCAATGAGGAAAATCTCGACCAAAAATGATTCCCCCTAAAAATTTGTTAGGTACAGTGTAGCACATTTTAAAGATTGGAGCAATAGAAATCCAACCACCGCCCTTAAACAATTTCCACTTTTGGGACGCTTCCCCTTTACATCTGCGTGCTTGCACAGAAGCCAGAAATCGGGTATGATACACCCATAGCGAACAAGGGGGAACAGAAGGCGAATGAGTGACGAGGAGTATATGGGCCGGGCGCTGGAACTGGCTCGGGAGGCCCTGGACCACGGAGAGGTCCCCGTAGGGTGCGTCATTGTCTGGGAGGACGGCCGCATTGTGGGAGAGGGCCGGAACCGGCGGGAAGAGGATGGAAACGCCCTGGGCCACGCCGAGCTGGCTGCCATCCGCATGGCCTGTGAGACGCTGGGCGGCTGGCGGCTTCACCGGGCGAAGCTGTATGTAACGCTGGAACCCTGTCCTATGTGTGCGGGGGCTATTGTCAACGCCCGGATCCCCGTGGTCTGCTACGGCGCCCGGGACGAAAAGATGGGGGCCTGCGGATCGGTGCTCAACCTCTTTGAAGAGGGCTTCGGTCATCGGGCCAGGCTTTACCGGGGTCTGCGGGGCGAGGAGTGCGCCGCGCTGTTAGCTGACTTTTTTAACAAACTCCGCGAGGGATCATGAGAATAAATTGTGCGATTTAATACAAATTTAACAATCAAGGAGTGCTTTTGTAACAATCTTTTGATATCTTAATTCTCGCAAGAGACATCAACTTCTTTTCATTCTATCCTCCAATCCTTTGCAAAAGGGCAGCGGTTTGACCGCTGTCTTTTTGTATGTTCTTTATTTTACAGAAGAATGACAGAAAAAGTTCGCGATTTAATTTTTTTGTAACAGTATTTGTTTGGTTCGTTCATAACTATTGGGTATTATAATCCTTGCAAGAGACAGTTTCTTTTCATTTCATTGTATCCTCTTTCCTTACAGAAAGGGCCAGACGTCAGGAGCAGGCGTCCGGCCCTTTCTGTTTTCCCTTGACATCTTTACAAAAAGCGGATAAAATGCCAAGAGTAAAACGCTGTGATGAGGAAAAGTACCCCCCGATCCCGCCCAGAGAGCCGCCGTTTGGTGTAAGGCGGAGGGGAGAAGGGGCGAACACATCACCTCGGAGCGACGGGGCCGAACGCGCAGTAGGTCCCGGCGGCTGGCGCCGTTACCCGCCGACGAGCGGCCGGGGTCTGTCCCCGGCAACAAGAGTGGTACCGCAGAGGTTTGCGCCTTTGTCTCTTAGGAGACAAGGGCGCTTTTTTTGTCGGCGCCAAGAATCCTAGCTGAAAATAAAAATGTTCTTATAAAAGGAGAAAATACCTATGGACTACAATCAGACCGTTCATCTGCCCAAGACCGACTTTCCCATGCGTGCGGGTCTGCCCAAGCGAGAGCCGGAAATGCTCCAGGCCTTCTACGACAAGGATCTCTATCACAAAATGGTGGCCCGCAACGAGGGCAAGCCCCAGTTTATCCTCCATGACGGCCCTCCCTACGCCAACGGCAACATCCACATCGGTACCGCCATGAACAAGATCCTCAAGGACATGATCGTGCGCTCCAAGAACATGATGGGCCTCCAGGCCCCTTACGTCCCCGGCTGGGACACTCACGGCCTGCCCATTGAGTCTGCCATCCTTAAAGACAAGAAGGTCAAGCGGGACGAGCTCACTACCACTGAGTTTCGGGATAAGTGCCGGGAGTATGCTCTATCCTTCGTGGACCGGCAGCGGGAGCAGTTCAAACGCCTGGGCGTGCTGGGCGATTGGGAGCACCCATACCTGACCCTGACCCCCGACTTTGAGGCCGCCCAGATCCGGGTCTTCGGCAAGATGGCCGAGCGGGGCTATATCTATAAGGGCATGAAGCCGGTCTACTGGTGCCCCAACGACCAGACCGCCCTGGCTGAGGCTGAGATCGAGTATGCGGACGACCCCTGCACCACCATCTATGTGAAGTTCCCCGTTGCCGACGACCATGGCAAACTCTCCGGGCTGTGCGATCTGTCCAAAACCTATTTCGTCATCTGGACCACCACCCCCTGGACCATCCCCGGCAACATGGCCATCTGTGTCAACGCCGCTTTTGAGTATGTGCTGCTCCAGCAGCCGAGCGGCGAGACCTATGTTGTGGCCAAAGATCTGGCCGAGAGTGTGTGCAAAGCTGCCGGGCTGGACTTTGCCGCCTGCCGTGTGCTGGGCACCCTCAAGGGCGAGGAGCTGGAGCTCATGGCCGCCCGCCACCCCCTCTTTGACCGGGAGAGCGTTGTGCTCTGCGGCGACCATGTGACTCTGGATGCCGGTACCGGCTGCGTCCACACTGCCCCCGGCTTCGGTGCAGATGACTTCAGCATCTCCCAGTGGTACGACAAAAACAAGGGCACCCACATCGGCGTGCCGGTTCCGGTGAACGCCAAGGGCGTCATGACCGACGAACGCTACAACGGCCAGTTCTACGCCAAGGGCAACGACATGGTAGTGGCCGATTTGGGGGAATGCGGCGCATTGCTGGCCTCCGAGAAGATCACCCACTCCTACCCCCACTGCTGGCGCTGCAAGCACCCCATTATCTTCCGGGCCACCGAGCAGTGGTTCTGCTCCGTGGACGCCATCAAAGACATGGCCATCCAAGCCTGCGACTCCATCACCTGGAAGCCCGAGTGGGGTAAGGAGCGCATGGTGTCCATGATCGCCGAGCGCAACGACTGGTGCATCAGCCGCCAGCGTGTCTGGGGCGTGCCTATTCCCATCTTCTACTGCGCCCGCTGCGGCAAGGATCTGGTCACCCCCGAGAGCATTGACCATGTGGCCAATCTCTTTGCCGAACACAGCTCCAACATCTGGTTTGAAAAGGACGCCGATGAGCTGGTGCCGACCGGATTTACCTGCCCGGTGTGTGGGCACACCCACTTTACCAAAGAGACCGACATCATGGACGTATGGTTCGACTCCGGCTCCACCCACGCTGCCATACTGTCCCAGCGGGCCAACCTCCGCTACCCCGCTGACCTTTATCTGGAGGGCGGCGACCAGTACCGGGGTTGGTTCCAGTCCTCCATGCTCACCTCCATCGCCATGAACGGCATCGCCCCCTATAAGCAGATCGTCACCCACGGCTGGACGGTGGACGGCGAGGGTCGGGCCATGCACAAGTCCCTGGGCAACACCGTGGCCCCTGAAGAGGTCATCAAGGACTACGGCGCGGACATCCTCCGGCTGTGGGTTTCCTCCACCGACTACACCCAGGACGCCCGCATTTCCGGGGAAATCATGAAACAGCTCTCCCAGACCTATCTGAAAATCCGCAATACTGCCCGCTATATGCTGGGAAATCTGGATGGCTTTGATCCCAACCATCCCGTGGCCCTAAACGACCTGGCGGAGCTGGACCGCTGGGCGGTGACCCAGCTCAATGAGCTGACCCGGACTGTCCGGGCCGCCTATGAGCGCTACGAGTTCCACACTGTCTACCGCGCCGTCTACAACTTTTGTGTGGTGGAGATGTCCAACTTCTATCTGGACGTGATCAAAGACCGCCTCTACTGCGGTTCTACAGCAGATCGGGCCTCTGCCCAGACCGCTCTGTACACCATTCTGGATGGGTTGGCCCGTCTGGTGGCCCCCATTCTGGCCTTTACCTCCGACGAAATTTGGGCGGCCATGCCTCATGCTGCGGCGGACAATGCTGAGAGCGTGATGCTCAACGATATGCCCCGGTGGGAGGCTGATCGGGCCCTTTCCGAGGCCCAGTGTGACAAGTGGGAGAAGCTCATGGCCCTTCGGGACGACGTGAATAAGGCCCTGGAGCTGGCCCGGGCAGCGCAGAGCATTAAGAAGAATCAGGACGCCGATCTGAAGCTCACCTTCACCCCCGAGGCGTGGGAGACCTTCCGGGCCATGGCTATGGACAACGCCGCACTGGCGTCTCTGTGCATTGTCTCTGCCGTTTCCGCTGTCCAAGGGGAGCTCAAGGGCTACGAGGGCAAGGAATTTGAAGGGCTGTCCGTACAGGTGAGCCCCGCCGCCGGGGCCAAGTGCCCCCGCTGCTGGAACCACGATGTGCACATCGGAACCGACGGCCATCACGCCGAGCTGTGCGACCGCTGCGCCCATGTGGTGGAAACCGAGTGCGGTGAATAAGACCGAGCTTTTGAACAAGGCGGCGCAGACCGCCGAGGAGCGCACCCTGCTGGCCCGGGCTCTGGACCGTCTGGAGCAGGCCCAGCGGGGCGTTCCTGCCTGCACCGCCTTCCTCTCAGGTGCGGAGCAGGACGCCGTGGAGCGGCTGCTGAACGCCGCAGGCCACCCCCGGCACCTTTTTTCCGGCGGCTTTCCGGACGCTGAGCGGAAGGTGTGCGCTTTTTTCCCCGACTGGCAGGAAGAGGAAAGCTGGGAGCCACCCTTCACCGCCCTGCGCTGCCGCTGGCGGGCGGGGGAGAGCCTGACCCACAGGGATCTTTTGGGCGCCGTTCTGGGCCAGGGGCTGGAACGGGAAAAGGTCGGGGATATTCTGGTCCGCCCCGACTCTTGCGACCTGCTGGTTATGCGGGAGCTGACGCCCTATCTCCTGCAAAACCTGGACAGCGCGGGCCGGGTCAAGTTGACGGTGGAGGAGATCGGCCTGGAGGGCATCGAACCTCCCCAGGTCACGGTCAAGACCATCCGGGACACGGTAAACACCCCCCGTCTGGACGCGGTGCTCTCCTCGGGATTTTCCATTGCCCGGGGCAAGGCCGCAGACCTCATCTCCGCTGGGAAGGTGGAGCTCAACCACCGCCCCTGCGTCAAGCCCGACCGGGCGGTGGCCCAGGGCGATGTCATCACCTGCCGGGGTCTTGGCAAGTGCGTGCTCAGGGAGCTGGGCGGCCTGTCCAAGAAGGGCCGCACCATGCTGGTACTGGAGCGCTATCTGTAAGGCCGGGCCAGCAGATTTGATTTTGAGAGGAAAAGGAGACTTGCACCCATGGAACAGGAGCGGATTGACCGCATCAATGCTCTGGCCCGGAAGTCCCGGACCCCGGAGGGGCTGACGGAGGCGGAGAAGGCCGAGCAGGCCGCACTGCGGAAGGAATATGTAGCCTCAGTGCTGACCAGCCTCCAGTCCAATCTGGAAAGCACCTATATTCAAGAGCCCGACGGGACCAAGCACAGATTGCCCCGGAAGGACTGACCGGACGTCCAAAACAGGAAAGCGGGCTGCGCGCCCTGGAGCG
>JAYFPI010000078.1:0-42987 GCA_034927965.1 Pseudoflavonifractor sp.
TGGTGGCGGCCAGAGGGATGCCGGTCTCTTCATGAAGCCGCACCAGCCCAGCAATCACCGCCGGATCCTCCTCCAGCGCATGATCCTGGAGTTCCAGATAGTAATTCCCCCGTCCAAACAATTCATCCATTTCCAGCGCATGCCTTTTGGCACCTGCGTAATCGCCGGCGCGGATGCGCCGAGGCAGCTCACCCGCCAAGCAGGCCGACAGGCAGATGAGGCCCTCATGCCGCTCCCGAAGCAGATCCAAGTCGATGCGGGGCTTAATGTAGAAGCCTTCGGTATAGGACTGGCTCACCATGTGGGAGAGGTTGCGGTACCCCGTCTCGTTTTTGCATAGCAGGATGAGGTGGCGGGCCTGGCTGTCCAGCTCGTGAACCCGGTCAAAGCGGGTCCGGGGGGCCACATAGACCTCGCAGCCGATGATCGGGTGGATTCCCTCGGCCTTGCAGGCGCGATAAAAGTCAATGACACCATACATGTTGCCGTGGTCGGTGATGGCCACAGCGGTCTGGCCCAGATCTTTGACGCGCTGAACCAGCTTGGGAATCCGACAGGCCCCGTCCAAAAGACTGTATTCCGTATGAACGTGTAGGTGAGTAAAGGACATGGTGGGACCTCCTTCTGTTATTACTCGTCCGCCAACTCCCCAAGCTTTTTGAGCCGGTGGCTGAGAGAGGACTTGGTGATGGGTGGCTCACACATGGCCGCCAGCTCGGTCAGGGTCATCTCCGGGTTGTCCATCCGAAGCCGGGCGGCCTCGGCCAACTTTGGGGACAGCTCGGCCAGATCCATGCGTTGGGCCAGCCGTCGGATGGATTCCAGCTGAGCCTGTGCGGCGTCCACCGCCTTATCTAAGTTGGCCGCGTCACAGTTCACCCGGCGGTTGACCCCGCCCCGCAGGTCCTTCTCCGCCTTGGTGTTCATCAGTTCCATGGCGGCCAGAGGCGCGCCGATGGCGGTGAGGAAGTCGGTGATGGCCTCGCTCTGCTTAAAATAGGCCATGTGATTGGCACCCCGGGCAGCGGATTTTGGAGCAAACCCCGCCTCCCGCAGGAGTGTGAGCAGTTCCCGGTTCACCGAGTAGTGGGAGGTGGCCAACTCCAAATGGTAGCCTTTGGCCGGATCGGTCACCGATCCACCTGCCAGAAAGGCCCCCCGAAAAAAGGCGGTGCGGCAGTGGTCTTCCTCCAGCACGGCGAAATTAATGTGATGGGCCACAGTGGAGCCCGGGTCATAGCCAAAGGCAGCCGAGAGTGCGGAGAACTTGTCCGGCGCAGTCAGAGAAAAAATGTGCTTTCCCTGCCCCGGCTCAGGCAGACGGTCAAAGGTGATATGAAAGGCCTTCTTAAATAGCGCCGGAAGCCGCGCGGCAAACGCCCCCGACTCGGTGACAATGCGGGCCTCCCCCCAGTCAAAGCGGTTGGCATAGAGAAGGATGCCGTAGCACTCGGCCTGGGCACAGCACTTGCGAGAGAGGGGGGCCCGACAGAGCTCCCGTTTTGTGTCGCCGGAAAAGGACATGGCGGGGCCTCCTTGTCAGAAAATGTGTCCGGGCAGGGCGGTATCCCGCCGCCCTGCCCCGCCTGTTAAAAAATCTTGGTGTGAGCCCGGCTCTCGTAGAGCTCCATCACCGCCTGCGCCAGCCGGTCGATAGAGTGTCGGGCAAAAGGGGATTCCTCGGAGGTAAGGGGACGCTCCACCACATCCACTCCCAGAGCTTTCAGCGCCGCCCGATCCACGGTGATAGGCTCCGACCCTTCCACCCGGTAACGCTCCAGCAACTCCACCCGGATGGGCGCGGAGTTGGCCAAACACACGTCGATGAGTCCGGGAGCGGCGTGGTCGAGCAACGCCGCCACATGCTCCGAAAGGGTCATACCCTCGGTCTCCCCGTCCTGCGTCATGATGTTGGAGATGTAGACCCGGGGGACGTCTGCGGCGCAGATTGCCTCCGCCACTCCGTCCACCAGGAGGTTGGGGATAATACTGGTATAGAGGCTCCCCGGCCCCAGCAGGATGAGGTCGGCCTCCCGGATGGCCTCCAGGGTGGCCGGAAGCGCTGCGGGATGTTCCGGGAGAAGCGCCACCCGCCTGATACGGCAGTCCTGCGCCTTCTTGAACGTGGCAATTTTTGACTCCCCCACTACTTGGGCACCGTTTTCAAACGTGGCCTCCAGAGCCACGTTTGCGTTGGTCACCGGCAGCACCCGGCCCGTGATGGCCAGCACCTGGCTCATCCGGGCCACTGCCTCGTCGAAGGAGGCAGTGATTCCGTTGAGGGCCGCCAGCAAGAGGTTTCCAAAGGCCTGTCCGGTGAGGCTTCCTTCAGTGAACCGGTAACCCAGCAGCCGCTCCATGACGGGCTCGGTGTTGGCCAGGGCCTCCATACAATTGCGGATGTCCCCCGGTGGGGGCATCCCAAGATCTTCCCGGAGCATTCCCGAGCCGCCCCCGTCATCAGCCACCGTGACGATAGCAGTGAGGTTTTTGGTGTACTGCTTCAGCCCGCGAAGCATGGTAGACAGACCATTCCCACCGCCGATGGCCACCACCCGGGGGCCCTGCTCCCAGCGGCGGTCGGTCTTCTTGGGGGCCTCCATCACTGGGCCCTCGTCATGTCCCGGTGATTCTCGGCGGCGTCATATCCCTTCTGGCGAATAAAATCCGTCAAAGCCCGGGTCACAGCCACCGAACGGTGCTGGCCGCCGGTGCAGCCCACACCGATCACCAGAGCGGCTTTCCCTTCCTCCACATACTGGGGCAGGAGAAAGGCAATGAGCTGCTCCAGACAGCACATGAAATCTTTGGTCTGTTGATAACCAAAAATAAAATCGTAGACAGGCTTGTCCAGTCCGGTCTGATGCCGCAGCTCGGCAATGTAGTAGGGGTTGGGGAGAAAGCGTACGTCAAACACCAGATCTGCCTCAATAGGAATCCCGTACTTGAATCCAAAGGAAATAACGCTCACGCTCATGGCCTGCTGGGGCCCCCCCGAGCCAAAAAGCCGCAGCACCTCCCCACGGAGCTTGGCGGTGGAGAGGGCGGTGGTATCCACGATGTATTCGGCCCGGTCCCGCACCGGCTCCAGGATGGTGCGTTCCCGGTGAACCGCCTCGTCCAGAGAACGGCCGTCCCGGGCCAGGGGGTGGAGACGGCGCGTCTCCTTATAGCGTTTGATGATGGTCTCAGGGCTGGCCTCCACATACAAAATTTTATAGTCACAGCCCATCTCACTCAAATTGGACAGTGCGGAAAACAGTCCGTCAAAGGTCTGCCCGCCCCGGATGTCGCTGACGATGGCCACCCGGTCATATTTGGCCTGCCCCGCCATACAAAGCTCGGCAAATTTAGGGATAAGAGGGGCAGGCATGTTGTCCACCACGAAGTAGCCAATGTCCTCCATAAAAGAAGCTGCCTGGCTCTTTCCTGCCCCTGAGAGCCCGGAAATCACGATAAATTCCATCCCGCTCACTCCTTCTCAATCCCCAGTGTTTTAACTTCCAGCTCCAGCGCCACGCCGGTCTGTTCCAGCACCCGGGAACACACTTGTCCGATCAGGGTCAGAATATCCCGGCAGGTGGCCCCGCCCGTGTTGACCACAAACCCGGCGTGCTTCTCCGACACCTGGGCTCCCCCCACCCGCAGGCCCTTACAACCGCACTGCTCAATGAGGGCCGCGGCAAAGTACCCCTCTGGGCGCTTAAAGGTACTCCCGGCGCTGGGCAGATCCAGAGGCTGCTTGGAGCGACGCTTTTCTCCCAGCTCCTCCATCCTCCCCCGGATGGCAACGGGATCCCCTGGGGCCAGAGCCAGCTCCGCCCCCAGGATCATGCGTTTTCCATCGGAAAACACACTGTGGCGGTAGGCAAGCCCGCAGGCTGAGGCTGGAATGGTCTCCACACGTCCCGTTTCATTCAGAAACGTCACCGAGGCGAGAACCTGTACCATCTCACCGCCATAAGCCCCGGCATTCATTGTGACTGCTCCTCCCAGCGTTCCGGGGATGCCGTGGGCAAACTCCAACCCGCTCAGCCCAGCTTCCAGGGCGGCAACGGCCAACCGGGAGAGGAGCACCCCGGAATCAGCCATCACGACAGTTCCGTCGACAGAAATGGTATTCAGGCCCCCGAAGGTCTTGATGAGAAACCCATCATACCCCTGGTCGGACACCAGCAGGTTAGAGCCGTTACCCAGATAGACCGGGGTCACCCCCAGCTCCGCCGCCGCCCGCACAGCCTCCGCCGCCTCCGCCCGGGTCGCAGGCAGCGCCATCAGGGCGGCAGGGCCGCCCACTCGGAAGGAGGTATGGCGGAATAAAGGCTCCTCCCTCCGCAGCTCCAGCGTGGGGCAGCTTTGATGCAGTTGTTTTTCCAGTGCGTCCCAGCGGTCCATGGACGTTCCCTCCTTTTTTCTGAAACAGCATATGAAGGAAAGGGCCCTTTCATCCGCCCCAGGTCTGCGGAACAAAGGGCCCTTTCTCAATTCATCAAATTGCGCCGGTATTCGGCGGCCCCGTCCAGCAGCTCGCCCGCACTGTCCAGCGCGGCGCGGGTGACGTGATCCCCGGCGGTAAGCCGGGCCAGTTCAGCCTGGCGGCGGGCACGGTCCAGCTCCTCCACCGCCGTGAAGGTGCGTCCGTTCTTCTCCCTCTTCTCCACTGAAAACTGAACGTCCGCCATGGCGGCCAGCTGGGGCAGATGAGTCACGCAGAGCACCTGCTTGTGACGGGCCACCTGGGCCAGCTTCTCCGCCACCTTCTGGGCCGCACGGCCCGAAACGCCCGTGTCCACCTCGTCAAAGACCATGGTCCCCACATCGTCGTTCTCCGCCAGCACATTTTTCAGCGCCAACATAATCCGGGCCAGTTCGCCTCCCGAGGCAATCTTCTGGATGGGCTTTAAGTCCTCTCCCACATTGGCCGACATCAGAAAGCGCACACTGTCCATTCCCACGTCATCCAACCCGGTGTCACTCTCCACCGGAGCAAAGTACACCTGAAAGCGAACCTTAGGCATGTCCAATTGGGCCAGCTCGGCCTGAATACGGCTCTGAAGTGCCTCCCCGGCCCGCTTCCGCTCCGCCGAGAGATCCTCCGCTCGGGCTTTTGCCTCTTTTAGCGCTTTGGCTCGCTCCTGTTCCAGCCGAAGAAGGGTGTCGTCGGCAAACTGGATTTCGTCCAGTTCCTGCCGGCATCGGTTCAAATAAGCCAGCATTTCTTCCTCGCTGGAGCCGTATTTCTTTTTCAGCCGGTAGAGCCGGTCCAGCCGTCCCTCCAACTGGTCCAACTCCCCCGGCTCAAAGTCAAAGCTCCCACGGGCTTCCCGGGCAGAGTCGGCGGCGTCCTGTACCAGACAGCGGCACTCGGTGAGCCGCTGGTACAGCTCGTCCAGCACCTGGCTCACCCCGGACACCCGGCTCAGGGCCCCCTCCGCCTCCATCAGCAGAGCTACTGCTCCCACGCTGTCGTCATCATCCCCGGAGAGGGCATAGTGGGCCTCCTCGGCGGCTTGAGCCAAGTCAGCGGCGCTGCGGAGAAGCTCTCGGCGGGCCAACAGCTCCTCCTCCTCCCCCGGGGTCAGCTCGGCCCGCTCCAGCTCCCCGATCTGAAACTGAAGACTGTCCACCTTTCGCGCCTTTTCGGATTCGTCCATCCGAAGGGATGCCATCCGCTGCTCCAACGTCCGCAGCGCGCCGTAGGCCGCCTGATACTTCTCCAGCAGGCCTCCGGTACCTCCAAAGCGGTCCAGATAACCCAGGTGACAGCTCTCGTCCAGGAGCTGCTGCCCATCGTGCTGCCCGTGGATATTCAGAATCTGCCGGCCAAGTGACCTGAGCTGGGTCACCGTCACTGGAAGGCCGTTGACCCGACAGAGATTCTTCCCATCGGCCATGATCTGACGCTGAAGGATGACCTCTCCACCACCATCCGGCTCCATGCCGTTTTCAGCAAACCAGGACAGCGCCCCCACACCGGAAAAGGCCCCCGTGACCAGAGCGGACTTGGCACCGGTGCGGATGAGATCCCGGCTGGCCCGTTCCCCTGTGACCGCTCCCATGGCGTCCACTACAATGGATTTGCCCGCACCGGTCTCGCCGGTAAGGGCGTTGAAGCCCCCCCCGAATGTGATATCCGCCGACTCAATGACGGCGATATTCTCGATATGAAGAACAGAAAGCATCCGCTCCACCTCCGACAATCGATCGCAAAACAGCCCAGTCAGACAGTTCCGCTATCCCTCAGGACAGCATCTCCCGGATCTCCTCGCAAAACTCCTCGGCCGCGCCGTTATCGCGCATAATAAGGATCACCGTATCATCTCCGGCCAGGGATCCCACCAATTCAGAGATCTCCATGGCGTCAATAGCGGCTGCCGCCGCCGAGGCAAGGCCCGGCATGGTCCGGAGTACCACAATATTCTGCGCCACATCAAATGAGGTGACCCCCTGCCGGAAGATGGTCTGGAGCCTGCCGGCGTTATTGAGCGCCGTTTTGCGCTGGGAAACGGCATATTTGTAGATGCCGCTGGGCGTCAGTTCCTTCACCAGATGAAGCTGCTTAATGTCCCGGGAAATCGTGGCCTGGGTAGTAGAGACTCCCCGCTCCTTCAATGCGTCCAGAAGCTGCTCCTGCGTCTCAATGTCCTGCTGCGCCACGATGGACAAAATGTCCTGCTGCCGTTTACTCTTCATAGGTCACATCCTCCCCAGTTTCTGATTGACGATCGTGTAAAAGCTCCGGTTGGTTAGCTTGGCAAGCCGGGCCTTGGACTTAGACCGGTGCAGCTCCACCTGGTCACTCCCCCCCAATCGGAACGCCTTTCCGCCATCTACCGATAAATAGGCGGCCTTGCGGGAGAGCTTGCCCATCCGCACCGCTATCAGCCGGCTTCGATCCAGCACAAAGGAGCGAGCATGGAGTGCGTGGGGGCAGATTGGGGTAACAATAATATTTACCGCCGTCGGCTCTACAATCGGCCCGCCGGCAGACATGGAATAGGCTGTAGAACCAGTGGGGGTGGCAATCACCACGCCATCCCCGGAAAACCGTCCGATGAGGACCCCGTCAGCCTTTACATCCAAATCAATAATTCGGGCCACCGCTCCTTTGGTGATCACCGCGTCATTGAGGGCCAGGTCCCGAAAAATGGTCCGTCCCTCCCGCCGGACGGACACATCCATCATCATTCTCTCCTCCAGCGTATACTCCCCTCGAGTGAGCCGGGCCAACTCGCCCATCTCGCTCACTTCCAGCTCGGCCATAAAGCCTACGCTGCCCAAATTCACCCCCAGCACAGGAACATGGTGCGCGTCGGCGTCCTTGGCCGCGTGGAGAATAGTGCCGTCCCCGCCAAAGCACACCAACAAATCGGCGCCCTGGAAGGCCTCCTCCATGGGCTGGAACTCCAGATGGGCAGGCAGCTCCAGACCGCTGCCCTTCTCAAGGGAGAAAGGCAAGCTCATACAGGTCTCTGCCCCTGCCTCCTGCAGCACTTTCTGGGCGGCCTGGGCGGCCTTCAGCCCCTTATCCCGATAGGGGTTTGGGCTAAGTACGATCTTCACGGCGTTCCCTCCTCCAGCGTGGCGTGAGACGCCTCCACCAGTTCTTCTAGATTCCATGGCCCAGACATCCCGCCTTCGGCCGCAAGCCAGCCCAGGTACTCAATATTTCCCTCCGGGCCCCGGATCGGGGACCAGGTCAGCCCCCGTACCCAAAATCCAGCGGAGGCGGCGTGCTCCAGGAAATGCTCCAGCACCTCCCGGTGAACTGCCTTGTCCCGAACCACGCCCTTCTTCCCCACTTTGTCCTTTCCGGCTTCAAATTGGGGCTTGATCAGGCACACCGCCTGACCAGACCCCTTCATCAGTCCCCGCAAAGGAGGGAGGATCAGATTCAGGGAGATAAAGGAGACATCTACGCTGGCAAAGTCCAGTTCGTCGGGCACCTGCTCATGGGTGAGGTAACGGGCGTTGGTCCGCTCCAGACACACCACTCTCGAATCGCTGCGCAATTTCCAGGCAAACTGCCCGTAACCCACATCCACAGCATACACCTTTGACGCCCCGTTTTGGAGCATGCAGTCGGTGAAGCCTCCGGTAGAGGCGCCAATGTCGGCACACACTGCGTCAGTCAGCCGGATGGGCCATGTCTCCATGGCCTTTTCCAGCTTCAATCCACCCCGACTGACGTATTTCAGCCCGCCGCCCCGAATCTCAATGGGGCTGTCCTCCGCCGTGGGCGTCCCCGCTTTATCCACCTTTTGCCCGCTCACATAAACTTGACCGCTCATGATGACGGCCTGCGCCTTCTGCCGGCTTTCCGCCAGGCCCCGCTCAAAAAGCAGAACGTCCAGCCGCTTCTTCCCCATGTCCGCAAACCTCCCACGCCCGTTGGGCGATGCTCTCCCCGTCCAGTCCGTAAAGCCGGCGGAGTTCTCTCACACTCCCCTGGGGTGGAAATTCGCTCCCAAGGTTCTGTAATGCAATATTCCTTGTCATAATTCCTGCCTGTGCTAAAGCTGCCGCCAGCCGAACCCCTACGCAATTGTGAGCGGTGCATTCCTCTGCAACCAAAAGATTTCCCGTCTTTTTGACAGAAGCAGACACCAACTCTGCGTTCAGTGGTGTAATGGTATTTAGCTTAACAATCTCAGTAGACAATCCCTGCCGCTCTACCCGCTCGGCAGCCTCTAACAGCGCGTCGATCTGGGTGCCATAGCCCACCATGGTCAAATCCACACCCCGCCTTAAAAGCACAGACGGTTCTCCACCGGAGTTCCCCTGCCAAGTTCCTTCTCCGCCCCGGGGATAGCGGACCGCAACCGGCCCCTTCTCCCGCATCACGGCCTGCTCCAGCATGAGCCGGAGTTCAGCGTAGCTGGCCGGACAAAGCACCTTCATCCCAGGTACAGTGTCCAAAAACCCCACATCGAAGATGCCATGATGCGTCTCCCCGTCCGCCCCCACCAGACCGGCCCGATCCACGCAGAACACCACATGAAGTCCCTGAATGGCCACATCGTGGAGAAGCATATCATAAGCTCTCTGCAAAAAGGAGGAGTAGACGGCAAACACGGGGATCAGCCCTTGCTTGGCCATGCCCGCGCACATCGTAACGGCGTGTCCCTCGGCAATCCCCACATCAAAAAAACGTTCAGGAAACTGCCTGGCAAATTCATTCAGCCCGGTTCCCGGCTGCATGGCGGCTGTGACGGCGCACAGCCGGGGCTCCCGCCGGGCCAGTTCGCACACGGCCTCCCCGAAAGCACCGGAGAAATCCCGTCCTGACGCGGCCAGGGAGAGCCCTGTGGCTGGATCAAACTTTCCCACCCCATGGAATCGCCCCGGATCAGCTTCCGCGGGAGGATACCCCTTCCCCTTCACTGTCCGCACATGGAGGAGCACCGGCCCCTCCAAATCCCGGGCATAGCGCAGCAGCCGGGTCAGGCCGCGCACATCGTGACCGTCCACCGGCCCCAGGTAGGTAAAGCCCATGTCCTCAAAAAGGCTGCACGGCAGCAGTGTCTCCTTGACAGCAGTCTTGATCTTGTGGGTCACCTTATAGATGTGGCGGCCCAACGAAAAGGAGTTCATCAACCGTCGATATGCCTTTTTAAAGCTGAGGTACTGAGGCTTCAGGCGCTGGCGGGCCAAATGCTCCGCCACACCGCCCACACTCTGGGTGATGGACATTCCGTTATCGTTCAAAATGACGATAAGGGGCTCTCCGCTGTCTCCGGCATCAGACAATCCTTCGTAGGCCAGTCCCCCGGAGAGGGCTCCATCTCCCAGCAGGGCCACCACTCGATAATCCCTGTGAAGAATGGTCCGGGCACGAGCCATTCCCACTGCCACCGACACGGAGGTAGAGGCGTGCCCTACAGTGAAAGCATCGCACACACTCTCTCCCGGCTTGGGAAACCCGGACAAACCGCCAAAGGTACGCAGGGTATCCATGGCGGCGTCACGTCCAGTAAGCATTTTGTGACAGTAGCATTGGTGCCCCACGTCAAAGACAATGCGATCCCGGTCGGGCGTAAAGACCCGGTGGAGCGCCACAGTGAGTTCCACCGCCCCCAGGTTGGAGGCCAGATGTCCTCCAGTCTTGGATACCACCTGGATCAGCCGCTCCCGGAGTTGCCCGCAGAGCTGTTCAGCCTCGGCGTCACTCATCAAATGTAATTGATTTGGAAGATTCAACAGGGCCTCTGCCCCCTTTTTTAAGTTCCCGCTCAGCGGGTAAAGAACCAGGCTCCGCCCCAGCCCATCCCAGTCCCCAGCAAGGCTCCCATGAGAACCTGCAGTGGGGTGTGCCCCAGCAGTTCCTTCAGCTCCTGCCCAAACATCTCCGGCTTCATCTGTGTCCAGTGCCCCATGATGTAGTTCAGAACCTTGGCTTGTTCCCCCGCCGCCCGGCGAACGTTGGAGGCATCGTACATCACTACCACAGCCACCACCGTGGCAATGGCAAACAACGGGGAGGACCAGCCGTACAAGTAGGCTACCGATGACGCGCATGCGCAGACAAAGGAGGAGTGAGAACTGGGCATTCCTCCGCTGGAGAGCATATATCGCCAGTTCATCCGGCCCTCAGTTATCATCACCACAATAAACTTGAGGATCTGTGCAACCGCCCAAGCCAGAATTGCTAAATTTAAAATGAGGTTCCCCGTGAAAAAATTCACAAAATTCATCAGCTTCCCCCCTTAGTTCATCCGATCTGCCAAGGAGTGGGCCAGAGACAACAGGAATTCCGGATGTGCAAAGCCGCTCAAAGCCTCCGCAGCTTCCTCAGTCAATTTCTCCACCATACCGACGCAGCCGTCCAGCCCTTTTAGCGTGACGAAGGTAGTCTTCTCCCCGCGGACATCCGAGCCGGTGGGCTTGCCCAACAGCGCCGCATCCCCCGTCACATCCAGCATGTCATCCCGGATCTGAAAGGCCAGCCCCAGACACTGGGCATAACGGCGAACCGCCAAGCGCTCATCCTCGCCGCCGCCCGCCAGAATGCACCCAATTTCGGCGGAAGCGGCAATGAGCGCACCAGTCTTGAGGCGCTGCAGCTCCTCCACGTCGGTCTGAGTAAGCGCTCTCCCCTCTCCCGCCATATCCAGAATCTGTCCGCCCACCATCCCGTCGGCACCTGCGGCGCGGGCCAAAATATCCAGAGCCTCCAGCACCCGCTCCGGCTTCAGCCCGGCCCGTCCCGCCAGCGCCGTCTCAAAGGCCGCGTTGAGCAGGCCATCTCCGGCCAGCACCGCCGTGGCCTCCCCGTAGACCTTATGGTTGGTGGGTCTGCCCCGGCGCAGATCGTCGTCATCCATACAGGGCAGGTCGTCGTGGATCAGGGAATAGGTGTGGATCATCTCCACAGCACAGGCAAAGGGTATAACATCCGTAGGCTCCCCGCCGCACAGGCGGCAGGTCTCCAGGGTAAGGATCGGCCGCAGGCGCTTCCCCCCCGCGAGAAGGCTGTAATTCATAGCGTCATAAATATCGCCCCGTGGGGCACGGCCCCGAAAGGCTCCCTTCAAAGCCTCCTCCACCAGAGCTTTGTCGGCTTCATACTGCTCCTGATAGGTCACGGCTCCATCACCTCCATCGGTTGTTCCACCGGAGCCCCGTCCGGGCCGGGCAGCAGCTTTGCCACCTTCTGCTCGGCTTGATCCAAGGCGGAGGAGCACTGTTTCATGAGAGAGGTTCCCTCCTCAAAGAGGGTGAGGGACTCTTCCAGCGGGGCATCCCCCCGCTCCAGCCGGGCCACAATCTCCTCCAAACGAGCCATGGCCTGTTCAAAGGTCAGTTTTTTCTGTGCCATCACATTTCCTCCTGTTTTCCCCGCTGTTATAACACTTCACAGGCAATCTCGCCGTCAGATACCCGGAGCCTCAGCCCGTCTCCCGGCTTCACGTCCTCTTTGGATCTCACCACACCGCTGGGCCCCTGGACAATGGCATAACCTCGTCCCAGTACTTTGAGGGGACTGAGGGCATCCAGAGAAGCGGCCAGTCGGGCAAAGTGTTCCCGTTCCTTCCCCATGGCCACGGTCAGACCGTGGGCAAGACGATCCCGCTGGTAGTCAAGCAGCATCCGCCTGTCATCCACCCAGCTCATGGGATTTTGAAGCATCCGGCTACGACCCGCCTTCTCCAGCGCGCTGCGGGCCCCGGCAAGCTCCCGTTCCATGGCCCGACCCATCCGCCGCCCCAAATGGCCCAACAGCGCATATTGCTCGTTCTGGTCGGGCACCGCCAGTTCGGCGGCGTTGGAGGGCGTTGCCGCCCGCAGGTCTGCCACATAATCGGCAATGGTTACGTCGGGCTCATGCCCCACGGCGGAGATGACCGGAATTCTGGAATGGTAGATCGCCCGGGCCACCCTTTCGTCATTGAAGCACCAGAGGTCCTCCATGGAGCCGCCACCTCGGCCGGTGATAATGAGGTCGGCCGGAACATGGGCGTTGACCCAGGCGATGGCCCCGGCAATTTCTCCGGGAGCCTCTGCCCCCTGCACCCGGCAAGGGATCACAGACACCTCACTCTGAGGCCAACGCGCCCCCAGGATGCGGAGCATATCTCGCACCGCCGCCCCCGCCGGAGAAGTCACCAGTGCAATCCGTTTGGGAAATCGGGGAAGGGGCTTTTTATGGCTCTCATCAAACAGGCCCTCCGCAGCCAGCCGGGCCTTAAGCTGCTCAAAGGCGGCATGGAGATCCCCCACACCATCCGGGGCGAGGGTACTGACGTAGAGTTGATACTGTCCATCCCTGGGAAAAACCGCCACCCGGCCAAAGGCAATCACTTTCATGCCGCTCTGCGGCTGAAAACGGAGGGTCGACGCCTCCCGGCGAAACATGACGCACCGGATGGCGCCCCCCTCATCCTTCATAGAAAAATAGTGGTGACCTGAGGGATAGGTCTTATAGTTTGACAGCTCTCCACGGATAA
Source organism: Pseudoflavonifractor sp. (assembly GCA_034927965.1). Taxonomy (GTDB): domain Bacteria; phylum Bacillota; class Clostridia; order Oscillospirales; family Oscillospiraceae; genus Vermiculatibacterium. Next base: position 12,948 of record JAYFPI010000078.1, read on the forward strand.
ACACACCAGAAAGAATCGGGTCACCGTCCAGCAGATCCTTAATATGTCCGTTCACCTGAGAGACCGAGAGTACGTTTTGCGTCATGTCACTCCCCCCTCCCCAGAAGGCGGCAGGCCAAAATAGCAACTCCCATGGCATTATCCGTGGAATAGCAGGGCTGGGCAAAAATAGCCCCGCAGGAGGCCGTAAGTACCTGCCGCAGCCGGGAATTGGAGGCCACGCCCCCGGAACAGAGCACCGGCAGACCCGGATATCTCTTCCGGGCCTCCTCCGTGGCCCGGCGCACCACGTCGGACACGGTATTCAGCGCAAAGCGGGCCACGGCAGCGGGTTCCGCTCCCCCCTCCACCAAGGTCCGAACCTGATTTTCCATTCCAGAGAGGGAAAACTCCAGCCCGTCCAGCTTGACCTTAAAGCGCCTCGGACCCTCCTCCGCCCCGGCGGCCATGGCGTCCAGCGCCCTTCCGGCGGGAAAGTCCAGCTCCAGCAGCACGCCGGTACGGTCGATGAGCTGCCCGGCAGAGATGTCGGCCGTGCCGCCAATCCGCTCTGCCCGCACATTCGCTCCCTCAGGCACTACATGCAGCAGTTCTGTGGTGCCCCCAGAGAGATGCCAGGCCAAAAAGGGAGAATCCAGCAGATCCATTCTCCCGGCGGACCAGGCGGCGGCGGCCAGATGCCCCTGTTGGTGGGAAACCGCAAAGAAGGGGACGCCCAGCGCCGCAGCCAATGTCCGCCCGTGGCTCTCTCCCACCAGGAAACAGGGCATATAGGAACCCTCCACCGCCCGGGGGCGGGTGGAGGCGGCCACAGCGGCAATATCGTGAAGCGTTCGGGCTTTGGCCAGCTCCTCCACTCGAACTGGGAGTGCCTTCACATGCTGGAAAAGGGCCTCCGACTGCCGGAGACCCAGCTGCCCGTGGCGCACCTCCAACAAGCGGCCTGCATTGACGCCGTCCACCCCGTCAAAGACCGCCGCCGATGTGGTGTAGTTACTGGTGTCCAGACCCAGGGTGACCATGGTCACTCCTCACTCTCGGGCACTTCGGTACCGGGATGATTCATGGGATCGGGGAGATTTTCCGCCCGGACAAAAGTTCCCAAGATTCCGTTGACAAAGGAGGCCAGCTCCTGCTCCTCGTAGTGCTTGGTCAGCTCTACCGCCTCATTGATTGCGGCGGCGTTGGGGATATCCTGCATGTACAAAATCTCATACATGCATACTCTGAGAATGGCGGTGACCACTCGCGGAATACGGGCAAAATTCCAGCCAATGGCGTACTTGGTGATGTAGCCGTCCAACTCCGCGCCATGATGGAACACGCCGCGCACCAGCCGTTCTATGTACTCCCGCTGTCTGGCGTTGGGATATTCGGCGTACAGAGGCTCCTCCTGTCCAATCTGCTCAAAGGCGGCGCGGGTCAGGGCGGTGGCAAGCAATTCATCGGCGCTCTGATTGGAGAAGCCCAGTTCAAATACAAAGTGGACGGCGATCTCACGGGCGTTGCTTCTGGTCATGCGGTTCCCTCCATTAGGGCCTATTGGCCCAGGTTATCCATTGTATACGTTTTAGTATACACAATCCCGGCGTAAAAATAAACCCCCAATTCACACAAAAACGGCAAAAACCCCAACACCCTCTTCAGCAAATCAGGAACAAATAAAATGAGGTCTTTTCCGGCGGGGTTACGCCGAAAAAGACCTCGTTTCCTGCATTTTTATACTTAGTGCGGCTTTTTAACATGATGAAAGGTGATTCCCGCCACATGGACGTTAACTCCTTCCACCGTAAAGCCGCTGGCGTTCTCAATGGCGTTGAACACCGCATCCTGCACGCCCTTGGCCACCTCCGGAATGGAGGAGCCATATTTCACCAGGATGGAGATATCCACCGTGACGCTGTTTTCCGTGACGGTAACCCGCACGCCCTTACTCAGGTTCTTGCGCCCGGCCAACATCTCCACGATATCGCTGCCCAGATTGGCGGCCAGGCTCCCGACGCCCTCTACCTCCAAAGCAGCAGCCGCGGCGCTCACCGCCAGCACGTCTTCTGAAATATGAATGCAGCCCAGCTCATCCGGGCAGGAAATGTATTCTTTCCCTTCGGCCATTGGCTTCACGCTTCCTTTCCTGTGGGACAATTCTTATGCCTACATTGTACCACAAAAAAGGGAAATTACAAATAGAATTTTTGTGTGCGGGAAACAGTGGCTTATCCTTCCGCTTCGATTATTTTGATCTGGCTGGCAGGCACGCCGGTCTCACCAGTGACAATCTCCGTAATGCGGGCCACATCGGCATCCTGGAGGCCGTTTTCCGTGGCAGAAACCACAACCGACACACCGCCGTCGCTGATAAAGGCCACACAGTCTGCATATCCCTTTGCCACAACCAGATTTTCGATCTGGGCCTCGGAGACGGTGGCCGTGGCCAAAGTCTCAATGGCGGTCCCCGCCTCGGTCTTGGCCGCCGTATCCGCCGTATCACTGTTCACCGTGTCCTGAAGGATGGTCAGGGCACTGTCCCGGGCCTGCTGGCGGTTGAGTTTGGCTGAGGCAAAGTAACCGGTGGAGGCCCCTGCTGTCTCGGATGGAGCCGCCGAAGCCGACAACAGGGAATCATTTGTCTTGCCGCCCACCAATGTTGCCTGTCCAAGAGTTTTTCCGGTGTCCGCAGCCTCATGCTGATAGGACCAGTTGAGGTAGACCGCCACACACACGAAGAGGACGATGGCGGCCACCACCGCATTGCGCTTCCAGAGTTTCATACTGTTTTTCCTCACTTTCCCTTACAGATCGAAATTTTATCGGCCCCCAGCCCAGTGAGGGCAGAGACCGCTTCGCTCAACGCCAGCCGTACCTGTGGATCCCCCGCTCCCGGCGCCACCACCAGCGCCCCCCGGTAGCTGGGCCCCAGCTCCTGAAGCGCCACCGGCTCCTGCGTTCCGGAGCCTTTGGAGGCCATGACCGTAGAGGTCTCCCGGGTGGTCTGACTCTCCCCTTCGCTGGCACTGCCGTCCTGGGCCAGCACTTGGCGGGGTCCGTCCTTTAAGGTGAGCACCACCGTCACCTCTCCAGCCCCCTCCACGCGGGAAAGGGCGGTCTCCAGCCGACGCTCCATGGTTTCCACCTGAAAAAGATCCGTCTCCGAAGCCGTTGCGGGGGTGGTCTGCCCGGCTTTTTCCCCGGTGGGCAGCAACAGGAGCACCACCCCCACCAGCCCCACCAGCAGAACATATTTACATTTCCCCAGGGCCGAACGCAGCTTTTGGCTCCACTCTTTTCCGCTCATGGCACTTCCTCCTGAAAGTTTTGCCGCTCCGCCGGAATGGCCAAATCCTCTGCCACAGTCCGGGAGAGCGCTTTCTTCTGCTCCGCCGTCCAACTCCCTCTGATTTGAACCGACCAGGGCACCGGCCAGCCGGAATCATCCTTCTGCACCTCCACAGCAGCCGTGCAGACGCACCCCAGCGCTGTTCCCTTGTCCTCAATGTATGCACCCGACTTCTGGGCTATGAGGGTTTTCATCACTTCTTCACTGCCTTGCTCCGCCTCTTCCTGGTCAATGTCGGCATACGCGGCAGCCGTCACCGCCAGATCTTCCGGATCCAGCCGTCCCAGCGGGCCAATTACCGCCAGCAGGAGAACCAGCCCCCCCACCAGCCGTCCCACCTTTTTCACCGTCCCCTCCGGCGTAAGCGCCTGGGCCAGGGCCACTCCCAGAGCAGCGGCCACCACACCCATGAGCCATTCCTTTAAAAAAGTCACCCTCCGCTCACCGCCTTCAACGATGTAATCAGGGCCACATATAAGATGAGGGCGCTGCCCCCGGTCATGCCCAGCACCAGAGAAAAGGCCGAACCAATGGAATCGATAAGTCCCGCCACCGGCCCCGGGGTCACCGTAGCCGAGAGGGCGGCAGCCACCTTATAAATCAGATAATGGGCTCCCAGCTGAAAAAAGGGGACCAGGCAAATGGCCAACACCGCCAGCAGCCCCACCACACCCACAGTGCCCTTCAGCACTCCGGCCCCGGCCACCACGGTCTCGGCTGCATCGGAAAGGATTCCGCCCACCACCGGCACCATGCCGGAAAGCACCGTCTTCGCCGCCTTTTGGGTCATGACATCGGCGTTTCCGGCCACAGCCCCGCTGACGGAAAGGTAGAACACGAAGAGCGTCAGCAGGGACGAGAGCAGCCCGGTCACCGCCCATTTCACCAGCCCAGCAACCCGCTTGAGTCCGTCGTTATTCAGTGCGGCCTGGGCCGCCGAGGCCGCCACATAGGCGTAAATCAAAGGCATCAGCACCCGGTCGGCCACTGTGAGAAGCAGCGCGAAGAAAAGCAGGCTTGCTCCCTGCCGAGCCACGGCGGCAGCGGGGGCGCCGGCGGCAGCGCAGGCCGCCGTGACCGCGGGAAGGAGCACTTTAGAAAAGGTATCCATCTGTTCCATGGCCTGACGTCCCAGCCCCATGAGAGAATAGACATCTGCCGCGGCAATCGCGGTCACCGCCGCTGTCCCCGCCAACCGCACCGGATCCAGCCCCCCGCCCCCCAGCTCGTCCTTCATGGTCTCGGCCAAGCCACAGAGGAGGGACACCGCCAGCAGCAGCACCCCGCTCCGTCCCGCCCGGCGGAGCGCCCCGGACAGCTCGCTGCTGCCGGTGTCCAAAATAGACTTTACGCCCGCCGAAAAGTTGTCCCCGGTCACGTTTTTCACATCCAGATAGCCGTCTAAGTACTCCTCCGCCGCACCGCTGAGCTTGTCCATCCCCACGGCTTCCCCCAGTTCCCCCGCACGGGCGGCAGGCAGCAGAAGAAGCAAAAGGAACAGGCAGAGGCACCCTTTTATCATACCTCCGATCCGATGGCGATTGCCGTCCCAACGGCTCGAAGGACACATCCGCTTCACAGCAGATCCCCCAAAGTGTCGAACACCGTCTCCACCAGAGGCAGAGCGGCAAAGAGGGCCAGCGCGCCTCCCGCCGTCTCCAGAAAGGCGGCCACGCCACCTTCCCCCGCGTCCTTGCACACCGCGGCAGAAAGCCGGGTGACGATGCCGATCCCCACGATCTTCACCACCGGCTTCCACACCCCCGGAGAGACCCCGGCTGTACGGGCCAGGGAGTCCATCAGCCCCCGCACTCCGGCAAGAGCCTCCATCGCCCGGCTCAGCAGAAGAATCCCCGCCGCCAGCACCAGCACCACCGCCAGCTCCGGGACCCGTTTTCGAACCACTAGGGCGCAGAGGGCGGTAATGACTGCCAACGCGGCCAGCTTTAAAATATCCATCGTCCGTCACAGCCCAAACAGCCCCTTCACCAGTACAAAGAGGTCGCTGATCTTCTGCACCACCAGCATCAGCACCACCACCAGTCCAGCCAGGGTTGTCATCATAGCCTGCTCATCCCTCCCGGAGCGGGTGAGCACCTGATTGAGCACCGCCACCAAAATTCCAATGGCCGCAATGCGAAAGATAAAATCCACATCCATATCCGTTCCCCCATCACAGCAATAAGATGGTGGCAAAAGCCCCCATGGCCAGCCCCAAAGTACCATAGGCCCGGCCTTCCCGGCGGCGGCACTCCCGCACCCGTTCCGCCGCGGCCTCCAGTCTTACCCGGGCGGCCTCCGCCGCCCGACGCTGATCCTCTGGGCCGTAGCGGCCCAGCACCGGACCCAGCTCCCGGAGGACGGCGCGGTCCTCCTCAGAAAGCCCCATGGGTTCCTCCGCCAGCGCATCGGCCCAGATAGTCTCAAAAGGCCGCTCTCCTAAATGCTCCATGCCCCGTCCGCAGGCGGCAAAAAAGTTGGCTGCCGGCTGGGCTGCCCTGCGGGCCAGGGTTTCCAGCAGATCCGGCATAGTGGGCAGGCGGAAAGCCAGCTCCCCCTCCAGCAGATTAAGCGCCGCCGCCATGGCGGCCAGCCCGTGGGCCCGGGCATCCAGCTCCCCTACCGCTCCCAGACCCAGGGCCAGCCCGCCGCCCAGAAGGAACAGCGCCCCCAGCAGTTTCAGCATGGCAGTCCCTCCACCCGGTAGTCGAAGCCCGTCCCCCGGCGGTCGATGGTTACCACGGCCTCGAAAAGCCGCCGGGCCAGAAGTTCCCGGTAGAGGGGGCGGCGGGCCAGGTCCTCCGGCCCCGCCCCGTGAGCGGTGGCCAGCAGCTTGACCCCGCAGTTGGCACACTGCTCCAGCGCGGCGCAGTCGGCAGGGGCAGTGATCTCGTCGCAGGCCAGCGCCTGGGGGTTCATCCCCCGCAAGAGCATCATGAGGCCCTGTGCCTTGGGACAGCCCTCCAGCACGTCGGTGCGCTCCCCCACGTCGAACTGGGGCACCCCGTTCCACAGGGCGGCTACTTCCCCCCGCTCGTCGGCCAGCCCTACCCGCAGCGGGTCGCAGACCCCGCCGTCAGAGACCAGCCGAACGAGATCCCGGAGCAATGTGGTCTTTCCCGCCCCCGGCGGGGCCAGAAGAAGGGTGTTGGGAAGCGCTCCCCCCGCACAGAGTGTCCGGAGCACCTCTTCCCCGCAGCCGGGAACCGTATGCGCCACCCGGATATTAAGGGAAGAAAGTGTCCGCAGGTTCCGCACCTGTCCTGCTTCGGTGACCGCGCTGCCGCACAGTCCGATCCGGTGTCCGCCCCGGACGGTAAAATAGCCCTGCCGCACCCGTTCCAGGGCAGCGTGGGCGCTGGCCTGCGTGGCAATCTCCACTGTCAGCTCCAGATCCCGCACCGTCACTGCCTCCCCGCCCGGAAGCGGAAGCTCGTCCACTCCCACGGTCACCGTGGGGGGCCGCCCCGCCCGCAGGCGGACCTCTTCCGCCCTGCGCCGTACGGTGCCCGGCAGGGCCTCCGCCCGTTTGCGAAGTGCCGGGGGAAGCAAAATCACCGCGTCATCAAAACCTTCCATGGGTCATCCCTCCTCTTTGGTACTGACCCATGTCTATGAGAGCTTGACCCTGTTTATGAGTGAGAATACAAAAAAACGGACAGGCTTTTCGCCTGTCCGTTTCGATCCTTCTAACTCGGGCTCACACCCAGCTCTCTTCGCTTTCGTGCTTCTTCTGGCGGGTCATCAACTCCGTGATGACCGCCCGGGGATCCTTGTCCTCGTAAAGAACCTGATAGGCCGCCTGCGCGATGGGCATCTCCACTCCCAGCTTGTCGGCCAGAGTCTTGGCGTTGGCGGCGGCGTAATAACCCTCCACCACCATGCCAATCTCCTTGACCGCCTCCGCCGGGGCAGTACCCTGACCGATAAGGATGCCGCAGCGGCGATTTCTAGAATGCATGGAAGTACAGGTGACAATGAGGTCACCCAGTCCCGCCAGCCCCGCAAAGGTCTCCTTCCGGCCGCCCATGGCCTCCCCCAGCCGGGCGATCTCCGTAAGTCCCCGGGTCATGAGAGCCGCCTTGGTGTTATCGCCATAACCCAGGCCGTCGCAGACGCCCGCACACAGGGCGATGATGTTTTTCAGCGCCGCGCCCAGTTCCACGCCCACCACATCATCGGTGGTATAGACCCGGAACCGCTTGCTCATGAAGAGATCCTGCACCAGCTCGGCGGCAGTGCGGTCCTTGGAGGCCACCACTACCGCCGTGGGCACGCCCCGTCCCACCTCTTCGGCGTGAGAAGGCCCGGAGAGTCCCACCACAGGATGGGATTCCCCCACTTCCTGGGCAATGACGTCGGTGAGGGTGAGTGAGGTATCCTTTTCCACGCCCTTGGATACACTTACCAGCACGGCTCCGTGGTCCAGCAGGCCCTTGGCCTGAGCGGCCGTTCCCCGCACCGCAAAGGATGGTGTGGCAATCACTACGGCGCCGCAGCCCCGGACGCAGTTCATATCAGAGGTGAGCTTTAGCGTCTCAGGCAGCGGCACCCCCTTCAAAACAGGATTTTCCCGCTTCTCCCGAAGGTTTGCGCTCTCTTCCTCCTGATAGGACCACAGCGTCACATCGTGACCGTTTTCCAACAGAAGCAGGGCCAGAGCTGTGCCCCAGCCACCGGAACCCAATACGGTGATCTTCATATAAATTGACCTCCCTTTCGGTGGGCCCACGCCCGCCCTCTCCCGCGGAGGGAGTTTTATTCCTTTTTCTTATGAAAGGAGAGCTTATTCTCTTCTCCCTTAAGCAGCCTTTGGATATTCCCCCGGTGCTTCCAGAGAATCAGCCCACCCAGCAGGATCGACAGGACCATAACGGTACTGTCTCGGCTGACAAAGAGCCATGTCCCAACGGGAAGGAAGGCGGCGGCGTACACGGAACCCAGAGATACGTACCGGGTGAGCGCAGTGAGTAGGATAAAACCGCCCCACACCAGCAGCGCCAGCCGCCAGTCAATCAAAATGGCAACGGTACCCCCGGACAAACTGCCCGTGCCCCCCCTGACGCCGAACATGCAGGGAAACATGTGCCCCAGCAGGCAGAAAAGGCCCGCCCAGTACTTGAACAGGAGCACCGCCAGCGCCGGGTCGGCGGCCCGTACCGCATCCACGCCGAAGCCTGGCGCCCAAAAGCCGGACATCCAGACGCCAAACAGCACCGCCAGGACCGCCTTCAGCACGTCAATGAGAATGACCACGAAGGTCATCGGCCCGCCGAAGGTGCGGAAGAAATTGGTGAGCCCGGCGTTGCCGCTGCCGTGCTTTCGCACGTCGTCCCGGAGGATATACTTGGAGATGATGACCGCACCGTTGGAACAGCCAAGAAAATAGGCCACAACCGCCGCGGGGATAAACTGGATATTCTCCATGATAAACAGGCCCAACACCTCTTACCCCTCCTTGTCGCCCTTCTGCCGGATGGTGATCTTGACTGGTGTGCCCTCCAGACCAAAGGTGGCCCGGATCTGGTTCTCCAGATAGCGCCGATAGGAGAAGTGAAAAAGTTCCCGGTCGTTGCAGAAGATGACAAAGTGGGGCGGCTTGATGCCCACCTGAGTGATATAATAAACCTTCAGACTGCGGCCCTTGTCCGTAGGAGGCTGAACCCGGGCGGTGGCATCGGCGAGCACGTCGTTGAGCATGCCGGTGGTGATACGCATGGACGCCTGGTTAGCCACATCGTTGATGGCATCGAAAAGCTTCTCCACTCGGGCGCCGGTGAGGGCGGAAATAAACAGAATCGGGGCGTAATCCATATAGGCCAGATCCCGGCGGATGTCCTTGCACATCCGGTCCATGGTCTTGTCGTCCTTCTCCACCGCATCCCACTTGTTCACCACGATACTGCAGGCCTTACCCGCCTCATGGGCCAGACCGGCCACCTTGGTGTCCTGCTCGGTGACCCCCTCGTTGGCATCGATCAAAATCAGGCACACATCGGCCCGCTCGATGGCCATAGTGGCCCGGAGAACGGAAAATTTCTCCACCCGGTCGTCCACCTTGGCCTTCTTCCGCATTCCGGCGGTGTCAATGAGCAGATATTTTCCCTTGCTGTTTTCAAAATAATTATCTACCGCATCCCGTGTGGTGCCCGCGATATCGCTGACAATGACCCGTTCCTCTCCCAGGATACGGTTGACCAGGGAGGACTTGCCTACGTTGGGTTTGCCGATGATGGCCACCTTAATAACGTCATCGTCCTCATCCTCTTCGTCCTGGGCAGGGAAATACTTCAGGCACTCGTCCAGCAGATCGCCGGATCCGTGACCATGGACGGCGGAGACGGCAATGGGATCGCCCAGGCCCAAGTTGTAAAACTCGTAAATATCGGGGTTGGTAGGGCCGGTCTGATCCATCTTGTTTACCGCCAGCACCACCGGCTTGCCCGACTTCAGCAGCATGGCAGCCACCTCCTGATCGGAGGCGGTCAGACCGGTCTGGATGTCACACAAAAACACGATGACCGTGGCGTTCTGGATAGCGATCTCCGCCTGCTGACGCATGAACTGGAGGATCTCACTGTCCGTACCCGGCTCGATGCCGCCGGTATCCACCAGATCGAATTTATGTCCGCACCACTCGCAGGGGGCATACAGCCGATCCCGGGTGACGCCCGGGGTATCCTCCACGATGGACAGCCGCTGGCCCACCAGTTTGTTGAAGAGCATGGATTTGCCCACATTGGGCCGGCCCACAATAGCCACCAGAGGTCTCGCCATGGAAAACCCCTCCCTTTTCTCTCATTTTATACTCGCAAGTATTATGGCACATCCCGGACGGGAAGTCAACGAAAGACCCTTCTCCGCCCGTCAGACAACCCATATTTTGCGCTGTTTTCCGGTTCTTTTTCCTTTCCGGGCAAAAAGAAAGAGGGGAATTCTCCCCTCTTGCTCTTTCCGGAACCGCTTCTTACTTCGCAGCGGGCGCCTCGGCCTTGTTGAAGTCGTGACCGTTATAGGTCAGGCAGGACTTGCACATCCGATGCGGCAGGCGGTAAGCCCCGCACTTGGGGCAGGTGGTGACGCCGGGGGTCTCCAGCTTCCACACGGCGCTGCGGCGCTTGTTGCGGCGCTGCTTGGACACTTTACTCTTAGGGACTGCCATTTATGACACCTCCTTAACGTGACAGGGGCATTTGATTGCTCATGTTTCTTCGTCGGACTCCGAAGAGCCCTTATCCAAAAGCTTTGCCAAAACAGCAAAGCGAGGATCCAATTCTTTTTTGCAGCCGCAGGGTCCCTCATTAAGGTCCGCGCCGCAGGTTCCGCACAGGCCCTTGCAGCTCTCCGAGCACAAGTGCTTGCCGTCCAGTGCCAAAATACAGGCAGTAGAGAAAATTTTGTCCAGATCCGCCGTTCCCTTTTCCAGCAGGACGATCTCTTCGCTCTCCTCGTCCTCCAGTTCCTCGGCCAGCAGCGTGGTCACGGGAACATCCAGCTCCACAGTAATAGGCTTGAGACAACGGTCGCAGCGGGTGTCCAGCTGACTGACCGCCCTGCCCTCCAGCTGAAGGGCCCCCGCCATATTCCGCACAGAGCCGGAAACGTGGATCGGGTGGTCGAAGGGCTTCTCCCCGTAGAGAGAAACCTGGGACAAATCCAGCTCCCAAGCAAAGTCCCGACTGGCGCCGGGGGTATGGATGATGTCTCTTAAATCTAAACGCATCTTATTCTCCTCGCAACGGTACAGCGGACATTATATCGAAAATTTTGTCCCGTGTCAAATACTTTCTTCATTTTTTCCGAAAATATGATACAATATCAGGAGTTGTCGTCCCCATCCGGCAGGAACCCAAAAGGAGGACCTCATATGAAGGAATTTACCATTGGAAAAAATGATGCAGGGCAACGGCTTGACCGCTGGCTGGGCAAGGCGGTGCCTCTCCTCCCCGCGCCCCTGGCCCAGAAATATATCCGGCTGAAACGGGTCAAGGTCAACGGAAAGGGATCCCAGCGGGACGCCCGGCTTCAAGCAGGCGATCTGCTTCAATTATACATCAACGACGAGTTTTTTGATACCCCCACCGAAGATAATGCGTTTCTTTCCGTGTTTCAGCCTCAGCTGGACATTCTTTATGAAGATGAGAACCTGCTGGTGTGCAACAAGCGCCCCGGCCTTCTTTGCCACCCCGACGAGCACGAATATGTCTCCACCCTCATTACCCACATCCAGGCCTACCTTTATCAGAAGAAGGAGTGGAGCCCCCGGTGGGAAAACGCCTTTGCCCCGGCCCTGTGCAACCGCATCGACCGGAACACCGGGGGGCTGGTGATCGCCGCTAAGACCGCGGAGGCCCTGCGGGTAATGAACGACAAGATCAAGGATCGGGAGATCTCCAAATTTTATCTGGCCGCCGTGGTGGGAAAAATGTCTCCGTCACAGGGAGAGCTGCGGGGCTTCCTATTAAAGGATGAAGCCAAAAAGCAGGTGAGCGTCTATCAGCGGCCCGTCCCCGGGGGAAAGTCGGCCGCTACCCGCTACCGCACCCTGGCGGTTCAGGGAGGGCTGTCCCTGGTGGAATGCGAACTGCTCACCGGCCGGACCCACCAGATCCGGGCCCAGTTTGCCGCCGCAGGACATCCACTGGCAGGGGACGGGAAATACGGCCGCCGGGAGGACAACCGGAATGTGGATCGCAGGGGGCAGGCCCTCTGGTCCTACAAGCTGGTCTTTGATTTTCCCACCGACGCCGGGTGCCTGGAGGGGCTGCGTGGCAAAACTCTGGCGGTTCCAGTGGGACAGATTGACTTTGTCTCCGAGTGGTTCCCCAACGTCCGGCTGTAACCTCTTTTCTCCTCAGCCCTTTTTCCCTGTCATTTTTACGGAAAAGCCGTTGACTTTTGGGGATACAGCATATATATTGTAAGCTGTTATCTTCTATACAAAACAAAGAAATGGAATGGGGGAGGATACATGTCCAAAGAGCTGATCCGCCTGACGGATTGCGTCGTGAAGTACGACGACGAGGTGGTCTTGGACCGCTTGAATCTCTATATCAATGACAAGGAATTTCTCACGCTCCTGGGTCCCAGCGGGTGTGGCAAGACCACCACGCTCAGGATCATCGGTGGGTTTCAAAAGCCCACCTCCGGGGACGTGTTTTTTGACGGCAAGCGCATCAATGACCTGCCGCCCCATAAGCGGAAGGTAAATACCGTCTTTCAAAAATACGCCCTGTTTACCCACATGAACATTTTTGAAAATGTAGCCTTTGGCCTGCGCATTCAGAAACGCCCGGAAAAGGAGATCGAGCAGCGGGTGGATGAGGCGCTAGAGCTGGTGAATCTGCCCGGCTATGGCAAACGGAGCGTGGACTCCCTGTCTGGCGGCCAGCAGCAGCGGGTTGCCATTGCCCGTGCCATCGTCAACCGCCCCCAGGTTCTCCTGCTGGATGAGCCTCTGGGCGCGCTGGATCTGAAGCTTCGCAAAGATATGCAGGTGGAGCTGAAAAAAATTCAGCAGCAGGTGGGCATCACCTTTATTTATGTCACGCACGACCAAGAGGAGGCCCTCACCATGTCTGACACGGTGGTGGTCATGGACAAAGGCAACATCCAGCAGATCGGCACCCCACAAGACATCTACAACGAGCCGAAAAACGCCTTTGTGGCAGATTTTATTGGCGAGAGCAATATCATCGACGGGAGTATGACGGAGGACAAAGTTGTTCGGATGTATGGCAAGAAGTTTGCCTGTCTGGACAGCGGTTTTGCCCCCAACGAGCCGGTGGATGTGGTCATCCGTCCCGAGGACATCGACATCGTCCCCGTGGATCAAGGCCAGCTCACCGGCACGGTCACCGAGGTCACCTTTAAAGGAATGCACTACGACATTATCGTGGACTTCCAGGGTTTCAAGTGGCTGATCCAAACCACGGACTACTCCCCCGAAGGGACCAGGATCGGGGTGAAGATCGACCCCGACGGCTTCCACATTATGAAAAAGAGCCGGTATTCCGGCCTGTTTGGTGACTATAGCTCCTATTCCTCTGAATACGACGAGCTTAACGAGGATACGGAGGCGGACGATGAAGAATAAGGCCATCTCCTACCCCTATGTGGGCTGGATGGGCATTTTTGTGGTGGCGCCCATCCTGATTATCACCCTCTACGCCTTCACCACTGAAACCGGTGGTTTTACTTTGTCCAATTTTCGGGACATGGCGCAGTACGCCTCCGCCTTTGGCCGCTCCTTTCTGCTGGCTGCCGTAGCCACCGTGATCTGCCTGTTGGTGGGTTATCCCCTGGCCTACTACCTGGCCAAAGAGTCCGGCTGGTTCCACCGCATGGCCACCATGCTCATCATGCTGCCCATGTGGATGAACTTCCTGCTGCGCACCTATTCCTGGAAGTTTCTGCTGGAACGCAACGGCCTGCTGAACGCTTTCTTTGGCCTTTTCGGCTTGGGGCCCTTTCAAATGATTGACACTCAAGGGGCCATTATCCTGGGCATGGTATACAACTTTCTGCCCTATATGGTCCTGCCCATTTTCTCCGTCATCGAGAAGATTGACCCCAAGGTCATTGAGGCCGCCCAAGATTTGGGTGCCGACAGTTTCACCGTCTTTCGGCGGGTCGTTTTCCCGCTGTCCTTTCCCGGCGTACTCTCCGGCATCACAATGGTATTCATCCCCTCGGTATCCACCTTTGCCATCTCCCGGTTGCTGGGCGGCAGCAAGACTCTTCTGCTGGGCAACCTGATCGACATGCAGTTTTTAGGCAGCGCCTACAATCCCCATCTGGGCAGTGCCATCTCCATCGTGATGATGGTCACCGTCATCGTGTGCATGGCGGTCATGAATCACTTTGGAGACGGAGAACAGGGGGTAACTCTGTGAAAAAGAACGGAATTTTCAGCCGGCTGTTTATTCTGCTGTGCTTCCTCTTTCTCTACGCTCCCATTCTGGTGCTGGTTGTTTTTTCTTTCAATGCCTCCAAATCCAAGGCGGTGTGGGCCGGTTTTACTTTGGACTGGTATATGGAGCTGTTTCACAACAGCATGATTCTCAATGCTCTCTGGGTTACCTTGGCCGTCTCTGCTCTGGCGGCAGTCATCGCCACCATTATGGGCACCGCCGCAGCCATTGGCTTTCGCAACCTCAATCGGCACACCCGCAGCGTGTGTATGACGGTGAATAACATCCCGCTTACAAACGCCGACATCATCACCGGGGTTTCCATGATGCTTCTCTTCCTGTTGGCGGTAAGCGCATGGAACGGCTCGCTGGGTCAGCTGCTGGGGGTCAAATGGAACATGGGCTTTTGGAGCCTCCTGATCGCCCACATCACCTTCGACGTCCCCAACGTCATTTTGTCTGTGTCCCCCAAGCTTCGTCAGCTTGACCCCAACATCTACGAAGCTGCCCAGGATCTGGGTGATCATGGCTTTCATGCCTTTCGCAAGGTAGTCCTTCCTGAAATTATGCCGGGCGTGGTCAATGGCCTGATCATTGCGTTTACCCTCTCCATCGACGATTTTGTCATCAGCTACTTTACTGCCGGTGCTCAGACTCAGACCCTGTCTATGGTCATTTATTCCATGGCCAAAAAACGGGTCAGCCCGGAGATCAACGCCTTGTCCACCCTTATGTTTGCTGCGGTGGTGGCGCTGATGGTGATTGTCAACCTGCGTCAGGCCCGGCAGGACCGGCAGGCTCAAGAGCGGCGGGAGACCCTCTCCGCCCAGTGATCTGCTTTTCCGGCCTACCGGCCTGAAAATATCTAACATCCGAAAGGAGCAAACTGAATCGAATTGAAAAAGAAACTGCTCTCTCTTGTGCTGGTCACTGCCAGCCTCCTTGGCCTGGCCGCCTGCGGCGGCTCCGACACCGCGGCTGCCAACGGCGTGGTAAATGTCTACAATTGGGGTGAATACATCGACCAGTCTGTCTTCGATGACTTCACCGCCCAGACCGGCATCAAGGTCAACTATCAGACCTATGACTCCAATGAGGCTCTTTACGGCAAACTGGCCGGCGGTGCCACCGGTTATGACGTGATCATCCCCTCCGACTATATGATCGGCCAGATGATCGAGGAGAATATGCTGGAGCCTCTGAATTTTGACAACATCCCCAACTTTAAAGATATTGATCCCACGCTGAAAAATCCGGAGTACGATCCGGAAAACCTTTACTCCGTTCCCTATATGTTTGGCACTCTGGGCATTATTTACAACACCACCATGGTTGACGCCGGCGATGACATGGAGACCTGGAATGCCCTCTGGAATGAGAAATACGCCGGTGACATCCTCATGTTTGACAATCCACGGGATACCATCGGCATTGCGCTGAAAAAGCTGGGTTACTCTTACAACACCACCGACCCCGCCCAGATCGTGGCAGCAGTGGATCAACTGATTGCTCAGCGCCCTCTGGTACAGGCCTATGTCATGGACGACATCTTTGAAAAGCTGGAGGGCGGCAACGCCGCCATCGGCGTCTATTACTACGGCGACTACCTGACCATGAAGGAGAACAACCCGGATCTGGCTTTTGCCCTGCCCCGCGAGGGTACAAACCGCTATGTGGATGCTATGTGTATTCCCAAGGGCGCGGAGAACAAGGACAACGCCGAGTCTTTCATCAACTTTATGTGCTCCACCGATGTCGGACTGCGCAACTGTAAAGAAACCTGGTACTCCTCCCCTCTCCTCTCCGTTCGGGATGCCCTGGACCCCAAGGTTGTGGAAGACCCTTTCGCCTATCCTGACGAGACCTTTGCAAAAGAAAAATGTGAAACCTTTGCCTGCCTTCCCGCCGATATTCGCACCCTTTATAATGACCAGTGGGTGCGTCTGATGAACGAATCCTGATCCAAAAGTACGCGCCTCCGCCTATAGGTAGAGACGCGTACTTTTTCCATACCGCAACGGCAATGCCCTCACATTCTGATTTTCTTTGCACATCCCGCAAAGATTTTTCTGTAAGGCGCTTTTTTCTTGCTCTCTTTCCCACATTGGTGTAAAATAGACTCAAATTGATTTCCGAAAGGAGTTCTAACCATGTCTATTTCTGTTGGCCTCAAGGGCCGCTGTGAAACCCTCGTCGTTCAGGAGAACACTGCCGCCGCTGTGGGCAGCGGCTTGCTCCCTGTCTTTGCTACGCCCATGATGATGGGCCTGATGGAAAACGCCGCTGTCAACGCCGTTTCGGACCACCTGGCCGACGGCGAGGGCACCGTTGGCACTCATCTGGATGTTTCCCACGACTCCGCCACCCCCATTGGCATGAAGGTCTGGGCCGAGGCAGAGCTCACCGCAGTTGACGGCCGCTCTCTCACGTTTGCAGTCTCCGCTTATGATGAGCGGGGTCTTATCGGCAAGGGCATCCACCAGCGTTTTATCATTCAAAACGAAAAATTTATGGCTAAGACCCTGCGGAAGCTTGGCGGCAACCTGGATGGACGTCCGTAAACGTCCAGGCTGAAAGGAGCCATCTTATGAAAGGGAAAAACAGTTTGCTTATCGCTTCGGTGGTCTATCTGGTTCTCGGTCTGATTCTTCTCTTTTTTCCTGGTCTGACTACCAGCCTCTTCTGTACCGCCGTTGGTGCCTTGCTTCTGCTCTACGGAGGAGTCACTGTCATCAGCTTTTTTGTCCACCGGGATGGAGACCGTGGGTTTAGCCTTCAGGCAGAGCTTATTCTGGGTGTTATCTCTGCTATTGTGGGCATCTTCTTCCTCACCCGTCCCAACGTGATCCTGTCTATTCTCCCGGTTATTCTCGGTCTTTATATCCTCATCGACGCACTGGTTAACCTGAAACGGGGGCTGGATTTGCGTGCCTATGGCTATGCCGGCTGGACTGCCACTTTGATCCTATCCCTCATCTCTCTGGCCCTGGGCGCGGTCATTTTATGGAACCCCTTTGCCACACAGCTTCTTTTGGTCCGCGTCATTGGCGCAGCTTTCCTATATCAGGGTGGCTCCGACCTGTTATCCATCTTTGCCCTCAACAAATTTACCCGGGATGTGTAAGTCAGACCCGGATTGACATGGAGGAAATGTTATGGAATACCGAATTATCGGCGAGCCAATGCCCGTTGTGGAATGTCAGCTGGCTCAGGGCGAAAGCATGATGACCGAACGGGGGTCTATGTGCTGGATGAGTCCAAATTTGCGCATGGAGACCGGCACCGGCGGGCTGGGCCGGGCCTTCGGCCGCATGTTTGCCGGAGAATCTCTGTTTCAAAACCGCTATACGGCCCAAGGTGGACACGGGATGATTGCCTTTGCTTCCAGCTTTCCAGGTTCCATCCGTGCCCTCTCCATTTCTCCCGATCATCCCGTTATTGTACAAAAGTCTGGATTTCTGGCTTCAGAGGACAGTGTGGATCTCTCCATCTTTTTTCAGAAGAAGCTGGGAGCTGGGTTCTTCGGCGGCGAGGGATTTATTCTCCAACAGCTCTCTGGCCGTGGAACCGCTTTCGTTGAGATTGATGGCTTTGCGGTGGAGTACGACCTGGCTCCGGGTCAGCAGATTATAGTGGATACCGGAAACCTGGCTATGATGGACGCCACCTGTTCCATAGATATCCAGAGCGTAAAGGGAGTCAAAAACGTCCTCTTTGGCGGCGAGGGACTATTTAACACCGTTATCACCGGCCCCGGCAAAGTTGTCCTTCAAACTATGCCCGTCAGCAATTTTGCCGCCGCCATGGCTCCCTTCTTTAACTCGGGAAATTAAGACGGACTTTTTTTGCAGAAAGTATTGACTTCTTGACATTATTTGATATAATAGTTCTTGCGCTCGCGACAGTGGGTGCAAGATAGCGGGTTTGTGTAAAGGTAGCACAGCAGACTCTGACTCTGTATGTGAGGGTTCGAATCCTTCACCCGCTGCCAAAAATGAAAGGCACACGGATGCCCAACTGTTGAGAAGCAGTTGGGCACCCGTTCACCTTTCGAAAATCCCAGTATAGGGATTTAAGTTTACTACATCATTTGCAAAGCAACGTTTCTATCCGTCGTCAACGGTATCATAAGTGGATTTCTCCACTTCATCCCATTCTTATGGGAATATGGCGATCAATGCCGTGAAGCATTCGAATCGCAAGTATCATTATCACCCGCAGTTTGCAGGATTCGGCTGACGATGCCTACTACCCCGGCTACTCCTTTTGGAGGTCACGGCTCGGTTATACACTTACAGGTGTTTCGTAGAAATGTTGCCTATTTACTTTTCGAGGTCCTGTGGCCCTCTCATCCCTTCGCTTTTGCCGAGGTCAGGGATGAGAGGGCTCTTCTTATAAGTAGACCCTATAAGCTTTTTCATTATATCACCAGAAATTGGAGGCGTCAAGCGTGTCGAATAGGCTGATTTCTGGAGCAGTTATCCTCCCCCATGCGCTATGGTCTGTCAATTTTTAAGTTCAATTTCACTATAGAGCAAAGGGTGCCCGCTGTTGCGGGCACCCTTTGCTTCTCAATTTAGATTCCAACATTTACTCGTAGATATTCTATGGACACCGGCATATACTCTTATTAGAACATATGTACGGTGATAGCCATGGAACGAACCATTCTTCACAGTGATCTGAATAACTTTTATGCCTCCGTGGAGGTCCTGGACCACCCGGAGCTGAGGGGAAAGCCGGTCGCCGTGTGTGGCGACCCGGAACTTCGTCATGGGATTGTCCTGGCCAAGTCCCAGGAGGCAAAGAAGCTGGGCGTAAAGACGGGAGAGGCAATCTGGCAGGCCCGGCAGCACTGTCGAGACCTGATTGTTGTGCCGCCCCATTATGACCGCTACCTGGCCCTGTCCTCGGCGGTACGGGAAATCTATGTGGGGTACACCGACCAGGTGGAGCCCTTCGGCCTGGATGAATGCTGGCTGGATGTGAGCGGCAGCCGGGAGTTATTCGGGGAGGGGACTGCCATCGCGGATGAGATCCGGCTCCGTGTCCGAAATGATCTGGGCCTCACAGTGTCTGTGGGCGTCTCATTCAACAAGATCTTTGCCAAGCTCGGCAGCGACTACAAAAAGCCGGACGCCACCACTGTGATCACCAGGGACAATTACAGGCGTGTAGCGTGGTCCCTGCCCGTGAGTGATCTCCTCTATGTCGGGCCGGCAACCACAAGGAAGCTGGCAGGGTACGGCATCTGCACCATTGGAGACCTGGCAAACATGTCCATGGAAAGTCTGTATGCCATTTTGGGAAAGGTCGGCGGAATGCTTTGGCAGTTCGCCAACGGCAGGGACAGCGCTCAGGTTTCACCCTATTACGCAGTCCCCCCTATCAAGACCATCGGGAACAGCACGACGGCCCCCAGGGACCTTGTATCAGACGATGACATCAAGATTACCCTGTATGCCCTCTGTGAGTCTGTGGCGGCCCGTCTGAGGGCGCAGAACTGTGTCTGCGGGACGGTGCAGCTTGGAATACGGGATTCTTCCTTACGCTGGTATGAACGCCAGGAGAAGGTAACGGTTGCAATTAGCAACAGCACCGGCATATTTGAATCAGCCTACCACCTATTCACATCCAACCGCCCCGGCAAACCGGTAAGGAGCTTGTCTGTCCGGGCGTCCGGACTATCGCCCGCAGAGGATGCACCCCAGCTCTCCCTCCTCCCTGAGGATGAAAAGCGCCTGAAGCTGGATGATTTGGAACGCGCCAAGGATATGATTCAGAAAAAATACGGATATTCCAGTATCCGTCGTGGCATCCTGCTCGCCGATCCGGCGCTGGACTTGAATGTTCGGGAAAGCAGTCCTGGTTATCCCTTTCATTTTAATTATAAATAGATGCGAAGCACTATGGAGAGGTCCTAAGCCTTACGTTATTCTAAGTCTTATTTGTAGTTTGTCAGTTTTTAAAGTCCCCACTCCATTAAAAATACTTGAAAAGGCGGCTCCAAAGCTATATTCTTTAGGAGGCAAGAAAAAGACGGCTGCCCAAGTAAACTGCGGTGAAGTCCGTAAAACCGGACAGCGACAAAAACCTCCTGCTGCGGATTTCCACAGCAGGAGGTTTTACTGTAAGTGGGTAAAAGGGGCTGGCCGTTTCAATGGAGTCAGCAGGCGACACAGAGGCCACGTCGCCCGAGCCAAACTATTACCACAGGACAGGAGTGCATGATTTTTTTGCACAACCAACAACCAAAAGCACAGAAGAAAAATACTCTAAGTTTTCCGTGTCCTCCGCCAATTATTTATCTACACGTCTGAATCGTTTTTGTAGGCACGTATACAGGAGGCAATTTCCCATACAATTTCGGCAGTGCATATGGCCGGAAGGGCCCATTGCATGACGCTTGCCTCAATAGAAAGCCTGACAGCGGCCCTGGAATCCGGGTGTCCGATAGAGCGCTCATTCACCACCGCATTGAGCAGGAAGTTGTGGATCGCAATACATAATAGGCCCAGTATCACATTGCGCGATAAATTACGCTTTGTGCGCCGCCGTTTCTGCTCTCCCCAAATTCGTTTCTCCAGCACTTTAGAGAAAATGAGGGCGAAAACCCAGACCGTCCCAAAAGCAAGCACCATGAACGTTCCAGTTAGACTTGCCCCGGTGGTTTCAACAGGAAAGGATATGATACGATTCTTCCACATCCGGTAAAAAAGGAGCCATGCGAAAAGACCAATTATGATAACAGATGCCATGGAATAGAGATACCTTTTTTGTTTCAACAAAGTGAAATGCTCACCTCCTTCGTTGTATCTATCAGTTTCTGTCAGGCTTTTCAAGGTCAAACCCACCATTGATTATGAAGTCTCTGAGAAGCTTATCGACCTTCATATTGACCTTAGGAGGAATGATCTTCGTTCCTTCAAGGCTTTCAAAGTAAGATTTCGCTTTTGCCTTATCAATGGTTGCCTTTAACGCATCAAAACGCCCGAATTCGTTGATATTCGTTTCCGTCACCCGGCGCTCCATCATGACACGAAGCTCGTTTTCATCAAGGCCAAATATCGCGGCTATGCGGTGAATCTGGTCATCCTTTGCTTTTGTCAGATACTCCGTGATATAGTCCCGCAAAGACTTTCCTCCTTGCGGTATGACATCGCCGCGCTGAATGTCATGGAGGAAGATATTTGCAAATTTCTGTTCCTCCTGCGATAGGGTCGCAAATGTCTTGTGCAGCTCATCTTCCGCCTGCTTGATCAGCTCTGCGCTTGTCCCTTGCTGTTGAAGCAGCTTCATGTACTTTTCAAAACGGGAGTTCATGTAGTCTGCATCAATCGCATGGGTGTCTATGGTTGTAAGATAACCGTCGATGTCATAAGGCAAATCTTCGCTTTCACCACCACCGCCGGAACTGAAAAGCTCCTTATATCGAAGGGCAAGCACTTTGTAGGTCTTCTCATCGAGAGTCACGCTGATTTCCGTTTTCTCTCCCGTGTTCTCATCGGTGAAGACGTATGTGAGGTTATCCCAAACGAAGCCCTGAACCTTCGCTGCTTCCAGATAATCGTTGAGCTGTCGGAACAGATCAGCAAACTTCTTACGCTCGGTCACTTCATCCGGCAGCCTTTTCAAGTCTTCCACGCCCGCTTGCTCAAACAAGTCTCTGATTTGTCCAAACAGAAAGTTGATGTTTTCAAGGTTCTTATTCAGCCTGTCAGCAAACAGGCCAAGCGGCTTATCGCCGGAATACAGCTTGACCGCAGCTTCAATCAAACGCTCCATTGTGTGAGGACGCCGATAATACTTGATCGTACCAAACGGCTTGTCCGGTCCGAACAGACGGTTTGTGCGGGAAAATGCCTGAATGATGTTCTCGTATTGAAGCATCTTGTCTAGGTATAGCGTGTTAATCCACTTGGAGTCAAAGCCGGTAAGCATCTGATCCACCACGATCAGAAGGTCAATCTCCTTGTCGGGAGTGCGCTCAATGCGCTCATACGGCTTTTTATGCGCAAGACGGGAGGCAATATCCTTTTTCATCTTTGCAAAGGTGGGAATCGTGAAGTCCTGCCCGTAGCGCTTGTTATAGTCCTCGATAATCTCCGAAAGCCCGTCTTCCTTCCCCTGCGCGCCGCCCAGATTGTCGATACTAGGATCGAACAGCGCCGTTATGTTTAAGTCAGGAGCATTCGCCTTGAGAAGCCGATAGTATGCAATCGCTTCCAGGATGCTTCCGGTTGCAAAGATGGCATGGAATTTCCCTGCATGGCTCAGGGTGGTCCAGTTATCCAGAATGTCCTGAACCACCATCTTTTTATGTTCGTCGGTTTCGTACTGGCTGTTCGGAAGGTAATCTTCGATCCCCTTGACGTAATGACCGTCTGCATCCAATCGCCCTGCCATTGAAAGCTGCATATACTCCGTGAAGACTTTCGCCTTTTGCGGATCTGCATAGGCCTCTGCAACGGATGCCGCTTTTGCCTTTTCCAGCGCAACCGCTTCTTTCAGGTCCTTGTCTTTGTAGGTCAAAACCTTGTAGGGGTCAAAACCCAGGACATTCTTGTCACGGATGCCGTCTGCGATGCTGTACCGGTGCAGCTCGTTCCCAAATACCGTCGCCGTGGTATTCATCTTCTTCTGGTTTTCTTCCTGAATGGGGGTACCGGTGAAACCGAAGAAGATTGCTTTCGGGAAGGTATGCTTGATGATCAGAAGCATGTCTCCAAATGTGGAGCGATGGCATTCATCAACAATAAAGACGATCCGCTTGGAATTCATCACCTCAATGTCCGCAGCTTTCAAGCCCCCATCCGCCTCATCCTTAATATTGCTCATTTTCTGGATGGACGTGACAATCAGCGTATCAGACGGATTGATACTTTTGAGTTTCGTGACCAGGACACCGGTGTTTTCCGTAGCCTGAACCTCTTCGTTCTCGTCGGCAAAGCCCCGATATTCCTTGAGGCTCTGCGTTCCCAGCTCAATTCTGTCCATCAGGAAGATGACCTTATCCGCATCCTTTGAGGAAGCGATCAGCTGAGCGGACTTAAACGATGTCATGGTCTTGCCGGAACCCGTGGTATGCCAGATGTAGCCGCCGAGCTGGTTGTTGCCCTCCCATTTGGTCTTGGAGACCTTATCGGAGATTGCGTTTGCGGCAAAATACTGATAGCTGCGCATGACCTTCAAAACGCCGTCTGAGTCGTCCGCAACGGTGTAAAAGCCGATCAACTGGTGCGCCATGGGAATGGACAGCAGCGTGGAGGCAACCTGTTTCCACTCGTTCACCGGCTCGTTGTTGAAGTCCGCCCAGTGAAAATAGAAGTCTGGATTGAAGCGGCCTTCCGGACCGGGGTTGGCGAAATAGACCGTATCTTCTGGATTCATGGCAACGAATATCTGAACGAGAGCGAACAGGCCGGAAAAAATACCTTCGCCCGAATACTTCTCGATCTGGTTGCACGCCTGACTGATGGGCACACCGCTCTTTTTCAGCTCGATATGAATGACCGGCATCCCGTTGATCAGCAGCATCAAATCGCCCCGGCGGTCATTGAGCATCTTGGACTTTGTGGGAAATTGCGGCTGCTGTGCAACCTGATAGCGGCTTTGACCGGCGGCAATCTCCCGGCGGTCATAGATCTTCAAGAAAATCTCTTTCCCCAAATGCTGCTCATCGTCCGGATGATCCCGGGTAATGGTAA
This sequence comes from Pseudoflavonifractor sp., assembly GCA_034927965.1. Lineage (GTDB taxonomy): Bacteria > Bacillota > Clostridia > Oscillospirales > Oscillospiraceae > Vermiculatibacterium. The sequence continues at coordinate 36,902 of JAYFPI010000078.1, forward strand.
CGGTGCGGCCATTGAGAAAGCTGTTGAGCTTAAGCGGCGTCTTGAGACTGTTGATCTGCTCAAGGATCTGCTGCATTTCCCCATCGGTAAGCGGATAGTCGTTCAGCCGGTCAATGCCACGGTTGTTCTCGAAGAGAATGTCCGCCCAGTTCCGGACCAGCTGCTGTTCTGTATAATTTTTCAATACAGCCTTCTCCCATCCCTTTTCGGATAGGATTTTGATCAACGATTCCTCAAAATCGGCCTCTTTTGTGAATGCCATACGGCTGTTCCTTTCCGCCTTAGACGAACATTTTTTCCAGGCAAGATTTTTTGATTTTTTTCAGCTTTTCCAACTCACGCTGATGAAAATCGAGTGTGTTATCAAGGACCCGGAAGAAGTCCCCTATCTTCTTCTGCTCTTCCAATGACGGAAGTATAATCTCTTCATTCAGAACGGCATCCCGAGCAATTCCAACGATCAATCCACGGGCATCTCTTTTGATATCATCTATTACGGAATTAACCAAATAAAGGTTAAATGTAGTATCAAGATTATCACGACATTTCAATGCCATGAACTGTCTAGCTATATGAGCTATTTCTTGTTCTAAGACAGCAATGGCTCCATAACCGGATCCCTTACATACCAATAGCACATCGCCTTTAGTTGCTATGCATCTTGGAAACCGAGTCCATCGATTTGCAATTGTCTTGCCATCTTCTATGCAACTTGCTCCAGTCATATAAGGAACACCATCACCAGTATCGTTATATTCCGAAGGAACAAAGTCCTGCCCGGACAATAAATCAATCACATTTGAATACTTACGCTGTTCCCAAGCGTCCGTAAAACCGGTGAAGCGAATTTTGGGCACTTTTGTCCCGTTTCGGGGGAACATCTTTTCAAGCATGGATTTTTTCATATTCACAAGCTTGTCGTACTTACGCTGATGAAGGGTGATAAGGTTATCTAGGTTAGTAAAAAGCTCAGATATTATTGCTTGTTCTTCATATGTTGGAGCAAAGCAAACCTCTCCGTTAAGTGAATCGTCATCACTAATAAGCAAAGTGTTTTTAGCGCCCTTATTTACTAACGGTCGCAGATAATTGTTTAACCGAGCATCTTGTTCAAAATAAGTTTGGATGAAATTTGGATGCGCTTTTTCTGTCGGATGATAAACACCGTAAAGTACCGAGACAATGCCTGTTTTCCCTTTGTTCGCTTTGATTATTCCATAAGGGTTAGCCTTTAACGGGGACTTTGTATAAACTACATCCCCCATATGCGCTACGCCGTAATTCGTAACCGATACTCCGGCAAAAGAACGCCCTTGAAACTCTATCTGATTTACTACGCCGTAGTCTCCTGAAACAGATAATACATCCTGCTTTGTGTAGACAACATCTGTATTCTTTTCTGTTGATGTTTCAAGATACTCATTCAACTTACGCTGTTCCCAAGCGTCCGTGAATCCCTGAAACCGGATGGCTGGTTTCTTGCTCTTTTCCGGCATACTTATTCCCCTCCGAGCAGCGTTTTGAACTCCGCAAGCCCCTTCATGTCAAATTCATTACCGGTGAGCTGGTCCAGAAAATCAATCAGCGATTTCTCTGTCTCGCTGATCTGCTGTTCCACGTCCGCAAAGGTGCTCTCGTATTTGCGGCTCAGGGCTTCCAGCTTGACAATGAGATCGCCGATGACCGTCTGAGGCAGTTTTTCCATGTTCTCTACCAGTGGAGAAATCCATTTCTGCTTGATCAGTTCCGTCGCAGCGTCATCGGAAAGCGCCTCAATCGTCTCTTTCGTCTTACTGTGCAGCTTGGCGGCGTCCTCCTTCACTTCCCTTTTGACTGCCTTTTCTTCGGTCAGAAGTGCATCGGCCTTTTTCAAAATCGCAAGGACTTCCGGCTCGGCGTCTTTTGCTTTCAAAACCTTCTTCAGTTCCGCCGGGACAAAAGCATCCTGGGCCTCATTTACAAAATCCTTGCTCTTTTCTTCCTCCGGCAGCTCGTCCAGCAGCTCTTCATACGCGGATGCAAGTTCCGTGAGACGGTTTTCCTTCCCGTTCAGGGCAGACAGGTCATCGCTTAGCAATGTTTCCTGTACAAGCGCAAAGGGAATCACATGGCCGACCCAGCCTTCATGAACCTCCTGATCCTTGCCATCCTTCTTTTTCAGCACCATATTCGGATCAACTTGCTTCACAGCCGCAAACCCTTCGGTCTGAATCACTTCAAGGTCAATGGCAATCCGGTTCCAGTCCTCGTCAAGCAGCTGATAAGCCTCGTACCGGTCAACCAGCGGAATGTTGGCAAGGCGTGCGAACACATCTTCACTCAATACGGCCTCTTCTTTGGACGGATTGAGCGTCGTCATCCCGTCGATCAATTCCGTGGTCAGATATCCTTCAAAGCTGGTAAATGCGGCGGCATACGCTTCAAGGAAGCGCTTGATGTCGGAATGCTGCCAAACCGCTTCTTTCAGGTCGGCAACCTTCTGGCAGCAGTAGGCTTCGTTTTCTTTGCGGAATAGCGTATCCTTGAGCGTGGGAAATGCCTCCCAATCCGCGTGGAGGTCTGCAAGCTCCTGTTCGGGAATCCCGCCGAACATGGAAGCGTAAAGGTCCCAGCTCTCCGCCTTCTCAGAGGAATCCACATACCGCGGAATGTTGAGATTATAATCGTTTGCACGGATCTCGTCGCGGGGAACAACCTTAGAGAATTTTTCAACTGTCGTGCGGCTGGTGACTACATCCACGATTTTCTTAATATCGCAAGCCCGCAGCACATTGTTCTTTCCAACCTTCGCAAAGCCCTTGGAGGCGTCAATAATCAGAACATCGGTGTTCGGACGCTTCTGCTTGAGCACCATGATAATGGTCGGGATACCGGTTCCGAAGAAGATGTTTGCGGGAAGGCCGATAATCGCGTCAATGTGGTTCTGCTCAATCAGATTTTTCCGGATAGTTCCTTCCTCACCGCCGCGGAACAAAACTCCATGGGGAAGAACAATGGTCATGATACCGTTGCTCTTCAAATGGAAGAGGTCGTGCAGCAGAAAGGCATAGTCCGCTTTGCCCTTCGGTGCAAGGCCAAACCGAGCATATCGGGGATCGGATTCCTTGTCTGCCGAATTCCATGCCTGAGAATAGGGCGGATTGGAAACAACTGCGTCCACATAAAGGGGATTATAGGTGTTGACCGGATCATTCTCATCAAAGTACTTCGCCTGCCGCGAAGAATTCGCCGATACAGACCGACGCGACCAGAGCCATAGACACCAGCACATCCGCCTTGATGTCATGTTCTTTAATGAGAGCTGTTATTGCTCCAAAGATGATGGGGATGCCACAGAGCACGATGGCGACCCACGCGATGTCGGATGGAAGTATTTGATTCAGCCATCCTCCGAGCGATAAAACCAGCGACGCCGCCGAGACCGACGTGCAAATAACGGTGGGCTTTGCTTCTCCCGACAACCATTCCTTCAAAAGCATAAAGACCGCTCCTTCCGCGCAGAGCGCTTGACATTCAAACTCTGACGCAATACACTATATCTGTTACAAGACATATTGTACGGTAACTTTGAGATGCTTACAATAGTCAAGTGCTTTACCTTGTGCGTTACCGAACAAATCTACAAAACTGTATGGAAAGGCGGCGGCTATGGACAGACGGCAGAGAAAATCGAGAGAGGCGATATTTGGGGCGTTCAACAGCCTTATCACCCAGAAAAAATACACGGACATCACCGTGCAGGATATTATTGACCGTGCCGACGTGGGGCGCAGCACTTTTTACGCGCATTTCGACACAAAGGACGCGCTGCTGAGCGAGATGTGTACCGAGCTTTTTGACCATGTGGTAAGTGATCACGACGAGGCCGAGGAGACGCATGATTTTTCCGGTGGGGATAACGATACCGATTCCATCATCACGCACATTCTGTATCATTTGAAGGACAATCGTCACAACATCGCCGGCATCCTTAAGGGGGAAAGCGGAGACCTGTTTCTGCGCTTTTTCAAGCAGTATCTGACCACCGTTTTCAAGGATGAGCTTTGTGGAAAGCTGAAGCAGGTCAATGTGCCGGAGGATTACCTCTACCACCATATTTCATGTAGCTTTGTAGATACGTTGAACTGGTGGATAAAAAGCGAGATGAAGCAGTCACCGGAAACGGTGGAGGGTTACTTCCACAGCGTTATGGGGGCGGTGCTGTAGTATAAACTACCTGTAATGTACAACTTTCAGTTTGTGGAGCTGCATGTTATTGCTACAACAGGCTTGTCCATCATAAACATAATTGGAAATTGAACAGGTTGGATTTTATCGACCGCAATTGTTGCACATTATTTTCTCTTTTGCGTTGAATAGATATCAAGATGTTCCCCGCAGTGTCCTATCACAATTTTCTGCTCAGCGTTTGAATACCCGAAGTGAATACTCTGAGACATCCTTGGAAAAGTGATGTGTGATTCAATATCTATCGTTTCGCCTTTATATTGTGAAAGAAATTGCCGCATTAAAATTTTATCTTTTCTCGTCATTCGACCTTCACCACGAGAACAATTTATGCCCGTTTGCCGCTGAAATTCTTTATACGGATCAATGTTGTCGCTGACAACCAGAGTGTTCATTATCGTGGCTAACGCATAAAGCACATTCCATAAGTCGGCAATAGGAATCGTGCAGTCTTTTAAAGACTTCATTGCGTCGTCAGTAAAACCCAACTTATCTCCAAATGTTGTTTTAAAATACATGATCACATCAAGTTGCGTTTCGGGGATTGATTGGACTTCCAGACGACTGGCCAGTGCATCCTCTAATTCTCGGCATCTTCCTGCTGCAGCGCGAAAAGCCTCCACCTGCGATGACAAGTTATAAATGTCTTGTTTGTAGCCGTCAATTTCAAGCTGCAAATCTGCTTCCCGTTCTTCAGCCTCCAAGCGCTTTTGCTCTTCTTCCACTGCCTCATCAAGTTTTTGGTCCTGAATCTTATTTAATGCTTGGCGGTGTTGCTCTTGTATTTCTGCAAGTCGCTGCCGTCTGCTCGACTCATCCTTTTTCTTTCTGCACTCGTCAACACGAAAAAAAGAGTCATAAAAATGTACATTCTGCGCCAGCGCCCTTCTAAGCATTATAAGTACATGATCAGCTTCTACCTCAGAAATGTAGCTGGCTGACAAAAAGCGGTGATGGTATGAATCCTCTTTCCCCACTATTTTAATGTCGGGCTGATAGACTCGAATTGCGCCGCCATAGCATACATATTCTTCTGGGCCAAGGTATGACATCTCTTTTGTGAATCCATAGTCTTTAGAAAAAAACACAATTGCATTTCCACAGATTGTATTGGCCAGCGTGTCCGGGGGAATTAGAAGTTCAACTTCGTCTGATTCGGAGGTAATTCTTTTGGGGCTAATATAAACATATGGACACGCACGTTCTTTGGAAATAATCCGTTTCCAAAAATCAGGCCAGTCACCGGCCTTTAATTCTTTGGGGTTTAGAGAAACATCATCAAAGCCTATTCTGCAAGCCAATTTCTTGTTGGCAATTAGATTGGCAATTAGTTTTGGCAGAGAAGGAGCGGGCGTTTCTTCATACTCACCAATAAAACCTGCGGCATCACTGTATGTAATAACACAGGAAAAGATGGCTTTGCCTTTTTTCTCTTGCTCGTAACCAACTTCGGTTACCCATTGGCGGGGAGCAACTCCTGCCTGTGGTGGCCGTCTTTCTGTGATTCGGCACGCCCAGTACTCTTTATCAGTTTCAGAAGGGTTATAAAACTCCGACTCCATATAGACGTCATTTTCGCCAGCTTCAGAGAAAATGCGTCCCCCATTTTTTAGTGCTGTCCATTTTTTGATATCGGCAGATAATACTATTTTATCCCGATAGTTCCACTTTTTGATCATCCAACTCCGGATTTCGAGTACAGTTTCCCAAAGCAAATCATCGGACGAATCCACAGAGGAAATTGTGAACTTTGCTTTGTAAAACATAGTTGCATTTAAATCAAGCATTTTGAAATATCCTTTCTTACTTTCCGCTTGATACGGTTACCAAACTGTCCAACTGCGTATTATGGTGCAAAC
>JAYFPI010000004.1:0-51131 GCA_034927965.1 Pseudoflavonifractor sp.
CGGCCCGCCCAAAGTGGTTTCCAGACTGCCTCCGGCGTGCCAGGTCCAAACCTCGTTGGCCTTGAGCTGGTGCCAGCGGGAGCGTTCACCTTTCTTTAAAAGGTAGTAAATGCAGCTGATCGTGGTGTCGTCTGTTGAACGCCACATGCACCGGTGCCAGCCCCCCTCGTCGGCCAGGGGCACCAGACCCAGGGCAGCAATGAGCTTTTCAGCTGTATGTCCCATCAGCGCTCATCCCGTTTCTGAGCCAGTTTCTGGTAGAAGCCAGTCATGGATTTGAGCGTAGAGGCCTGGGACTCGGTCATTTCCACGCCGCCGCCCATCTGGTTGACATAATAGTAAACCTTGGCGGTCTGTTCCACGGTCTCCATGCGGTCAAAGGCGGAGAGAAGAGAGGGACCCCAGGTCAGCGCGCCATGATTGGCCAGCAGTACGGCAGAGTGGTCCCGGACAAAAGGGCGGACGGAGTTTGGAACCTCGTCGGTGGAGAGCATGGCAAACTCGGTCACCGGAATCTCCCCCAGGCCGACCACCATCTCGGCCAGATAGCGCTGGGTGAGGGGTTTGCGGCAGATGGCGAAAGCGGTGGAGATGGGGGGATGGGCGTGAACCACGGCGTTTACGTCGCTCCGTTCCTGATAGAGCATCCAGTGCATTTTGCTCTCCGAGGAGGGGTTCCGATCTCCGGAGAGGATATTGCCGTCCAGGTCGGTCTCCACCAGCATGTCGGGGGTCATCCGACCCTTGCCCACCCCAGAGGGGGTAATGAGGACGGTACCCCGCGTGGTGCGGGCCGAGACATTTCCGTCGTTGCTGACCACATAGCCCCGCTGATACAGCAGGTGGCAGATCTCGCAGATCTCTTCTCGCAATTGTTGATCCATACGATCTCCTCCGTATTTTTAAGATAGCATTTTAGCATTTAAAGTGTAGCATGAGGGCTTGTCAAATGCAAGGTGCTTCCATACAGGGTAATCACGGTTCAGAGGTAGAAAATTCCTCCAAAGCGGTGGGGTCCAGCAGACGCAGCGAGCGGTAGCCGGTTTCGATCCAGCCCAGGCCTCCGAAGCGGGAGAGGGTCCGACTCACGGTGACCCGGCTGGCACCGACGGCGAAGCCCAACTCCTCATGAGTGGCCAGAATAAGGCCGTGGCTGTCGGCCCGGCTGAGCAGCAGTCCGGCCAGACGGCGGTCGGCAGGGTGGAAGGAGATGTCGTCCACATGGCCCGAGAGCATCCGTACCGTTCGGGCCAAGTACCGGAGCATGGGGAAGGCCAGCTCGGGGTGGGTTTGGAACACATGATCCAGATGGGCGCGGTCAATGCGGACTGCCTTGCACGGCGTCACCGCCACGGCGGAGGAGACCCGGGGACACTGGTCAAAAAAGGAGGCCTCCCCCATGAGATCGCCCGCCAAATGGAGGGTGAGCAGCCGCTCGGAGCCTTCCGAGGAGCTAATGTAGCTTTTGACGGTGCCTTCCAGCAGATAGAAGAACACGTCTGCCTCCGTCCCCTGGAGGTAGATCATCTGCCCGGGGGCAAAAGACCTTGGCTGACGGCCCTCGGCCAGGGGAGCCCAGTCCTGCTTCATATGCCTCACCTCAATAAAATTGTATCACGTGTTACATTCTTCTGCAAGAAAAAATGCCATACTGAAGGCAACAAAAAGGGAGGGACCAAAGATGGGAATGACCATGACCCAAACGATTCTGGCAAAACACGCGGGAGTGGGGGCGGTGCATGCTGGGCAGCTGATCGAGGCAAAGCTGGATCTGGTGCTGGGCAACGACATCACCACGCCCGTGGCAATCACGGAATTTGAGAAGGCGGGGCTGACCCGGGTCTTTGACCGGAACCGGATCGCCATCGTCCTGGATCACTCCACCCCCTGCAAGGACATCAAGTCCGCCCAGCTCTGCGCCCAGGCGCGGAACTTTGCCCAGCGGTTTGAGATCACCCATTTCTATGATGTGGGACAGGTGGGGATTGAGCACGCCCTGCTGCCCGAAAAAGGTCTCACCGCCCCCGGTGAGGTCATTATCGGGGCTGACTCTCACACTTGCACCTATGGTGCGTTGGGCGCGTTTTCCACCGGCGTGGGTTCCACCGATATGGCCGCGGGGATGGCTACGGGGCTGGCCTGGTTCAAGGTACCGGCCGCCATCCGGGTGGTGCTGACGGGAAAGCTTCCCTCCTTCGTGGGCGGCAAGGACGTGATCCTCCATCTGATCGGCCTCATCGGCGTGGACGGGGCCCTTTACCAGTCCCTGGAATTTGCCGGGGAAGGGGTGGCCGAGCTGACCATGGACGACCGCTTTACCATTTCCAACATGGCCATCGAGGCGGGGGCCAAGAACGGCATCTTCCCCGTGGATGACCGGACCCGGGCTTATCTGAAGGGCCGGGTGGACCGCCCCTGGGAGGCCTTTGACGCCGACCCGGATGCCATCTACGACCGGGAGGTGGTCATCGACCTGTCCGCCCTCCGGCCCACCGTGGCGCTGCCCCACCTGCCCTCCAACACCAGAACGGTGGATGAGGCGGCGGGTATGGCGGTGCAGCAGGTGGTCATCGGCTCCTGCACCAACGGCCGGCTCAAGGATCTGGCGGAGGCCGCCGCCATCTTCGAGGGGCGGAAGGTACGGGATGGGGTGCGGTGCATCGTCATTCCCGCCACCCAGCAGATCTACATGGACGCCATGAAGGCGGGGTACCTCGAGACCTTCATCACCGCCGGCTGCGCCGTCTCCACGCCCACCTGCGGGCCCTGCCTGGGCGGCCACATGGGCGTGCTGGCCGACGGGGAGCGGTGTGTGTCCACCACCAACCGGAACTTCGTGGGCCGCATGGGCCCTGTGAGTTCGGAGATTATTTTGGCCAGCCCCGCCGTGGCCGCCGCCTCCGCGGTGGCCGGGGAGATCATCGACCCGGCTGCCCTCATCTGAGAACTGGGCCCGTATACTTTTATCAAGAGCAGCGAAAGGATGGAACAGCCATGAAAATATATCAATACGGCGACAACGTGGACACCGATGTCATCATCCCGGCCCGGCATCTGAACGACCCGGACCCCAAGGCGCTGGCTTCCCACTGCATGGAGGACATCGACCCCGCTTTCGCCTCCACTGTGGAGGCCGGGGATATCATCGTGGGGGGCGCCAACTTCGGCTGCGGCTCCTCCCGGGAGCACGCTCCCCTGGCCATCCAGTCCTGCGGGGTGAAGTGCGTCATCGCCAAGAGCTTTGCCCGCATCTTTTACCGAAACGCCATCAACATCGGCTTTCCCATTCTGGAGTGTCCAGAGGCGGTGGACGGCATCTCGGCGGGGGACACCGTGGGCGTAGACTTCGCCACCGGAACGATCACGGACGAGACCGCGGGCAAGTCCTGGCAGGCGGCACCCTTCCCGGCCTTTATCGATGGCATCATCCAAAGTGGGGGACTGCTCAATTCCCTGAAGGCGAGAGGAGTGGCGAAATGAATTATAAAATCGCGCTCATTCGGGGCGACGGCATTGGCCCCGAGGTGGTGAACGAGGCTGTGGGCGTGCTGGACGCCGTGGCGAAGAAGTTTGGCCATCAAATGACGTATGTGGACGTGCTGCTGGGCGGCTGCGCCACCGATGCGGTGGGTAAAAGCTATCCCGACGGCACGGCGGAGCGATGCCGCGCCTGCGACGCGGTTCTTCTGGGGGCGGTGGGCGGTCCCAAATGGGGGGCCGATAAACCCGCCGAGCAGCGCCCGGAGACCGCCCTGTTGGCCATCCGCAGGGATCTGGGCCTGTACGCCAACCTTCGTCCGGCCACCCTGCGCCCCGCCATGGCGGAGGCCAGTCCTCTGAAAAAGGAGACGGCAGAAAAGGGCATTGACCTCATGATGGTTCGGGAGCTCACCGGCGGCATCTACTTTGGACAGCGGGGCCGGTATGAGACCGAGGACCGGGGCACCGAGTGCACCGACCTGATGGCCTATTCCGAGTTGGAGATCGAGCGCATCGGCCGCCGGGCCTTTGAGCTGGCCCGCCTCCGCCGGCACAAGGTATCCAGCGTGGACAAGGCCAACGTGCTGGAGACCTCTCGGCTGTGGCGGAGCGTCATGCACCGCCTGGCGGAGGAGTATCCCGACGTGACCTATGAGGATGTACTGGTGGACAACTGCGCCATGCAGCTGGTGCGGGACCCGGGCCAGTTCGACGTAGTAGTGACGGAAAACATGTTCGGAGACATTCTCTCCGTCGAGGCCAGCATGGTCACCGGCTCCATCGGCCTGCTGCCCTCCGCTTCCATCGGCGATCGCGCCCCCGGACTCTACGAGCCCATCCACGGTTCCGCTCCCGACATTGCCGGGCAGGACAAGGCAAACCCAATTGCCACTATCCTGTCAGTGGCCATGATGTTCCGCTATTCCTTCCGGCGCGCCGAGGAGGCGGAGGCCATCGAACAGGCGGTGGATGCCGTCCTGGCCGAGGGCTGGCGGACGCCTGATATTGCAAGACTGGGAGAGAGCAGTATCGGCACACGGGAGATGGGCTGCCACATCCAGGAGAAACTGAAGGCGCTTTGATCCTGTTTATAGGAGCATTTTCATAAAAAAGAGGGGCTGGACAGCATCGCTGTCCCGCCCCTCTTTTTTATGATATTTCTTGCTGGCTCACGCCCGCCAAAAGGCCGCCCAGCGCTCTGCCAGGGAAATGGGATATCCTTTCATCTTGCGAAAGCGGATCTCAGCAAGGCGTTCCGCCCGGCGGGCTCGGCGTTCCTCCGCAGTTGGAAAACCGCTGTCCGAGCCGGCCATCTGCCAGAGCTCACTCTGTGTGGAAACCGGTAGTTCGATTCCTCCAAAACGAATTGCGTACATATGGAACGCTCCTTTCCCCAAGGGCCGTTTCACGGCCTCTATCCTTTATAGATAGTATATCTCGGGGAAAAGGAAAATGCAAGATATATTGCAAAAATGAAGAAAATATTTTTCATCTTGCAGGATGACTGTCAAATCAACTTTGATGACGTGCCAGCCAGGCCCGATTGACGGCGGAGAGAATCCCCCTCAGGGGAGCCAGATTGATATTGTGATCTATGCCGACGCCAAAAACGTCCCGCCCAGTCTCGTCCCGGAGCTGGATGTAGGCAACAGCCATAGAGTCCGAGCCGCTCTGCACGGCATGCTCTTTGTAATCCACGAAGGTAAAACGATCCATCTTCTGGCCGTGAATGGCATTGAAGAAGGCATCAATGGGGCCGTTGCCCTCGCCGGTGACTTCAAAGACAGTGTCGGTGTGGCGTAGGGTGCCGGTGAACCGGACATGGGAGGCGCCGCTCTCCTCGGTGTTTTCCGCAAAGGAGTGCCGGAGCAGCTGATAAGGAGCGGTGGCCTCAATGTAGTTTTTGTGGAAGAGCTCGAAGATGCGTTGGGGAGGCAGTTCGGTGCCTGCCCGTTCGGTCTCAGCCTGGACGATGTGGCCGAATTCTGTCTGCATGGCTTTGGGCAGGTCGTAGCCAAAGTTCTGCTGCATGACGAAGGCGGCCCCGCCCTTGCCCGATTGGCTGTTGATGCGGACGATGGGCTCATACTCCCGGCCCACATCGGCGGGATCGATGGGGAGATAGGGGATCTCCCAGAACTCTGTGCCGCTGCTGCGCATGTACTGCGTCCCCTTGTTGATAGCGTCCTGGTGGGAGCCGGAAAAGGCGGTGAACACCAGCTCACCCACATAGGGCTGTCGGGGGCCGATTTTCATCTTGGTGCAGCGCTCGTAGACGTCCCGGATGCGGTTGATCTGCGAGAAGTCCAGCTGGGGGTCAACTCCCTGGGTATAGAGGTTGAGGGCCAGCGTCACCATGTCTACGTTGCCGGTGCGCTCGCCGTTTCCGAAGAGGGTGGCCTCTACCCGCTCGGCTCCGGCCAGCAGGCCCATTTCGGCGGTGGCCACTCCCTCACCACGGTCGTTGTGGGGATGCAGGGAGATGACGGCCCGTTCCCGGCCGGGGAGCTGCTCGATGAAGTACTCGATTTCATCGGCAAAGTAGTTGGGCATGCAGTTCTCCACGGTGGTGGGTAGGTTAAGGATTACGGGCTTTGTTTTATCAGCGTGAAGGGCGTCCAACACGGCGGCACAGATCTCGGCGGCGGCATCCATTTCAGTGCCCATGAAAGATTCAGGGGAGTATTCGTACCGGAGATCCATGCCGGAAGCGATCACCGACTGGGCCATGTCGTAAATGAGCTCGGCGGCGTCCACAGCGATCTGCTTTACTCCGGCCACGTCGGTGTGAAAGACCACCTTGCGCTGGAGGGTGGAGGTGGAATTATAAAAGTGGAAGATGACGTGTTTTGCCCCCTCAATGGCCTCAAAAGTCTTGGTGATGAGGTGAGGCCGAGCCTGGACCAGAACTTGGATGGTCACGTCGTCGGGGATGTGACCGCCTTCGATAAGGGTGCGGCAGAAGTCGTACTCTACCTCGGAGGCGGAGGGGAAGCCTACCTCAATCTCCTTGACCCCGATGTCTACCAGGGTGTGGAAGAGCTCCAGCTTCTCTTCCACGTTCATGGGGTCTACCAGCGCCTGATTGCCGTCCCGCAGATCCACCGAGCACCAGACGGGTGCCTGCTTGAGCGCCTTGTCCGGCCAGGCTCGGCGGGGGCGCTTGAGGGGGACAAAGGGGATGTACTTCTCATAACTTTGCTTCATGATCGATTTCCTCCTTGCGTGTCAGGGGACAAAAAAAGCCCCCGACCAAATATGGTCAGGGGCGTGTAAGACGCGGTACCACCCTGCTTCAGCCGCCGGTTTCCCGAGCGGCCCTTGTGGCCTCCAACAAGGCCATGACCGGTAACGGGGTCAGACGATCCAGCCTACTTTCCAGTGGGTTCAGCCGAACAGCTCAGGGACCAGTATCCGCATTTCTGCTTACCCGTTGGCTCGCACCGACCGCCAATTCTCTGAGGGCGCTGAAAATGCCTTCTTCCCTTCATCACATTAAAGTTATTTTAAAACCTTTTCCGCTATTTGTCAAGCCCGCATTTTGCCTCGTCCAGCCTTTTTCGGACGGCCTCGTTAACCGCCTTGGGGTCGGCCTTGCCCTTGAGCTGGCGCATGACCTGGCCCACCAGAAAGCCAAAGGCCTTTTCCTTTCCGGAGTGAAAGTCCGCCACCGACTGGGGGTTGGCCGTAAAGGCATCCTCCACCGCCGCTACCACTGCGCCGGGATCGCTGACCTGCTCCAGACCGTGAGCCTTGATATAGCCGTCTACGTCCCCATTGTCGGCAAAGACGGCCTCAAACACCTTGACGGCTGTATTGCGGTTGAGCTTGCCCGTCCGAACCAGCTCGATGAGCCGGGCCAGAGTGCGGGGAGTGAGCTTCATGTCTTTGGCCTCTAACCCCTGGGCGGAGAGCTGGCCCATCACCTGGCCCATGATCCAGTTGGAGGCCTGCTTGGGGTCTGTGCCCAGAGCTACCGTAGCTTCGAAGAAGTCGGCCAGGGCCTTCTGACCGGTGAGCATCTGGGTGTCGTATTCCGGCAAGCCGTAGTCCGCCTGATAGCGGACCATTTTTGCTTCCGCCATCTCGGGCAGCTCGGCGCGGAGATGGTCCAGATATTCCTCGGACAGCTCCAGGGGTGGGATGTCCGGCTCGGGGAAGTAGCGGTAGTCCTGGGCGTTCTCTTTGGAGCGCATGGCGAAGGTGGCATCCTTGTTGTCGTCCCAGCGCCGGGTCTCCTGAATGACCCGCTTGCCCTCTTCAATGAGCTCGATCTGCCGCCGGGTCTCGTAGGCGATGGAGCGGGCAATGGCCTTAAAGGAGTTGAGGTTCTTCATTTCCGTACGGGTGCCCAGCTCCTCTGATCCGGCGGGGCGCACCGAAAGGTTTACGTCGCACCGGAGAGATCCCTCCTGCATTTTGCAGTCGGAGACCCCCAGATATTGCAGGGTGGAGCGCAGTTTTTCCAGATAGGACACTACCTCCTCGGCAGAACGGAAGTCCGGTTCAGTGACAATTTCGATGAGGGGGACGCCGCAGCGGTTGTAGTCGCAACGGGTCTCATCCAGCCAGGGGTCGTGGACCAGCTTGCCCGCGTCCTCTTCCATGTGCAGCTCATGGATGCGGATGACCTTCTCTGCCCCGGAGGGAGTGCAGATAGGTACCCTGCCGTCCCGAACAATGGGGAGATAGAGCTGGCTGATCTGATAGGCTTTAGGCAGGTCGGGGTAGAAGTAGTTTTTCCGATCAAACTGGCAAGAGCGGGTGATGTCTCCGTTCAGAGCCAACCCGGCCTTCACGGCAAACTTCAGCACTGCTTCGTTAAGGACGGGGAGAGTGCCGGGCATTCCGGTGCACACCGGGCAGCAGTGGGTGTTGGCCTCGCCGCCGAAGGCAGTGGTGCACGAACAGAAGATCTTTGTTTTGGTGGCCAGTTCCACATGGGTCTCCAGGCCAATGACAGTTTCCCAGGTCATACCGCAGCGCCTCCTTTTCGGGCGGGGGTTTTCTGATGAAAGTCGGTTTCCAGCTGGAAGGCGTGGGCGGCATTCAGAATGACACCGTCTCCGAGTGCCGGGCCAATCAGCTGTACTCCGATGGGCAGGCCCTTGCTGTCAAAACCGCAGGGAATGGAGATGCCGGGCAGCCCTGCCAGGTTGAGGGGTACGGTGTAGATGTCGGAGAGGTACATCTTCAGCGGATCGGACAGGCTCTCCCCCAACTTGGGGGCGGTGGTGGGGGCAACTGGGGTGAGAAGGACGTCGTACTTTTGAAAGGCTTCGTGATAGGCTCTCTGGATGAGGGCTTTGACCTGAAGCGCTTTTTTGTAGTAGGCGTCGTAGTAGCCGGTGGAGAGAACGAAGGTGCCCAGCAGAATGCGCCGCTTGACTTCCTCGCCGAAGCCCTCGGTACGTGTTTTGCGGTAGAGGTCGGTGAGATCCTCATAGCCTTCCGCCCGCCAGCCGTACTTCACCCCGTCAAACCGGGAGAGGTTGCTGCTGGCCTCAGCGCAGGCAATGATATAGTAAGCCGGTACCACATATTCCATTATGGGGAGGGAAAACTCCTCCACCATGGCCCCGCGGTTTCGGAGCACGTCCGCCGCAGCCAGCACGGCCTGTCGCACCTCCGGGTCCAGTCCATCCCCAAAGCACTGGGCAGGGAGACCGATCCTCAGCCCCTTCACGTCGCCGGTGAGGGAGCGCAGCAGCGTTCCATAGCTGCCCTCCAGGCTGGTGCCGTCTTTGACGTCTTTGCCCTGGATCACGTCCAGCACGGCGGCGCAGTCGGCGGCGGAGCGGGCGATGGGGCCCATCTGATCCAGGGAGGAGGCGTAGGCAATAAGGCCGTAGCGGCTGACGGTGCCGTAGGTGGGCTTCATGCCGGTGACACCGCAGTAGGAGGCGGGCTGGCGAATAGACCCGCCAGTGTCTGAGCCGATGGCGTACCAGACCTCTCCGGCGGCCACGGCGGCGGCAGCGCCGCCTGAGGAGCCGCCGGGGGCTCGGGTCAGATCCCAGGGGTTTTTCACAGTTCCATAAAAGGAGGTTTCTGAGGTAGAGCCCATGGCGAACTCATCCATGTTGAGCTTGCCCAGGCACACGGCCCCCGCCCGGGTCAGCTTTTCCGCCACGGTGGCGTCGTAGGGGGGCTGGAAGCCACCCAGCATTTTGCTGGCGCAGGAGGTCATCACTCCACGGGTGCAGATATTGTCCTTCAGCGCCATGGGCACCCCGGCCAGAGGGCCGTCCGCCGACTCTCCCCTAAGGCCGGAGTAGGCGGTGACGGTGATAAAGGCGTTGTTTTCCGGCTGGCAGGCGCGGATACGCCCTCGGGCGGCCTCCATGACGTCGGCGGAGGAGACCTCACCCGCCCGCAGAGCCGCACCCAGCTCCAGCGCAGTCAGTTCGCACAGTTCCATATTTTTCATCTCACTCCACCGCCTTTGGCACCAGGAACGCCTCGTCGTCATGCGCCGGGGCGTTCCAGAGCAGGTCGGCCCGGGGCCAGGAGGGGACTACCCGATCGGGGCGCATGACATTTTTCACCGGGAACACATGGCTCAGCGGCTCCACGCCGTCGGTGTCCAGGGAGCCCAGTACATCCATATAAGAGACGATCCGCTCCAGCTCGGCGGCCATCGCCCCCCGCTCTTCCTCCGGCAGCTTCAGCCGGGAGAGGACGGAGACGTAATCCACCATTTCTTCTGTAATTTTCATCCAAATACCTCCTTGACAGGGCAGCAAGTTTTCTGTGTCTGCATGCGGGATCCGGCGGCGCTCACGGCTCCAGCCGGCTGAGGTCTCGAGGGAAGAGGCAGGCGTGTCGGACGTTGTCCAGCCCGCACAGGCGGGCGGTGAGCCGTTCCAGTCCGATGCCCAGCCCGCCGTGGGGAGGCATCCCAGCCCGGTGAATCATGAGGTAGCTTTCAAACTCCTCCGGATGCATCCCCCGGGCCAGCATCTTATCCACCTGCTCCTGGTAGTCGTGGATGCGCTGGCCGCCTGTAGTGACCTCCACGCCTCGGAACAGCAGGTCGAAGGAGAGGGTGTATTTGGGGTTTTCCGGGTCGTCCATGGCATAGAAGGGGCGCTTCTTGCTGGGGTAATGGGTGACAAACACAAAGTCGGAACCCAGCTTTTCCTTGGCGTATCGGCCGATGTTGTGTTCTTCTTCAGGTTCCAGATCGTAGGGATCCCGGATGGGGCGGTGGTATTCCTCCGCCGCCAGCCGCTTTGCCTCGTCGAAGCGGAGCACGGGGATGGAAGACACGTCTGGCAGCTCGATTCCCAGCCGGGTGAGATCGGCGGCGTACTCTGCCGAGAGCAGCTTCATGGCGTTTTGGAGGAACTGGGTCTCCACCTCCATGATGTCGCAGAAGGAGTCGAGAAAGCCCATCTCAAAGTCCATGGAGGTGTACTCGTTCAGATGGCGGGTGGTGGAGTGTTTCTCAGCCCGAAAGACAGGGGCTACCTCGAAGACCTTTTCGTAGACCCCCACCATCATCTGCTTGTAAAACTGAGGGGACTGAGCCAGGAACGCTTTGTGGCCGAAATAGTCCAGCCGGAAAATGTTGGAGCCGCCCTCCGCCCCCGCGTGGACGATCTTGGGGGTGTGGATCTCTGTAAAGCCGTCGCTGTGAAGGGTGTCCCGGAAAGCCCGGGCCAGGGCCTCCTGCACGCGGAACACGGAGCGCTGCCGCAGGTTCCGAAGCACCACCGGCCGCAGAGCCAGCTCAGTATCCAGGTTCAGATCCAGTTTCCACTTGGACACGGGGACGGGGAGCGGGGCGGCGGGCCGGGAGAGAACGGTCAGATCCGTCCCCGCCAGTTCTAGGCCACCGGGGGCCCGCGGCTCGGCGCGAAGAATACCGGTTACCGAAACGGCACACTCCTCGGTGACACACTCTTCAGTGACGCATTGGAGGTCGATCTCTTGGTCAAAGACGCATTGGAGTACCCGCTCCGGACCGCGAAGAGTGAGGAAAGTGATGCCGCCCAGCTTTCGGAGAGCGTGGACCATGCCCCGCACGGTGATGGGGCGGTCCGGCAGGGCCGCGGGAGAGAGGGATTTCAGGGGCGCAAAGGTCTCTGTCAGGGTTCCGCTCATTTTTTTCATAGGAATCACACCTTATGGCTCGGCCCGGCCCCTTCGCCGGGGACCGAAAAGAATGGCGCCTAAGACGAAAAAAGTCCCGAAGCTGTCAAAACAGCTTCGGGACGGAAATATTCCGCGGTACCACCCAGGCTTGCCGCCTCATCTTTGAAACGGCCACTCTTTTCCCGTAACGTGGGAAGACGCACGGCCCTGACGCCTCTCGGCCTCGAACCGCGGGCTCCGGAGTGTTGCGCTTCCTCTCTTTGCCGAAACGGGCTCTCAGTCGGTGACCCGTATTTCCTGTCGGCACGCCCGAGGGGCGGTCTCCTTCATTGCTTTTATTGGTGTTATTATACGCAGAACTTTCATAAATTACAATGGTTAATTTACACAGAATCCCAACTTTGCAACGGACTTTGTGTGTGATACAATGTTCATAAATGCAAAGGGGGAGAGGATATGAACGAGTGGGAGTCTTTGCGCGGCGAGTGCCTGGACTGCCGCCGGTGCGCACTGGCGGAAACCCGCACCAACGTGGTCTTTGGGGAAGGAAATCCTCAGGCAGAGGTTCTGTGTATCGGAGAGGGCCCCGGCGAGCAGGAGGACCTGACCGGCCGGCCCTTTGTGGGCCGGGGCGGTAAGCTTCTGGACGATATGCTGGAGATCATTGACCTGAGCCGGAAGAAGAACATCTACATCGCCAATATGGTCAAGTGCCGCCCGCCGCAGAATCGGGATCCGCTGAACATCGAGCAGGAGGCCTGCGCCCAGTGGCTGGCCCGCCAGATCGAGCTGGTGAAGCCCAAGATTATCATCTGTCTTGGCCGGATCGCGGCGATGAAGTTTATTCGGGACGACTTCAAGATCACCCGAGAGCATGGCCAGTGGTTTGAGCAGGACGGCATTTTGCGCATCGCCCTCTATCATCCGGCGGCCCTTCTGCGGGACCCCCGCCGCCGCCCGGAGACCTTCGAGGATTTGAAGACCATCCAGGCCAAAATTCGAGAGATCTGCGATCACACCTACTGAAGCGCAGGGAACAGAAGGCGGGCTTGGCGCGAGATTTGCACGGCAGGATTTTCTATTTCAGAGTTGTTTTCCCTGAAAACTGGGACTATAATAGACCAAAATCGGCTCAAGGATGGGAGGAAATTATCATGGCAAAATTGCTGCAGCTTTTAGAGAGCGACTGCACCCTGACCCACGATCAGCTGGCCTCTATGACCGGTATGTCGGTGGAGGAGGTCAAAGCCGCAATCAAGCAATATGAGGATGAAAAGATCGTTCTGGGCTATCAGGCGGTGGTGGATTGGGACCGCACTCAGCGGGAAAACGTCACTGCCCTCATTGAGGTCAAAGTGACCCCTCAGCGCGGAGAGGGATTTGACAGGGTGGCCGAACGCATCTATCAGTATGACGAGGTGGAGAGCGTGTACCTCATGTCGGGTGCCTTCGACCTGACCGTCATCATCTCGGGCCGTACGCTCAAGGAAGTGGCCCATTTTGTAGGGGAGAAGTTGGCTACGCTGGAGGATGTCACCGGTACCGCCACCCATTTTATCCTGCGCAAGTACAAAGAGAATCACCTGATTTTTGAAAAGCGAGAAGAGCAGGAGAAGGAGTGGATTTTCGTATGAATTACGATTCGATCCTCTCCGAGCGGGTCAAGGAGATCCAGCCCTCCGGCATCCGACGGTTTTTTGATATTCTTGAGGAGATGAAGGACGCCATCTCTCTGGGTGTGGGTGAGCCGGACTTCGTCACCCCCTGGCATATCCGGGATGCGGGCATCTACTCCCTGGAGAAGGGCTTCACCAAGTACACATCCAACGCCGGCATGGCCGGGCTGCGGCGAGACATTGCCTCTTACCTGGAGAGGCGTTTTGACCTGAAATATGATTTTGCTACCCAGATGATCGTCACTGTTGGCGGCAGTGAGGCGATCGACATGGCCATGCGGGCCCTTCTCAACCCGGGGGACGAGGTCATCATCCCCGTGCCATCTTTTGTCTGCTACACGCCGCTGGCCCAGATGACCGGCGCTAAGGCAGTCCTGGCTGAGACACGGGTGGAAGATGAGTTTAAGCTGACCCCCGAGCTGCTGAAGTCCTGCCTGACTCCCAAGACTAAAATGGTGGTGGTTCCATTTCCCAATAACCCCACCGGCGGCATTATGGAGAAGGCCGACT
The DNA here is from genome assembly GCA_034927965.1 of Pseudoflavonifractor sp. Classification (GTDB taxonomy): domain Bacteria; phylum Bacillota; class Clostridia; order Oscillospirales; family Oscillospiraceae; genus Vermiculatibacterium. The sequence goes on from JAYFPI010000004.1 coordinate 13,767, forward strand.
ATGAGGCCCTGGCCGAGGTGCTCCGGGGAACTGATGTGATGCTCCTCTCCGACGAGATCTATGCCGAGCTGACTTATGGACAGCACCATTTCTCTCCGGCTAACCTGCCCGAACTCTATGACCGGACGGTGGTGGTCAACGGCTTTTCCAAGAGCCATGCCATGACCGGCTGGCGCATGGGCTATGTTTGCGGGCCCGCCCCCATCATCAAGCAGATGCTGAAGCTCCATCAGTTCGGCATCATGTCCGCTCCTACCACCAGCCAATATGCCGCCATTGAGGCTATGCAGAACGGTGATCAGGACATCGAAAAGATGCGGGACGAGTACGACGGCCGCCGCCGGTATCTGTTGGAGGGCCTGCGCCGGATCGGTTTGCCCTGCCATGAGCCGAAGGGCGCTTTTTATGTATTCCCGGACATCCGCGGGACAGGCCTCAACTCAGATGAGTTTTGTGAGCGCTTCCTCATGGAGGAGAAGGTGGCCGTTATTTCCGGCGCGGCCTTTGGCCCCGGCGGCGAGGGCTTTGTCCGCTGCTGCTACGCTACCTCCATGAAGGATATCGCCGAGGCACTGACCCGGCTGGACAATTTCCTCACCAATCTGAAAAAGAAGCAGGGGCGGGGCGAAGCCTGACGCTGCCTGAAAGGAGCTGACTGTACATGTCCGAACTGTTTGAAGGGCTGGCCTTTTCTCCCGCCGACATTCTGCTGCCGGAGGAGTGCGAATACAAAAAGTGGTCCGTGGTGGCCTGTGACCAGTACACCTCACAGCCGGAATACTGGCAGCGGGTGGAGGAGTTTGTAGGCTCTGCCCCCTCGGCTCTGCGGCTCATCCTGCCCGAGAGCTGCCTGGACGGCCCCAATGTGGAGACCGACATTATGGAGATCAACAACACCATGACCCGCTACCTCAGGGAGGACCGCTTCCGCACTCTGCCTGGAGCCCTCATCTATGTGGAGCGAACCCTGAAGAACGGGAAGGTGCGCCGGGGCCTGGTGGGCAAGGTAGATCTGGATCAGTACGATTACGAGCCCGGTTCTCCCTCCGCTGTCCGGGCTACTGAGGGCACTGTTATGAGCCGCATTCCACCCCGGGTGGCGGTGCGGAAGAACGCCCCCATTGAGCTGCCCCACATCATGCTCCTGTGCGACGACCCGGGAAAGACGGTGATCGAACCTTTGGGGGAGCAAAAGGGGAGCATGGAGCTGCTCTATGACTTTGACCTTATGGAAGACGGCGGTCATCTGACCGGCTGGCTGCTGGACGAGGCGGGCACTGCCCGGACGGCTGCGGCTCTGCGGACGCTGTTTGCCCCCAAAGCGTTTCAGACTCGGTATGGCCTGGAACCGGACACTCCAGTCCTACAGTTTGCCGTGGGAGACGGCAATCACTCGCTGGCTACCGCCCGAGAGTGCTATGAGCGCCAGAAGCGGCTCACTGATCCCACACACTGGGCTGAACTGCCCTCTCGCTACGCACTGTGTGAAGTGGTTGACCTTCACGACGAATCCCTGGAATTTGAGCCCATACACCGAGTGGTGTTTGATGTCAATGGAAAAGACTTGCTGGATGCGCTGCGGCAGTCTTTTTCTGGCGCCCATGACGGAGAGGGAACAGGCCACGTCCTCCGCTATGCTTGGGCCGGAGGGGAGGGTGCCGTGACGGTGCCTCACCCGGAGCAGCAGCTCACAGTAGCCACCCTCCAAACCTTCCTGGACGGCTATGTCGGAGAGTATGGCGGCAGTATCGACTATATCCACGGCGCCGACGTAGCACGAGACCTGGGCCGCCGCAGCGGCAACATGGCTTTCCTGCTGCCTCCCATGGGGAAAGAGGAGTTGTTCCCCACTGTTATCCACGATGGTGTGCTGCCCCGCAAGACCTTCTCCATGGGAGAGGCAAACGATAAGCGTTTCTATTTAGAGGCCCGGAAGATCCGATAAAGGAGAAGAGCATGCCTTCCATTACCGTAAAAGCCCCCGCCAAACTGAACCTGACCTTGGATGTGCTGGGCAAGCGTGCCGACGGTTACCACGAGATGAAGATGGTGATGCAGTCGGTTTCTCTGGCAGACACACTTACCTTGGAGACCGCTCCGGGAGAGGGAATCTCCCTGTCCACCAACCTGGGCTTTCTGCCGGTGGATGACCGGAACCTGGCCGCCATCGCGGCAAAAAAGCTAGCTGAAGTCACCGGAGCGGACTTCGGGCACTTGACCATCACTCTGAAAAAGCAAGTCCCGGTGTGCGCCGGGATGGCGGGAGGCAGTTCGGATTCCGCCGCCGTCCTCCGGGGGCTCAATGAGCTGCTGGGTTTGGGCCTGCCGCCCGAGACTCTGGCCCGAATCGGCGAGAAGGTGGGCTCCGACGTGCCTTACTGTGTTTTGGGCGGAACTGCTCTGGCTGAGGGGCGTGGGGAGGCGATCACGCCCCTGCACCCCCTGCCGAGCTGCTGGACAGTGCTGTCTAAGCCCGGCTTTCCCATCTCCACCCCAGAGCTTTTCCACCGACTGGACAGCCAGCGGCTGCGCTGCCATCCCGACACGGCGGGCATGCTTTCTGCCTTGGAGAAAGAGGATTTGACCGGCGTGGCACGGCGGCTCTTCAACGTCTTTGAAGAGGTGCTGCCCGCCCGACGGCGGGAGCGGGTGGAGGAGCTGAAGCAGGCAATGCTTCATGCAGGCGCGTTGGGCGCCAGCATGAGCGGCACTGGGCCCACCGTGTTTGGCCTCTTTGACACCCAGGCGGCCGCCCAGCGGGGTTATGAGCTGGTCAAGCCCCTGTGCCGGGATACTTTTTTGGCTCAATCACTCTAAAACGGAATAATTTCTCCTAAAAAGGGAAGAATGGACACACCTCACATAGAAAGGTGTGTCCATTTTGATACATGAGAAGAAAAATCGGCTTTATCGCTGGGAGCTGGCCCTGCTGCTGGGGGTGGCTCTGGCAGCTCTGATCGGAACTTGGCTTTCGGGGCAGCAGTCTTCCCTGGCCGGGCGGGTAGTGCGCCTCCATGTGATTGGCGCGTCGGACTCCGTGGAGGATCAGACCCTCAAGCTGCGGGTGCGGGACGCCGTGCTGGAAGAGGCTGGGCCCTGGCTGGAAGGAATCTCCGATCAGGAGGCGGCCAGACAGGTTCTGGCGTCCCATCTGGACGAGCTGGCCCGGGCGGGAGCCCAGGCGTCTGGCGGTGCATCCGTCACCGCTGAATTAGAGAATAACGCCTGGTTCCCCACCAAGCGTTACCCGGACTTTGCCCTTCCCGCAGGGCGCTATACCGCCCTGAAAATTACTCTGGGGGAGGGGGAAGGCCGCAACTGGTGGTGCGTTGTCTTTCCGCCCCTGTGCCTGGGCTCGGTTACCGAGACGGTGTCGGAGCGGGCGGGGAGCCTTACCGAGGAGCAGGTGTGCCTGGTGACCGGGGAGGACGAGGGCTATGTGGTCCGTTTTAAGGCGGTGGAGCTCTGGAACGAGCTCACCGACCGGTTTCAGTGATCCAAGGCGCTGGGGAACGAATAGACGGTTTTTCCATCCCAGCCGGTGAGGGTGTGTGCAGTGAAGAGGCAGTTGAGAACAGCCTCTTCTGTACACTCAGCCGCAGCCCGGAAGGGTAGATCCATCTTGTTTTCATGAAAGGCGGTCACCGTGCGGGTGGCCGCTTTTTCTCTGGGATCAAAGGCATTGGCGGTGGAGAAAGCCAGAAAGACCTCGCCGCTGCCGTGGCCGATAAAGGAGCCCAGCCTGGCCAGGCCCACCGACGCCCGGCGGGCCACCCGTCCCAGCTGACGGCTGTCCAGGGGCAGGTCGGTGGCCAAAATCACAATGCAGGAGCCCACGTCGGACTCCCGGGCGGCTTTCTTAGCCTCAATTTCCAGCCCAACCCGCCGTCCGTTCATGGTGAGGTCGGCCAGCCGACCATGGTTGGCCAGTACCAGTGCGCCCAGTGTATAGTCTCGTCCATCCAGCGTCAGCCGCCGGGAGGCAGAGCCGATGCCTCCCTTGAGCCCGTGGCACACCATGCCTTTGCCCGCGCCCACATCTCCCTCATCAAAGTCAGAGGAAGCGGCGGTCAGAGCGGCAAAAACGTGTTCCCGGCTAACGGCTCTCCGCTGGATGTGGTTGAGCCCGCCGTCGTTGCACTCGCAGACCACCGGGTTGACCGACCTCAAATCGATGCCCTCGGCCTCGCAGCGGCCGATCATATACTCCACCACGGCGTCGTGGACCAGCCCCACATTGAGGGTGTTGGTGAGGGCAATGGGAGTCTCCAGCGTGCCCAGCTCCTCCACCTGCACCAACCCCGCCGTCTTGCCAAAACCGTTTAGAACGAATGCGGCGGCAGGGAGCTTGTGGGTAAAGGGGTTTTCCGGGCCTGGGAGCACCACAGTGACCCCGGTCTTATGCTCGTCGGTATCCACGGTGCAGTGGCCCACGGTGACCCCAGGCACGTCTGTAATCTTGTTTCTGGGCCCAATGGGGAGTTCTCCCACCGTCACACCGTAGTCCCGGGCACGGAGCTGAACCATATCCATTCCTCCAAACGCTTATTTTCTCCATTGTATCTGGAAGGGGAAAGGACGTCAACGGAAACAGGAGACTTTTATAAAAGAAGCGGTGGCGCTCTGGTACTTGGCTGGGTAAAGCAATTTTATGAAAGATTCAACTTCCTATCTCGCAAAAAGAGGGTAAGCGTGATATAATTGCATCACTGCATCAGAGGAGGAGGTACGGTATGGCGGTAAGGAAAAAAACAGATGATTCGGCCTACCGGGAGTTGAAGAGGGAAATTGCCGAGGGAAGCATCGGAAGTCTCTATCTCTTTCATGGGGAAGAGGTCTATCTCCGGGATTATTACCTGGGGAAAATGAAGGAGAAGCTGCTCACCGGCGGCTTGGATGATTTCAACTTTCACACTCTGGCGGCCAAAGATTTCTCCATCCACCGCCTTCAGGAACTGGTGGACGCCATGCCTATGATGAGCGAGCGCACCCTGGTAGTGGTCTCCGACTACGATATCTATAAGGGAGATAAAGAAGCGATGGGGGCCCTCCTGTCCGATCTGCCCGACTATGTGTGTCTTGTCTTTGTTTACGATCTCATCGAGTACAAGGCAGATAATCGGGCCAAACTGGCCAGGACGGTGAAGGAATTGGGAAAAGTAGTGGATTTTGCCCGGCAGGACCAAGGGGACCTCACAGACTGGATTGCCCGCCGGTTCCGGGCACTGGGCCACGACATCAGCACCGACGATGCCCGCTATCTCATCTTTCTCTGCGGGGATTTGATGACAGGACTTATCTCCGAGATTGGAAAAATCGGTTCCTATGCCCGGGAAAAGCGGGTGACCCGCCGGGATATTGATACGGTGGCCACTCCGCTGCTGGACGCGGTGGTCTTTCAGCTCACGGACGCGATTGCCGCAGGCGACTTTGATAAGGCATTTTCTGTGTTGGGGGATCTGCTGCACATGCAGGAGCCGCCCATCAAGCTGCTGGCCGTATTAGGCCGGCAACTTCGGCAGCTCTATACTGCCCGCCTGGCCATTGAAAACGGGAAGGGGAGCCGCTGGCTGATGGAGATGTGGGGACTCCGCTCTTCTTATCCGGCGGAAAAGCTGGTCCAGTCGGCCCGAAAATTCTCCCTGCCCTGGTGCCGCCAGGCGGTGCTCCGGTGTGAGGAGACGGATCTGGCTATGAAATCCACCGGGGCCGACGCCCAGGAGCTGCTCACCGGTTTTTTGTTGGAGCTGGCGGCCAAACGGGCGTCCTAACCGTGTTTAGTGTGCAACCAGAAAGCGAGGTTCATGGAAATGAATATATTGATGGAGCGTTTCAATCTGCCAAAGGAATTGTCCCGGGTAGTGGAACGCAGCCCCAGTGTGATTGTACCCGAGAGCAAGGAGGTCCTTTTTGAGTTGATCTTCGGCAACAGCCGAACCGACAAGATCGACGTTAGTTATGAGGTGGATGGAGAACTGGTACGGGAGGCCAGCGTGGTCCGCTGCCGAAACGGGGCGGTGGTGAATTTTTCCGAGGACTATATGCGCCGCCGGGATCCGGACAGTATGCGGGTGTCCGACGAGCTGCCCACCGATAAGCCGCGGTTTGAGGAAGTGTATGGGCACCCGTTTAACCAGGTTCGGAAGGAGACCATGAAGTGGCTGTCCACGCAGGAGCTGGTGATAGTTCCCTTCAAGGCGGGTGGCTATGATTACGGCTATGAGGCGGTGCTGGTGTGTCCCCGAAACGCGGCGTTTTTTGCCTTTGCGCTTTCCCAGCTTCAGGCATTTATAAACATCCGGGAGGTGGAGGCTTTTACACCCCGGGCCATCATCTATGTGGCACCTCCGTTTCGCCATACCTGCTTTGACGGCAGGCAGGTGGTGGTTCACAGCAGAGGGGAAGACCTCCATGAGATTTTTTCCTACAACCTCTATCCAGGCCCCTCGGCCAAAAAAGGGGTGTACAGTGTGTTGCTGGACATTGGGGAGAGAGAGGGCTGGATTACCGCCCATGCTTCCGCCGCCAGGATCATCACCCCCTATGAAAACGAGATGGTGATGATGCACGAGGGGGCTTCCGGCGGAGGAAAAAGCGAGCTTTTGCAGGACGTCCGCCGGGAGGAGGACGGCCGGGTCCTGGTGGGGCTGAACACCGTCACCGGAACCAAACACTACATCAGTATGAGCGATACCTGTACCATCGAGCCGGTCACCGACGACATGGCCATCTGCCATCCCAGTTTCCAGCCCACCAACGGCAAGTTGGCTCTGGCCGACGGAGAGGACGGATGGTTCGTCCGGGTGGACGGGATCACTGAGTACGGCTGCGACCCCACCTATGAGCGAATCTCCATCCACACCAAGGAGCCGCTGATTTTCTTTAATCTCCAGGGGGTGCCACGGGCCACCTGCCTTCTGTGGGAGCACGCGCTGGACTCTGACGGAACCCCGTGTCCCAATCCCCGCGTTATCATTCCCCGCCGAATGATCGATCGGGTGGTGTCCGGTCCGGTTGAGGTGAATGTGCGCAGCTTCGGTGTGCGGATGCCCCCCGCCACGGCGGAGCACCCCAGCTACGGCATTGTAGGGCTGATGCATATTCTGCCTCCCGCCCTGGCCTGGCTGTGGCGCCTGGTGGCTCCCAGGGGGTACAACAATCCCAGCGTCAACGGGGACGCCCCTCTGGCCAGCGAAGGGGTGGGCTCCTACTGGCCCTTTGCCACGGGACAGCGGGTGCAGCAGGCCAACCTGCTTCTGGAGCAGATTCTGAACTGTCCCGAGACCCGCTATGTGCTCATTCCAAACCAGCATATCGGCATCTACCAGGTTGGTTTTTCCGCCGAGTGGATTGCCCGGGAGTACCTGGCCCGACGGGGCGGAGTGAATATGCGCATGAATCGGCTTATTTCCGCCCGGTGCCCCATTCTGGGCTACTCCCTTCGAGAGATGAAGGTGGACGGACAATATATCTCCCCCAAGTTCCTGCGGCCTGAGCTTCAGGAAAGGCTGGGGCTGGAAGGCTACGACACCGGCGCCCGCATTCTCACCGACTTCTTTACAAGGGAACTGGCGGAGTATGATATGCCCGAACTCCATCCGGTTGGACATCAGATCCTGGACTGTTTCCACCGGGGCGGCACGCTGGAGGATTACTGCGCCATTTTGCCCCTGGGACTGGAGTAACCATGCTGAAAATTAAAGAGGCCATCGTGGTGGAGGGCAGATATGACAAAAATACCCTGTCCCAACTGGTGGATGGGATCATTCTGGAGACCTCCGGCTTCGGTATCTTTAAGGACGGGCAGAGACTCAAGCTCCTGCGCCGCATCGCCCGGGAGCGGGGGCTCATCGTCCTCACCGACTCCGACGCAGCGGGGTTTGTCATCCGAAATTTTCTCAAGGGGGCCATTGACCCGGCTCTGGTCAAGCATGCATATGTCCCCGATCGATATGGTAAGGAGCGCCGGAAGCGGCAGCCTGGGAAGGAGGGAAAGCTGGGGGTGGAAGGAATGCCGCCCCAGGTGCTGGAGCAGGCGCTCCGTCAGGCGGGGGCCACCTTTCTGGACGAACCGGGGGAGGGAGAACTTCCACGGCGACAGATCACGAAGGCAGACCTTTTTACCGCCGGACTCTCCGGCACACCGGACTCCGCGGCCCGGCGGAAGGACCTGCTGGAGCGGTTGGATCTGCCTGAGCACCTTACCGCCAACGCCTTGCTGGAGGCCCTCAACATGTTTTACGGCTATGACGCTCTGGCGGAATTGGGCGTACTGCCCAAATAGCGGGCGTGAGCAGGGGAGAACTTCTCTGCGTTTTTTGACTTGATTTTCTTGCCTTTTAAAGCAGAGCGCGGTATGATTAATTCACAAAGGCAGAGTAGAGACCAGCGTGTTGAACCTGGAAGGGTCAGTGCCGGCGGGACGGGGAGTTGTCCGCTGGACGAAAGGCGCGCGCCGCAGTGCTGGTTTCGCATCCCGCTGCCGCATACGAGGCGGTAAAATTTGAAATTCCTCCTCTGTGCGGTATCCCTTCAGGGGCTGCCGATGCACAGAAGGAGGAATTTTTATGTCCGAAACCGAAAATACCCACTACCGCACCCCATTTTCCGCTGCCTACTGGCGCTCCGCCCTGACCGACTTTCGCCGACCCCGCATCCTGGCGTTCGCGGCTTTGATGATTGCCGTCTGTGTGGCGCTGTCCTACGTTCCCTCTATTCCGATTGGAGACGGGGGCGTCCGGGTGACTTGGGGCTTTCTGGCCAGAAGTGTCTGCGGTCTCGTAGGTGGACCGGTGACCGCTCTGGTCTTCGGCTTTGCCGAGGACACGGTGTCCTTCCTGATTCATCCAACCGGAGCCTATTTCCCCGGCTATGCCCTCACCACCATGCTGGGGACCATGATCTACGCCGTATTCCTCTATCGGGCCAGACCCACGGTGGTGCGTGTCTTTCTGGCCAAGCTGGCCACCAACGCCCTCAACGTAGTCCTGGGTTCGGTGTGGAGTGCCGTGCTGTACAGTAAGGGGTATCTCTATTACATGACCACCAGTCTTGTGAAGAATGTGGTGATGCTTCCGGTACAGACTGCCATGCTCTGTTTTCTGTTGGCAGGACTTTTGCCCGCCTTGAGTCGAATGGGGCTAGTGCCCGGGGATGTTGGGAATCGGCTGCATCTGTACTGAAACAAAGAGAGCCTCCTGGGGAAGACCCAGGAGGCTCTCTTTGTTCGCAATATTGGTCCATATTGAGAGGGCTCTACTTGCGGGTTTGCTTAAAGCAGTACATTTGCTGATCCGCACGAAAGATGGCTTCACCGATGGTTTCGAAATTCCTATCGTAGTGGGAATAGCCGATGGAGACCATTGGCAGGCAGGGCTCTTTCCTGCGCATATCGTCGATTTGATGGAGAAATTTTTGATATAACAATTGGACGGTATCCTCATCTGTACATTCGCTAATCACGCAGAACTCGTCCCCGCCAGTGCGAAAACACAGGCCTGTTTTGGAGAATACATCTTTGATGCAGCCAGCAGTCGCTTTAAGGCAAAAGTCCCCAAATGGGTGTCCGTATCGGTCGTTGATGCTTTTAAAGTCGTCAATGTCAAAAATGAAAAAGGTCACGTTTTTCCTGCCTCGAATTTTGTTGAGAGATTCCTCATAGGTGTGCCGGGTCAGGAGAGAGGTCACGCTGTCGATTTGTTGGTGCAGCTCGCAGTAATAGATGTAATAAAGACAGATGGATAGGGAGATGCACATCCAGGACACATGCAAGTGGGGGAAAAAAACTTGGATTGAGGTGCCGGCTGCGGTAAATAAAAACAGGGCAAACAGGACAAAACGGTTGCTGTTTTGATAGCGCTTGGATCCTTGGAAGGTCTTCAGGAATAAATAGAAGGCACCAACGACATAGGCGATAAGAAAGACCCAGAAGAAACTCCCACGTTGGTATACATTCTCTGCGTTCACGGTAAAAATTATGGGAAATATGCTGGAAAGCAGGGACAAAATCAAATTGACTAACGCCGGTATTGCAAATAAAATATCCGGCTTTTTAAAGTGACCGCTGACCATGCACCCAAGCAGTATAGGAATGAGTGGAGATAGGGAAAATCCAATTGAGTTCCCAATGATACAGAGGAACCGATAGTTGGATTGGGCGCTATCAAAATAAACGGTCGCAATCTCGGCGATCATCACCACAATCGTCATAATAATAGAGAGGTGGAAAAAAAGACGCTCTATTTTGTTGATGAGGGTGCCCTTATAAATGATATAGTCGAGAATGGACAATGCACTCATGCTGGTGATGGAAATGATAATATAATATTCCCTCATGACGCGCTCCACGGCAGACAGCCCAATTTTTATTTAATAACATTATAATAACAAATAAAAAAGAATTTGTCACTGACTTTTATAAATTGTGACAGCGAGGCGGCTGGCAACCAATGTTTGCACAAGTGGGGAGTTAAATGAAAGACCCTGGCGGCAAATCATGCCGTCAGGGTCACGGGAATCGAAAGGAAATGCCCATCAGGGCTTTCAACCCGAATTTTCCCCTTGCCAAAGGTGGTGTTTTTCATTACTCGTATTACTCACTGTGATTTCTTTGCGTTGATCAGCTCAATAGACTCCTTTCCGGATAAATGCTCTATAGCCAACTCCAGCATACAAAGAATTCGGAAGAAGCCGTCAATTTCCCTTTCCCTACCTACCGCGTCATCCGGCGTGTATTTCATAGCTAAGGTTTCAATCGCGGCGCGTTTCTCCTGCGTATCCTCCAGAATGCGAATCTGGCCAAACGCAATCGCACTTCGAAAATAGGTGGTAAATTTTTCCGGCACAACTTGATCCTGGTCGATCACGCAAAAGGATGCCTTGCCGCTGCGCCGAATGGCATCAATTTTATGACCGGAAACAGCGCAGTGAAAATAAATTTTCCCCTGCGTGTACACATAGCTGGTAGGAACGGCATAGGGATAGCCGTCGTCACCACTCAGCGCCAACACGCCGGATGTGCCGCGCTGCAAAATGGCCTCAGTTTCTTCCGGAGAAAGTTTCTGCCGGATTCGTCTCATTTCACGGAACATGATGAAGTCTCCCTTCTTTCTTATCGTACTGGCATTTGATTATAGCAGTCTGGAAAGAAAAAATAAATACAAAAATACAAAAACAGGCTAACGGTATATTTAGTAATGAGCTTTCGCGCTTTTCATTTTTGAATCTCTTGACAGTGAGGGATCTCTGTGATAAATTCTCTATAAAAGAAATAATTCGCCATAAAGGAGATCAACATGTCTACCATCAGTGAAACGATTAGTACAAACTTAAAGCGCATCCGTCAGGAGCGAACGATGACCTTGGATGATTTATCGGTGCTGACAGGGGTCAGCAAAAGCATGCTCAGCGATATCGAGCGATGCAGGAAGAGCCCAACCATCTTTGTCTTGGAGAAAATCTGTGGCGGTATCGGTGTCCCACTGTCACAGCTGACACATACCGAGTCACCGCAGCTGTCTGTGATCAGAAATGATACCATGACTCATTATTCGGCTTGGAAGGGGTTTGAGCTATTTGTCCTGTTTGGACTGGATGCAGACCGAAGATTTGAGATATTCCGCCATGAGATACAGCCGAACTCCATACGGGAATGTGAGGCGCATGATGCAGGAATCAGAGAATACCTGATCTGCACAGAAGGAGTGCTTTCTGTTCAGGTAGGGGATGCGACTTACGATTTGGCGGCGGGCGAGGCGATACAGTTCGTAGCAAACTGCAAGCACAAGTACATGAATCTGACCGATAAAATGACTCAAATGGTCATGCTCTTGTACCATGAATAGGCAGCAAGGACCAAAGAGACTGGAAAAAAGGAGCGAAAAATATGATTCGTATTGCAACGGAACACGACTTGACCCAGGTAGATGATATCTACAATGAGCTGTTAGACCACGAGGCGGAGACAGTGTCTTATACTAACTGGAAAAAGGGATTATATCCTACCCTTACTTATGCCCAAAAGGCACTTGAGCAGGGCACATTGTTTGTAGGAGAAGAGAAAGGCGTCCTGTATGGCTGTGTAATTTTAAATCAAATCCAGCCTCCCGAATATGCTAATGTGCATTGGAACATTCAAACCGAGCCGGAAGAGGTCATGGTGATTCATACTCTTTGCATCCGTCCAAGCTGGAAGGGAAAAGGAAAAGGAAATATGCTTGTAAAGTTCTGCGAGGAATACGCCCGTGCAAATGGTTGGCCAGTCATCCGTTTGGATACCTACGAGGGAAATATACCCGCCTGCCACCTGTATCAGAGCATTGGATATTCCTATGCCGGGACAACGAAGTTTCATTTTCAAAAGGTGATTTGGGAAAATCTGAAATGCTTTGATAAACGAATGAACTAGCAGTATTTTGACTTTCTTAATTTGCCATCTTTGTAGCAACGGTAAAAGATAAAGAAACCGCCCCGGTTAAGGGGCGGTTTTATGGGTCAAGGATTGGGGTCTCCAACGGAACTGTTTCCATTTAAGTCATGATAAACTTTCAGCTCCGGGCCGTTCGTGCCGGCAATAATCGGCTTTACATGTGCCTTCCCGTGCTTCGCCTTGCCCTGAATATCCGGCACAGGAGGAAGGTCATTTCTGGGGTGCGTGTGTGTCCAGTCTGGGCGGGCCATTCCTTTTTTAGCCATCAAATGTCCTCCAAGTCAGCAGCCGGAATATCGTTTTCAAGATTGTCCCGGGCAAGATCATTGTCGATTTCCGGGTAGTTGTTTGAAATGGGCTTTTCTTTTTCCTCTCGGGGTTTCCTATGCGGGTTTGTCTTTCTGACACGGTCACTCATGTTGTGAATCACCTCAGAAGTAGATTTTCCCGATGCAATATAAATTATGTAGAAACCAAAAAGAAGTCATCGGAAGAAAAAATGCGGGTGGCATAGATGCCCTGCAAAAATGAAAAAGTCCCGCCGTTGAGGGCGGGACAGAAGATAGAATGGTGCAGATGGAAGCCATTCAAGCAATAAAATATGTGCGCCCCATGGAAGGGGCGCACAAGACAAACTGATTTATCTACGGAAACAATCGCTGCAGTAAATGGGACGGTTGCCACTGGGCTGAAAAGGAACTTTGCAGGGTTTGCCGCACTCGGAGCACACGGCATCGAACATCTCGCGTCTTCCGCTGTTTTCGCGGGAGCCGCCTTTCTTGGCATCGCGGCAGGGCTTACACCGCTGGGGCTCATTGTTGAAGCCCTTCTCCGCAAAAAACTCCTGCTCGCGGGCAGTAAAAGTGAACTCGTGGCCGCAATCCTTGCAGACGATTGTCTTGTCTTGAAACATGTAATACCTCTTTTAAGTTAGTTCGCCCGATAAGGCGATGATTTAGTATATCCCTTTATGGGGTGCAAAGTCAAGGTAAAGTTTTGGAATAAGAGAATTTCAAATGGAAGAAACGGGTTACGGAGAAGGCGTCATAGTAATCAGCTTTATCTTCTAATTCAGATATTTCGCTTTTCCTATAAGTAAGCCCTGCTACATGTAGCAGGGCAAGAAAGTCAGCTACAGCCAATTAGCCGAATGCAGTTCGCGGTGATCTGAGGTGGAATGCTCATGGTCATGATACCGTTAAAATGGATACATACGCGGTTACCTTGTGAAAAGCGGCAGGCGTCTTCTGTGTGGACCAGAACCTCTTGATTTGTGCTATGATCGCATACCAGAATACTTTGTGGGTGGACCTGCAGGACTGTTGCGCACATAGTTGTTCTCATGGTGCTTACCCCCCATTAATTATGGTATAGGCCATTTTACGCCGGAGTGTCATTCGACGTGAGGGTGAATGAAAGGCGTGCCCATCCGGCAGAGAACAATGCTAAGGTGTGAGTTCCGTCAGCCCCATGTCTAAAAGCCTAACGCCATCCTTACCGCACGTTTACGCCGTCCAAGCATGGAGATCGCATCCATGAGCATATAAAAGCCCCGCCTGAATGGCGGGGCAAAGGGATCACTCAATATCAATGCCGAGCTTTTGCGCGATTTCGTTGGGTGACATGCCGGATTGTTTCGCTTTCATAATGAGATCCTTGATAGACACAGGATGCTCAAGTGTATATCTCTGAGATTCCAATTTCGCAATTTCGGTTTTCTTTTTGGAAATTTTCTCATTGAGGACGGCAATACGTTCTTCCAGAGTTCTTACGGTACGAGTCATTTAACCACCTCATTTGTAATAATATCCTAATATTAGAACAAATGGTATAATATGTCAATTAAAATTTACAATGAAAGTTTAAAAATTGAGCTGAAAACCAGTTTTACCATGACATACGGCAGGAATGCCTGTGCATCGCCTCCGCCGCAGGTATCCAGAAGAAAACATTCCGGGAGTCTCTAGGGCGCAGTCTAGCATAAGCTATATCACACTACCCACTGTGGCCACTCGCTTGTGAGGGCACGGCGGGCGGAGATAGCGGAGGAACTGGAGCCTGTTACACACGGTGCAACGGAGGAGTTAGCGGCAAATATGGCGGCAGTTTACCTGCCGTGGGAGGTAGCACGGATGCGTAAACAACTGCGATCTGTCGTCCTGTGGACATTTGGAGGGGCGCTGTACTTTTTGATTGAGGTGGCGTGGAAGCTCCTTACCCGACACTCCGAGGACATTAGTTGGACAATGCTGGTGTTGGCGGCGATTGTCTGTATCCCTCTTGACCTCGCAAACGAACGCATACCATGGTGTATGCCCATCTGGCAGCAGGCTATTTGGGGCGGACTGTGTATCACGGGGGCGGAGCTGGTGGCTGGGTTAATCTTTAATGTCTGGCTGGGCATGGACGTGTGGGATTACTCCCACCTGCCGCTCAACCTCTGGGGGCAGATTAGCCTTGTGTGGTCTATGGTGTGGGTCGTTATGGCCGGACTTGGAATCGTTTTTCTCGACTGGCTCCGCTATTGGTTGTACAACGAAACAAAACCGCATTATTGCCTTTGGACAAGCGAAAAGTGTGTATGAATACATATTGACCCTCTGAAGGCATAGATGCTTCCAGGACGACAAGGTGGAATAAGCGAGAAAATCGAAGAAAACAAGAAAAAAATCTGAGCCGTCAAATTGACGACTCAGATCGTGGTGCGGATGGCGGGACTATTTCAAAAATCGCTCATCCCGCGCCTATAGGATTTGCGGAAAGTGTTTGCGCCAATGGTCCGTGCGAGTTGTGCGCCGATGATAAATTCGACTGTGAGAGTTGTGCGCGGGAAATATGATGGATGAGTAATAGCCTAAATCCTAAACTTCTTTTTTAGCCGCGATAATCGCAAGGTTATCTCCAATCGCGCTAAATATATTTGCAAGGATATTGGTTTGGTCAGCTGTTAAATCAGTTGAAATCGACACAGCAATTGAAGCAGCCAATAAAACGAGGTCGCTGCCGGGCGGACATGGCGGCATGGAACCACCTCCTCAGTCATCATATGTGGAGGATTTTTAAACGGTCAATTGACCAGGAAATGAGCGGTAGAATGAAAGATATGCACAAAAACCCCTTATGAGGTGGTCGAAGGAAGACCTTGTAGAACATGTAATGCGCCTCGAATACAACAACACGGCGCAGGCGGAATCTTTTGAAATTCAGTATCAGAACTGCATGAAAATAGTTGCCAATATGAACTTGCTGAATGATGGACTGAAAGTGGCGTAAATTGCAGGCCGCGGAGGGCAGGAAATATCATGTAGCCGGGCAAGGAATCCCCTTTTCGTGAGTATTGAATATACTGGTTTTGGAAGGAGGATGACACCATGTTTACACAGCTTATAAACCCAACCGTTGATGCGTACAACATCGAAACTGGAAAGTTTATTGGAGAAGCTCGCTTTACACCCACAGATAAGTCCGAAAAGGCGCTGTTGGACTTGATAAACTTTGGAACTCCAATCAAGTCACTGATAATGCTGGATTCGAATTTTCAGCCTTCTGAAAACTATGTTCCGATCATTCCAAATGTAACCTATCATCAAAAAGGAATATTCAGGGCGCTGCTTAAAGAGGGAGATACTGGGGAATGGGTGCCAATTGAAATGAAGATAATATACGACTGGAGGACAAGAAGTATTAATCCTGGATATTATTTTAGTAGCGTTGAATTTAGTAATGTAAAAATAGACAGAGCGGCAGAAAGTAGATATTAATATCTGTATTTACCTCTTTTCCTGTTGAGATAGTTAGATCGGTTTGTGATAAAGGTTATCTAGCTCCTATATTGCTAAAACCGGCTTGTCCATCATAAACAAACTGCGAAATTCAATCTGCTCTTGCAATTGCTGGGTTTGCTCAAACCATGAAGTTACCGATTTATCTCGGCTAAAACCTGTTTCATACTGACAACTTGCGCATAGCGGTTGTTCCATATCTGATTTTCATAATATTCTGACAAATCCTTACCGCTTGCAAAAGCGTTATCAAATGTGGTTGTGGTTGACTGTGGTATGGTTACTTCGTAATCATACTCAAAAGCTACTTTACAGGTGGCATCTAAGCAATATTCTGTCTGCATCCCGCACAAAATGATGTTTTTAGCACCAATTTTATTAAGATATTCACGCAACCCTGTCTCACGGAACGCGCTGTTATAATGCTTTTCAAATACTTTTTCATCAGGTAAAGAGGCAATCTCTTGATAAATGCTCCATCCGATGCTTCCGTGTTCCAGTTCATCACCAGCGCCACCGTCATGCTGAATATAGATGATGGGGATGTCTCTTTTTCTGCAAGCAGTTAATAATGTTTTAATGTTTTCAACCACAACTGCTCTATTATAAGGTCCTGCTTCTACCAAAGCCGATTGCATATCAACGATGATTAATACTTTATAGTTCATTACTTCGCTCCTTATTTGAACTCTAAAATCGTATGCTTTCATCTAATATAAAATACGCGCAGCTCCCCACATGACACTCCATGGTATTTAGTAAACAAAGCGCTTCAATGATCAAAAATTGTTATAGATAATTAACTCATAGAGCTTAGGCATTTCATAAACATTTTGCAATCTTTAGATTACTGAGCATTCAAATATCATTTTTAAAATGTTCTTTTGAAAAATCTGCAAATGACTGCAAGCGTAAGAAAAACCCCGGAACCTTTACGGATCCGGGGTTTTCATTTTTGGTGCGGATGGCGGGACTTGAACCCGCACGTCCATAGGGACACCAGCACCTCAAGCTGGCCAGTCTACCAATTCCAGCACATCCGCATCTGTGCACAACAACTGAGCACTCAGATAGTATAGCGGCTGGATAAAAAATTGTCAAGTTATTTCTTTGGAAGAGTTACGGTAAATGTCGTCCCAGATCCCACTGTACTGATAACCGTAATTTTACCTGCGTGGGTTTCCACAATGCTTTTTGCAATGGCTAGGCCCAGGCCGTAGCCGCCCTGATTCCGGTCCCGGGACGCATCGGCCCGATAGAAGCGTTCAAAAAGGTGGGGGAGGTGTTCGGGCGGAATGGCGGGGCCGGTATTGTGTACGGCCAGGCGGAATTTCTCTCCCTGACGGTCCAGAACAACGGTGACAGCTCCGTTTTCTCCGGCGTATTTAATGGCATTGTCCAAGAGAATGACAATTAGCCGCCGAAGCTGTCCCTCGTCTCCAAAAAGCGTGATCCCGGACGCCACGCACTCGGAGAGGGAGACGCCCTTCTCAAAGGCAACCGATTCCAGAGGAAGAAGGGAACCGGTAACTATCTCGGACAAGCGCACCTCCGTGGGGTGGCGAGTGAGACGGGCAGCGTCGCTTTTAGCCAGGAAGAGCAAGTCATCCACCAGAGATTTCATCCGCTCTGCCTCGTCCTGGATATAGGCAATCCACTTTGCCTGGCTCTCAACAGGGTCTAAGGGGTGGGCGAGGACAATGCCCGTATTAGCCAGAATGACAGTAATGGGGGTCTTAAGTTCATGGGAGGCATCCGCCACGAACTGTCGCTGCTGCTGCCAGGCTTTTTCCGTCGGGCGCAGAGATAAATTAGCCAGAAAGAAAGAAATGAGGAAAAAACCGGCCAACCCAAGCAGGCCCACCACCAGACAAGTAAGAACAAGCTGGCCAATGGAGTCGCTTTCCCAACCCCGATCCGCAAAAGCGATGCGGGTGACTCCAGCACTGTCAGTCTCTCGGAGATAACGCAAATCATAGCCGCTGAGATTCCCGGTGTCGCTCTCACGGGAGAGGGTCTGAGTCACGGCGTCATTTAGGGTAGATTCGTCTACCGACACGTTGTTGCCCTGATTGACGGAACGGATGGAGTTGTCTTCGTTCAGGGTAACGGAGAATACAGGAATCATGGTGAAATCCCGACCAGCTTTTCCGTCCAGTTTATCCTGAGTGTCCGCAGGGGCCGGAACTTGCTGCGCTGCGTCTTGGGAGCTGATTTCCAGCCGAGGCGGGGGAAACCCCTCACTCCATTTAAGGGCCATCCGCATGGCCCCCATACTCTGATCGGCGAGCTGACGGGAGTGAGTGCCCACCAGCACAGCGAACACGATAAGCAAGACAAGGCTCACCAGCAACATATTGGCGGCAATAAACTTCCGCCTGAGCTTCTGGATCATACCGGCGGCACCTCCAGAAAGTAGCCGACCTTCCGAACAGTCCCAATGGTGACAGTGGACCCCAAAAAGATTAATTTTTTACGCAGAAAAGAAATATAGACCTCAACATTATTATCTTCTGCCTCAGTTTCCAAGCCCCAGACCTTTGTGATGATATCCTCCTTGGGCACCACTGCGTGACAGTTGGCCATGAGAAGGCGAAGAACCTCGAACTCCTTAAAGCCAAGGCGGACTGAGTCGTCTCCCCGAATGAGACACCGGACATCCAGCCGAAGGGTCAGGTCTCCTGCAATGAGTGTGTTGCCCAAAACCTCCCCTTGACGCCGGGTGAGCGCTCGTATCCGAGCCAGCAGTTCTCCGGAGTCAAACGGTTTGGTCATGTAGTCGTCGGCCCCGCAGTCCAAGCCGTTAATCTTGTCAGGAACCTCGTCCCTGGCGGTGAGCATGAGAATTGGGGTGGACACATGGGCTGCCCGCAGCCGGCGGGCAACCTCAAAGCCGTCCAGTTTGGGGAGCATTACGTCCAGGACAACGGCATCGTATTGCTCTGTAAGGGCGTAGTCTAGGCCGTCTGCTCCATCATAGACAACATCGGTTTGATAGCGCTGCTCGGTCATGATCTGGCCCAGGGCCTCCGCCAGGTGCTTCTCATCTTCTGCGATTAGGATCCGCATGACACGTTCCGCCTTTCTGGTCTTTTTTTCATTGTAGTCCGAAAAGCTGAAATTTGTCTGAAAAGTTTCATTTTAGTATAACAAAATTTCTAGGAAGAGTTTTACATTGCGTTCACAAAATTTTCCCAAAGCTTTCAGGGTAATTTCAGCTTGCATGATTATACTGGGCATGAAAACCAATGTGGGAGGCAGCGAAGTATGAATTTATGGAAGAAAAAAACGGCGGGGGAGACGAATCCGGCCGCGCCGGTACCAAAGAAAAAGCGGAAGCTCACTCGCAAACGTGTCATATCTTTTGTGGTGGTGGCCGCCTTGCTGTGCGGCGCCGGATTTGGCGTAAAGGTTTTGTTCTTCAGTGAGGAAGAGGCGGTGGCTCTTACTGGTTTTACAACCTATGGTTCCCTATCCACTAGCATTGAAGGGACAGGAACCACGCTCCCGGCCGACAGCTATACAGTCACCGCTGCCTCCACGAGTGCCAAAATCACCGGGATTTACGTCTCCGCAGGCGATACCGTGGAAGTGGGAGACCTCCTTTATACACAGGACGACAGCGCGCTGGACGATGAGATAGATGAGTGTCAGAGTGAGATTGATAGCCTGAACGACCAGATCGATGATTATAACGACCAACTTTCCGATTTGCAGGACACTCTGTCTGAGTTGACGATTACTGCTCCCTTTGTCGGCCGGGTGGTAGATCTGAATGCGGAAGTTGGGGACGAGGTGCAGAAAGGGACTAAGCTTCTAACTTTGGTGGATGACAGTAAAATGACGCTTACAGAATATTTCAGCTATGCCTATGAGGGCCAGATTTATGAAGGAATGTCTGCCGGAGTGTCTATCTCCAGCCTTATGAATACCTTTGATGGTACGGTGACAAAGATCGAAAAGGTCGATCGCCTTACTACAGAGGGTACCCGTTGCTTTGCCGTCACGATTACTGTGACAAATCCGGGCGCACTGACTGAAGGGATGACTGGCGCGGCCTGGGTCACTTCTGATACGGGAGAAAAGATTTACCCAGCTGTGGAGGGCGGTCTGGAGTATTACAACAGCAAAACACTGACCACAGGTGCTGCGGGAGATCTGTTGGCAGTGAATGTGGTGGATTATCAGAAGGTGTCCGCCGGACAGACCCTCATCTCCATTGACGGCAGCGATTACCGCGATCAGATCAGCTCCATTGAAAAGAAAATTACGCAGGCACAAGAGCGGATTACCACTTATAAAGAGCGCATGGCCGATACAGAAGAGTCCCGGGGTGATTACAATGTCACTTCTGATATTGCCGGCAAGGTTATCATGGTCAATGTTCGGGTGGGGGAGACCCCACGCTCCGGCATGACGGCTGTGGCAGTTTACAACCTGAATAATATGGAAATTTCTGCTAATATTGATGAACTGGACATTGACAGCATTGAGATGGGTATGGAAGTGAAAATCGTCAAATCCGGTTCCGGGGGAGACAACGAGACTTACACCGGAACTGTGACTGAGATCAGCTATGAGGCTACAAACTCCGACGGAGTGGCATACTTCCCTGTCACAATTACGATTCCGGCCAATGGCAAGCTCTCTGCTGGAGTCAATGTTTCTTATTATATCAGCGTGGGCGATGCCGAGGAGGGGGTTCTGGCTCCTTTGAGCGCCCTCAAGGATACCACTGAGGGGACCTGCCTGTTTGTCAAAGCGGACTCCAAGCCGGACGGAGCCGTGGATCTCGAAGGCGGTGTGGTTCCCGATGGCTTTTATGCTGTGCCTGTGGAGGTGGGGAGCACCAACAGCCAGTACGCCCGCATCCTTTCCGGGGTGGAAGAGGGGGCAGAGGTGTTTACCCGCTATCAGCAGTCCGCCCCCTCCAATGGAGATACCACCAGTACTGGGGACGAAGAGAAGGACACCAATCAGCAGTCCAACCAAGGCGGAATGCCGGGCGGCGGAATGCCGGGCGGCGGTGGCGGCGGCTTTGGCGGCCCCATGGGATAAAAGGAGGAACATCATGAGTCTTATCCAGTTGAAAGATGTTTACAAGATCTATAACGAAGGCATGGAAAATCAGGTCAACGCCCTGGACGGGGTCTCTCTGGAGATCTGCCAAGGGGAGTTCGTAGCCATTATCGGCACTTCTGGATCAGGGAAGTCCACAATGATGAACATTCTCGGGTGTTTGGATGTTCCCACCCGGGGAGAGTACTTCCTGGATGGGCAGCCGGTGCGGGAGAAGAGCGAGCGAGAGCTGTCAGAACTGCGCTCCCGGCGCATCAGTTTCATTTTTCAAGGCTATAACCTCATCCCGTCCCTAAAGGTGTGGGAAAACGTTGCTCTGCCTATGACCTATCAGCAAATCCCTGTGGAAGAGCGCCGTTCCAGGGCCATGAAGGCCCTGGAGGAGGTGGAGATCTCGGCAAAGGCGGAAAGCCGGCCCAGCCAACTCTCCGGCGGACAGCAGCAGCGGGTGGCCATTGCCCGGGCCATGGCTACCCGCTCCCCAATTCTTATGGCTGACGAGCCCACAGGAGCGTTGGATTCCAAAACAGGCGCGCAGGTACTAACCCTCATGCGGCAGCTCAACGCCAAGGGCACCACCATCATCCTCATTACCCATGACAACGGCATTGCCGCCAAGGCAGACCGCACCATCCGTGTCATGGACGGACATATTGTCCATGACAGCCTTTGGGATGGCATTCTAATCCCGGCGGAGGCCAGTGCAGTACTGGCGGAGGGGGGCGGAGCGTGAACTCTTTTCGAATGGCACTGGACTCCATTACGGAGAAAAAAGGCCGGTCCTTCCTGACCATGCTGGGCATTATTATCGGCGTGGCCGCCGTGCTGGTGCTGGTGGCCATGGTAACCGGCTACAACAGTGATATGACCTTTTATTATGAGAAGCTGGGTGTCAATAAGGTGACAGTGAAGTTTACCTGGTATGATTCCACCCGAGCTCCCGACATGATGAGCATGCTCTACAAATATGGAAACGGCGAGCTCTCCGATATGGTGGAAGGGGTGACCCCGGATCTCTCCACAACGCTGCCTCTCCAGTATGGCGGGACAACAGTAGATACCACCACTACCTATTTTGGCTCCGATCAGTTTTCCGTATGCAATAACTACACCTTGGAGAAGGGGCGGGATATTCTGGCGCTGGATGTGACACAGCGTAACATGGTCTGTGTGCTTGGCTCCTACGTAGCCGACAGCCTTTTCCAATATGCTGATCCCATTGGCAAGACCGTGACCATTGGCGGCTATCCCTTCCTCGTGGTGGGAACCTTTTATCAAAAGGACGGAGGGGCCGAAGAGTCCATGGACGATGCCGTTGTTATTCCGTACTCTATGAACCGCGCGGTACTTACCTCTTCCGCGCTGGACAACATCGTGGTCAAGGTGGATTCCTCGACACATATGACATCGGTGATGAATCAGCTTACTGCCTATTTGGATGAAAATTTGGATACGGCGGTTGGAGAGTACACCCTGGAAAACGGGAACTCAGCCATGACGGAATCCAATGATGAGATGACCTCTCTTTCAGTGGTTTTGGGCGGCATTGCCAGTATTGCCCTGTTGGTGGGCGGGATCGGTATTATGAATATTATGCTGGTCACTGTTACGGAGCGCACCCGTGAGATCGGCATCAAAAAATCCATTGGTGCGCCCAGACGGGAAATCATCGGCCAGTTTCTGCTGGAGGCTGGTATTCTCAGCTCTCTGGGCGGCTTGATTGGTATTGCTCTGGGCTTTCTGCTGTCGTTGATTCTTGGAAAGGCTATGTACGATCTGATCGTGCTTCCTGGAGCGGGCATCACACTTGGCTCTTTTGCTTTCTCAATGATTATCGGCGTGGTCTTCGGCATCTACCCCGCCGTGAAAGCCTCCAACCTCCAGCCTGTGGACGCCCTTCGGGCGGACTGAGAGGCTGAAACGGATCATGAAAGGACTGTTTTCCCAATGTACAAACGCATCCTTGCTCTGACGCTTTCCGTTGTGCTGGCACTTTCCCTGACCACCCTGCCTGCCGCGGCGGCCACCACAGGGGACGTAGACGAGGCGGTGGCCGTCCTCACGGGGCTGGGCATCGTCAGCGGCTGCTCCGACGGACTCTATCACCCGGGCGACGGCCTGACCCGGGCCCAGTTCTGCAAGCTGGCCGTTCTGGCCGAGGGCCACGGCGACCAGGTTGCTGGCAGCGCCTATCGCGCTCTCTTCTCCGACGTGCCCGGGGAGTCCTGGGCCGCCTCCTACATCAACCTGGCCTACGAGGAGGGACTGGTGGCCGGAAAGGGGAACGGGACCTTCGGCCCTGACGAGACGGTTACTCTGGCCCAAGCGGTGACTGTGAGCCTGCGCCTGCTGGGCTATACCGATGACAACATCGGCCCCTTCTGGCCGGAAGACTATCTTTCCAAAGCCTCCAAGCTGGGCCTGCTGGATGGGCTTTCTGCCAGTGGAAATGATGCGCTTACCAGAGGTCAGGCGGCCCTTCTGCTCTATAACTTGCTTCAGCAGCCCGACAGTGATGGTGACACCTTTGCCCTGGGGCTTGGGGTGTCATCAGTGGAGAACGCCATTCTCTTGGACAACAATGACGAGGCGGAGGACGGCACGCTTCATACGGCCTACGTCTATGCCAAGGAAAAGCTGACTTGGTATGAGCAGGCCACAGCAATTTCCGACAGCCTGGTACACCGCCGCGGAACGCTCCTGCTGAACAAGACCGGAAAGGTCTGCGGCTTTCTGCCTGATGACAGCACCCTCAAGACGGCGCAGGCGGAGACGGTGACCGCTTCGACGGTCACAGATACCAATGGTAACCGGTATACTATCTCCGGCTCCACACCGGTGGTAGCGGACGATGAAATGACTGCTTACAGTTCAGTTTGGTATGAGATGGAAGGGCGCACATTGACCTTTTACTATGCAGAGAGCGGCGGGATCACCCTGGTGACAGCCTCGGATACCGAGACCTATGACGGGACGCTGCTCACCGGCTACTATGAAGCGGCAAACCCCAATGCATCCGATCCGAATACTGTCACCCTGCTCGGCCATACTTTTGATGTGGCCGACGGGGCCTCCGGGCTGAGCGGACTGGCAGTAGGGGACAAGATCACCATCGCCCTAAACGGCTCCGGTGAAGTGATCCGGGCCTGGGCTTCCAGCGAAAAAAGGACAGATGTGGTGGCGGTACTAAATAGTGCCTCAAAGGGAACCTTTACCCATGTCAGTGGGCTGTCTCTTTCCGCCGAGATCAGCAATACCAGTACGGCTTCCTCTCTGGAGGGATGTCTGGTGCGGGTGAGTGCCTCCGAAATTGGCAAGTGCTCGGTGAGTGCGCTCTCCGGTGGGGTCTCTGGAAAGCTGAATGTAGCTGCCCGCACGCTGGGAACGGTTTCGTTATCTGAAAATGTGAAGATTTATGACCAGGTAAGCTCCGCGCCGGCGGTAGAGATAGAGCTGTCCGATATTCTCACCGAGACAGTGTCTGCCAACGAAATTACCTATGCCGGGACCAACGCCTCCGGAGAGGTGGATATCATTCTTCTCAACAATGTCACCGGAGATGCTTACACCTACGGTATTTACCGAGTGAGCAAGGTCACCGGCGGCACAAAAGGATCGGATGACTACTATGAGTACAAAACCCTTGCGTTGGAGAGCGCGGAGGGAACCTCCGCGTACTGTGCAACAATCGACACCGTTCGCTCTGACACCGTCGGCGGCCTGGCGGTAACGGCGGACAAGAAGATTGCCGGTCTTGCATCTGTGACCAAGGTGGCAGATGTGTTTCGTTCAGCCTTTGATGGGAAGGATGCTGTGGTTCTGAACGACGTACGGGTCCCAATCGCTTCCGATGTGCAGGTTTATAATGATGACAGCGATCAATGGATTACTCTGGCTGAGGCCAAGGGTTATAGTGAAACACTGACTGTCTATTACAGCGGGACGCTTGGCGGAGATGCCAAGGTTCGTGTCATCGTGACCAGCGGCTAAGTTTTTCTTCGTTGGCATGTATATAAGAAGCCCGCACCGCCCGGTTACCGGGCGGTGCGGGATTCTTTGGGTTGATATCAAACAGCCTGGATAACCCCGCAGGCCAGACGCGAGCCACTGTCGCCGGCGGGCTGGGAGCGGAAATCGTCCGCCCTCTCATGAACCACCACTGTTCGTCCCACCACCTCTTCTGGACGAAATCGGTCGGTGTATACCGCCAGCAGGGCGGTGCCCTGGCCGGAAGCAAGAAGAGGCGGCAGGTCTCCGCTGTGCCAGGGATGGGGGACGTCATAAGGGTCGTAGTGTCCGCCTGCGGAGGAAAAGGGAATGTCGCCACCCGCGGTGCAGCTTCCGCCGGTATGAACGTGAAAACCCAGAAAGCCAGGAGAGGGCAGCCCAACCACTCGGGCAATGACCAGAGTTCCCCGTCCGTAAGGGCAGAACAGGACTTCTCCCCGCAAACCGGAGTGGGCCTCATCGCCTTGAAGCAAAGCCCGGGCGGCGGGTCGGGGGAGCAAAACAGGATATTCCATGGTGCAGACCTCCTTTCCCATGCCTATGCCCGGCCTGAACGCAATGTGACGGTGGACGAAAGCGGAAGAAAGTGCTACAATAACCGCAAAGCGGTTCAGGGAGACGAACCGCCATACAAGCTGGATGTAGATGGTGGGGCAAATATCTGCTCCCGATACTTTTGCGGGGTGAAAAAATGAAGAAGGCAGCATTTATCGGAACGGGAAACATGGGTTCCGCCTTGGTCAGGGCCGCCTGTCGGGCACTGGGGGCGGAGAACGTGGCGGTGGCCAACCGCACAGCCTCTAAAGCGGAAGAGCTAGCAAGCGAAACTGGTTGTCAGGCGTTTTCCTCCAATCGGGCGGCGGCAGAGTCTGCGGAGTACATCTTTTTGTGCGTCAAGCCAAAGCTAATTCAAGGCGTTGCAGAGGAGCTGGCCGATTTGATGCCTGGAAAAGCATTGGTGTCGGTGGCTGCCGGTGTCCTGCTGGATGATCTTCAGACCTGGGTGGGGGAGGAAGTCCCCCTCCTACGCATCATGCCAAACACTCCCTGTGCCATTGGTAGGGGAATGACAGCGTTGGCTGGCGGAAAAACTGCAAAGGAAAAAAACTTTATAGATGTTGAAATGATTCTTTCTGCTACCGGACGGGTAGAGCGGCTGGAGGAAGGGCTCATGGATGCTTTCAGTGCCGTAGCGGGCTGCGGTCCGGCGTTCCTCTATCCATATATTGAGGCGCTGGCCGACGGCGGCGTGGCCGCAGGACTGCCCCGGGACAAGGCTCTGCGCTATGCGGCCCAAACCGCACTGGGGGCGGCCTCCATGGTGCTGGAGACCGGGGTGCACCCTGGAAAGCTTAAGGATGATGTGTGTTCTCCCGGTGGCTCTACCATTGCCGGAGTAGCTGAGCTGGAGCGCCACGGTCTGCGGGCTGCGGCTATCGACGCGGTGCTGGCGGCCTGGAAAAAGAACATGCAGCTTGGCAAGTAAAGACACATGATAGGAAATACCCGAAGGAATTGGTGAACTTGCATAATTTCTTTTAGGAAAGCTTATTTTTTTCGAGTATTTTTCTTGCAAAACCCATCTTTGGACGCTATAATGATACAGCATTGATTCCCCTGCGGGGAGACTGTAGAGAAGGGAAGTGGCGCTGGATGAGCGAGTACATCATCGAGATGTGCAATATTACAAAAGAGTTTCCCGGCATCATTGCCAACGATGACATCACCTTACAGCTCAAAAAGGGCGAGATTCACGCTTTACTGGGTGAGAACGGGGCTGGAAAGTCTACGCTGATGAGCGTTCTGTTTGGCATTTATCAGCCGGAAAAGGGCGTGATAAGGAAAAATGGCGAGGAGGTCAAGATTAAGGACCCCAATGACGCCAACGCTCTTGGTATTGGCATGGTGCACCAGCACTTTAAGCTGGTACATAATTTCACGGTTCTCCAAAACATTGTTTTGGGTATGGAGACTACCAAAAACGGCTTTTTGAAAATGGACGAGGCCCGGAAGAAGGTTGTTGCCCTTTCCGAGCAGTATGGGCTGCGGGTGGACCCGGACGCCCTCATTGAGGACATCACGGTAGGGATGCAGCAGCGGGTGGAGATTTTGAAGATGCTCTACCGAGACAACGAAATCCTTATTTTTGACGAGCCAACCGCTGTGCTTACTCCTCAGGAGATCGAAGAGCTGATGAAGATCATGAAGGATCTGGCCGCTGAGGGGAAGAGCATTCTTTTTATCACTCACAAGCTCAACGAGATCAAGGCAGTGGCTGATCGCTGCACCGTACTGCGCAAGGGCAAGTACATTGGCACCATCTCAGTCTCCGGTGTGACCAAGGAAGAGATGAGTGAGATGATGGTGGGGCGGAAGGTGGATCTTAAGGTGGACAAGGGCCCTGCCCATCCTACCGACGTGGTCTTTGAGACCGAGGGCCTCACCGTAGTCAATAAAGAGCACGGGAAAAAGGTGGTCAATGATGTCTCTCTGAAGGTTCATCGGGGAGAGATCGTCTGCGTGGCCGGTATTGACGGTAACGGCCAGACCGAGCTGGTCCAGGCCATTACTGGACTTATGAAACCGGACTCCGGTACTGTGAAGCTCAAAGGTGAGGAAGTGACCCGCGCTTCCATCCGCTACAAGAACACCCACGGCCTTGGGCACATCCCCGAGGACCGGCATAAGCATGGCCTGGTGCTGGATTATCCTCTGGCTTACAATCTGGTGCTACAGAGCTACTTTGAGCCGGAGTACTGCTCCAGAGGTTTCCTGCGTTACGACAAGATCTTCCAGTATGGAGACAAGCTCATTGAGAAGTATGACATCCGCTCCGGTCAGGGAGGAAAGACCAGCGCCCGCTCCATGTCGGGCGGAAACCAGCAGAAGGCCATTGTGGCCCGGGAAATTGACCGGGATCCCGACCTGCTTATTGCGGTCCAACCAACCCGGGGACTGGACGTGGGTGCCATCGAGTACATCCACCACCAGTTGGTGGCGGAGCGGGACAACGGCAAGGGAATCCTGTTGGTCTCCTTGGAACTGGATGAGGTGATGAACCTGGCTGACCGCATCTTGGTTATCTTTGAGGGTGAGATCGTGGCCGAGCTGGACCCCAGGGAAGTTACGGTGCAGGAGTTGGGCCTCTACATGGCGGGTTCCAAGAGAAAGGCGGTGGGCTGAACATGAGGAAGCGATTTTCCAACATGCTCCAGTCTCGCGGCGGAAAAGGCGGTGATGCGGCGTGAAGGTCAACGGAAATCTGTTGGACCGGCAAGGCTTCCGCAACGCCTTGGCCTCTGTGCTTGCCATCCTCATTGGAATGCTGGTGGGCCTCATTATTCTGCTCGTCTCCAACCCGGCCAAAGCCATGCCCGGCTTCTGGGCCATTGCCACTGGCGGTGTGGCTAACCGGAAGAACATGGGGCAGGTACTCTACTATGCCACACCTATTGTCATGACAGGTCTGTCCGTGGGCTTTGCCAAAAAGACCGGGCTTTTTAACATCGGGGCCTCCGGCCAGTATATCATGGGTGCCTTTGCAGCGGTTCTGGTGGGCGTAAAGTTTACGTTCCTGCCCGCCGGTCTCCACTGTCTGGTCGCCATTCTGGCTGCGGCCCTCATGGGTGCGCTGTGGGGCTGCGTTCCCGGCCTTTTAAAGGCATACTGCAACATTAACGAAGTCATTGCCTGCATCATGATGAACTATATTGGCATGTCTACGACCAATCTTCTGGTGCGAAAATTCATTTTTGACCGGGCCAAGAATCAGTCCCTCCAACCCGTGGCCTCTGCTGTGCTGCCCAAGCTGGGCTTTGATAAGCTTTTCGTGGATGGCGGCGCCCCATCCAGCGCCAATGCGGGTTTTCTGATCGCTGCGGTGCTTGGCATTGCGGTGTGGGTCATCCTGGAGAAGACCAAGCTTGGCTTTGAGCTGAAGGCCTGCGGCTACAATCGGGACGCGGCTAAGTATGCCGGCATCAACGATAAGAAAAACATCCTGCTGGCCATGGTTTTTGCCGGTGGCCTGGCGGGGATCGGCGGTGCTCTGTACTATCTCTCGGGCGCAGGTTCCGGCATCCCCGTGCTGGATGTGCTGGCCGCTGAGGGCTTTAACGGCATTCCTGTGGCTCTCCTGGGTATGTCCAACCCAATCGCCATCATTTTTACCGGCACCTTCATGGCTTACCTGACTCAGGGCGGCCTGTCTATGCAGACTTTTGGTTTCCCGACTCAGATTGTGGACATCATCTCCTCTGTTATCATCTATTTTGCCGCGTTTGCCCTCTTCTTCAGCCAGACCATTGAGAAGTTCCGCCACCGCCAGGTGGAGAAGCTGAGGGCTGTTTCGGCACAGACAGAGAAAGGGGGCAAGGCGCAATGAGCGGATTGAACCTTGTGATCTTTATTGTCCAACAGATGATGAGCTTTTCCGTACCTCTGCTCATTGTGGCTCTGGGCGGGTTGTTTGCCGAGCGATCCGGCATTGTTAACATCGCTTTGGACGGCACCATGATCATCGGCGCATTCACCGGAATTATGTTTCTCCATTTGTTCCAGAACCCGGAAGCGACCTCGGAACAAGGAATGCTGTTGTTGGCGATCCTGGTTTCGGCGCTCACCGGTGTGGTGGTCAGCCTGGTTCACGCCTATGCCTCCATCAACATGAAAGCTGACCAGACTATTTCGGGTACCGCCATCAACGTCTTTGCCCCCGCCATTTCCATCTTTGTGGCCCGGCTGGTGCTTGGGGTGCAGCAGGTGCCGTTTGCCAATCACTTTGCGATTGACAAGGTGCCTGTGCTGGGGGATATTCCTGTGATAGGCCCCATGTTTTTTCAAAAGTGTTACCTCACAACTTATATTGGATTCGGCATTCTGGCCGTGTCCGCCGTTGTTCTCTACAAGACCCGTTTTGGGCTGCGTCTGAGGGCCTGCGGCGAGCATCCGCAGGCTGCCGACTCCGTGGGTATCAATGTCTACCGAATGCGGTACGCCGGAACCCTGATTTCGGGCGCGCTGGCTGGAATCGGCGGACTGGTGTTCGTCATCCCCACTTCCACAAACTTCAATGCCACTGTCTCCGGTTATGGGTTCCTTGCCTTGGCGGTGCTCATCTTCGGCCAGTGGAAGCCGGGACGAATCCTTTTCGCGGCCCTGTTTTTCGGACTTATGAAGACCGTTGCCGCTACCTATTCTGTGATTCCAGGGCTGGTGTCCTTGAACATTCCCAGTGATATTTATAAGATGATTCCCTATATTGCCACGCTGGTGGTGCTGGCCTTTACAGCCCGTAATTCTCAGGCCCCCAGGGCGGAGGGTATCCCCTACGACAAGGGTGAGCGCTGAGCACAGCCTCTCAACGGCGGACAGCTTTTTGCTGTCCGCCGTTTTTTGCGAAGGGGCTGATAAAAACTCCTTGACAAAATCCCATCAATACGCTATGATTACACTACCCCCCAGGGGGGTATTCATTGCGAAAGGGGAGTGCGCAGCTGTGATGGCAGATAAGACCAAGGTGCTTCGCCTGCTCAAGACCGCCCGGGGCCAACTGGACGGCATTTTGAAAATGGTGGAGGAAGATCGCTACTGCATTGACATCTCTCAGCAGGTGATGGCGGCCGAGGCTATGCTTAACCGGGTGAATCGAGAGATTTTAGCGGCCCATCTTCGAGGTTGCGTTCAACAGGCTGTCACCGCCGAGGACCGGGAGGAAAAAGTGGAGGAATTAGTGGCAACTTTGGAGAAGATATTGAAGTAATTTCAGAGAGGACGTGAGAAAATGCCATGAGACAAAAATTTACTGTAACAGGAATGACCTGCTCAGCTTGTTCCGCCCATGTGGAGAAGGCGGTGTCCGGGCTGGAGGGGGTCTCCGGCGTCAATGTGAACCTGCTGGGTGGTTCCATGCAGGTGGATTACGACCCCGCTGCCCAGAATTCTGACTCCATTATTGCCGCTGTGACTCATTCCGGCTATGGAGCACGGATTCCCGGCAAAGAGAGAAAGGAGCAGGCCGGAGTGGGGATGCCCTCCATGGAAGAGGAGCTTCGGGGGATGAAACAGAGGATGGTGGTCTCCTTCGTGTTTTTGATTCCCCTCTTTTACCTCTCCATGGGCCATATGATGGGCTGGCCCATTCCCGGTTTCCTGCACGGACAGGGCAATTCCCTTGCCTTTGCTTTGACCCAGTTTCTGCTCCTGCTGCCCATCCTGTACGTCAACGACAAGTATTATAAGGTGGGATTCAAGACCCTAGCCCACCGGGCGCCCAACATGGATTCTCTTATTGCTCTGGGCTCGGCGGCCGCCCTTATCTACGGCGTAGCGGCACTCTACCAGATCGGTTGGGGGCTGGGGCACGGAGATGCAGTACGGGTGGAGCGCTGGTCCATGGATCTTTACTTTGAGTCCGCCGGAATGATTTTGACCCTTATCACCTTGGGTAAATTCCTGGAGACACGATCCAAAGGCAAGACAGGGGAGGCCATTTCCAGGCTCATGGACTTGGCTCCCAAGACAGCCAGCATCCTTCGGGATGGAAGAGAGACTGTAATCCCGGTGGAAGAGGTGGCGGTGGGCGACCTCCTGATGGTTCGCCCGGGACAGGCCATCCCAGTGGATGGGGAAATCGTAGAGGGAAGTTCCTCAGTGGATGAATCTGCTCTCACCGGGGAATCTATCCCCGTAGATAAGGGCCCGGGAGACCGGGTGACGGCGGCTGCCATCAATAAGTCGGGTTCCTTTACTTTCCGGGCCACTCGGGTGGGGGATGACACCACCTTGGCTCAGATGATTGCCCTGGTGGATGAGGCGGCCTCCTCCAAAGCCCCCATCGCCAAGCTGGCCGACAAGGTGGCCGGGGTCTTTGTGCCGGTGGTTATTGCCATTGCTCTGGTCACCGCCGCCGTTTGGTTTATTGCCACCCGTGACCTGGCTAGAGCCCTCACTGCCGGCGTGGCCGTGCTGGTAATCTCCTGCCCCTGTGCCCTTGGCCTCGCAACCCCGGTGGCCATTATGGTGGGTACCGGCAAGGGCGCGGAAAACGGCATCCTTTTCAAGTCTGCTGAGGCGCTGGAGGGCCTGCGGGCCATCCAGACCGTGGTGCTGGACAAGACGGGTACTGTCACCCAGGGAAAGCCCGTGGTCACCGACCTGCGCTCCGTGGGGGAGACCACGGAGGAGGAACTTCTGTGCGTAGCCGCCTCGCTGGAAAAGCCCTCGGAGCACCCTCTGGCCCAGGCGGTGGTGGCTGAGGCGGAGGCGCGGAATATCCCGTTGGTCTCCGCCGAAGGTTTCCGGGCTGTCCACGGTCGGGGCGTGTCGGCCGACATCCAAGGGGCCGCTTTTCTGGCGGGCAACCGGGCCATGATGGAAGAGCAAGGGGTGGATCTGATCGCCGCCGGGAGCGCTCCGGAGGAGCTGGCAGGGGCGGGCAAGACTCCGCTCTATTTTGCCGAGGATGGCAAGCTCATAGGGCTGGTGGCTGTGGCCGACACGGTGAAGCCCACCAGCGCCACCGCCATCGCCGCTCTGCGGAAGCTGGGATTGGACGTGGTGCTGCTCACCGGTGACAACCGCCGCACCGCCCAAGCGATTGCAAAGGAACTTGATTTGACAGACGTTGTGGCAGAGGTACTGCCCCAGGACAAGGAAAAGGTCATTGCCGGGCTTCAGGCCAAGGGGCGGAAGGTTGCCATGATCGGCGACGGTATCAACGACGCCCCCGCCCTCGCCCGGTCCGACGTGGGTCTGGCGATCGGCGCGGGCACAGACGTGGCCATTGAGTCGGCTGACGTGGTGCTGATGAAGAGCGATCTCATGGACGCGGTCACCGCTATTGAGCTCTCTCGGGCCACCCTCCGCAATATCAAGGAAAATCTCTTTTGGGCGTTTTTCTACAATGCCATCTGCATTCCCCTGGCGGCCGGGGCGTTTTACCCCCTCTTCCACCTCCAGCTCTCGCCCATGATCGCCGCGGCGGCCATGTCCATGAGCTCGGTGTGTGTGGTTTCCAACGCCCTGCGCCTGAAGCTGTTTAAGCCCCGACACGCCGCCCCTGCGGTGCCGGAGAGCGAAAATAAAATAGAAGGAGTGAAAAATACCATGGAAAAGAAACTCACCATCGAGGGCATGATGTGCCAGCACTGTGTGGCTCACGTCACCGAGGCCCTCACCAAGCTGGACGGGGTCACCGCCACGGTGGATCTGGAGACCAAGACCGCCACCGTCACCGGGGACGCCACGGACGAGGCCCTAAAGCAGGCCGTAGCCAACGCTGGGTATACCGTCACCGACATTCGGTAAAAATGAAATCCATCAGGTGCGGCCCGGCGATTTCGCCGGGCCGCATCGCTGTCCCGGTTGTATTTTTTTCCCGGTTGTGATAGACTGAGGCAAATAGGGAGGGGGCTTTATCATGTCTACATTGCTCATCAAAAACGCCCGTTACATTGTCTCCTGTGACGATAAAGACACCCTCTATGAGCGGTGTAACCTATTCATTCGGGACAACGCCGTGGAGTACATTGGCCCTGAGGCCCGACAGGCTGAACAGACCATCGATGCGGCGGATATGGCGGTTTACCCTGGACTCATCAATGCCCACCACCATCTCTACCAGATTTTCTCCCGCAACCTCCCGGAGGTTCAGCGGATGGAGCTCTTCCCTTGGCTGGTGACCCTTTATGATGTGTGGAGAAACCTGGATGAGGAGGTGGAGACCTGCGCCGCTCTGTCCGGTCTGTCAGAGCTTGCCAAGACGGGCACCACCACCTGCTTTGACCACCACTACGTCTTTCCCAAGTGCGGCGGGGACCTGATCGCCGCCGAGTTCCG
This sequence comes from Pseudoflavonifractor sp., assembly GCA_034927965.1. Lineage (GTDB taxonomy): Bacteria > Bacillota > Clostridia > Oscillospirales > Oscillospiraceae > Vermiculatibacterium. The sequence goes on from JAYFPI010000004.1 coordinate 47,901, forward strand.
GGCGGCAGAGCAGGTGGGGATGCGGTTTGTTGCCTCCCGCGGCTCTATGGATCTGTCCAAAAAGGACGGGGGCTTGCCTCCCGACAGCGTGGTGCAGACCATCGATGAAATCCTGGCCGACTCCGAGCGGCTGGTCCGGGTGTGGCATGACGACAGCCGGTTCTCCATGCACCAGGTGGCGCTGGCGCCCTGCTCCCCCTTCTCAGTATCCACAGACCTCCTGCGAGAGAGCGCCAAGTTGGCCCGGTCCCTGGGGGTGCGGTTGCACACCCATGTGGCTGAGACCAGGGACGAGGAGGACTTCACCCTTCAAAAGTTCGGCCTGCGGCCGCTGGAGTATATGCAGTCGGTGGGCTGGACCGGCCCCGATGTGTGGTACGCCCACGGTATCTGGTTTAACGACGACGAACTGCGTCTGCTGGCCGAGACCGGCACCGGCGTAGCCCACTGCCCCATTTCCAACATGAAACTGGCCTCCGGCGTGTGCCGTCTGCCCGAGATGCTGCGGCTGGGGGTCAACGTGGGGCTGGCGGTGGACGGCGCGGCCTCTAACGACGGCTCCAACCTCTTGGAGGAGCTACGGGTGTGCTATCTGCTCCACCGGCTCCATGCCAGCGCTGCTGCCCCCACTGGCTACGATATTCTCAAGCTGGCCACCCGGGGTTCCGCAAGGCTGCTGGGTCGAACCGACATCGGTGCCCTGGCCCCAGGGATGGCGGCCGATTTGTTTCTGATCCGCCTGACCCGCCCCGAGCTTGCGGGTGCCCAGTTTGACCCGATGTCTCTGTTGGGCACTGTTGGTTTCAAGGGGCCGGTGGATTATACCATTATTAACGGAGTCCCCGTGGTTCAGAATGGAGAGCTTGTGACCTTGGACGAGAGGGAGACGGCGGCTCGGGCCAACGAGGTCTGCCGGATGTACCTACGCAGGTGAGCAATCATACTTTTAAAAAAATTCTTGACAGAAGTCTGCTGGCCTGATACAATACTAGAGCACAATAAAGAAGGAACGGTTTCGTCCTCACCTCTCGGCCAGAGTCGAAGGGGTCAACATGGAATCTCTCGCCGGAACGTCCGGCGTTGGTTTGTCTTGTTGCACGGAGCCGTCAAGGCTCCGTGTTTTTTTGTGCGTGTTGAATGGAGGTGCTTTTACTATCAGCAGTAACAAAGGTCATCAGATCAATGAAGAGATCCGGGATAAAGAAGTGCGCCTGGTTTCCGCCGACGGCGAGCAGCTGGGTATCCTGTCTGCCCGGGAGGCCCTGGAAAAGGCTGAAGAGGCCGGAATGGACCTGGTGAAGATTTCACCCAACGCCGTACCGCCGGTCTGCAAGCTCATGGACTACGGAAAGTTCAAGTTTGAGCAGACAAAGCGGGAAAAAGAGGCCAAGAAGAACCAGCACGTGGTGGAGATCAAAGAAGTCCGGATGTCCCCCAGCATCGATGTCAACGACTTCAATGTCAAGCTGCGCAACGCCCAAAAGTTCCTCAGCGAGGGGGACCGGGTGAAGGTCACCGTGCGCTTCCGGGGCCGTGAGATGGCCCACACCGAGATCGGCCGAGACCTGCTGCTGAAGTTTGTTGAGCAGTGCGCCGAAGTGGCCAATATGGACAAGGAGCCCAAGCTGGACGGACGTCATATGTCCATCTTCCTGTCTGCTAAGATCTCCAAGGAGTCCAAAAAGTAAGCAAGTTGATTTTACGATAAAGGAGAATTCACCATGCCTAAACTGAAGACCCACACCGGGGCGAAGAAGAGATTTAACCTGACCAAGACCGGCAAGGTCAAGCGGGCCCACGCCTATAAGTCCCACCTGCTCAACGGACACGGCAAGGACACCAAGCGGAAGAGAGGCCTCCGCAAGGGCGCTTACGCCGACGTGACCAATTCGGCCACCGTCAAGCGCATGATCCCTTACAAATAATTTGACTTTTTACTCAAATATAGGAGGTTTCAAATACCATGGCTAGAGTTAAAGGCGCGATGATGACGCGCAAGAGAAGAAATAAGATCCTTAAGCTGGCAAAGGGTTATTGGGGTGCGAAATCCAAGCACTTCAAGATGGCCAACGAGCAGGTCATGAAGTCCCTGAAGTACGCTTATGTCGGCCGCCGGCTGAAGAAGCGCGACTTCCGCTCCCTGTGGATCACCCGCATTTCCGCCGCCTGCAAGATGAACGGCATGAATTACTCCACCTTTGTCAACGGCCTGAAGAAGGCCAATGTGACGATCAACCGCAAGATGCTGGCTGAAATGGCCGTCAATGACAAGGCCGCTTTCACCCAGCTCTCTGAGTTGGCCAAGCAGGCCCGGGCCTGAGTTTTTTCACCCAAGCGGTGAGATATGAAATCATATCTCACCGCTTTTTGATTTTTCTGGAAAAAGCAAAAAAGGTCTTGACCTTGCCGCAGCGTCAAGGGTTATGCTGGAGCTGTCAGGAGGGATAAGCCATGGAATACACAGTAAAAGCGCTGGCAGAGTTATCTGGGGTGACGCCCCGGACCTTGCGGTGGTACGACCGAATGGGTCTTTTGAAGCCGGACCGGCTTACCCAGGCGGGATATCGGCTCTACGGCCCGGCGGAGGTGGATCGGTTGCAGCAGATCCTCTTTTACCGGGAGTTGGAGGTGCCGCTGGCCGACATCAGCGCCATTCTGGACGATCCAAACTTCGACCGGCAGTTGGCGCTGGAGGGGCATTTGAGGGCACTGCGTGACCGCAGGGCGCGGCTGGACGATCTCATCCTGACGGTGCAGCAGACGTTGAAAGAAGCGAAAGGAGAGATCACTATGCAAGATGAAGAGAAGTTCCGGGTGTTTCAAAAGGAAGCGGTGGAGGCCAACGAAACCCGTTATGGAAACGAGGCGCGGGACCGCTACGGAGATGCCGCGGTCAATGATTTCAATGCGGCGTTTCTGTCCATGGACCGGGAGGAGCACCATGCCTGGGAGGTGCTGGGGGCGGAGATCAATGCCGCTCTTGCCGCCGCCGTTCGGGCGGAGGAGGACCCTGGCGGAGCAGAGGGGCAGCGGATCGCCGCCCTCCACGCCCGGTGGCTCTGCTTCGGCGGACAGAAGTATGACCCCGCCCGCCACGCCGGGATCGCGGAGCTCTATCCGGCGGACGAGCGCTTCACCGCCTATTATGACGGGGAAGTTCCAGGCTGTGCCGTGTTCCTTCGGGACGCGGTGCGAGCCTACGTTGGACGCTGAAGGAAAAGGTGCGGACTG
>JAYFPI010000065.1:0-1995 GCA_034927965.1 Pseudoflavonifractor sp.
CATGGCACAGTTCCAAATGCTCTGACGCCGTCAGATGATTCGCCAGAGAAGTCAAAAAGCGCAGAGAATACTGGATGTCGTTCTGAGCATGTTTGTGATGTAAGCCGGAACATCTGCAAGCGGCAGAGTGTTTGAGGCTTCTGCGGTGAATTGTGCTATGGTGTCCTAGAGTAAAATATGTGATACGCGTTGATTGCGGATGCAGAGTAGGAGTGGATACCATGGCAAAAATTCTGGTTTCGGAAAAAGTGCATCCCTGTGGCCCGGCGCTGCTGGAGCAGGCCGGCCATGAGGTAATTTACTTGGAGCGCCGGGAGCAAAGAGAGCTGGCCGAGAAGCTGAAGGATGCAGACGGCCTGTTTGTCCGGGTTATGGACATTACCCCCGAGATGCTGGAGGAAGCCCACCGTCTGAAAATCATCAGCAAACATGGGGTGGGCGTGGACAATATCCCCATGGAGGCTGCCAAGAAGAGGGGGATTGCGGTGACCATTACCCCGGGTGCCAACAGCCAAGCGGTGGCGGAGCACACCTTTGCTCTGCTGATGGCACTGGCCAAAAACCTGGTTCCCGTTTCGGACGCATACCGAACGATCGGCTTTGAGGCCAAAAATTACCCGGAGGGGGCCGAACTGGAGGGCAAAATCCTTGGCGTCATCGGATGCGGCCGTATCGGAAGCCGCGTGGCGAAGATGGGCCTGGGCGGCTTTGATATGGAGGTGCTGGTTTACGATCCCTATTTGGAAGCCGTGCCCAAGGGCTGCCAAAAGGTGGAAGCGCTGATGGATCTGGTTCGCCGATCCGATGCGATCACCCTTCACGCCCCGCTGTCCCAGGAGACCCATCACATGATCAGCAAAGAGATTCTAACCGCCATGAAGCCCACCGCCTACCTAATCAACTGTGCCCGAGGACCAATGGTGGACGAGGAGGCCCTGATCCAGGCGCTGAAAGCGGGTGCGCTTGCCGGCGCGGGGCTGGACGTCACCGAGATGGAGCCTGCCAACCCGGAGAACCCCTTGTTCCACATGGCAAATGTCATTCTGACCCCCCATTATGCGCCTGCCACCTTGGACACCGCAATGAAGGTGTCCACCATCGGATGCCAGAATCTGGTGGACTTTTTTGCCGGACTGGAACCGGCAGGCCGCCTGTTGTAATCAAGCAAAAAGCGTGCTTGATTCAGAAACGCTTTTTTATGGGTAAAATATCCGTTTATGCTGGGATATTTTGCTTGACTTTCCAGTGAACGGACTTTATACTAAAAAACAAGAATTGTTATTATTAATAAGGAGGGCGAATATGGACCGCAAAGCATTTAACCGCATCAACTATGGACTGTTCATCATCGGTGCCCAGGGGGAGAGCCAACCACAGGGCTGTGTGGTCAACTCGCTGCATCAGGTGACATCTTCTGCTCCTATCCGTTTTTCCATGACGATGAACAAGAAAAATGAGACCTATCATGCTGTCCAGGGAAAGGGCTCCTTTTCCGCAACTGTCCTGGCCAAGGACACGCCGAAAGATTTGGTGGACCTGTTTGGCTACAAGTCTGGGCGGGTGGTGAACAAGTTTGACGGATTTGATGTGGAGCAGGATGGAAACGGTAACCCCTATTTTCGGGATCATGCGCTGGCACGCTTTGCCTGTAAGGTGGTGGACCAGCTGGATTTGGGTGGCTATGTGCTCTTCATTGCCGAGGTGACCGAGGCCGAGGTTCTGGGGGATGGACCCGCTCTGACTGTTGACGATTATAAGAACGGAGGCGGCACCACACCGGCCACCGCTACGGTTTACCGTACCTTGGAGGGGAACGAGGGCTGGAGATGCACCGTGTGTGGGTATGTGACCGATCAGGCGGAGCTGCCCGAGGGATATCAGTGCCCCATCTGCAGGGCCAGCCGGGATAAATTTGTAAAGCTATAAATAATTTGAAAAACAGGGGGCCGCCCATGGGCGGCCCCCTGTTTTTGTTTCAAGATTCCAATTGATTGA
>JAYFPI010000005.1:0-117703 GCA_034927965.1 Pseudoflavonifractor sp.
GGAAACCAGAGAGAAAATCTAATGTTTTTGTAAAGAATTATGAAGGAATTCTGACGGAAGGCCAGGAAGTTTATCAAAGAAATGCGTCGATGAGAGCGGCGGCCTCCGCCGTGGGGTCGGCCTCCATATTCAGCCAGTGGACGTCTTTGTCTTTTTTGAACCAGGAGACCTGGCGTTTGGCAAAGCGCTTGATGGCACGGCCCAGCTCGTCAATGAGGGCGTCCTCCGAGGAAAGAGCGCCCTGGAGATAGCGGAGAATATATCGGTATTCCAGTCCCAGACCCTCCAGAAATTCATCAGAGACCCCCTGGCGGCGCAATTTGGCCACTTCCTCTACCATGCCTGCGTCCAGGCGGGCCAACAGACGCTCGTCAATACGGCGGCAAACGGTCTCCCGGGGAAAGGAGACCCCCAGGGTAAGCACGTCGTACCGGGGTTTGCGGGCGGCCTCCGCGTGGGGGTCCTCCCCGTTTCTGACTTTTTCCAGAAGGCGCACCAGCCGGGGACGATTGTTCCAGGCGTCGGTGTCCAGTTCTACTCCCCGAGCGGCAAGGCGGGCCCGCAGCTCCTCGGTGGAGAGAGCCTCCAATTGGGCCCGGAGGGCGAGGTCGGGAGGAGCGGCATGAAAGACATAACCCTCGGATACCGCCCGGACATAGAGCCCGGTTCCACCCACCAGGAAAGGCAGGCACCCCCGAGCGGCAATGTCGTCGATGGCCGTATAAGCGCCCTGCTGAAACTGGGCAACCGAGTAGCTCTCGCCGGGTTCGGCCACGTCCAGCATGTAGTGGGGAACATCTTCCATCTCCTCGGGGGTAATCTTGCCGGTGCCCAGGTTCAGGCCCCGGTAGACCTGGCGGGAGTCGGCGGAGACGATTTCGCCATTGTATTGTTTGGCCAGGGCCACTCCCAGACCGCTTTTGCCGCAGGCGGTGGTGCCCAAAATGACAATGAGCTTGCTTTTTTCCATAGGGTCTCCTCCCGGTTCAAGGAAATTTTATCCGTTGACCAGCGTATTCAGAACGCGGGCGGCTACGCTGCCCGCCACATCGGAGCCGGAACCCCCGTTTTCCACCAGAACCACAAAAGCGTAAGGGGTGGAGGCGTCCCGAAGAAAGCCGGCGAACCAGGCGTTGGGGGTCTTGCCGCCACCAACCTCCGCGGTACCCGACTTAGCACACACGTCCATGTTGGGGAAGCGTCCCGCACCATAGGTGGTCTGTACGTTGTTGGACATCATGGCGGTCACCTTTTTGGCGGTATCCGCTTCAATCAGCGTGCCTGTTTTTCTCTTCAGGTAAAAGGACGGGGGAAAATCCAGGGCGGACTGGGTTTTAAGCACCAGTTGAGGGACGGCGGCATCGCCGCCCCGGGCGATGGCACCCATATAGACCATAATGGCGCAGGGATTTGCAAGGTCGCTGTACTGGCCCACGCCCGCCCAGCCCACCTGCCCCGTGGTGGCTCCGGTGAGGTCAAGGGAGCCTTTGGCGGTGGCAAGTCCGCTGACATTGTAGCTGGAAGTGAGTCCGGCCTTTTTGGCGTAGGCGGTCAAAACGTCCGGGCCCAGCTCCGATGCCAGATGAGCAAAAAAGCCGTTGCAGGAGCAGGCCAGGGCGCTCTCCACATTGAGCTCTCCATGAGGTGCGGTGCAGGTAATGGTCTCGCCCCCCACCTGGGTGGAGCCGGTACAGGTGAAGGTACGGCTTTCCAAGTCAGGCAGATTTTCCAGCGCGGCGGCCAGAGTGACCAGTTTAAACACAGAGCCGGGAGGATAGAGAGCGGAGAGAAAACGGTTGACGTAAACGCCGTCATAACGCTCGTCCCCATCCTGAATGTCCGGTGGATTGGCGGGGTCAAAGTTGGGGGCGGAGTACATGCACAGCACCTCGCCGGTGTTGTAGTTGTAGACCGCCACGGTCCCTTTTCGGCCGTTCATGGCTTGGTAGGCTGTGTAGTTGAGCCGGGCGTCGATGGTGAGGAAAAGGTCGTTGCCCGCCCCAAGAGGGGAATAGGTGCCGGTGAGCAGGTTGTAGCCAGAAAGCTGATCTGCAAAGGCCACCAGTGCTCCGGTGCCAATGTTGCCGGCGGGGTCGCCCACGGCGTGGAGGGTGGCGCGGCGGACATCCGGGTTTTCGTAGTAGAGCCGCTGACCGTCTGCGTTGACGTAAGAGAGAACATCGCCGTCCCGATCCAGTACCCGGCCTACCGCCAGCTGGCCGGAGGAATTGTAGAGGTGGCGGTTGGCGGCAAAGGAGACCCATTTTCCGCCGTAAATCACAAAGCGGATGGCAAAAAAGCCGCTGCCCAGCAGCAGGGCGAGAACCAACAAAAGGCAGACGGCGGCCCGTTTTTCAATCTTACGCATTGCCGTTTACCTCCTCATCTTCCCAGTCCAGCGGGTCTTCTGGGGCCAGACGGGGGGCCAAAGAGGCGGAGGCGCTGTCCTCCCGTTTGGAGGACAGGCGGATGGCAAAGCTGGCGTTCTGCCGGGTGTCGGTAGCCTTGAGGAAGGCCAGCAGACCCCAAGAGGAGATCATGGCCGAGCCGCCGTTGGAGACAAAAGGAAAGGTCACACCGGTCATGGGCAGCAGATCCATACAGCCAAAGACATTGAGACAAGTCTGAAAGACCAGCAGAGAAGTCGCAGCGCAGGCGGCGATAATGTAAAAGGAGGAGCGGCCGGTCTTGCAGGCGCGGACGGCAAAGACGGCCAGAGTGGCCACGCAAGCCACCGCCAGCAGAGCAATAAGGAGGCCCCACTCTTCACAGAGCATCCCAAAGACCAGATCGGTGTCGCCCGCACCCACTCGGTGGAGCCAGCCCTCGCCGGGCCCCACGCCGATGAGGCCCCCGGAGGCCGCCGCCGACATAGCCCGGGTCTGTTGGTAGCCTGCCCCCACCGAGGCGTTTTCCCAGGCGTGGCCCCAGGAGGCAAAACGGCTGAGGATATAGGGCTTCAAGCTGAGGATTACCAGCACGCCTCCCACGGCTCCGCCGGTGATGAGGCCAAGAGTGGCCCAGTCCCCGGAGCGGAGGTAGGCGATGACCAGGAAGGTGGCAAAGAAAATGGCGGCTGTGCCGAAGTCGCTCATGAGGGCGAGAAAGCCCAAGCACGCCCCGGTGAGAACAATAAACAGGGTCAGGTTTCGTTTTCGAAAGAGACGGTCCAGGGTGGCAGAGCCGGCGAAGATATAGCAGATCTTGGCCAGCTCCGAGGGCTGAAGGGACATGCCCCCGATGCTGATCCAGTTCGTGGCGCCAAATTTTCGGCTGCCCAGTACCAAGGTGATTCCCAATAAGCCGATGGCCGCCCCCGCCATGAGCCAGCGGATTTTTTTGGCCCGCTCCAAGTCACGGAGAAAGGAGCCCAGGATCAGGAACACGGCCAGACCCAAAAGTACGCAGAGAAACTGCTTGGGAAGGGTTGGGGTGTTAGAGGAGGCCACCACGGACAGGGAGAGGGTGGAAAGGAAGAAGGCGATGAGCTCCATCTCAAAGCCCACCCGCCGAAAAGCCCGAAGGGTCAGAAAATAGGCCCACATTAGCAAAGTGAGGGCCAGAAAGGTAAAGGGCAGGGCAGGGGTGGCGTTCACACCCTCGGAAATGGTGAGCTGGATGCCGGTGAGGACCTGAAAGACCGTGAGGAGCAGGAGGCTTCCCCAAGGAGAGGCGGGCCGTGCCTTCCGCCGCCGTTCCCGGCGCTGGGCCTTCTCTTCGGGAGAGACGGGCAGGAGCACGGTCTCCACGCCGCCCAGGGAGAGTACGTCGCCGTAGTGAAGAACCGTGGATTCATGTATCTGGGTGCCGTTGACCAGAATACCGCCTTTTGACCCGAGGTCGTACACCGTCCAGCAGTCATTGGGATCCCGGATAAGAGCGGCATGTTGGCGGGAGATGGTGGGGTATTCCAGCACCACGTCGGCGGAAGAGGAGCGGCCCAGGATGTTCTCCCAGTGAGTGAGGGGGGCGCCTGCCCCGTTGGGCAGGGAAAGGTAGCCCCACACCTCGGGCAGGTGAGGCACAGTGAGAAGCGAGCGAATGGCACCCACCAAAATGAGCAGAGCCAGAATGGGAAAGAGGAAGCGAACCACGGTGGTATACCACCCGGCCACGGCTGGGTACTGGCCCAAAAAGCCGTGGAGGGTGTCCAAAATAGTCTGGGGGAGAGAAAGGAGCGTGTCCGTAGCGCGCACCTCCTTGGGTTCAAATCAGGATTCCAGATAGTATATCACATTTTCAAGGCGGGCGCAATCAGCGGGGGAATAGATTGCCCATTTGTCGAAGGTGTGATAAAATGGAGACAGAATAAGCTTGAGTTAAATTTTTGAGAAGGGAGGGGATGGCTGTGGGGTTTTTGTCCCTGAGCTATATTCTCTTTTTTCCCGTGACCGCGCTGGTCTACTTTTTGTTGCCGGAGCGGGGGCGGAACGGCTGGCTGCTGGCAGCCAGCTGGTTTTTCTACCTGTGCGCCGGACTGGAGAGCTTTCCATTCCTTTTTGGAACCGCCGGAGTGACCTACGTTATGGGACTGGCGCTGGAGAAGCGGCGGAAAAAGGGATTGCTGGCTCTGACTTTGGGGCTGTTCATCGGGGTGCTTTTCCTCTTTAAATATCTGAAATTTGGAGTTTCCCTCCTGGTTCGGGGAGTCGGGGCGGCGGGGCTGGACTGGTCACCTGTGGTGCCACAGCTGCTGCTCCCGGCCGGGATCTCCTTTTATTTTTTTGCCGCCATGGGCTATCTGATTGATGTCTATCGGGGCAAAGTACGGGCGGAGCGGAGTTTTGTCAAGTGTGCTCTGTTTCTCTCCTTTTTTCCAGCGCTGCTCTCCGGCCCCATCGGGCGGGCAGACCGGCTGCTGCCTCAGTTTGGGGAACCTCACCGGTTCCGGTATGACGCGCTGCGGGAGGGGCTGCTCCGGTTTTTGTGGGGAGCCTTTCAAAAGCTGGTTCTGGCCGATCGGCTGGCAGCTGTGGTGAACACGGTGTTCGCCGCACCAGGGGAGTTTGGGACCATTCAGGTCATGGCCGCCGCCTGTGCTTTCTCTATTCAGATTTATTGCGACTTCTCCGCCTACTCCGACATGGCGGTGGGCTCTGCCAGGGCGATGGGCTTTACCCTGACGGAGAATTTCCGTACGCCCTATTTCTCCCGCTCCATTGCGGAGTTCTGGCGGCGGTGGCATATCTCTTTGTCCACCTGGTTTCGGGATTACCTCTATATTCCCTTGGGGGGAAACCGGATGGGAACGGTGCGGAAATACCTGAACCTGCTGATCGTTTTTGCCGTCAGTGGGCTGTGGCACGGGGCGGCAGTTTCCTTTCTGGTGTGGGGACTGCTTAACGGGATTTATCAGGTGCTTGGCGGGCTGACCGCGTCTCTGCGTACTCGGGTTCGGGCGCGGTTTGGGCTGCGGGAGGATGGTGCGCTGACTGCGCTGTGGCAAATGGGATGTGTGTTTGTGCTGGCCACCTTGGCCTGGGTGTTCTTCAAGGCGGGGTCGGTTTCCGCGGGGCTGGCTGTGCTGCGTGGGATGATTACCGGACCGGCGTGGGTGCCGCCCCTGTACGGGATGGGGATGGATCGGTGGGAGTTTCTGGCCGCCGGAGTGGGGTTTCTTCTGCTGTTAGCAGTGGACGCCTGGAGTCAAAAGAATGATGTGACGGCGCGGGTGTTGGCCGCCCCACGGTGGATTCGGTGGTGCGTCTATCTGGGGCTGCTGCTCGTTGTAGTGGTATTTGGCAGCTACGGGACCGGTTATGACGCCCAGTCCTTTATTTACGGACAGTTTTAAAGGTGACGGATATGACAAAACGGAATTGGAAAGAACCCTTGTTTGCTGTTGCCTTTCTGCTGGCGGCGGCCCTGCTTCTCAACCTGGCTTCCAACATTTTACGGCCGGCTCACACCGATTACGGCTCTACCTGGGACGCCTACCTCTGTGAGCCAAAGAACTCCATCGATGTGCTCTTCCTGGGCAGTTCCTACGCCTACTGCGACTGGAACCCTGGGGTGATGTATGCCGAGAGCGGGCTGACGGGATATGTGTTGGGAGGGTCTGAACAGACCCCGGCCATTACCTACTGGTATCTAAAGGAGGCATTGAAGACACAGACCCCTTCCGTGGTAGTGATGGAGGGAAGTTCCCTCTTTTTTGCCCGTTATCAGAATTACACCCAAATCAATCTTGGGTACATGCCTTGGGGCGTCAACCGGGTAAATGCCACCTTTAATGCCGCTGAGCCGGACAAGCGGCTTGGGCTCTTTTTTGACCTCTACTTTTATCACGACCGGTGGAAGGAACTGACAGTGGGGGACATCAAGAAGGCGATCCTTCCGGCGCGGGGAGATTTTTTGAAGGGCCATACTGCGGTAGATCAGGTTTTTACTGAACTGGAGGGCGGACCCTTTCGTCACCCTGTGGAGCAGGGCGAGGAAGTCTATCAACAGAATCTCTTGGATTTTGCCCGCATTGCGGCGCTTTGCCGGGAACATGGAATTCCTCTCATTCTGACCGTCAATCCCACATACAGCCAGTACGCGCCTGAAGTCTACGCAAAACTGGAGGCCGATGTGAAAACGGCGGCACCTGAGGTGAGCTTTGTCAACTGGGCCAACAGCTTTGAGGAGATTGGGCTGGATGTGACGCGCCATCTTTATGACGGCGGGCATCTGAATCAGGAGGGGGCTGTGGTGTTTTCCGCCTACACAGGCCGATTCCTTCGGGCGTTAGGCTATGAGCCCCGGGAGCAGAGCGAGAAGAATCAGGCGGCCTGGCAAACCACAGCGGAATATTGGGCAGCGCGAGTCAAAGAGTAAACAGGAAAGGGCGGCAGCGGAAGAATTCCGCCGCCGCCCTTTCCTGTCTCTCCTTAAAGCCAATCATCCACAACGTCTTGCAGATGAATCGGCCCCACACCATTACGGACAAGAAGGCGCATCAATTCATCGATGCGGGAGGGACTGACCGTGATGCGGGGAACAGATGCACGTTCACCGCCCTTTTTGGACGTTATGCATGCCCCATAGCTCTCACAGACAAAATTTCCGGTATCTACCACATCTACTAAAATGGAATAATCGTAATAGTGGTTTTCTTCCAGTTCCGGGTACACAGATGGCAAATCCAGCTTTAGTTCCCTCATCTTGTAGCAAACCTCCCAAAATTATTCGCATTGACCACATTATATTGTGTTTTCCATCTTTTGTATATTTAAAAGTTTCCCCCAAAATCGACAAAATAAAAACATTATGTTAACACGAAGGGATTATTGGTTAACTAGGGAGACGAAATAGGACGAATTTTGTCAAATTATGAAGGAAAATTCTTTACATTGCGAAGGAATAAGTATGCTGTTAAAATAACAAGAAAAAGGCGGAATCGAGGGGAATGGAGGTTAATAGGAATGAATCGTACTTATCGTGAGCTCTCTCACTTTGTTTTGACCAGGGGATTGGCGCTGTGCGTTTTGCTGCAGGGGAGTACGGCGGCACTACTGATTCGGGCGGGACAGGGGGGCGCGCTGGCGCCCCGACTTTATGAATATGCGGGAGTTTTTCTGCTGGCTGCGCTGACGGCTTTCGGCTGTGGGCTGATCGGAAGTCTGCTGATGGAAGATTTGCTGCGCTACTATGGGGAATAAAGGACATCCGGACGGCATCTGCCGTCCGGATGTCCTTTATTAGGGGGGATTGACTGAAAGGTTTTTGCAACTAACGATGAAGTTTAAGCTGCTTCTGGGGGTAAAAAATTCCTAGCAAAACCGGAAAAAGCTGGTTATGGACAGCAGAGGATGTCTCCGGCCACGGGAGTATAGAAAAGCCGGGAAACGTCGGCGCTGCTCTCTGCCTGGGCCAGGGCCCACATAAGCTTGGCTACGACGGATTCTGTGGTCATGTCGTAAGACTCCAAAACGCCGAGATCGCTTTTCAGGCGGTGGCCCACATTGTAGATAGACAGATCGCTGCCCTCATTTTGAACCTGAGTGGTGACAGCAATTATTTTTCCCTCACAGACGGCGGCGCGGATGCGCTGGTAAAAGGCCCCCTGGTCTCCGGCAGGGACGCCTCCCACCCCATAGCTTTCGATAATAACGGCGTTGCTCTCAGACAGGAGGAAGGAAAGCTGGGCGGGAGAGGTGCCGGGGATCAGCTTCAGGAGGGATACTTTTTCATCCAGACGGTCGTAAAAACTGGGAGAGGCAGATGAGGGCGGGGTAATGTACGGGACCAGGCGGCCATCCTGGACGACACCCAAAATGGGGTAATTAATGCTGGAGAAGGCCCCATAGCTTTTGGAAAAAGTTTTACGGGCACGGGTGCCCAAAATGACCACGCCGCCAAAGACTACGCTGACCCCTGGAATACGGCCGTCACAGGCGACGGTAAAGCTGTCCAGAAGATTGGTTTTGGAGTCCGTGATATCCAAGTGGATCGGCTTTTGGCTGCCGGTGAGGACGATAGGTTTAGGGCTGCTTTGGACGAGATAGCTCAAAGCGGAGGCGGTATAGGCCATGGTGTCGGTGCCGTGGCTGATGACGAAGCCATCATACCGATTATAGTTTTTTTCCACCGCCCGGGCCACTTCCAGCCAGATGGCGGGGGTCATGTTGGTGGAGTCAATGTTGCAGATCTGAAGGCAGTCTACATGGCAGAGGTGTTGAACGGCCGGGACGTATTGCAAAAAGTCCGCACCCCCCAGCTCGGGGACCAGACCGGCCTCTGTCATTTCCGAAGCGATGGTGCCGCCGGTGCCGATCATGAGAATGTGTTTGATGAGGAAGACCTCCCGAAAGACGGTGGCCGGCGGATCAAATCTGCAGCTCCGTCTAAAATTTTTAAATATATGTATAGAACCGTCCCACTTTTGCCCACGAAACAGCTTTCCTTAAAAAGGAGGCAGAAAACATGCTGACCATTATCGAACTGACACCCCGGACAGACGGGGGACACGGAATACAGAGCCAGAGCCACCGGAGGGAGTGCTGGCGGAAAGGGTGGGTAGCGGTTCCAGAGGCACTTGTCCAGACCGTATGGGACTGTGAAGGCTACTGTGAGCTGACCGTGGAAGAGGGGGTGCTGACCGGCGTCACACCCACAGAGAGACCAGCGGCAGAACAGGCGCCCACACAGCTGGAACAGCTCCGGGCTGATGTGGACTATCTGGCTGCGATGGGGGGTGTGACGCTGTGAGTGTGTATGAAATGGCACAAAAATACTATCCCCGGCTGTGGAACGCGCAGCGGATCGAGGCCCTCGTAGCAGCGGGACGGCTGAGCCGAACCGAGGCGGATGCGCTTATGTCTTCGGTGGAATGATCAGTCCAGCAAAAAAATCATAGAGGAGAAGCGCAAAAAAGTCAATAAAAAATCTTCATGGAAAGGGGACATTTGATAGGTGCGCAATACGCAGGCGGAGAGGGAGACGGGAAAATGACGGTTAGTGAAACGCTGCTAGAGCTGGCAAGAAGAGAACTGGGGACAAAGGAAGCTCCCGCAGGGAGCAATCGGGTCAAGTACAATACAGCCTACTATGGGCGGGAAGTGTCCGGCCCGAGTTATCCCTGGTGCTGCGTGTTCCAGTGGTGGCTGTTTCAGAAGGCGGGAGCCGGCGGTTTATTTTATGGCGAGGGAAAGACCGCCTCCTGTACGGAACTCTATCGATACTATAAGCATATGGGGCGGACGGTCAAGGCGGCGGAAATTCAGCGCGGAGATCTGGTTTTTTTTGTCTTTGACGGAGGAGCCGGCGGATGTATGAACCATGTGGGGATCTGTGAGCGTGTGGAGAACGGCTTTGTCACCACCATTGACGGAAATACCGGTACGGACAGCGAGGCAAATGGCGGCGCAGTGCTGCGCCGCCGAAGAGCGCTGCGATTTGTGGGGGGGGCAGCACGCCCGGATGTGGAGGAGGAAGAGATGAAACAGTATCGATATGTGACGGAAATGCCGGAATGGGCCAGGGCGGCGGCGGAGAAAGCCATTGCCTCCGGGGTAATCAAAATGGACGAGAGCGGTGCGGCGGCGGTCTATGAGACCAATCTTCAAAGTCTGGTGTGGCTGGAGAGGCTGGGGCTGCTGGACAAGCCGGGGAAAGAGGCGGGAGATGGAACATAAGGTAAACGCCTTTAAGGGGGCGGTAAGCGCTGCATTGGCGGCTCTTACCGCTCTCTGGGGCTGGTTTGGATGGCTAATCGTGGCTTGGGCGGTATGTATGGGGATGGATGTGCTCACCGGGATGGCCGCTGGTGTCAGACAGGGGGCTTGGTCCTCTGCCGTGGCCAGAGAGGGATTGTGGCATAAGGCTGGATGCGTTGCAGCCGTGACGATTTCCGGAATTTTGGATCTGGTGGTGGGGCAGATACTGGCCAATTTGCCCAGTGTGGCGCTGCCCTTCTCCTATACGGTATTTCTTTGCCCCCTGGTGGTAGTCTGGTATATCTTCACCGAGGTGGGCAGCATTGTGGAAAATGCCGGGGCAATGGGAGCTCCGCTGCCAGGGTGGCTAAAACAAGCGGTGGCGGCTTTGAGGGATCAGGTGGAGCCTAAGGTCTAAAGAATCTGGGAAATAGTGTCTTTGAAGAGGGCCGCATAGATTTCGAGTTGCATATTTTGGGGATTTTTACTATAATAAAACAGTCGGGTGGCGGCAGGTGAGGAGATATTTGCGATGAACATCATTGAAGTGACTGACTTTGCATGGCCGGAGCTGGATGTGTTTGCTCGCTTGACGGAAGCGCAGCTGCGCCGCCGAATGGAGCCGGAGAAGGGTATTTTTATTGCGGAGAGTTCCAAGGTGATCGAGCGGGCTCTGGATGCCGGATGTGATCCAATTTCACTTTTAATGGAGCGCAGACAGATTGACGGACAAGCTCGGCACATCCTTGAACGATGCGGTGAAGTCCCAGTATATACGGCGGACCGAGAACTGCTGGCCAAACTGACAGGCTATGAGTTGACCCGCGGCGTGCTATGTGCCATGCGCCGCCCCCGGCTGCCCAATGTGGAGGAGCTGTGTGCCGGGGCACGCAGAGTGGTGATTTTAGAAAACGTTGTGGATACTACAAATGTGGGTGCCATTTTTCGATCGGCAGCGGCCCTGGGAATGGATGCGGTGCTGGTTACGCCGTCTTGCTGCGATCCGTTGTATCGGCGTGCGGCCAGAGTCAGCATGGGAGCGGTATTTCAAATCCCGTGGACGCGGATCGGCAGCCAGCCGTCGGAGTGGCCGGAGATGGGGATGGAGCGGTTACACAGGCTGGGATTCCGGACGGCTGCAATGGCTTTGAGCGATACGGCAGTCAGTGTAGATGATCCCGGGCTTATGGCGGAAGAGAAACTGGCCGTCGTGCTGGGGACAGAGGGGGACGGGCTGGCAAGCCGGACCATTGCTGACTGCGACTATACTGTATGTATTCCCATGTTCCGGGGGGTGGATTCGCTTAACGTGGCTGCGGCCAGTGCGGTGGCGTTTTGGCAGCTGAGCACAAGAAAAGGGAGGTCCCAACATGGATGATCAGAAACCGCACCAGAGGCGAATCCGTTACCGGGGAACACATCCCCGCACTTTTGCGGAAAAATACAAAGAACTGCAGCCGGAGCGCTATCGCTCTGAGGTGGAGCATGTCCTGCAAAGCGGAAAGACGCCGGCGGGGAGTCATGTGCCGATCTGTGTGTCGGAGATTTTGAAATTTCTCCAGATCCAGCCCGGACAGACGGGGCTGGATGCCACGCTGGGATATGGGGGCCACACCAGAAAGATGCTGGAACAGCTTCAGGGGAAGGGACATCTCTACGCCACCGACGTGGATCCCATCGAGTCGGAAAAGACTAGAAAACGGCTGGAGGGGCTGGGCTATGGGCCGGATTTGCTGACAGTCCGCCGGATGAATTTTGCCGATTTGGATCAGGTGGCGCCAGGCGTAAAGTTTGACTTTGTGTTGGCCGATCTAGGGGTGTCCTCCATGCAGATCGATAACCCGGAGCGGGGTTTCTCTTTTAAACAGGACGGACCTTTGGATCTGCGGCTGGATCCCACCGCGGGGGTTTCGGCCGCCCAGCGGCTGCAGGAGCTGAGTGAAGAGGAGCTGGCCGAACTGCTGACTGAAAACGCGGACGAGCCCTATGCGGAGCAGATTGCCCGGGCGGTGGCTGCGGTACGGCGCAGAGGGGGAGAAATTTCCACAACTCGGCAACTGGCCGGAGTAGTTGAGAATGCACTGCCTTTTTTGTCCGCCGGCGAGCGCAAAGAGGGTGTAAAGAAGGCTTGTCAGAGATGCTTTCAGGCCCTGAGAATCGACGTCAACAGCGAATTTGAGGTGCTTTACTCCTTCCTGGAAAAACTGCCGGGGGTTCTTGCCAGCGGCGGAAGAGTGGCGGTGCTGACCTTCCACTCAGGGGAGGACAGGCTGGTGAAAAAGGCGTTTCAGCAGTTTTACAGGGAGGAGATTTACCGGGAGATCTCTACTGAGGTGATCCGGCCGTCGGCGGAGGAGTGCTTTCAGAATCCCCGGGCCAAGTCCACCAAAATGCGCTGGGCCATTCGTGCCTGAGCGATAGAATAGAACGGCGAGAAAAGCGGCAGACGCTCCGGACGTTTGAACCGTCCGGAGCGTCTGCCGTTGGTATATTAGACTGAAGTGCAGCTTTTTGTGGTAGGAAAGGATGGGCTGGCAGAGTGTTGGCAGGAAATCAGGCAACCACGATCAAGCGGATCTTGCCGCCGTTTTCGGGGGCGCGGTCATAGTAGAGAGTCAAGCTGTCAGAATAGGCCCGCGCAGATTCCATGCCTTCCTTGCCAGGGGTAAACCAGGTCTTGGAGGTTTTGTTGTAGCACTGCACCTGCTCGGAGACCGGATAAGAGATGCCCGCTATGGTGACGGTCATTTTCTCCGGATCAAAGGCGCTACGCTTCACACCGGTAAGGGATTGGAGCTGCACGGTGGCGGCAATTTTGCCATCGGCGGCATAGGCCACGCCGCCAGCCACACCGTTGCGGACTGAACCCAGGAAGGTGCCTGCGCTGGATTTATCATCCTCACCCTTACTGTTAGCCATACGAACGCACAGCTGAGCGGGGGTGGTGCTGATGTCGTAGCTGATGATGGTCTTTCCATCGTCGTCGTAGACGGGTGTTTTGGTCTCCACGGCGCTGGTGAAGGAGAAGTAGCCGTAGGTATAAGCGTCGCCAGTAGCATCATCCAGGATCAGATACTTTATGCGCCCAGCGTAGTCGTAGGAGACAAAACTAATTTTGTAGGCTGGGATGGAGGCAGGAAGACTGGAATACTTAACCGCTACCACAGTTCCGCCTTTTACCCGATCATAAATGGTGACATTGTCTGCCACAGACTTGTCACCCAGTTTCCGGGCAGCCACATCCAAAGAACCCTTTGTGCTGCTGCTGGGGACGATAGAGAGGGAAAGTCTGCCCACAGCACTGCTGGTGACGGATACCAACTGATTGTGATACTGGGTCACCATGGATGTAGGAACGTCACCGCTGACGGTGAAATTGCCCTGGAGAAGTTTGACGGTGGCTTCGCCATCGGAGCTGATCGAGGCAACTCCAATGGCTTCGCCCCGAATAGTATCGGCCGACACGGCGCCCGCCACCCGGTTATCGGCGGTGAGCAGGAGCGTAATCCGGTCCCCAACCTGGAAGGCGGCCAAGTCGTTTCTGGCGGATGCAAGTACCGGGAAGGTATGGCCCATGACAGTAACGGTAATGGGCGCGGCAAGGCTGGGAGAAACATTTTCATAAATGCCGGTGAGTTTCAGGTCGGAGACCTGGATGAGCCGAGTGGCGCTGTCATAGGTGGCTACATCATACTGACGCAGGTCGGAGGAAGAGGCCGCCACACCGTTTTTAAACATGGTATAGCTTGCGCCGCCGGTCATGGAAGCAAAAGGATTGCCGCTGCTGCCGGGAACGGTGCGGAGGACCATGGTGTCCGGCCCGTCTGCAGATTCAGAGGGGAAGAAGAGATAGGACAATTTCCCATTGGCACCGTAATGAAAGGACACAGAGGCAGGGAAGGAGACGTTCAGATAAACGTCCTTCCAGGTTTTTGATTTTCCATTTTGATAGACCACGGTAGCGGGGTCCACATCCAGTTTTTCCCCGCCGGAAATGGTGAGATAGGTGGCCTCGGTAGATTGGATGTTTACCGCTCTCTGGCTGGTACCCTTTTTGGGCTGGAAGGCCAGCAGCTTGCCATCGGCATCCAGGAGAAGCTTACCTTCCTGCCCCTCGATGGAAGAGTCAAAGATCCGGTCGGTCTTATAGGTGCTCTGGGTAGTCTCTACGGCCCCGGTGGAGCCGTCGTCGGCGGTGGCGTCTGTATCCAGTACTACACCGCCCTCTACCTCGGAGCCGCCCTGCGCCACCAGATAGGTTTTGTCAGAGCCCTTGGATTTACTGAAGTAGAGATTGTAGAAAAGGACAGCCGCCTGGCCTCGGTTAATGACATCGGTGCCGGAGAGGGTAAGGCCGGCGGTGAGGCCGATGGAAGCGGCGGCAGACAGATAACCGTCATACCAAACCCCGCCGGTGGACACGTCGGAAATGCCATAGCCCAGCACCCGACAGAGGATGGTGACCGCCTCGCCGTAAGTGATAGGACGATCTGGCTGGAAAGTGCCGTTGCCCAAGCCGGCCACAAGGGCGGTACCACCCTTGCCGTCGCTGCCTGCGCCCAGAGTAATGGTGGAGGCCAGATTGATATAGCCTCTGGCCCAGTGGCTGGGGCCTACGTCCAAGTAGATGGTGCGGCCCCGCTGGGCAGGCTCTTCATCAGCCCGGTCCAGAGCGGAAACCGACATCTTGCAGAACTCGCCCCTGCTCAAGGTACCGGAGGGATTGTAGATGCCGCCTGGGACTCCGTTGACCACACCCATCAGACGGAGAAATTCGGCGGCCTCTGCTGTGGTGGGGTCGGTAAGGTCTGAAAAAGCCGAGAGATGGGCGGCAGAGGCGGCGGGATGAAGGGCCAGGGGGGTAGCCGCCACGGTGGCTGCCGCCAAGACAGCGGCCAAGACACGTTTCATTCGCATGGAACAACACATCCTTCTGTTTGAATTGAGTCGGTGGGCGGTCACTCCGCCCGGAGGGCCTCCACAGGCTGGAGACCGCTGGCCTTAATGGCCGGGTAGAGGCCGAAGATAATGCCCATGGCCACAGAAAAGGCGAAGGAGCCCGCCGTGACCCCGACACTGGGCCAGACAATGAATTTCAGCACCAACTGGCAGACGATAGCTGTGCCCAGGTAGCCAATCGCGATACCGATGACGCCGCCCAAGCCGCAAATGAGGCAAGCCTCAATGAGAAACTGGGCAATGATGCTCTTGCGCTCGGCACCGATGGCTTTGCGGATGCCGATCTCCCGGGTGCGCTCGGTGACGGTGACCAGCATGATGTTCATGATGCCGATGCCGCCCACCAGCAGGGAGATGGCGGCAATGCCGCCAAGGAACATCTGCTGCATCTGATTCTGCTTGTTGGAGTCCTCCTGCCACTGGTTGGGCGTTTCCGCGTAGTAGTAGCCCTGGTCGCCAATGAGGCCTTTGAGATAGCCATTGAGCAGCGTCACCGCCATGGTGGTGGAACGGGCGTCTTTGGCCTTTGCCACAAATGTACCAGTGTCCACGTTGTCGGAAAAATAGCGGCTGAGCGTGTAGGGGAGGAGAATGACCCTGTCCTTGCCGGAGATGTTCTGGGCGTCCATTTCGGTGTAGACGCCGATCACCGTCAGGGGAAGGCCATTAATGGTGATGGATTTTCCGATGGGGTCGGCGTAGTTGAACAGGCTGCTGGCGGTTTGAGAGCCCAGGACGCAGACCTGATTGAGGTTTTTGACATCCAGATAGGCCAAGTCCCGGCCCTTTTCCAGGGTGTAGTTGTTACAGATGGAAAACTGCTGGTTGCCCATGGTAATCTGGGGCTGGGTGCTCCAGTCGCTGTTTTTCCCGCCCAGAGTCTTAGAACCGTATTTTACCGTAAAATCTCCGTAAACGCTATTGCTGGGGGTAATGCCGATGATGTACTCGTCCATCTTCTGACAATAGGCGTAAAGCTTTTCCGTCACGTCCTTGCCGTTATAGCTGTTGGCGGAGATGTTGATGGTATTGTCGCCCAGGCTGGCGTAGTAGTCCTCGATCCACTTGTTCTGCCCCTGGGCAAAGGAGACCAGAATGATGACCGCGGCCAGGCCGATGATGATGCCCAGCATGGTCAGAGCGGAGCGGCCCTTTTTGGCGGCGATGGATTTGGCCGCAATCTTGAATGACTGCTTCAGATTCACAGTCCCGCCTCCTCTCGCGTGCCGTCCAGAATGATCTTGCCATCAGAGATGCGCACAATGCGCTCAGCGGTAGCGGCGATCCCATTATCATGCGTGATGAGGAGAATGGTGGACCCCTCCTCATGAAGGCTGTGCAGAATTTCCAGCACATGTCGGCCGGTTTTGGAATCCAGAGCGCCGGTGGGCTCATCAGCCATTATAATGGGGGGGTGGGTAGCAATGGCCCGGGCAATGGCCACCCGCTGCTGCTGACCACCGGACATTTCGGCGGGACGATGGTCGGCTCGGTCAAACATGCCCACCTTGTTCAGCGCCTCCTCTACCTGAATCTCCCGCTGATCCACGGCAAGCCCTTGATAGATAAGGGGAAGCTCTACATTTTCGGCTGCAGAGAGAGCGGGGATCAGGTTGTAGCCCTGAAAGATGAAACCAATCTGTTTGTTGCGCAGATGGGCCTGCTGCTTGTCGGTGAGGCTGGTGACATCGGTACCGTCCAAATGATAGTCCCCATAGGTTGGGATGTCCAGCAGACCAAGCACGTTCATGAGGGTGGACTTGCCAGAGCCGGAGGCGCCGATAATGGCAACAAATTCCCCACGGTCGATCTGGAGAGAGATGCCGTTTAGGGCACGAACCTCGTTTTCTTTGCCTTCGTTGTAAATCTTGTATAGATCTTTGACTTCAATTAACATGTTGGCCACCCATCAGCCCCAGTTGTTGGCACTCTGGGTCATGTAGCCGGTAAATACCATGTCGCCTTCGTTCAAGCCGGACTTGATCTCTACATTGCTCTCGTCGGACAAACCGGTCTCCACCTGGACAGCGAAGAAGCCTTCCGGCATCTGCCAGGAGGGATCAGCATCAATGGCACGATCATCGGGTGTCCCCTGGACAAAACACACGGTGGTGGTATCGCCGCCTGTGGGGGCACCGCCCATAGTGCCGGAAGGTCCGCTTGAGGAGATCATCATACCCAGGCTGTGAGCATGGGCACCGCCATCGGCGGCAGGCTTGTCGGGTTGGACCTCGCCCTCGCCCTCGGGAAGCCCTTCGTTAAAAACGGCCCCCTCTTCGCCGGAGGTAGCGTTTTCGCCCATAGCCGAGGAGGGCAGCGTGACGCTCAGAACAGCCTGAACGGGAACCACCAGACAGTCGTTGGACTGGCTGGCTACAAAGGAATAATTGACATAAGTTCCGGTCATGAGCATCCCGTCAGGATTTTCCACCATGACGGTGGCGGGGAAATTGGCCACGCCGTTCTCTGCCTTGGCGGTGAGGGCAACCTGTTCCACCGTACCCATATAGGAGTTACCCATCTGATCTTGGAGATTAACAAGCATTCCGGTGGTGACATAGCCCACATTCCGTTCATCAATGTTGATGTCCACCACCATGGTGGCGGTGTCGGCAATCTGGATGGAGGCACCCGAGCTAACAGTTTCTCCCGCAACCAGGCCGCAGGAGAGGACCTTTCCGGAGATGGGGGCGGTGGCGTGATAATTGTCCAGCTTCTTCTGAGCCTCTTCCAGCGCTTTTACCGCGGTATCCACGCCCTTCTGAGCTTCCCGGAGGCTGTTTTGCTTGGAGGCAATGTCGGCACTGGCATCCTTGTCACCCAGCTTCACCAAAAGCTGGCCGGCGGAGACATCGGCGTAATTCATCAGCTTGACTTGTTCCACCGGACCGGCCACTTTTACGGTGAGCTTGGTGGTCTCATAGTACTCCAGAGTGCCGCTCTGGTAGGGGTAGACGGGGGTGCCGTCGGAGGCAGTGAGGGAGGCGGAGGCCGTCATACCCTCGGTGAGAGTGCCGGGATTGTCCAGAACAAATACTACTTCAAAGGTCGTAGCGCCCTCGGGAACGACACGTTTGACATAGTTGACCTGCTCCACAGTGCCGGAGACTGAGGTCATGGAGGCGGGCAGAGAAATCTGGGCGGACTGGCCTACGCTGATATGGCCCTCATAGGCCCAGCTGTAATAGAGATGCAGGCGGAGTTTGGTGTCGTTGACCACGGTGGCAATGGCGTCGCCCACGCTCATGTCCTTGCCCACCTTGATGTCGGAGTTGACGTCGATGAGCTTGCCGGCGTGGGGAGCGGTAATGGAAAGATTGGCCACATTTTCTTGGAGTTTGCCCAGCTCCTTATTATAGTCGTCTACGCTCTCCTGGGCTTTGCGGACGTTATCCTGAGCGGTGCGCACCGCATCCTGAGCGGTGGTATCGTCCAAGTTGTAGAGCAACTGGCCCTGGGTGACGTCGTCGCCTTCCTGGACAAAAAGCTCCTGCACGTTATAGCCCGCCTCGGGGGTGACAACGGCCGCGTTCTTGGCCCTGGCATTTCCGGTGCCTTCCACCATGCTCTGGATGGCACCCCGATAGACGGCGGTGGTCATCACTTCTCCAAGCTCTTCGGTCTCATCCTTGAAGACAAATTTCCGCAGGAGGACCACGGAGGCGATGATAACGGCGGCGGCCACCACCAGAGCGGTAAGGCGCCGAATGAGCTTGCGGCGCCGCTGCTTCTGTTCATGGGTGGTGGGGCCCTTCTGGTTTTTGGGTGGAGTGGCGGGGGCCTTGGGGTCCTGCTGGACCACGGGAGTCTGCTGTTCGGTCATGGTGCTTCCTCCTGGTTGTTCAAATTCTTTCCAATTTATTATAAGGGGCCTGGTTTCCTGATAGCAAGAACAAAGCGGTGACAAATTCTTAAGAGTTTCTGAATTTTCCGGAGCGCTTTTCGCTTTTTTGATTTAGACGATGAAAAAAGGAAAAAGTTCCCTACAGGACAGATTTTTATAGTATATTGGAAAAAATTATGCAGAAAGAACCCGACGCTGTCAAGCGTCGGGTTCTCGGAATATCTGTTCAGCGCTTCAACGTTTCTGCCCAGGCGGCGTATTTGTCCACCTTTTCGCTGCAGACCGCCCGGCTTGCCCCCTGGGCCAGAATGTAGACCTTGACCTTGGGCTCAGTGCCGGAGGGGCGGACAATCAGGTCGGTACCGTCAGCAAGCTTGTACTTGAGAACATTGGAGCCCTTGAGCTCCATTTCGGATCTGGCACCGGTGGCGACGGTCTCCTCCATGCCGGAGGCATAGTCCTTCCGGGTAACAACGGGAACACCAGCAATCTCAGTGAGAGGGTGCGCCCGAAGGTCGGCCATGAGCTGAGCCATTTTGGTCAGTCCATCTAGGCCGGGCATCACCAGGTTAAGGGTCTTTTCAGCGTAGTCGCCATACTTGGCATACAGCTCCTGAAGGGCATCGTAGAGGGTCATGCCACGGTCATAGTACCAAGCTGCCATCTCAGTGCATACCATGGATGCGGTGACCGCATCCTTGTCCCGGACGTAGTCACCCATCATATAGCCGTAACTTTCCTCGTAGGAGAAGATGACCTTGGCGGCGCCAGAGGCCTCCAGAGCATTCTTTTTCTCGGCCATGAACTTAAAGCCGGTGAAAGTGTCATACATCTGCACGCCGTTGACCTCTGCCACTTTGCGGGCCATTTCAGTGGTGACGATGGTCTTGAGGGCGGCGGCGTTGGCAGGCAGGGTGCCCATGCGCTTTTTCGCCCCAATGACGTAGTCCAGCAGCAGTACGCCGGTCTGGTTGCCAGAGAGGGTGATATAGTCGCCCTTGCTGTCCCGGACCATGATGCCCACCCGGTCGGCGTCGGGGTCGGAGCCAAGAATGAAATCCGCGCCTTCTTTCCGGGCCAGTTTCACCGCCAGGGCAAAGCCCTCCGGATTCTCCGGGTTGGGAGAGATGACGGTGGGGAAGTTGCCGTCGAGAATCATCTGCTCCGGTACGCAGAGGACGTGCTTCATTCCCAGCCGCTTCAGCGCTTCTGGAATAAGCTGGTAGCCGGTGCCGTGGAAGGGGGTATAGACCATCTTGAAACGGTCGGCTACCTTGGACACCACCGCTTTGTCAGTGGCTTGCCCCATGACCTGCTCCAAAAATTTTTCGTCTGTCTCGGCCCCCATGATAGTGACAAAGCCCTGCCGGACGGCCTTGGCATAGTCCAAACGCCGGATGCCGTCGAAGATGTCGATCTCGCCCATCTTTTTCGCAATGGCGTCGGCATGGCGAGGGGGCAGTTGGGCGCCGTCAGCCCAATAGACCTTATAGCCGTTATATTCCTTGGGATTGTGGCTGGCAGTGACGTTGACTCCGGCGGTGCAGCCGTATTCCCGGATGGCGAAAGACAGCTCGGGAGTGGGGCGAAGAGCGTCAAAAATGCGGCTGGGAATGCCGTTGCCTGCCATGACCGCGCACACCTCTTCGGCAAATTCCCGGGAGTGGTTGCGGCAGTCGTGGCAGACCGCCACGCCCTTTTTTGCCGTCTCCGGCCCCTCGGCCAGAATGACCTCGGCAAAGGCCTGAGTGGCGTGGCGGATGACGTGGATATTCATGTTGTGGAGGCCGGTGCACATGGTCCCACGCAGCCCGGCGGTACCGAACTCGAGAGGGGCAAAGAAACGGCTCTCGATTTCCTTCTCATCTCCAGAGATGGACTTGAGTTCAGACTTCTCCGTTTCACTGAGGGCGGGGCTGGAGAGCCACTTTTGATAAGTATCCTGGTAAGTCATAGCACTTCCTCCTTATTTTCTTCTCCGGCGGGTTCCCCCGCCGCGGTCAGCAGTGTTTGGGCCGTCTCCAGAAGGGAAATGGGGACGTAGATTCGGATGCCCTCCGGGGAAAAGCCGCCGTAAATGAAGCCAATCTGGCCGAGGCCGGAACGGCTGGTGAGATAAGGAATGCCAAAGGACTCCAGCATGGAGCAGTGAATACCGGCAAAACCGGCAAAATCCCCCTCAGTTTCCAAAAGAACGGCCTCTTCCGGTTCCCCGTCGGGACCTTTGGGCCATTGCAGAAGTAGTTCTTCCGCAGACATGGCGCACCTCCTCATTTGTGGTAGCTGGAGCCCTCGCCGATCTTAAACGCCCGGTAGATCTGCTCCAGGAGCATCACCCGGGCCAGGTGATGGGGAAAGGTCATGGGGGACATGGAAAGACGCACCCACGCATCCCGCTTCAGATTCTCATCCAGGCCATAGGAGCCGCCAATGAGAAAGACCAGGTGCTTGGATGCGGTGGTAGTCCAGTCCTCCATCATGGCAGTAAGCTCTTCGCTGGAGCGGAGCTTGCCCTCCACACAGAGAGCCACAACGGCAGAGCTGGGGGGAAGCTTAGAGCGAATGACGACGGCCTCTTTGGCCAGCGCTGCGTCGATCTGAGCCTGGGAAGGCGTTTGGGGCAGGCGCTCTTCGGGCAGCTCGATGATGCGGAGGTCGCAGTAAGCGCTCAGGCGCTTGGCGTACTCGGTGACCGCGCTGATATAAAATTTCTCTTTGAGCTTGCCCACGCACAGGATATGGATGTTTCTCATGCTTTATACCTCGTAGACCTGAGAGGGCTCGCTGCGGGGGGCGGCGGCCAGGGTTACGTCCTGCTCCGGGTCGATGCCAGAGCGGCGGAAAAGGTCAGCGGAGACATGGAGTGCCTGGGCGGGGGTATTGTTTTCCGCTGAGAGGTGGGCCAGCAGGATGGTGTGAGCCCCGGCTTCGACACAGCAGCAGGCAAGGGCGGCCCCGGCCTCGTTGGACAGGTGGCCCTTGTCCCCGAGAATGCGGGCTTTTAGGTAGTAGGGATAGGGGCCGGTACGCAGCCGATCCACGTCATGATTGGACTCGCACACCAGGAGGTTGGCACCCCGGACGCCGGCAAGCACCGGGTCGGAAACATAGCCCAGATCCGTGACCACCGCGGCCTTTCGACCGCCCTGGGTGAGCGCAAAGCCCATGGGCTCCGCGGCATCGTGGGAGGTGGGGAAAGTTTCCACCCCAAAGGGGCCTACGTCCAAACTATCTCCAGGCTTCACAGGGCGGATCAAATCCTCCAGCGCCGCGATGCGGTAGCATAGCTGCCGGGCAGTACCGGGACTGGTGTAGATGGGCAGAGTATATTTTTTGGTGAGGGTGGCAAGTCCGGCAATGTGGTCGGTGTGTTCATGGGTAATAAAAATGCCGGAAAGAGTCTCCGGCCGCACGCCGAAGGCAGCCAAAGCGGTGGTGATGCGGCGGCAGGAAATGCCTGCGTCCACTAGAATATGAGTTCCTTGGGCACTTACCAGCAGGCAGTTGCCGGAGGAGCCGCTGGCAATGGTTCGGATCTCCAAAGAATCGCTCCTTATGTAACAAGTAGGGTACGAAAAAGCGGCGGCGTCTCGCCGCCGCTTCTGGGCCGGAAGAAAGAACTCAGCCCACCTGAGCGGATTTGGCCTCGTCTGGGGTGACGACTACCCGAATATCCGCGCCGATACCGGAGAGCTTGCGAACGATGTCCTCATAGCCCCGCTCGATAAAACGAATCTGACTGACCTCGGTGGTGCCCTGAGCGGCCAATCCGGCAATGACTAAGGCAGCGCCGGCACGCAGGTCGGGGGCCTCCACCGCGGCACCGGTGAGATGGGGGACACCCTCAATAATGGCTACCTTGCCATCTACCTGGATCTGTGCGCCCATGCGGCGGAACTCATCCACATAGCGGTAGCGGTTGTCCCACACACCCTCGGTGAGAACGCTGGTGCCTTCTGCCAAGCAAAGACAAGCAGCTACCTGGGGCTGCATATCGGTGGGAAAGCCAGGATAGGGCAAGGTTTTGACGTTGGTGCGGGTGAGCTTTCCAGTGCGCCGGACAAGAACGGCGTCATCCATCTCCTCCACCTCGGCCCCCATCTCCACAATTTTGGCAGCGATGCACTCCAAGTGTTTGGGAATGACGTTTTTAATGAGAAGCTCTCCGCCGGTGGCGGTGACCGCGGCCATATAAGTGCCCGCCTCGATCTGATCTGGGATAATGGAGTAACTGCCGCCGGAGAGTCGGGAGACACCCCGGATCTTGATAACATCGGTCCCCGCGCCCATAATGGAGGCCCCCATGGAGTTCAGAAAGTTGGCCAAGTCCACAATGTGGGGCTCCTTTGCGGCATTTTCAATGACGGTAGTGCCCTCGGCCAGCGTGCCTGCCAGCATCAGGTTCATAGTGGCGCCCACCGAGACAATGTCCATATAGACGGTAGTTCCCATGAGATGGCCGTTTCGGGCCACGGCATGGATGATGCCGCCGTTTACGTCCACGTCGGCTCCCATAGCGGTGAAACCTTTAATATGTTGATCGATGGGGCGGCCTCGGCCGCCAAAATCGCAGCCGCCGGGAGGAGGTACTTCTGCTGAGCCGAAACGGCTGAGCAGAGCGCCAATGAGGTAATAGGAAGCACGAATTTTCCGCGCCAGAGGATCTGGAACCTGGGCGTTGCGGATGTGAGAGCAGTCGATTTCCACCGTAGTGCGGTTGATGGATCTCACGTCGGCACCCAGCTCCTGGAGGATGTTGAGGATCAGCGTTACATCGCTGATCTGGGGGATGTTTTCAATGCGGCAGATGCCGTTGACCAAAAGAGCGGCGGGGAGAATGGCAACCGCTGCGTTTTTCGCGCCGGAGATCTCCACTGCGCCGTAAAGCGGTTTCCCACCGTGAATTACATATTTCGTCAAAGTTGTACCCTCAATCCTTCACCAGCCGGACGTTCTGCCCGGCAACTATTGTCAGACCGGCAGTCTGAGGCCGGCCGTTTCTATTGTACCCTATTCCTGCGCTCATACACACAAAAATACATTGTCATTATAGCATTATCTGCTTTGAAAAGTAAAGATGATTTTCTGAAGTTTCGAAGGAGCCGGATGTAAGAAAACGGGAAATGCACAGAGCGGGAAGAAGCAGAGTATTTTGAAGAGAAAAAGACTGTTTTTATGGAAGAAGTTCGAGGTAGCGGAATGATTTTTGTTGTGATATACTACTTCTGTCTGAAATTCCATAGAGTGGGGTGATTTGTTTGAAACTGACAGAAGAAACTGTGGACACCCGGGTGCTTTATCGAGGGGAAATTATTACCGTGCGGAAGGACACTGCACGACTGGAAAACGGAAGGACTGCCGGGCGGGAAGTGGTGGAGCACCCTGGCGGAGTATGCATCCTGCCCCTGGAGGCCGACGGAAGTGCATATACAGTGCGTCAGTTTCGCTATCCCCTTGGACGAGTGGTAGAGGAACTGCCCGCCGGAAAGCTGGACGGGCCGGAGGATCCACGCGCCGCGGCGGAGCGAGAGCTGTCGGAAGAGGTGGGCGCCCAGGCAGGGGAGCTGATTTGTCTGGGGGAATTGCTCATGTCCCCGGGGTTCTGCACGGAGGTGCTACACATGTATCTGGCCAGAGAGCTGACCCACGGGGAACAGCACCCCGACGAGGACGAATTTTTGACGGTGGAACGGGCGCCATTTTCCACGCTGGTAGAGAGGGTTTTGTCGGGAGAACTCACCGATGCCAAAACTGTGGCCGTGATCTTGAAAGCGAAGGAATATCTGAGCCGTGAGGCGGGAGGGACGAAATGAGCAAACGGATTCTCATCGTTGAGGATGAAAAGAACATTGTGGACATCCTCGCTTTTAACATGGGCAAGGAGGGGTATGACACTCTGGAGGCCTACGACGGCCAGACCGGCCTGGAGCTGGCCCTGGCGGAGAACCCGGATCTGATCCTGCTGGATCTGATGCTGCCGAGGATGAACGGCTTTGACGTGTGCCGGGCGGTGCGGGCGGAAAATCGGTCCACCCCGATTATCATGCTGACTGCCCGGGAGGAGGAGACCGATAAAGTCCTTGGCCTGGAGCTGGGCGCGGACGACTACATAACAAAGCCCTTTTCCATGCGGGAACTGCTGGCTCGGGTGAAGGCCAATATTCGCCGCACAGACATGATAACGGAGCAGCCGTCGGTCCCGGCAAAAAGTGAGTCTCAGCGGCTGGAGCGGGGAAGAGTATTGGTGGATCTGGGGCTGATGATGGCCTTTAAAGATGGGAAAGCACTGGATCTGACCCAGCGGGAGTTTGAACTGCTGAAATTTCTGGCCGGACAGCCGGAGAAGGTCTTTTCCCGGGAGGCCCTCATGGAGCATGTGTGGAACTACGAGGGCTATGTGGGCGATGTACGGGCGGTGGACGTGGCCGTTCGACGGCTTCGGGAAAAAATTGAGGATGACCCGGCAAATCCGTCGTTTATTATAACTCGGCGAGGGCTGGGATATCTGTTCCACGTGGAGTAACTGTTGGGACGATGCGTCTCAATTCCGAGGAGAGGATGATCTGGTTTGTTCCGCAGCCTGCATATGAAACTTATGCTCATCATGACGCTGCTCATCGTTTCGCTGATGACGGTAGTGGGGGCATTTTTGGTCAATTCGGTGTCCAGCTTTTATCTGAATCAGTTTTATACCCAGATGCAGAGTGTATTTCAGAATGATACGGAGTTTTATCACGATCTGGAAAATGCTGTCCCTGGGGAGGAAAACGGCGCGGAGCAGATTGGCCGGATGCTGGAGACCTACACGGGAAATTTAGGCGTGGATGGGCTGGCACGGAACTACTATATCTTGGACGGGACTACGGGGGCCTATCTGAACGGTTCCAACGATCAGGAGGGCTCCAGCTTGGAGATGACCCACAACCTGGCCCTCGCTCTGGCAGGGGAGGTAGGGGACGACAGCGATATCTCAGCCTCCTACATGGATGTGGCTGTTCCCTTGACCCGGGGGGATGAGAGCTACGTGATCTACATTAAAGATAACAGACAGACGGTGCAGAGCCTGACCAATGAATTGGTGACCTTGATCCTGGAGGCGCTGTCCTTTGGCCTGGCGATTTCGGTGTTGCTGTCTTTTCTGCTGTCCAAGACGCTTATTACCCCCATTGAGCGGCTTACCGAGGGCGCGGAGGAGGTAGCTGCGGGAGATTTTTCTCACAAGATCGAAGTGGATTCCAAGGATGAGATTGGCGTACTCACAGCGACCTTTAACAACATGGCCGGTCAGCTTCAAAACACAATTCAGGAGGTAGAAAACGAGCGTAACAAGCTGAACACACTCTTTCTCCACATGACGGACGGTGTGGCGGCTTTTGGCCGAAGAGGTGAAATTATCCAGGCCAACCCCGCGGCGGAGGAGATGCTGGGACGGCCGCTGCCGATTGGAGGAGAGGTGGACTACGCTGCGCTGTTTGGGGAGATCGCTCCGCTGGAGCAAGTGCTGGAACCGGGGCAGCAGGGGTATGTGGAAGGAGCGCTGGAGCGGGGAGGACGAAGCTTAGAACTGCTAATGGCTCCCTTTGATAAGGAGGCCCAGACGGGCGTGTTGGCGGTAATCCACGATGTCACCGAACGGCACAAAACCGAGGAGATGCGAAGAGAGTTTGTAGCCAATGTCTCCCATGAGCTGCGTACGCCCCTGACCAATATCCGGTCCTACGCCGAGACCCTGGTGGACAATGCCGGAACGCTTCCGACGGAGATGGAAAAAAACTTCCTGAATGTGATCCTGGGAGAATCCGACCGAATGACCCATATTGTGCAGGATCTGCTGACACTGTCCCGGTTTGACTCGGGCCGCAGTGAGCTCAATCTTACCACGTTCTCTTTTTCCGAGGCCATCGAAAGTATGGCAAATGCCAACCGGATGGAGGCACAGCGGCACGGGCACACGCTGGAGCTGCAGCTGGAGCCTGGGCTTCCGCAGATCAGGGCGGATGAGGAGCGAATTACTCAAGTGATGATGAACGTTGTCTCCAACGCTATTAAGTATACTCCCGACGGAGGAAGAATCCAGATCTCCGCCGGGCGAATGGGAAAGAACCGGGTTTGGATGGAGGTGGCCGACAATGGAATCGGAATCCCGGAGAGTGACCGTGGCCGGATTTTTGAGCGGTTTTATCGAGTGGATAAGGCCAGATCAAGGGAGTCCGGAGGCACCGGATTGGGACTGTCCATTGCGAAGGAAATTGTGGACAAGCACCAGGGAGAACTCAGGTTGGTGGATCGAGCGGGACCTGGTCTGACCATCCGTATGGAACTATTGACGGAGGGACCGGACCATGGCAGAGCGTAAACAGGCGCCGGAGGTGGCGAGGCCTGCGGGAAAGACCCGGCTGATCGAAATTGGTAAAAGCCTGCTGATCGTGGTGCTGGCCTGCTCGGCGGTGTTTCTGGTAGCACAGACTTCCCTGATTACGCAGCTGAGGGAGTGGATGGCGGAGCCGGTACAGACAGCCGATCCGGCGAATCGCCAACCGGAGGAGGCCGTGATGCCCTATCTGGCCGCAGTGCGCAGCGAATGGGGTATGTATGGCGCGGCCTATGATAAGGAGACTGTGAATCGGACATTTACGGCAGTACAGTCGTTCCTGGGCGAGGGGTTGGCTACGGCCGGATCTGCAGAAAAAATTACCGAGCGGCGATGGAGAGCGCTGCTGGAGTCGCCTGGAATTTATTGTGCTTTTCAGGGGAGCCCACCGCTGTCGGTTCTGTCTTCCTGGCTGGGAGGCGGCGGGGAATTGACTGGGGATGCCCAGGCCCTTTTGATGGCGTGGGACGGGACTGCGGTCTGGCTATGCTGGCGGGATGAATCGAACTACTGGGCGGCGCAGACCCAGGTCGCCTATGAGGGTCACTTACAGATGGCGATAGGGAAGTACAGCCCAAACGGGATGGCTTTTGCGTATGAAATGAAGACGAGTGATGAAGTATACGGGACGCTGGATCCCTATGTGATGGTGTCGATGACGGCGTTTAGGCCTGTCGTATATGACGCGGAAACGCCAGCCTTTCTGGAAAATGAGGAAAACCTAAAGAAACTGCTGAACGCGCTGGGATTCCAGACAAGTGGTAACTCTGCTTATGAGATGCCCGAGGGGCTGCACATCAGCGAAGGCACGGACCGGCTCCGGGTGAAGCGGGATGGTACGATCATATTCCATGCCGGGGAAGAGGGCCGTTATCCGGTGCCTGCCGCCGGAGAGACGCCCACATGTTCCGAGGCGGTGCTGACCGCGTGGGAGCTGCTCAACCGGGTTTCTTCCGAGTGGGAGGGAGAGGGGACGTTTGTTCTTGCCCGTGCGGAGACCGAAAAGAACGGGTGGGTCATCACCTTTTCTTACCGACTGAATGGGATCCCGGTCCTGACGGGTGAAGACGGGTGGGCCGCCCAATTCACTGTGGAAGAAGGGGAAATCCGGGATTTCACCATAAAATTGCGGACGTATACAGCAACCGGTTCCGCCGCATCGGTGCCGAGGGAACGGCTGGCTGCAGCGGCTATGAAGGCGCTGAAAAACACGGACGGAAGGTTGATACTCTGTTACAGTGATACCGGAGCGGAGAGCATTCGAGCCGAGTGGGTGGCACAGACGGAGGATTAAAGGAGGACGGTCATGGGCTGGTCCAAAATCAAAAATATAGTTATTCTTCTGCTGCTGATCGTCAACGTCTGTTTGCTGGCAATTGTGGGAGTGCGCTCCTGGCGGACGGAGCGGGCGGAACAAGAGACCCGATCCCGGATGGTGGAGATCCTGAAGGGCAGCGGGATTACGTTTTCGCAGGAGGAGATTCCTGGAGAACTCGGATTTTCCGGGCGACGGGTGAGCATGACCTCGTTTGGGGAGACTGAGGCTGCCACGTTGGTAGGAACAATAACAAAATGGGATACCGTAGGAACACGCACGACCTATACGGGAGAGAGGGGAAGCGCAACTTTCTCAGTCGGTGGGGAGATTGAGGTTCAGTTTCTCGCAGGTGCTAAACCGCTGGAAGGCGCAGATATGGGGAGAGCTTGTAACGAGCTGCTGGAAAGCCTGGGCATTCAAGTTGAAGAGGCCAAAAAGCAGACACAGGGAGAGATGGTGACCCTCGTTTATACACAGCTTTGGGAAGGGACCCCTGTGCCGGATCTGACGCTGACGATTGTGTACCGCCGCGGAGAGTTGAGCAGTCTGACAGGGCGGTATCTGGCGGGGAATTCAGAGACGTTGACCAGCGGTGGGGCAGGGGTTTCTGCGACCACCGCACTGGCCCGCTTTTTGGAGGGGCTGAACCGGGGAGGATATGTTTGCTCTCAGGTGACAGAGATGTATGCCGGGTACGCCGTCAGCGGAACTGGGACCGTGACGCTGACCCCCACGTGGTACCTTGAGACTGACGCATGGCCCTGGAGGTTTGCCGTGAATGGAGACACCGGAACGGTGACGGCGGAGGAATAAAAACTGTGGAAGCGGGAGGCGGGAGCCTCCCGCTTTTTATATGGGAAAAAACATTGGTCAGAGGCTGGAGAATTCTCCGGCCTCTGTTTTTAAATTTTTTGAAAGAAAAAATTTAAAGTGTATGAAAACAGGCAACTTCTGAGAGGAAAACGAGAGGAGTGTGAGGAGGGACGGCAATGGAGAGCCGAAAGGCGGTTTTGAGACAGATCAGAAAGCTGGCCCAAAGCCGGGTCAACGACGCGGTGCGGCTGGCCTTTTTGAGCGAAGAGGAGCTGGGGGAGCTTGCAAAGCTGGACCTGTCCGCGGTGGCGGAATTCAAGCGAAACAGCAACGGAACGGTGGAGGTAAAGTTCATCGACCGGCTGGCGGCTTTGCAGTGGCTAATGGATCGGGCCGAGGAGGACCCCAAGGCACAGCGGCTTTATGAGGCGCTGGAGGGGGCCGCCGAACAGGTGGGAGAGGAGAAGTAAATGCGGGTGGAGGCCTTTTCTCCCAAGCAAAGACTGGTGCTCTCCTGGTGGTGCGACGGCTCCCCCTGGCGGAAGCGGGAGGCCATCCTCTGCGATGGCGCTGTGCGGAGCGGCAAGACCTTCTGTTTGGGGCTGTCCTTTTTCTGTTGGGCTATGCGGCGGTTCGATGGGGCGGCGTTTGCCCTGTGCGGAAAATCCATCGAATCGGCCCGGAGAAATCTGCTCAACGGATTGCGGCCGGTGCTGCAGGAACTGGGGTTTTCCTTGGAGGAACGGGTGAGCAGACATTTGCTGCGGGTGGCCTTCAACGGACATGAGAATACCTTTTATCTGTTTGGCGGAAAGGACGAGGGCAGCGCGGCCCTTATTCAGGGAATGACTCTGGCGGGAGTGCTGATGGATGAAGTGGTGCTGATGCCCCGATCCTTTGTGGAACAAGCGGTGGCCCGATGCTCGGAAGAGGGGGCCAAGGTGTGGTTCTCCTGCAATCCGGAGGGGCCGGAGCACTGGTTTTACAAGGAGTGGATCTGCAGGGCCGGGGAGAGAAACGCCCTGCGCGTGCCCTTCGCCATGGAAGACAATCCCAGCCTAAGCCCAGCGGTGCTGGAGCGGTACCGGAGGAGCTTCCAGGGGGCCTTCTACCGGCGGTTCGTGCTGGGAGAGTGGGCGGTGGCGGAGGGGCGGGTCTACGATTTCTTTGACGAGAGTATGGTATGCCCCCCCCCGGAGGGGGAGATGGAAGAGTGGCGAGTTTCCTGCGACTATGGAACGGCCAACCCCACTTCCATGGGGCTGTGGGGATTGCGGGGCGGCGCGTGGTACCGAGTGGATGAGTTCTATTACGACGGTCGAAAAGAGGGACGGCAGAAAACTGACCGGGAGTATGTGGAGGCCCTGGAGCGATTGGCGGCTGGGCGGTGCATCCGGAGAGTGATCGTGGATCCGTCGGCGGCCAGCTTTATTGCGGCACTTCGACAGGCGGGGTGGCCCGCCGAGAGCGCAAGGAACGATGTACTGGAGGGCATTCGGGTGACGGCCGACCTGCTGCGGCAGGGAAAGCTGGTCATTTGTACCCCGTGCCGGGACGCCATTCGGGAGTTTTCCCTCTACTGCTGGGATCAGAGGGCCGTGGGGGACAAAGTGGTGAAACGGTTCGACCACGCCATGGATGACATCCGGTATTTTGCCGCGTCGGTGGGGGCCAAGGGCGGCTTTGTGGGAGGACTGGCAGTGGAGCGGGAGCTTTGGAGATGAGGGAGGAAAGACATGAAGTGGTTTGAAAAAAAGAAGCCGCCCGCGGCGATGGTGCAGACCCGGGAGGGGGAGAGCCATCCCTTTGGGGCGCTAAACGGGTATGTGCCCCTCAAAAACGGGGAGATCGCCCTCTATCGGACCATCCGGGAGGCAGTGCCTATCGTGGATGCCGCCGTGGGAAAGCTGGTGCGGTTGGTCGGAGGCGTGAAGGTGACGGCGGACGAGGGGCAGAGAGAACTGGAGGAGTTTCTGCGGACGATAAATACCGGACGGGGACAGAGAGGGATCCAGTCCTTTCTGGATGCCTATGTGGACTCCATGCTTGTGTGCGGACGGGGCGTGGGGGAGATTGTGATGGATGGACGGCGGCGGGAAGTGGCGGCACTGTTGTGCGCCGACCCGGCGGAGATCGAGATCAAAGAGGGGGAGACCCCGCTGGATTTTGCTCTTTGTGTCCGGCGGCGGGACGGCGCTGTGGAGGAGATGCCCCGGCAGGAGCTTATTTTATTTACTCCCTATCAGCCAGAGGCGGATAACCCTTACGGTGTGTCCCTGCTGCGGTCTATGCCATTTCTCACCGGGATTCTCTTGAAAATTTATCAGGCCACCGGGCTCAACTGGGAGCGGATGGGTAACACCCGGTTTGCCGTGGTGTATAAGCCCAGCGGCAGCGGAGACGGCGTGTGGGCCAGGGAGCGGGGCGAGGAAATTGCCCGGGAGTGGTCGGCGGCTATGCAGGCCGGGAAGAGCGGCAATGTGCGGGATTTTGTGGCCGTGGGAGATGTGGACATCAAGGTCATCGGTGCGGACAACCAGGTGCTGGACAGCCAGGTGCCGGTGCGGCAGATTTTGGAGCAGCTGGTGGCCAAGACGGGAATCCCGCCCGTTTTGCTGGGGCTGTCCTGGAGTTCCACCGAGCGGATGAGCGCCCAGCAGGCTGACATGATGACCAGTGAGATCACCGCGCTGCGGCGGAGCATCACCCCGGCGGTGGAGCGCATCTGTGAGATCTGGCTGCGGACGAAAGGATATTCCACCCGGGTGAGCGTGGACTGGGAGGATATTAACCTGCAGGATCTGGTGGAGGAGGCCAAGGCTGAGCTCTATCGGGAGCAGGCGGAAAATCTGAGACTGGAACGGGAGCACTGAGGGATGCAAAGAGGAAACCGAAAAGGAGAGAGGAATTTGAAGATCATCAAAGAGGCAAACGCCGGAGGCGGATGCCAGGTACAGGGGGAGGATCTGGCGCTCATCAACGCGCTGGCCCGAAAAGAACTGACCGCCGAGGAGGTGTATACCTTTACCGTACGGCTGTGCGACAACGAGATCGACCGAGAGTGGGAACGCTTTCCCGAGGAGACGCTGGCGGGGCTGGCACCGCTGTTTGTGGGCAAGAGCGGCATCTTTGACCACAATTGGTCGGCGCTGGGTCAGGCTGCCCGCATTTACAAGACCGAGGTGGTTCGGGAGGAAGGACAGTTCACCCGGGCCGGGGACCCAGGCTGCTATTTGAAGGGCTGGGCCTATATGGTGCGAACCGAGGGGAGCCGGGATCTGATTGCGGAGATCGAAGGGGGCATCAAGCGGGAGGTCAGTGTGGGCTGTTCGGTGGAAAAGGCAGTATGCTCGGTATGCGGGCTGCCCCTGGAGGAGTGCCACCACGTGAAGGGGCGTACATACAACGGAACGCTCTGCTGGGGGGAACTGGTGGGGGCAAAGGACGCCTATGAGTGGTCTTTTGTAGCGGTGCCCGCCCAGCCCAGAGCCGGGGTGATGAAGGGAATGACGCCGGCCCTCAAGGCGCTGGCTAAGGAAAAACCTGAGGTTCGACAGGAGCTGGAAGTTCTGGAGAAGGCCGCCGCTTTAGGGCGGCGATATTTGGAGGAGCTTCGGGGCGAGGTGGTGCGGCTGATGGCCATGAGCCGCATTGGGCTGGAGGCCGATGTAATCCGCTCCATGACTGGGAAGCTGGACGAGGAAGAGCTGACCGCACTGAAAACCGTGTTCCAGCGGCAGGTGGAGGAGACCTGGCCACGGGGCGCGCAGCTGAGCTATCGGGGCGGCGCCCGGGAGCAGACGGCGGGAGATCGGGCGTTTTTAGTGTGAGGCGGTTTGACCGGAATATGAGGCAAAAAAGAAAAGGGAGGAAATGGTATGAGCAGCAAAGTTTCGTTTGAGGGGATCGGAGAGGTCATTGCCACCTTTTACGCCAAGGACGGCGTGACGGCAGGACAAATGGTGAAGCTGTCGGGGGACAGCGAGGTGGCGGCCTGCTCCGCCGGGGAGCGCTTCTGTGGGGTGGCCGTGTCAGTCAAAACAGGGTGTGCCGCCGTGCAGGTGGAGGGCTTCGCGGAGATCCCCTGCGCCGACAGCACGGTGGCGGTGGGCTTGATGACCCTCACTGCCGACGGCAGCGGCGGTGTAAAGAAGGCCGAAAGCAGCGACACGGGGAAGGAATACCTGGTGGTCTCCAAAGATACCGCCGGATTCGTCACCCTGAAAATGTAAGGAGGAGAGAGACAGATGGCTTATCATTTTGACGATTTGAAGCTGGACAAGGGAATGTACTCTGTGGCGGGAAAGAGCTTTACAGCCGTACTGGAGGGAGAGGACCCCACCGAGCGCTACCGGGGCACTGCTCTGGAGGAGATGGACGCCTATCAGCGTCAGCTCAAGCGCTTTGATATCAAGGTCAAGGGTGCGGGCAGCGACGTGGTGGAGAAGTTTTTCCAGACCTCCCAGTCCGCCGTGCTGTTCCCTGAGTTTGTGGCCCGCAGTGTGAGACAGGGGATGGAGGAGGCCGATCTGCTGCCCTCCATTACTGCCGCTGAGACCCGATTCGAGGGGCTGGACTACCGCTCCATCGCCTCTGTGCCCGAAAAAAGCAAGAAGGAGCTGCACCGGGTGGAGGAAGGGGGCATTATCCCCCAGACCCAGGTCAAGACCCAGGAGAATCTGGTACGGCTCCACAAGCGGGGGCGGATGCTGGTGGCCTCCTATGAGGCCATCCGATATCAGAAGCTGGACCTCTTTTCTGTGACCCTGCGGCAGATCGGTTCGTACATTAGCCGCACCCTGCTGGAGGATGCTATCGACGTGCTGGAAAACGGCGACGGCAACAACAATGCCGCCACGAAACTAAAGGTGGGCACGTCCCCCATCGGCGGCACCGCCGGAACCTTGAAATACGATGATCTGGTGGATTTCTGGGCTCAGTTTGATCCCTATGAGATGAATACGCTGCTGGTCTCCGGTGATGTGATGCTCCAGATGCTGAAAATGGACGAGTTCCGAGATCCTATGACAGGGCTCAACTTCCAGGGCACCGGCAAGCTGACCACCCCTCTGGGGGCCAATCTTCTGCGGACCTCCGCTCTGGGCAGCGGCAAGCTCATCGGTTTGGACCGGCGCTACGCACTGGAGATGGTGAAGGGCTCCGACGTGATGGTGGAATACGACAAGCTCATCGACCGGCAGATGGAACGTGCCGCCATTACTACCATTGCCGGATTTGCCAAGGTGTTTCAGGATGCGGCCAAGGTGTTGACGGTGTAAGAGCCGGGCACGGACCAGGCGGGCTGACCGGAGGAGGAGTGAACTTGATCGAGAAAATTGTGGCGATGGCTGTGCTGCTGGGAAAGACGGAGGAGAGCGAGGGCCTGAGGACTCTGTGCCAGGCTGCCGGGGACGAACTGACAGGCTTGTTGAGGGACGGTGTGACGGCGGAGGACTGCGGGCAGTGTTTTGTGCTGGCGGGAGCCTGGTTGGCGCTGGCGGCCCGGGAAGTGGCGGAGGACGACGGCGTGGAAGCCTTTACAGCCGGAGATGTGACGGTGCGGCAGGGGGACCGGGAGGCCCGAGGTCGGGCGCTGCGGCTCCAAGCAAGACAGGTGATGCGGCCTTATCTGCGGGATGAGGGATTTTCCTTTCAGGGAGTACGGGGCTGATGAACGGGCAGACATGGAAGGGACTGGTGGAGCGGTTTGGACAGAAGGTCACGCTGTATCAAACGGGGCTGGGGACGGAAATGAAGGCTTTTTTTCAGCCGGTGAGCGAGCGGTCGGCCGGAGAGGAAGTAACCGCCCTGGGAGTGGCTCCGGTAGGAAAGTACCTCTATCTGGGGCCTGCTGAGATTGACCCGGAGGGGGTGGAAAAACTGGCGTGGAACGGCCGGTTTTACCACTTTATCCGGGTGAGGGCGGTACCGGCGGGAGAAAAGATTGCCTACTGGTGGGCGCTGGCCGAGGAACTGGATGAGAGGAGCGGAACATGACGGGAACCGAGGAGCTGCGCCGGAGTCTGGCGGAATATCTGAAGGAAAATGGGCTGGAGGCTGTGACTGCCTGGGGAGGGCAGGAAAGACTCCGGGCCGGGGATGCGGTGGCGGCGGTGTCTCTGCGGGACTATGAGGGTGGAGCGCCTGGCTTTCAGGACTATCTGGGAGAGCGCTACGATGAAAAGATTGGGCGGTGGGTGGAGCTTTACGGGAAAAGGGTGGAGCTCACCTTTGGACTGGACCTGTACGCAGGGGCGGCACAGGGGATCCAGGAGGGATTGGACCTTCTGGTGGGGGCCCTGGGAAAGGGCGGACCATCGGGATTGCGGCCGGTGGCTTTTTCCGCGGGGGAGACCTCGTATCGGACGGGGGCCAAGCAGTTTTGCTGCCCAGTACAGGTGAAATTTGAGGCGTGGTCCTACGCGGAGACGGCGGAAGACGGCGCATTCCTGGACTTTACAGTGAGGGGAGAGACAAAGGGATGAATGTGACGGAACATCAGAGACCCGGGGTATACTCGGTCTATGACGCATCCAGTGTGGTGAGCGGTCGAAGCGGCAGCCGGGCGGTAGGACTGGCAGCTTTGTGCACCAACGGCACAGCGGGGCAGGCGTACAGCCTGTTTAGCCGGGAACAGGCAGCAGAGACCTTCGGCGAAGAGGAGAAAATTACCAAGCTAGTCGGAATCCTGCTAAAAAATGGGGCGGCCAGCGTTTGGGCAGTGCCCGTGGCGGCGGAGAACGGCTATACAGCCGCATTTGCCGCGCTGGAAAAGGTGGAGAAACTGGCCGCAGTGATCTGCGACAGCACCACACTGACGGTGCAGCAGGCGCTGCGGGACAGCGTGAAGAGCGCATCCGAGGCCCGCAGGGAGCGACTGGCGGTGGTGTGCGGTGGGGAGGACGAGGCGGTGGCCGCACTGGTAAGCCGGGCGGAGAGTCTGAACTGCGAGCGGGTGGTGCTGTCGGCTCCCGGCGGAGCCGAGGCCGCCGCCGCTGTGGCAGGGGCCATCGCCGGGGAGAGCGACCCGGCCGTCCCGCTGGGCGGCGCGGAACTGAAGGGGATCTTTTCGGCAGAACAGGAGTGGACGGACAGGGAAATCGACACGTTGGTGCTGGGCGGGGTGACCCCGCTGGAGAGCAGCGGCGGCGTGGTGAGCGTGGTGCGGGGAGTGACCACCCGGACGAAGACCGGCTCGGCCGCTGATAACACTTGGCGGGAGCTGACCACTATTCGGGTGGTGGATGATGTAATTCCCGGGCTGAGAGACGCCCTGCGGGCGCGGTTCAGCCGGGCCAAAAACACCGAGCAGGGCCGTGGAGCTATTCGAAGCCAGGTCATTGTGGAGCTGGAGCAGAAAAAGAGCGGGGAGATTATCACGGGCTACGACAATGTGACGGTGTCCGCAGTGGAGGACAACCCCGCAGTGTGCTTGGTGGAGTTTGATTTCACTGTGGCTCACGGGCTCAACCAGATTTGGCTGTCGGCCCATGTAACAGTATAAGGGGGAAGCGAAATGACGGTATCACAATTTCCCACCAGCGCCGACATTTATCTGGAGCTCAACGGAAAAAAACTAGCGGTGGTGCAAAGCTACACCGCCCAAACCGCCCGGAGCAGCACTACGGTGGAGGCCTTTGGAGAGAGCGAGCCAGTGGCCACCATTCCTGGGCAGTGCAGGCATACCGTGATCCTCTCCCGGCTCTATGCTACCAACGAGGCAGTAAAGGACAGGGTCAATTTCCATGAGCTGGAGGATTTTAACTTGGTGATCTGTAAGCCTGACCGGCGGGTCATTTACTCCGGGTGTCAATGGAAGGATTTGGAGGAGACAGGCAAGCTGGGTGAGATGGTGCTGGAAAAGGTCACCATTGTAGCCGCACGACGGGTGGAGACCGCACTGAAATGAGGAACGGATTTTGGAACAGTCCCGGGGTGACGGATTTGGGAGACGGATGGAAAGCACGGCTGCTGTCGGCTTGGGAGGCCATGGAGGCCAAGGCGGAAGCGGAGACGCTGGCGTCTGAGGGGCGGGACGAGGCCCTGTGCGCCAACGCCTGCCTTCTGGCCCATGCGCTGCTGCGCCGGGGGCAGCCCGCCTTTGCGGATGGAAAGGCAGTGCTGGAAGGGCTGACGGCGGGGCAGATCGGAGAATTGGCCCGAAGGTGGTCGGCCTTTGACCGGGCAAGCAACCCCTCGGTTCTGGATGGAGAAGAGACGGTGGAACAGGCAAAAAAAGCCTGGAGCACGCGCCGGAAGAGCGTCTTCGATGGCGCGTGCTCAAAGCGTTTCACGCTCTGCCTACCGAGGCGCGGGTTCGAGAAATGACCCATCGGGACTACCTGTGGTGTGCGGTCAATCTGGTGCTGGACGGGGAGGAACTTTTAAATCGGCTGTGTCCGGCTTGCCGGGCGGAGGCGGAAGAGGAGCGATGCCCCGTGTGCGGGGCGAGAGCGTCAGACTGCGGGGAGAACGGGGGATTTGATTTGGAGCGGTTTCAGCGATTGCGGGGCGAGGAAAATTGATCAACTATCTGGCCCTGGCCCTGGCACAGGAGGACGCAGAAGAGAGAGAGACAGAAAATAGCCTGTCTGAGGA
This sequence comes from Pseudoflavonifractor sp., assembly GCA_034927965.1. Lineage (GTDB taxonomy): Bacteria > Bacillota > Clostridia > Oscillospirales > Oscillospiraceae > Vermiculatibacterium. Next base: position 38,043 of record JAYFPI010000005.1, read on the forward strand.
AACAAACGTGAGACTAGTCTCGCGCGGACAGATTCTTTCGGGGGTTGTACGGCTGGCAGAGCGGGATGGGACGGCTTTGGAAGAGGGGTATACAGCAGAGCCCGTGGAGGCTGGAGAAAGCAGGACGTTCCAAGATTCCGAAGAGAAGACGGAAAAAGAGGCGGCAAAAGAGGCGGCAAAAACGGTGGCTCGGGAGAGGGACGCCGCGGTGACGGGAATGGTTCGACAGCTTGCGGAAAAGGCTTTCTATGACTTCCCCGTGGAGCGCCTTTCCGTGAGAGAGATGGGGGAGACAGGCGCGGCCATACTGCTGAACGGGCTGAGACGGGCTAAGGTTGGGGTGGACTTTACCCAAGGGCAGGGACGCCGAATTTCGCTTACGCTGCCCGGGACAGAAGAGAGCTCCTCCGGCTGGGGGCCGGAGGAGCTGGATCGGGCGGTGGAACGGGACGCTCGGCGGTATGACGGCGGTTTTGCGCTGTATTGAGGAGGGATACCATGGAGCTTGCGCCTATGCGATACAAGAATTATGTGTGGCCCCACAACCCAAGGGTCTACTCCGTCGAATATCAGCGGGCCATGGGGGTTCAAAAGGTCCCCTTTGGGCACTATCATTTGCAGGATCTGGGGCCCACCCGGCGGGTCATAAAAGGGGAAGGGGAGTTCACGGGCGAGGGAGCCTACCAGGAGTTTCAAAAGCTGGCGTCGGTGTTTTACAGCGATGGGCCCGGAGTGCTGATCCACCCTGTTTGGCATGCGGTTCGGGCCCACTTTGTAGAACTGTTCCTGGAGCAGGAACCCAGAGAAAACTATGTACGGTATACCTTTACCTTCTGGGAGACTTATGAGGGGTATGAGGTTTATGCCAAAACAACCGGGACGGGGAGCACCGTGCAGGGTTCAGCTATGGCAACGGCATCTGCCGGGGACGCAAAGGCGTGGCACACGGTAGCCCGGGGAGAGAGCCTTTGGCAAATAGCCCAGAGCTGCGGCGTAAAACTGACAGAGCTGATCGCGCTCAATCCCCAGATTAAAAACCCCAACCTCATCTGCACCGGAGAGAAGGTGCGGGTACAGTGATGGAGGGATATCTGCTCCGGTACGATGGGGCAAGGATTAATCTGCCGCCCTTTATGGGGTGTAAGCTGCGGCGCACCGGCTCGGTGCCCTGCGATAGTTTCGAGGGGTCCTGCCCATGGGATGCCGGAATCGAGCCGGAGCTGGAAAAGGCCAGCCGGCTGATTATAGAGGAAAACGGAGCCAGACGGTTTACCGGGATTTTGGATGAGTGTGAGCTGACCTGGGATGAAAAAGGCGGAATTCTCTCTCTGTCTGGGCGGGGATTGGCAGCCCTGCTGCTGGACAATGAGGCCCAGGGACAGGACTATCAGGTGGCGACGCTGGCAGATATTTTAAAGGATCATGTGACGCCGTACGGGGTGCCGGTGGCTCGGGCGGGGAGCCTGCCGCCGGTACCCGGTTTTACCGTGGAGACCGGGAGCAGCGAGTGGCAGGTGCTATACAGCTTTGCCCGGTATTACGGGGGTGTTCAGCCCAGGTTTGACGCCTGGGGCAGTCTTACGGTAGACAGCACTACAGGGATGCGGACAGTGGCTGTGGACGACTGGATAGGCGTGACGGCCGTAACATGGAGAGACAAACGGTATGGAGTATGCTCCGAGCTGCTGCTCCAGGATCGGGCGACCCGTTCGATTCAGCGGATGGTAAATGAGGAGTTCCTAAAACAGGGGGGGTGCTGCCGGAGAGTGGTTACTTTGCCAAGTAAGAGCGCCTATCAGGCCGCCCGGTACTCCGGTCAGTTCCAGTTGGATCGCTCCTTGGAGGAACGGTTTCGGGTGGAGCTGACAGTGCCGGGGAGCTATTTTTGCGAGCCGGGAGATCGGGTGTCGGTCTCAATCAGCCGGCCCGCCCTGGTGGGAACCTGGACTGTGCTGGAAACCGAGAGCACAATGGACGGGAACGGAACCCGGGTTAAGCTGACCTTGGGGTAAAAGGGCTTGCTCCGTTGTGCGGGATGCATAGGTCAGGACAAGGAGAGGTTATTAGGATGTTTCTATCAAAACAAAAGCGCAGGGAGGAACCGGAAGGGCTGGCGCTGACCGGGCCGGTGACGGTGCCCGGAGACCCGGCGGGCGCCTGGCTGGAAGGGGAGCGCCGGGCAGCGGCAGTATATGCCCCTGGCGGGTACCACTGGCTGCCCACGGAAGGCCAGGAGGTACTGGTACTCAAGGCGGGGGCCTGCGGGGAAAAACGCTGTGCCCTTGGGATCCCTCAAAGTGCGGAGAAATTGGAACTGCAGCCGGGTGAGGTGGCTGTTACAGCGGGTAAGGCCACGCTCCGGCTGAAGCCGGACGGAACGGTGGAGCTCACCGGGACGCTGCGGGTCAACGGTACGGTGGTGGGCCCGGAGCCTGCTTTGGAGGAGGGCGTGTGATGGCGCTCATTTTACGGGAAGGGGATTATGTACCGGACGGCAAAGGAGGCTTTCAAACGGCGGAGGGAAGTCAGGAGCTGTTGGAGCGGATCCTGTGGAAGCTCTCAGTTCGCCGAGGGAGTTTTCCATTTCTGCCGGAGCTGGGCAGCAGGCTCCATCTGCTGGGACGGGCTGCGCCGGGGCAGCGGGCCTCGCTGGCCCGGCAGTATGTGTCCGAGGCACTGAGCGATGAGCATGTGGAAGTTTGTGAGGTGACTTTGGAAGAGGCGGACGGTGCAGTGCAGCTTATTGCCCGGATAGAGTGGCAGGGAGAGGAACTGGCAGCCACGGTGCGTTTGGAGGGAAGCGTATGAAAACGATTGAGGAGATCTATGACGAGATGCTGACGGTGTTTCGCCGGGAGACGGGGGAGGAGGCGTCGGCGGTCAGTGATCTGTCGGTAAAGCTCTACGCAGTGGCAGCCGAGGTGTATGCCCTCTATGTTCAGGCGGACTGGCTGTCCAGGCAGTCCTTTCCTCAGACGGCGGTGGGAACCTATTTGGAGCGGCACGCTGCACTGCGGGGGCTGGAACGGCGGGAGGCCATGCGGGCGGAGGGAGTCATTCGCTTTTTTGTGGATACAGCCTCATCCGCCGACCTGTCTATTCCGGCAGGGACGGTGTGCGCCACCGCTGGAATGGTGCGTTTTGAGACGGTGGAGAACGCGGTGCTGCCGGCGGGAAAAACCTGGGCGGAGACCACGGCTCGGGCAGTGGAGGCCGAAGCGGCGGGCAATGTGTCGGCGGGGAGCATTCAGGCAATGGCGGTGGCTCCCGTGGGAATCAGCAGATGCGTCAATCCGAACGCATTTGCGGGAGGCATGGACGCCGAGGAGGACGAAACGCTGCGGAAGCGGGTACTGGAGACCTATCGACGGATGCCCAATGGAGCCAATACTGCTTTCTATGAGCAGGGAGCCCTGTCCTTTGAGCAGGTGGCAGCGGTTACGGTGCTGCCCCGAAACCGGGGAAAGGGCACTGTGGATGTAGTGGTTGCCACCCAGACAGGGCTGCCCGGAGCTGAGTTGCTGGGACTGCTGACCGACTACTTCGAGACCCGGAGGGAGATTGCAGTGGATGTTCAGGTGGGGGCTCCTGCAGTCAAGCCGGTGGATGTGACGGTTGCAATCACCACGAAAGAGGGAGCAAAGAGCGCGGAGGTAAAAACCGGGGTGGAGGCTGCTCTGAGAGACTTCTTTTCGGGAAAGCTGCTCGGCCGAGATGTGCTGGTTGCAGAGCTCTACCAGTTGATTTTTTCTCAGGACGGTGTAGCAAACTGCTCCATTTCCGCTCCTGCTGCCGATGTGGCGATTGCCAGTGGTGAGCTGCCCCAGCTTGGAACGCTGACAGTGGGAGTAAGCGCATGAGCTGTGCGGAACATCTGTGGGCGCTGCTCCGGCCGCTGGGCCCCTACCAGAGGGGTGGGACGTATACTGCCGGGGAGCTGGCTGGCGAGGGCAATGCGCTGGACGGAGTGGAGAAAACACTCTCTTTGCTGGAGCGGGAGGGATTCCTCGACACGGCGGAAAGCTGGGGACTGGAGAAGCTGGAGAGCCTTCTGGTCCGGAGACCTGTGGCGGACACCTCAGGGGGGCGGCGGAAAGCGCTGGCGGCACTGCTGCGGATTAGCGGAGACAGTTTTACGCTGCAAGCAGTCAATGACAATTTGAAGGGCTGTGGGCTTAACGCCGTGGCCAGCGAGACGGCGGATCCCGGCGTAGTGGAGGTTCGCTTTCCGGACGTGCCAGGTATTCCGGATGAGTTTGATGCCTTGCGAAAAATTATTGAAGATATTTTGCCCTGTCACCTCCAGGTGGACTATGTGTACTGGTATATCACCTGGGCCATGGTTGAGGAAAAGTTCTCCGTCTGGGAGAAGATCGAGGCGGAGGGGTATACTTGGGAGCAGCTGGAGAAGCTGGTGCGATAGGCTCTCTGATCGGCGTCAGGAGTGGGACGGGGCGCTGAAATAGAGCTCTGCCTCGGCTTGAGTAACAGGGGAGTAGGGGGCGAGACGGTTTTCCAGCCAGACCATGCGGCCTGTGGAGCAGGCCCAATAGAGACTGTCGTCCGCCCAGGGAGAGATGTCCTGAAAGTCGTTACAGATCCCGGCATCAGGGAAAAAGGTGTCTCGCCCCAGACGAGCGTCATTGCGGCGGAGGAGGGCGGCACACTCCTCCCGGGTGAGGAGACGGTCGGGTGAAAAAAGTTCATCTCCGGTGCCTTGAACCAGGCCCTCATCCCAGGCCCAGCATACTGCTTGAGCGCAGGAGGCGTTTTTCTCCACATCGGAGAAGGGACAGCCGCTGACGTCGTAAGAGACACCGCCAGCTGACTGCCAAAGGAGAATGGTAAAGTCACCCCGGGTGATCGGCTCGGAGGATGCGCCCAGAGCGGAAGAGGTCAGCAGAAGCAGAGAAAGAGCCAGACAAGTCAAGGTGCGCATAAAAATACCCTCCCGGTTATTTAGTACCGGGAGGGTATCATAGTTTTACTGCAAATCCAAGGGAATCAGAGGGCCCGATTACGAAGAGGTTCCCCCGCCATGAACCGGCGGAGGTTTTCCAGGGCGATGGATACAATGCGGCGTATAGTCCCGTCCATGTGGTCGCCCCCTGCGACGTGGGGGGTGAGGATCAGGTTGGGGCAGTCCCAGAGAGGGTGATCGGCGGGGAGAGGCTCGGGTTCTGTGACATCCAGAGCCGCGCCCCATAGACGCCCGGACCGGAGGGCTTCCGCCAGAGCAAGACAGTCCACAGCAGTACCCCGGCCCGCATTTACCAGAATGGCATCCGGCTTCAGCAGGGAGAGCCGGTGAGCGTTCATCAGGTGAATAGTCTGAGGTGTTTCCGGAAGGGTCATGGCCACTACGTCTGCATGGGGAAGCCAGGCATCCAGCTCCGACAGGGGGTGGAGCTCATCCACGCAGGCAATCGAGGTCTCCGGGTGGCGGTTCAGTCCGATAGTGCGGGCACCCATCGACTTTACCAGAGCGGCAAAATGCCCGCCCAAGTCGCCTGTACCCAGCAGAAGGACAGTGGATCCCCGGAGAGAATGGACAGTTCCGGCGTTGGCCCAACGGTGGGCAGACTGGAAATCCCGGTACTCGGGTAAGCGTTTCATCACCGCCAGCAGGGAGGCAAACATGTGCTCGGAGACTGCCGGGCCATAAGCGCCTACAGCAGAGGTGAGAATGGCCCCCTTGGGAAATGTGCCGGGGAGCGTATAGGCGTTGACACCTGCTGACCAGGTTTGAAGCCACTTCAGACCGGTGCTGCCTACCAGCATGTGGGGAGGCACGCTGCCTAAGATGATCGTGGCCCGCGCGATCTTATCCAGAGAGGCGGTTTCACCGGAAAAAGAAAGATGAGGGGAGGGAATAAAAATATGATCTTCATGGGGGGCGCAGGCCAGAAAAGCAGCTCGCTCATCATCCGTCAGGGGAAGAAGGTTCAAAATCGTTTCCACAACAAAACTCCTTTCTGCAAGCACTGGACAAAGGGACATGCCCGTCTGCCCAGGAATTCACGGGTAAAAGCAAGGGGTCACTTCATGGTGATGAGGAGTTCGCCGGCCTTGACGGCAGATCCCTCCTGGACCAAAACCTGGTCTACAATACCATCCATGCGGGCCACTACACTGGTCTCCATTTTCATGGCCTCAATGACAGCCAGAACCTGATTCTTTTTTACGCTCTGACCGGGCTCTACCGATATCTTGGAGATCATGCCGGGGATGGCAGAGCCGACCTGACTCTTGTCGGAGGGATTCGCCATGGCAGTGGCGGACACGCGGGACTCGGCGGAAGGATCGACCACGGCAACCTCCCGCCGCATGCCGTTAAGCTCGAACTGGACGTTTCGGGTACCGTCTTCGTTGAGATCGCCCAGACCTAAATATTTGATGACCAGGGTCTTGCCGTCCTCGATGCTGATCTGGGTGGTCTCACCCAGCGCCATACCGTCAAAGAACACATGGCTGCCCATACGGGTAATATAGCCGTACTCCTGACGGTGACGGCAGAACTCCTCCACCACCTTGGGATAGAGGCACCAGGAGACCACTGTGCGGTCGGAGGCGTCGGGGTAAAATTTCTCCACCTCTTCCCGGGCCTTGGTAAAGTCCACAGGGGGAAGCAGTTCGCCGGGACGGCAGGTAATTGGCTCTTCTCCCTTGAGGACGACCTTTTGAAGATCCTCTGGGAAGCCCCACGCAGGCTGGCCCATCATTCCTTTGAAATAATTGACGACTGAGTCGGGGAACGGGAGAGCCTCGCCCTTCTCCAGAATGTTGTCTGGAGTCAGGTCATTCTGGACCATGAAGATAGCCAGATCACCCACCATTTTTGAGGAGGGAGTTACCTTTACAATGTCACCCAGCATGGTGTTGACGGCCCGATACATTTCCTTCACCGCTTCAAACTGGTGCCCCAGGCCCAGGCTCTCCACCTGCGCTTTGAGGTTGGAGTACTGACCGCCGGGCATTTCGTAGCGGTAAATATCGGTGGAGGGATTCTTAATTCCAGTCTCAAAGCGGCCGTAGCGCAGACGCACATCCGACCAGTAGTCAGAGAGCTTTTGGAGCTGGTCGGAATCAAAGCCGGTGTCCCGTTCTTGCCCCCGCAGAGCAGCTACCAAAGCGTTGAGGGAAGGCTGGCTGGTAGTGGAGGCCATGGATTCCACGGCACAGTCCACCACGTCTACCCCAGCCTCGGCGGCCATGAGGTAGGAGGCGATCTGATTGCCGGAGGTGTCGTGGGTGTGGAGATGAATAGGAATGCCGATTTCCTGCTTCAGAGTGGTGACCAGCTTTTTGGCGGCATAGGGCTTCAGAAGGCCGGACATATCCTTAACGCAGAGCATATGGGCGCCCCGATGCTCCAGCTCTCTTGCAAGCTTTACATAATACTCTAACGTATACTTATCTCTGCGGGAGTCCAGAATGTCGCCGGTATAGCAAAGGGTAGCCTCGCAGAACTTGCCTTGCCGCAGCACCTCGTCCATCGCCACCTCCATGCCGGGCAGCCAGTTGAGGGCGTCAAAAACGCGGAAAATATCAATGCCGTATTTGGCGGCATTCTGAATAAAGACCCGTACTACGTTGTCGGGGTAGTTGGTGTAGCCCACCGCATTGGCACCCCGGAGAAGCATCTGGAAGGGAATGTTGGGAATGGCCTGACGAAGGATGTCCAGTCGCTCCCAGGGGGATTCATGGAGGAAGCGGTATGCCACGTCAAAGGTGGCGCCCCCCCACAGCTCCAAGGAAAAGCAGTCTTTTAGGATCTCGGCAGTACCAGACGCTCCCAGAGCCATGTCCCGGGTACGCATCCGAGTGGAGAGTAGAGACTGATGGGCGTCTCGCATGGTCGTGTCGGTGATGAGGAGCTTCTTCTGCTCCAGCACCCAGCGGCTAAGCGCCCTAGGGCCTTGGTCATCCAGGAGGATCTTCAATCCATCGGTTCGAGTCTGGAGACGGCTGGGAGATGGGAAACGGGGGATCTCCAACTGCTTGCGCTGGGTATCCGGATTCTTAACTTGAATCTCAGCAATATATTTAAGAACCTTGGTAGCCCGGTCACGGCCGTTTTCAAACTCAAAAAGCTCGGGGGTCTCGTCGATAAACTTGGTATGGCAGGCTCCCTCCAGAAATTGGGGGTGGGAGAGAATGTTGGTGATGAATGGGATATTGGTCTTGACACCCCGGATGTGCTCTTCACTGATGGCTCTCCGGGCCTTGCTGCAAGTGCCTTCAAAAGTGTTGTCCCAGGCGGTGACCTTCACCAACAGGGAATCATAGTAGGGGGAAATAACGGCACCGGTATATGCGTTGCCGCCGTCCAGGCGGACACCGAAGCCGCCGCCGGAGCGATAGGCAGTGATCTTGCCAGTATCGGGGGCAAAATTGTTGGCAGGGTCTTCGGTGGTCACCCGGCATTGAATCGCATAGCCGTTTTGCTGCAGATCACTCTGGCTGGACATGCCAATCCGCGGGTCTGAGAGAGAGCAGCCCTCAGCAACAAGGATCTGGGCCCGCACCAGATCGATGCCGGTCACCATCTCGGTGACCGTATGCTCTACCTGGATACGGGGGTTCATCTCGATAAAATAATGCCGCCCGTCCTTATCCACAAGAAATTCCACCGTGCCGGCGTTGACATAGCCCACATGTTTTGCAATTTTTACCGCATCCTCATGCAGGGCATGGCGAACCGCCTCAGGTACGCTCCATGCCGGCGCAAACTCTACCACTTTCTGGTAGCGGCGCTGAAGGGAGCAGTCCCGCTCCCCCAGGTGGACGACGTTTCCATATTGGTCAGCCAGAATCTGTACTTCGATGTGCTTGGGTTCCACCAGGTATTTTTCAATAAAAATGTCATCGTTGCCAAAGGCCTTTTTGGCCTCGCTTTTTACCAGTTGAAAGTTGGTGCGCACTTCGTTTTCACTGTCGCAGCGGCGCATCCCGCGGCCGCCACCGCCGGCAGCCGCCTTGAGAATCACAGGAAAACCATAAGCGAGCGCTTTTTCCACCGCTTGGTCGGCATCTTTTAAAGGCTCGGTGGAGCCGGGAATAATAGGTACGCCGCAGGCAATGGCGGTGGCCTTCGCTGCCAGTTTGTCACCCATCTGAGCCAGCACCTTGGAAGAGGGACCGATAAAGACCACGCCGGCTTCTTCGCAGGCTCGAGCAAAATCTGCGTTTTCAGATAAAAACCCGTAGCCGGGGTGAATGGCATCTACACCTCGGTGGGTGGCGAGACTTACAATGGCGGGAATATCCAGATAGGCGGCTAGGGGGCTTTTGTTGCGGCCAATGAGATAGGCTTCGTCAGCACGGGTGCGGAAGAGACTGTATGTGTCCTCGTTGGAATAGACGGACACTGTTCGCAGCCCCAGATCGTAGCAGGCGCGAAAAATACGGATGGCAATCTCTCCGCGGTTGGCGGCCATCACTTTTCGAAAGGTTTTCTCACTCAAGACGGATCCGTCCTTTCCAAAGGGGAATTTTTAATGCAACTTATTATATATGTTACACAATAAATTTGCAAGTAAAAATATTAAAAATTGCAAAAAAGAAGAAAGGGAAACGATGCAGTTTACCAGAGAGTGTCTTGCCCGACACCGAGTTTTGTGGTAGGATAACAAAAACGCGGGGGGAGGGGTGATGGATGACACCAGAGACGCTGTTGCAGGAGCTGCCGGGGATTGGGCCTGCCCGGGCAAAGGCCCTGGCAAAGCTGGGGCTGGTGACAGCGGGAGATCTGCTGAATCACTATCCCCGGGCGTATGAGGACAGGACGAGACTCAACACCATTGCAGACGCCCCCGAGGGGGAGCCGGTGTGCATCTGCGCTTTGGTGGCTGAGCGGCCCAGTACGTCCCATATCCGCACAGGACTGTCGGTGAGCAAGAGCCGGATTGTGGACGGCTCAGGATCGGCGGAGGCCACCTTCTTCAATCAAGAGTACGTCCGCCGGGCACTGGAGCCGGGGGAGAGCTATATCTTTTACGGAAAAGTGGAGACGATAGGGCGGAAGCGGCAGCTTACTAATCCCGTATTTGAACGGGCAGACCGGACCCGGTTTACCGGGCGGATTATGCCGGTCTACTCCCTCACCGCCGGGGTTTCTAATCACCTGCTGGCCTCATTGGCGCTCCAGTGCGTGGAGGGGTGCGCCGACCAGATACCGGATGAGCTGCCCGGAGAGCTAAGACAGAGGTGCCGTCTGGCCGCAGTGGAATATGCTCTCCGAAACGTTCATTTTCCAACCGATGAGGAAGCTTTGGCGGTGGCCCGGCGGCGGCTTGTCTTTGAGGAACTGTTTACCCTCTCTTGCGGTATGGCCTTCCTGCGCCGCCGCCGGGGGGAGAAGGAAGGACAGGCCTTTCCCAGGCGAGATCTTTCGGAGTTCTTACCCCTGTTGCCCTTTTCCCCAACTGGAGCCCAGCGAAGGGCCATGGAGGAAATCGCAGACGACCTTGCCTCGGGTCGCGGCATGAATCGGCTGATACAGGGCGATGTGGGCTCCGGCAAGACGGTAGTGGCCGCTTTTGCCGCATGGCTGGCCTATGCTGGAGGGTTTCAGGCGGCCATGATGGCGCCTACGGAGATTTTGGCCCGGCAGCATTGGGAGACACTGTCTGAGCTGCTGGCTCCGGCAGGGCTGCGGGTGGGGCTGCTGACCGGGAGCCTGGGCGCCGCTGCAAAGCGGGCGGCCCGGGCCGCTTTGGCAGAGGGTGAGATCGACCTGATGGTAGGCACTCACGCCCTGTTGAGCGAGGGGGTGGAGTTTCAAAAATTGGGGCTGGTCATCACCGATGAGCAGCACCGTTTTGGCGTGGGCCAGCGCTCTGCCTTGGCTTCCAAGGCAGAGAAGTCCCCCAATGTGCTGGTAATGTCGGCCACCCCGATCCCGCGGACACTGGCACTGCTTATTTACGGAGATCTGGACGTGACGGTCATCGACGAGCTGCCGCCGGGGCGGACGCCAGTGGAAACCTATCTGGTGGGAGAGGAAAAGCGGACGCGAATGTACCGCTTTGCCCGAAAACAGGTGAGGGAAGGCCGTCAGGTCTACGTTATTTGCCCCGCCGTAGAGGAGGGGGAGGGGGCTGAGCTGAAGGCGGTGACCGCCTATGCCGAAGAACTGGAGAAGACGGTGTTTCCGGATCTGCGGGTGGCCTTTGTTCACGGAAAGCTGAAGCCCCGGGAAAAAGAAAAGGTCATGGCTGCCTTTGCCCATGGTGAAGTGGACATCCTGGTGTCCACGACCGTGGTGGAGGTGGGGGTGGATGTGCCAAATGCCTCCCTGATGGTCATTGAGAACGCAGACCGCTTTGGCCTTAGTCAACTCCATCAGCTCCGGGGCAGGGTGGGCCGGGAGAAATGGCAGTCTTACTGCGTGCTGGTCAGCGGGAATCACACCCCCGATACCCGAGAGCGGATGAAATATTTTACGCAGACCACGGATGGGTTCAAGATTGCCGAGAAGGATCTGGAACTTCGTGGACCCGGCGATTTCTTTGGCCGGCGGCAGCACGGCCTGCCTACACTGCGGGCTGCCGATCTGGCGGGGGACACCCGGGTGCTGAAGGAGGCCCAGCAGGCGGCTCGGGAGCTGCTGGAGACGGACCCCAAGCTGGATCGGCCGGAAAACCGGCCTTTGATGGAAAAGGTTCGCAGACTTTTTGCAGAAGAAGGCGAAATCTTTAATTGAGAGCACGGGAAGGATTGCCTTTTCGGTGAAAGAATCGTCAAAAGGAAAAGGGGAAAATCAATGAGCCAGATTATGAAAAAAACCAGGGAGCTTCGGGCAGATCCCAACGTCCACTACAACTGCTGCCAAGCCACGCTGATTCCGTTCAGCAAGCGGTGCGGAATTGACGAGAGTACGGCTTTTCGAGCGGGAACTTTTTTCAACACCGGGATGCGCCACGGCTCTACCTGCGGCGCCGTGACCGGTGCCTTGATGGCCCTGGGGATGGCAGGGGCGGGAGATGAGGCGGCCAAGACGCTGATGCGTGAGTTTCAGGAAAAAAACGGCTGTCTGGAGTGCGCCGGGCTGCTGAAGAAGGCGAAGGAAAACGGGGAAGAGCGTAAATGCCACTGCGACCGGATGGTGTTTGAGGCAGTGGAGATGACAGAAAAACTGCTAAAAAAATAAAAAATTCTCTTTTCGATAGAAGATATAACACCGGTACCGTTGCTTGATGGCAACGGCACCGGTGTTTTTTCCGTGCGCTCAGAACAGACTGCCCACTGCGGTGAGAGTCTCAGGCAGTTTGGGCCGGTAGTCAGGGGCGGCGGGATTCAGGCTGTTGATGACCACCCCGTCGCTGCCGTTAAAGGCGGTGGAGTGGATGTAGCGGTCCTCTCCCAGATAGAGGGCCACATGTCCGGGAAAAAACATGAGGTCACCCGGCTTTTTATCCGCGGGGTCTATGGCGTGGATGGGGTAGCCTTCTCGAATGGAGGCGTCCCGCCAAATGGTGACACCGTTGAGTCGGTAAGAGATAAAGACCAAACCGGAGCAGTCTACGCCCAGGAGGGTCTTGCCTCCCCAGAGGTAGTGGGCGCCCAGGTAAGTCCGGGCGGTGCGGACCACGGCGGCACGAAAGGCGGCTTCGTCAGTCCACTGTGGAATATCCCCCAAAAAGCCGACCTTGGTGTAGCCCTCCCGTCCATCAGGGAGGGAAATCTTCTGCCAGCCGTCATCGTCGGGCTGACCGTGGACTGCCACGGTGGCACCCCGGAGCAGCTCGGTGAGCTGCCAGCCCTGAACCCGAGGGGTGGAGCGGACGGAGCAAATCCCCCGCAGTACGGTTTTATGGGGCAGAGAGGCCCAGCGGGCAGCATTCCCGTCCCCCACGGTAAGGGCAGCGGCGGGGACATAGCCGGTGTAGCCGTAGTCGGTCTTGACCTCATACCAGCCCGGGCAGGGGCGGTCTAGGATGGATACCACCCAGCCCATCAGGGCCTCATCGGCCAGCTCACACTGGCCGCTGGGACGAAGATAAAGGGGGCAGCGGGAGACGCAAACCACTGCATTCATGGCTCAGACCTCCTTATAAACATCGTAGATAGCCTTGGACAGACGACCGATATACCGTTTCTGACCGGGATCGCCGTCGGGACTAGGCCCATCCCAGGTAAAAATACCCAAAAAGAAAGGGCGGCGGGGCAAAAGGAAAAGACCGCAGTCGTGGGCAACACCGTCCAGTCCGCCGGTCTTGTGGGCGACCTCCACGGCGTCGGGAATGTAGCGGAGCATACAGTCCTGGGATCTTTGGCGGCTGAGAATGGACAGGGCCACCTTCCGCAGCCCGGGATTCAAAACCTGACCACCTTGAAGCAGGGAAAAAAGCCGGCGCTGATCCGCCGCGGAGGTAAAGTTGTCCAGCCCGGCCCCAGCGGCGGCAAAGTCCAGCATTTTCCGCTGACAGAGGGTGTTTTCCAGCCCCAAAATCATGGCGCAGTATTCATTCACCGCATCAAAGCCAAGAGCGTCCAAAATGACGTTGGTGGCGGTGTTGTCGCTCTCCACAATCATCCAGTAGAGCAGCTCCCACAGAGAGTAGCTGTTTTCTCCTCGGTCAAAGACCTCTGTGTCGGGAAGGACGGATTCGGGGGGGACTGTCATGGGCTCTGTCAAGGAGAGCATTCCCTGCCGTACCTGCTCCAGCGCGGTGAGAAGAATTGGGGTCTTAATGGTGGAGGCGGCAGGGAACCGGAGGGTTTCCTGCCAGGCGTGCAAAGACTCAGGAGAGAGAGGATCGGAAACCAGGAGAGCTGTCTGCCCAGGAAAAGCGTCAATCTCTTGCCGGAGATAGGAACTCAGCTCTGAAACAGTCATGTGGTCACCTCCAGTGTTTGGGCATCGGCGTCCACCGTCACAGTGGCGCCCAAGGGAAGGGACATGGTGGGCAGGACGTGTCCGGCGGGGAGGTCGGCCAGCACAGGCTTTCCGGCGGGGAGAATAAGTTCCCGGAAGATCTCGTCCAGGGTGAGTGTTTTTTCCTCATCCTCCGGGACGCAATCGGCCCAGCCGCCCAGCAGAACGGCGGCGCAGTCATCCAGCTTACCAGCATTTCGGAGTTGGGTGAGCATCCCGTCCACCCGGTAGGTCTTTTCTCCGATGTCCTCCAGGAAAAGAACCTTGCCCCGGGTATCCAGTTCCCAGGGGGTACCCAGGCTGTCGCAGATCAGGGAGAGGTTGCCGCCGCAGAGAACACCGCTGGCCCGACCGCCGGCCAGCGTGCGGACGGAATTGCCCATAGGTAAGGGGCCGGTAAGAGCCCCAAAAAGGGCCCTGCGGAGATAGGTCGTAGTAAATTCATCCACTGGCTGGTAGTATTCGGTAGAGGGCATGGGAGTGTGATAAGTGAGCAGCCGGCAGCACTGGTTGAGAGCGATGTGGAGGGCGGTGACGTCACTGTACCCGCAGAAGAGCTTGGGATGGCGGGCCATGTCCTTCCAGTTGAGCAGAGGAAGAAGCCGCCCGGCGCCATAGCCCCCCCGGATGCAGAGAATGCCCCGGATGGCGGGATCGGAGAAAGCGTCGGACAGGTCTTTGGCCCGCTGGCCGTCGTCGGCGGCAAAATAGCCGTGGCGATTTTCAAAAAGGCAGGAGGGATAGACCACAGGTTCCAGACCCAGGGCTTTGACCGCTTCCACAGCGGGGGCGAGACGGTCGGCGGGTACCGCAGAGCTGGCGCAAAGCAGCGCCACACAGGCACCGGGATAGAGAGAATTGGGAGTCAACATAGTAATCATTACCTCAAAAAGGGAGGGACCGCCCCAAAGGACGGCCCCCACAGAGTGGATGGCGGCAGAAGCCGCCGGAACAATGAAAGGGGTCAAGAGCTGTTTGACAGCTCCTGTTTGTGTCCCTCTATTTTACAGCATCTTCCGGTAAATATCCAGCTCTTCTTCACTGCCTCGAATAAAGTGTCCGGGTTCCAGCTCTTTCCAGAGGGGTGGATTGGTCTCGGAGTAGTGGTGCTGGGCTGGGTCATAAATCAAAAGCTTCTTGTTGCGTTCCCCCACCGGGTCGGGCATAGGAATGGCAGAAAGAAGGGAACGGGTGTAGGGGTGCAGCGGGTGGGCAAAGAGCTGCTCGCTGCCTGCCAGCTCCATCAGCTTCCCCTTGTGAATAACACCGATGCGGTCGGAGATAAAACGAACCACAGAGAGGTCGTGAGCGATAAAAAGATACGTCAGTCCCCGTTCCTTTTGCAGTCTGGCCATCAGGTTCAGCACCTGCGCCCGGATAGACACGTCCAGGGCAGAAATGGGTTCGTCGGCAATAATAAACTCGGGCTTCATAATGAGGGAGCGGGCAATGCCGATGCGCTGGCGCTGTCCGCCGGAGAACTCATGAGGAAAGCGGCTGGCAAACTCGGGAAGGAGGCCAACGTCGGAGAGAGCCTGTTCCACCTTGGCCTCTCGCTCCTGTTCGGAAAGGTGTCCGGCGGTTGCAGCCAGCCCCTCGGAAACAATATAATCCACCTTGGCCCGCTCATTGAGGGAGGCCATGGGATCCTGAAAGATCATCTGAATCTCCTGAATCACCTTTCGATCCAACTCCCGGCTCACTTTGCCGGAGATAATTTCCCCCTTGTAGCGCACCGTGCCCCCCGAGACCGGGTTGACCCGAATAATGGCCCGTCCGATGGTAGTCTTGCCCGAGCCGGACTCCCCCACGAGACTGAAAGTTTCGCCCTTGTAGATGTCAAAAGAGACGCCGTCCACCGCGGTGAAGGGGTGGCGGCGGGAACCAAAGGTGACTTGCAGATCCCGGACTTCCAGGAGGACTTCTTTGGTATCAGACATGACCGTTTCCTCCCTGCTGGCGCAAATGTCGGATGAGCTCCGGCGGTTCCACTTTTGGGGCCCTGGGGTCCAGAAGCCAGGTGCGGGCCTTGTGAGTGGGAGATACCTCGAAGAAGGGAGGCCGCTCCACAAAGTCGATATTCAGTGCCCGGGGATTCCGGGGGGCAAAGGCATCGCCCTTCACTTCCTGAAAGAGGTTGGGAGGCGTGCCCTTGATGGAGTAAAGCTCCTGCCCTTTTACACCCAACTGGGGCAAGGAGGAGAGGAGGGCCCAGGTATAGGGGTGCCTGGGGTCGTAAAAGACCTCCTCGCACCGGCCCACCTCCACAATGTCGCCGGCGTACATCACGGCAATGCGGTCGGCCACGTTGGCCACCACCCCCAGGTCGTGGGTGATGTAGATGGTGGTCAGATTCAGCTTTTTTTGAAGCTGCTTGATAAGATCCAGAATCTGAGACTGAAAGGTCACATCCAATGCGGGGGTGGGCTCGTCACAGATGAGAATCTTAGGCCGGCAGGCTACGGCGATGGCGATGACCACCCGCTGGCGCATACCGCCAGAGAACTCATGCGGGTACTGGCGATAGCGCTGAGGAGCGTCGTCGATGCCCACAGCGGTCAGCGCCTCCAGTACGGCCTGTTTGGCCGCTTCACCCCGCAGGCCCTGGTGAAGCAGCACTGCCTCCAGAATCTGGTCGCCAATCGTTTTCAAAGGAGTCAGGGAGGTCATGGGGTCCTGCATCACCATGGCGATCTCCTTGCCCCGGATGGTAAGCCACTCATTTTCCGTCTGATAGGCGGCCAAATCCTTGCCGTCATACCAGATGTGGCCCCCAGCAATGGAGCCGTTGACGTCCAGAAGGCCCATGGCGGACTTGGTGAACACGCTCTTGCCGGAGCCGGACTCGCCCACAATGGCCAGAGACTCCCCGCGGGCGACGTCCAGGGAGACCCCGCGGATGGCCCGCAGGACCTGCCCCCGGAGAGTAAAGCGGATATCCAGATCCTCAAAAGAGAGGATGGTGTCTTTGTTTGGCATGGGACAGGACCTCCTTGGGCGGAGCACAGTGCCCCTTATCAGTTGACGTGGTTTTTGGGGTCGGCGGCGTCGGCAAAGGCGTTGCCGATGATGTAGAAGGAGATGGTGATGGTGGCCAGGATGACGACGGGGATAAAAAGCTGATACCGCAGAGCGGCCTCGCTCATCACCTTCCGGCCCGCCTCCACCAGATTACCCAGAGTGGGAGTCTCCAGAGGGACGCCCAGGCCGATATAGGTGATGAATACCTCGTTGTTGATGGCGGCCGGAATGGCCAGGGCCATCCGCATGGTGATGATGCTCACCAGGTAAGGCAGCAGGTTCCGGGTGATGATGTGCCAGGTGGACGTACCCAGGCAGCGTGATGCCAAATTGTAATCACGGTCCCGGATGATAACAACCTGGTTTCGCACAAACCGGGCGGTTTGGAGCCAGGAGGTGAGGCACATGGCAAAAATCATGGTTCCCATACCAGGGCGGAGGATATAGGAGATGATGATGACCAGCAGGGTCTGGGGGACGTTGTCAAAGACATTGTAAAGCTCGGTGAAAAGGAAGTCCAGCTTGCGGACATAGCCCCACAGCACGCCCATCAGGATGCCCAGCAAGGCGTCCACACAGGCCACGGCGAAGCCGATCGCCAGACTGTTCCGGGTGCCTGCCCAAATCTGACTCCACAGGTCCTGGCCGATGGTGTTGGTACCAAACCAGAACTCTTTTCCCGGAGACAGGTCCTTAGCCAGGGAGACCTTGACCACCGGCTTTCCGCTTTCGTCCAGCACCGGCTGGCGGGTAAAGAGATTGATCTCGGCCTGCTCAGTGTAGTAGATGGTATTGGACTGCCGATCGTAGGGGATCAGGGGCTCCAGGAAGGTAAAGAGGAGCGTGAGGGCAATGATACAGAGAAAGAGCATGGCGGTTCTATCTTTCCGGAAGGCTCGGAGCGTGGAGCGCCAGTATGAGTAGCCGGAGTAGCCGCCTCGCTCTCCCGCATCGGGGTCGTAGGTGGCGAACTGGAAGAGCTCCTCTTGGGTAAACTGCCGCTGGGCCGCCTGGTCCAGGTGGTGGGACAGGGTCTGCGTTTTGCTGTCCTTGTATCGGAAGAGAGCCATCAGCGCCCACCTGCTTTCTGCCCCAGGGTAATGCGGGGGTCCAAAATCGCCATGAGAATATCGCCCACCAGCAGTCCCAAAATGGAGATGCCGGCGTAGATGAGTACCAGGGCCTGTACCAAGGTGTTGTCCTGGGTCTGGATGGCAGTGACCAGCAGACCGCCCATACCGGGGATGGAGTAGAGACTCTCCACATAGAGGGAGCCCATCAGGGTCAGGATCACTGAGGTGGGGATGAACTGCACCAGGGGAACAAAGGCGTTGCGGAAGATGTGCCTCCGGGAAATCTCGGAGGTGGGCACGCCCTTGGCACGGGCCAGCTTTACGTAGTCCTTGTTGCTCTCGTCTACCATGTAGCGCCGCAGCCACATGGCGTAGTAGGCGATGTTGCCCAGGGCCAGAGAAAAAATGGGGAGCAGCCAGGTGGTGGGACGTCCGGCGTCAAAAAACATGGAGGCCCCGGGCAGACGGCTGCCGTAAAACTGGAGGAGCAGATAGTAGACGGCCGCGGGGACTGCCTGGATCACCACCACAAAGACAGTGCCCAGCCTGTCCCCAATCTTCCAGCGGGTGCGGGTGGAGCGCGCCATAAGGATGCCCAGGGGCAGGCCCAGCAGCAGGGCAATGCCCAGGGAGCATAGGCCGATGGAAAGGGACAGGGGCATTTTGCCTCCGATGATGTCCAGCACGCTGACCCCTACCCGGTACTTGTGACTCACGCCCAGATCCCCTTGAAAAACGCCCTTCCAGAAGTTGGCCATCTGCACAGGGAGGGGATCAGTAAGTCCCAGCTGCTGAAGCCCGACTCGAATCTGAGTGGAACTCATTTTTTCAAAGTTCTGAAAATAGCCCTCCACGGGCATCAGCCGAAGCAGAGAAAAGACAATGGTAATGATAATAAACAAGGTCAGCAGCGAACGGAGCAGCCGCTTTCCAATATATTTCGCCATAAGGGGAGCCTCCTTTTGGGTTGGGGAGTAGTCCGCATAGATCGCGGTCCCGTCTTGGGACAGGGCCGTGATCTATGCGGGAGAGGAAGGCAGCGCTTCCGCCGCCTTCCTCTCTCCGCTGCAGAAGAGAATATTATTGTCCGGCCTTTTCCAGTGCCGTGGCCCGGTCAGCCTGCCACTGGGGATACAAGGTGTTGAATTGCTCCATGTTCATGGGTTTCTCCATGATATGCTGATACTTGAAGCGCTGGAGCGCCAGTCCATAGGGGGCGTACTCGGCCTCGAAGACATTGAGTCGGGTGGCCACATAGCCCTCGGTAGAAACCGAGAAGGGGATGATGATGGCATGCTCAATGAGGAAGGCCTCGGCCTCGGCAAAGGCGGTGTAGCGAGCCGCATCATCGTCGGTGATGTCCTTGGCGGTATCCACCAGGGTGTAGTACTGCTCCACCAGCGCCTGGGTCTCGGGGCTCTTGTGGTTGCAGGACACGTCAGCGATGGTGCGATCGGCATCCTGGTTCATAAAGTTATAGGAGTTGGTACGCAGGAAGGGGTCGGTCCAGGTCTGGGGATCAGCATAGTCAGCGCCCCAGTTGCATTTCATGAGGGCAAAGTCGCCTGTGCGGCGAACGGTGGAGAGGAAGTTGGTGGAGGGGCCGGCCTCCACGATGACGTCGATATAGTCGGTGCCCAGCGCGCCCTCCAGCTGCTGCTCCACCATCTGGCATTCCTTATCCCAGTTGGCGGTGCCGGGGTTGTAGCGCATATAGACCTTCACCGGGAAAGTGGCGCCGGCGGTGGTGAGCTCAGTCATAGCCTTGGCTTTGTAGTCCAGAGCGGCGGCAGTGTCAAAGCTGTCTCCCCCAGTGATAGCCTTCAGGGCTGGGTACTGGGTGTAGTCCAGACCGTTGGCGCTGGCAAAGGTGGACGGGGTGATGGTGTTGTTCACCAGGCTCTCCGGGTTTTGGGGATCCTGGACGGAGAGGGCGTTGACCCGGTCCAACGCATGGAGAATGGACTGGCGGAAATTCTCGTTGTTGACGGCCAGCGTCCAGTTGTCAGGCTCGAGAGAGGCGTCAAACCGAGGCTCAAAGTTGAAGGTGTAGAAGTAGGAATAGGCCACGCTGGGGCGGCTGGGGGCCACCATTTCGTACTTGGTGTCATCCTGAAGCCAGGAGGTGAGCAGGGAGGCATCCAGCTGGGCGTAGTCTACCTCGCCGCGGACAAACTGCTCAGGCCCCAGGGTGTTGGCGGTATTATTGTAGCGCCATTCCATTTTGTCGATAAAGACGTTATCCTTATCCCAGTAGGTGGGGTTTTTCACCAGAGTGCGGTGATCCTGGGGCTCGAACTCCGTCATAAGGAAGGCACCGTTGTAAAGGATGGTGTCGGGGCCGGTGGCGGCGCCAAAGTCGGCGCCTTTTTCCTTCAGGAAGGGGGCGTAGACTGGCATATAGCTGTCGTAGCTGAGGACGGAGGGAAAGTAAGAGCAGGGGCTCTCCATGGTGTAGACCAAAGTGTAGTCGTCGGTGGCCTTGACGCCCACAGCCTCGAATTTCACCTCGTCCACCGGCTCAATGACCTCGCCGTCGGCGTTGAGCTTGGCGGGATTGCCATTTGCATCGGTGCCGTCAGTGGCGCTCTCCAGCTCCGTCAAATAGGCGGTATAATTATAGTAGGCCTCGGCGTTTTTGACAATGCCATTGTACATGTACTGGTTGCTGGCCTCGTTCTTGGCGTCGTTGACCCATTGAGCGGCGGTAACCCAGTCATTGGCGGTGACATCGGCCACCTCTTTGCCGGTGTAGTCCACCCACTTCACGCCTTTGCGGATGTGGAAGGTCCACTCCGTGTTGTCTGCGTTGGGCTCCCAGCTCTCAGCCAGAGAGGGAATCATGACGCCGTAGTTGTCATACTCCACCAGGCAGTCCACACAGTTGGCGGACATCTGGAAGTCGTTTTGATTCCCGGTGTACAGGTAGTTAAAGGAGGTAACCTCCTGGCTGTAAAGCCGCCGGAAAACCGATCCCCCGGCGGAGGCGGAGGAGGCGGGGGCTTTGTCCCCGCCGCAGGCAGTCAGTCCCAGGGCGAGGGCCGCGGACAGGGACAGGGCGATGAGCCGATTTCCATGTTTCATAGACAGGTCCTTCTTTCCTTTTTAATATTGGAGACTGACGCGCCCCCTTGCGCGACAGCTATCAAGACCGCCTGCAAGAGGGGCGGAGGTGATCGGGGAAAAATGTGACGTTCGGGAGGAAAATCAGCACCAGTTGGAACAGGGAATATCCTCCACGCCAATGCCGGGGGCGTCGGTGAGGGTGACGGTGGCTCCGTCAAACACTGGACCGCCGGTAAAGGGGTCTACCGAGCAAAGTGAGGGGCCGTCCAGGTCGGCCCGGGTAATAATTCCTTTTGCCGCGCACAGATGGGCGGCGGCCGAGACAGACAGCTTGCTTTCCAGCATACAGCCGATCATGCATTCAACCCCGTAGGTCTCAGCCAGAGCGCAGACCTGGAGAGCGGGCCAGATACCTCCGGTTTTCATGAGCTTGATGTTGATGAGATCTGCCGCCCGCTCTTGGATGACTCTGGCGGCGTCGGAGGGGGAAAAGACCGACTCATCTGCTAGAATGGGGGTGTTCACATGGGCGGTGACGTACTTCATCCCCTCAAAGTCGGCGGCGGGTACCGGCTGCTCGATCAGTTCCGCGTCCAGACCGGCGTCTTCCAGAGCGGAGATGATAGATACCGATTCCCGGGGCGCCCAGCCCTGGTTGGCGTCTACCCGGATCTTGACCCCGGGGCCCACGGCCTTCCGAATGGCCATCAGGCGGTCCACATCCCGTTTGCTCTCTTTGCCGACCTTGACCTTCAAAATGGAAAAGCCCCGTTCCACGGCCTCCAAACTGTCCCGCACCATTTCCTCCACCGGATTGACAGAGATGGTGAGATCGGTGCAAAAGCTGCGTTTTGCCCCGCCCAGCAGCCGCCATACAGGGGTGTTCAGGGCCTTGCCCCACAGGTCCAGCAAAGCCATATCCACAGCCGCCTTGGCGGAGGTGTTGTGCACCATGGAGCGCTGAAGGCGGGCCATGACGGCGTCCAGATCCATCAGATCCATACCGATGATGGCGGGGGCAATAAACTCTTTCACCGCCGCAGTCACCGAGGCTTTGGTCTCCCCGGTAATGACCGCAGTGGGGGGTGCCTCGCCGTAGCCCACCTGCCCGTCATCCCCGATGACCCGGACCACCACATCGTTGACATGCTCCACAGTACGCAGAGCAGTTTTGAAAGGGTGGGTCAGCGGCAGGGTGATCTCCCCCACCTGAATGTCACAGATGATCAATGATAAACGCCTCCAGACGGTGAATACTTTAGCACAGTGGCGTAAAGATTTTACCACGTTGCCGTGGGTTTGTAAAGTGAAATGCAGGAAAGGAATATCAAAGATGCAAATAATGAATAAACCTTGAAACGGGCGGTGGAATACTTGTTAAAAGACAAAACCTGTGGTATCCTTTTACAGTCCTTTTTATGGGACTTATAGTTTGGTAGAATAAAGGCGGAAAGGGAGGGGAAGAAATGGCAAAGCAAAGCGGCCAAAAGGCCAAGCTCCTGGTGGTCCGCCAGCTGCTTCTGGAGCGGGGAGATGAAGACAGGCCCATTTCCACGGAGGAATTTATTGAGGCGCTGGAGCGTCGGGAAATCTCCGCCGAGCGCAAGAGCATCTACCGAGATATGGAGACCTTGCGGGATTTGGGAATGGATGTGCAATTCCGGAAAGGAAAAAACGGGGGCTGGTTTCTGGGGCAGCGGGATTTTGAGCTGCCTGAGCTGAAGCTGCTGGTAGACGCCGTGCAGTCCTCCCGGTTTATCAGCCGCAAAAAAAGCGACGCCCTCATTCGCAAGTTGGAGGGGCTGACCAGTATTAGTCAGGCCCGGCAACTTCAACGACAAGTCTATGTAGACCGAAGAGTCAAGACAGAAAACGAAGGGGTCTATTACGCCATCGATAAGCTCCACACCGCCATCGCTGCGGGGCGGGCGGTGACGTTCCAATATTATGACTATAATGTAAAAAAGGAGAAGGTATTCCGCCGTGAGGGGAAACGGTATACTGTTTCACCTTACGGTCTTATCTGGAGCGATGAAAACTACTATCTGGTGGGCTGGGATCACGCTGTGAGGGAACTGCGCCACTATCGTGTGGACAAAACCGCCTGCCTGACTGTTACCTGCATGTCGCGGTCAGGGGACGAAAACTGTCGGAAATTTGATTTGGCGGAGTATGGACAGCGGCATTTTCACATGTTCTCAGGCCAGAAGGGAAATGTGCGGCTGCGGTGTGAAAACCGCCTGGTCAATGTAATGATAGATCGCTTCGGCCAGGAGGTGATGCTGATTCCGGACGGGCCGGATCACTTTACACTGACGGTGGAGGCGGCGGTCTCCCCGCAGTTTTACGGATGGCTCTTCGGCCTGGGTTCCGGGGTGTCCCTCACCGGGCCGGACTGGGCGGTGGAGGAGTGGCAGGGCCTGCTGCGCGCCGCACTGGGTGAGTGAGCACGTCTTATTCCCAGTTTTTCCAAATTTCCGGCTGATATCCCACGGTGGCCTGCCTACCGTTTCGAACCACGGGTGTGCGGATGAGCCGGGGATCCTCCAACAGCTTTTCCAGTTTGTCTGTATCATAGGCCAGATACTTCAAAAGAGCAGAGTCCGGGCTTTTCCAGTCAACCAGATTCTCCAGCCCAACGGCTTTGGTCACGCTGGTGAGTTCGCCCCGACTCATGCCGAAGCGGAGCAGATCCACTGCCTGAAATTTTATTCCGCGCTCCTTAAAATAGCGCTCGGCTTTTTTGGTATCAAAGCATTTGGATTTTCCGTAAATTTGTATGTTCATTTGGATAACCCCCGTGATAAAAAGAATGCCGCCGGATCCGTCTGCGTGGGACGGACAGCTCCGGCGGCCGACTTTTTTCAGTTTACCCGACTTTGCTGTAAAAGTAAAGCCGGGTATTTTTGTGCAGGACAGCCATACTAAAGGACATCATAAAAAAGGTGGTGTTCTCCGAATGAAAGCAGTGATCCTGGCGGGGGGCGAAGGCAGCCGTCTGCGCCCCCTCACCCTGGGCCGACCCAAACCCATGACGCCCCTGCTGGGCAAGCCGGTACTGGGGCACATCCTGGATCTTCTCCGCCGACACGCAGTCCGGGAGATCGCCGTGACTCTCCGCTACCTTCCCGCAGCTGTGACCGACTATTTTGGAGATGGATCGGACTACGGGGTGAAGTTGACCTACTTTGTGGAGGATGAGCCCCTGGGAACGGCGGGGGGCGTCAAAAAGTGCATGGACTTTTTGGGGGAGGAAGATTTTCTGGTCGTCAGCGGGGATGCGGTGTGCGACCTAGATCTCTCTGCCCTGACGGCCTTACACCAAAGCCGGCGCTCGGCGGCCTCGCTGGCCCTTTGCCGGCGGGCTGAACCTCTGGAGTACGGCCTGGTACGAGTGGATGATTCCGGCCGGGTGCTGGGTTTTGTGGAAAAGCCCGGCTGGAGCCAGGTGGACACCGAGTTTGTCAATACCGGCATCTATGTCCTTACCCGCCGGGCCATGGATCTCGTACCCGAGGGAGTTCCTTACGACTTCGGAAAGGACCTTTTTCCCGCGCTTCTGGCCAGAGGGGATGACCTCTATGGCTGGGAGGTGGAGGGTTACTGGCAGGATATGGGGGACTGCCGGGCTTACCTGGAGAGCGTGGCCGACGCACTGACAGGCAAAGTGGCGCTGGATCTGGAAGACGGGTTGCGCCCCGCCCCGGCGGGGGTGGAACTGCGACCGCCCTGCTGGCTGGGCCGCAGGGTCTCCCTGGCTCCCGGCTGTACCATAGGGCCCTGCACCGTGCTGGGAGACGGCTCCACCGTGGAGACGGGG
Source organism: Pseudoflavonifractor sp. (assembly GCA_034927965.1). GTDB lineage: Bacteria > Bacillota > Clostridia > Oscillospirales > Oscillospiraceae > Vermiculatibacterium. Next base: position 62,905 of record JAYFPI010000005.1, read on the forward strand.
GCGGTGGTAGAACGGTCGGTGCTGCTGGGTGCATCGGTGGGGGAGGGGGCTGAGGTCACCGGGGCCATTCTCTGCAAGGGTGCTGCCGTCCATCGCCGGGCCATTGTGGGAACAGGGGCGGTGCTGGGGGAAGGCGCCCGAGTGGGGGCCGAGGCTATCGTGGCCCCGGGCGTGAAGCTCTGGCCCGGACGGAGCGTGCCCGAAGGGGGAAAAACCACCGCATCCCTTGTCTCTGCCGGAGAGAGTGTCCCATTAAAATTTTCCGACGGCGGAACCTTCCAGGGAACGCTGGGGGAGGAGCTGACCCCCGAGACTCTGATAGCTTTGGGCACGATCCTGGGCGGACGGGGCGCGGTTGGCCTGGCCTGGGCTGGCGGAGCTGGTGCGGAAATGCTTGGGCGGGCAGCCGCCTGCGGTGCGGCCGCCGCGGGTAGCACAGCCTTGACCAGCGATGCCTCTTGTGCGGCTGCGGCCGCCTGGCTGGGGCGCTACCAGGGGATCCCCACCACGCTGTTCGTCCAACAGGACGGCAGCGGAGCGGAACTGTACCTGTTTGGCCCGGACAGCCTGCCCCTGGGCCGGGGAGACCGCCGGAAGATCGAGGGGGCCCTGCTTCGGGGGGAGGGCAGCCGAGTCCCCGCCGGACGGGTGGGAAACTTTGAGACGGTTACCGGGACTTGCTCCGGTTATGCCGAAAAGGCCGCCCGACTTTGCCGTCTGTCCGCCATCCCACTGCGGCCACTGTCTGTGCAGGTGCTTCCGGGGAAAGGCCCCAACGATGTCCTCACTGCCGCGCTGACCAGCCTGGGCTGTCGGGTAAGCCGGGGCGAGGGGCGGGGACGACCGACCTTTTCCGCCGATCTGGGTGGATTTCGGCTCAATGCTTGGGATGAAGAGGCGAAGGCAGTAGCCCCGGAGCGGCTTCTGGTGCTGCTCACTATGGTGGAATTTGAAAACGGCGGAGGCCGGGTCGCGCTGCCCGCATGGGCGCCCGCCGCTGCCGAGCGGGTGGCCGAAAGTTACGGCGGGAGGCTTCTCCGCTTGGGGCGGGACGGAGAGGAGGCAGAAGCGGTCTGGAAGGAACTGCCCTGGCTTTGGGACGCCGCCTTTGCCGCCTGCCGCCTTTGTGCCCGACTTGGGTTGACCGGAGAGACTCTGAGTGAGCTGGACCGCGCGGCCCCCCGGTTTGCCACTGTGCGGAGGGAGATCCCGCTTCGTTCCGGCCGGGGCCGGGTTATGGATCAGGTGCTCAGCGCCGATCCTGCTGCCCGATCCCAGGGGGAGGGAGTCCGTGCACGGGTGGGGAGCGGATGGGTCTACCTGGCTCCTCTGTCCCGCCGATCTGCCCTGCGGGTAATCGCTGAGGCGGTCGATGCGGAGACGGCAGAGGAACTGTGCCGCTTTTATCAGGAACGCATCCGTCGGATGGACGAAAAAGAAGAAAAATGATAGTATACTTTTCTATAAAAGCGTGGTATAATACACTATCTATCAGTATCTACCCGCAGAAGCGCGCCTGGGAAGCATTCTTTCCGCCCGCTTCGATGCAGCGGCTTTATGCGCCATGGGCGCTTTGAGATAAGGCAAATTGGACAAAGGGAGTCCCGGCGAGGGGACCGCTCCAACTGATCGGCGATACAGGGCCGGCCAGGACAGAGGGCGGCCCCCTGGCCTGATTTTGGTACGCTTCTTTGCCCTACATACCATTCAAACAAACTGATACAAAAAGGAGTGTAGTTACAACACATGGCAGAAAAATTGAAAATTATCTCTCTGGGCGGACTCAACGAGATCGGCAAGAACATGACCGTTTATGAGTATGGCGGGGACATGATAGTGGTGGACTCGGGTATGGGGTTCCCCGATGACGACATGTACGGCATCGACGTGGTCATCCCCGACTTCACCTACCTGATAAAGAATAAGAACCGCATCCGCGGCATCTTTATTACTCACGGTCATGAGGATCACATCGGCTCTCTGCCCTATCTGCTGCGGGAACTCAACGTGCCGGTATACGCTACCCGCATGTCCGCCGGGCTGATCCGGCTGAAGCTGGAGGAGCACCACTTGCTGGGCAAGACCAAGCTCATCACCTGCGAAGCGGGGGAGACGGTAAAGGCGGGCAAGTTTTCGGTGGAGTTCATCCATGTCAACCACTCCATCGCCGATGCGGTGGCATTTGCCATTACCTGCCCGGTGGGTGTCTGTATTCACACCGGCGACTTCAAGATTGATCCCACCCCCGTCCAGGGCGGCATGATCGACCTTGCCCGTCTGGGCCAGCTGGGCAAGGAGGGCGTTTTGGCTCTCCTGTGCGACTCCACCAACGTGGAGCGTTCCGGCTTTACGAAGTCGGAGCGGAGCGTTGGGGCCTCCTTTGAGGCTCTGTTCCGGGGCTGTGAGGACCGTATCATTGTGGCCACCTTTGCCTCCAACGTGGATCGCATCCAGCAGATCGTCTCGGTGGCGGCTCGGTACGGCCGCAAAGTGGCAATTACCGGACGGAGCATGGAAAACGCAATCAAGGTTTCCACGGAGCTTGGCTATATGAACATTCCCGACGGGACCCTGGTGGACATCAATCAGATCAAAGGGCTGCCCCGGAATAAAGTGTGCATCGTCACTACCGGCAGTCAGGGCGAGACCATGTCCGCTATGACCCGGATGGCCTTCAATACCCACCGTCAGGTGGAGATCCAGGCCGGAGATCGGATCATTTTTTCCGCTTCTGCCATTCCGGGCAACGAGAATGCCATCGGCAATGTGGTCAACGAGCTCTACCGCAAAGGGGCCGAGGTGGTCAACGAGCGGCAGGGGGAGCTCCACGTCTCCGGTCACGCCTGCCGGGATGAGCTGAAGATCATCCACGCCCTGATCAGCCCCAAGTTCTTTGTCCCTCTCCACGGGGAGCAGCGCCACCTGAAAGTCCACGCCAAGCTGGCCCAGGACATGGGAATGGATCCCCAAAATATTGTCATCTCCGACATCGGCAAGGTCATCGAGGTCAGCCCCGACTCGATCCGTTTGAACGGGACCGTGCCTGCAGGGCGGGTGTTTGTGGACGGCTACGGCGTGGGTGACGTGGGCGCTGTGGTGCTCCGGGATCGGAAGCACCTGGCTCAGGACGGCATGATCGTAGTGGTGGCCTCTGTCTCCGTGCAGGACGGTGGCCTGGTTTCCGGACCAGACATCATCACCCGGGGTTTTGTGTATGTCAAGGAATCCGAGGGGCTGATGGAGGACCTGAAGACCGTGGTGCTGGAGTCCATGGAGAAGAGCCAACGGGCCAATGGCCGGGACTGGTCGGCCATCAAGGGCGATATCAAGAACGACTTGTCCGGCTACCTCTTTAAAAAGACCAAACGGAACCCCATGATTCTGCCTGTTATCATGGAAGTGTGACTCGGTTTGAGCGGCCGGAAGGGGCTGCCGCCTGCGGTTTGCAGGCGGCAGCCCCTTTCATTTTTGCCGGACTGCCAGACAGCAGTTTACTCGCGCCTCCGCCGCCATGGGTGCATCCGGGTGGGCGGCGTTGTAAGATTGAAAGAATCGCGCCGTAAGCTCTGACGGGCCGGGGTGCTCGTAGGCCAGGAAGCCGGTTTCGGCCAGCAGAAGCTCTATTTCGCCCCGGGTATAGGTGCCTTGCATCTCTTCTCCGGCGGCACGGGCAAGCTCGGACTGCTCCGGGGAAGCGCTGCTTCGAACCGGATAGTCGAACGCCAGAGAACTTCCCTGGGGCATCTGGGCGGAAAGACGCACCAAAAGACGGCCGAACGCCTCCGGCGACAGGTACCAGACCAGTCCCAGGAGGGAACAGAAGGAGCGCGCCCGCCGATCAAATCCGGCCTCTTCCAGGGCCTTGGGCCAGCCCGGTTCAGATAGGTCGGCAGGGATGGAACGCAGATTTTTTGATGGGAAAAGACCTGCCCGGGCGCGGCCCGGGCCAGGGGGGTAGGAAGCCAGCCGGTGGCGAACCACCCATCCCAAGGCCTCCGCCCGACTCCCGGAAAACCCTGGGCAGAAGTAGCCGATCCCATCTGCCATGTGCCCGGCGATGGCGGCGTATTCCGCTTCACCCAGCAGGGCCTCCGCCATGCTGTCGTCAAAAATTTTGGGCCCCTCTTCCCGGGCGTGATAAGCCCGGGCAAAGGAACTCACCAGTGCTGTCATGCTGCTTTTTTCCACAATGCTTCACCTCTCCTATTCTTCTTACACCCATTTTGATTTTCGAACAAGACTTGAAATAAAACCCAATTTGTGGTATAGTAAAAGTGAAAAATAAGAAAATGTGCGCCGGAGGGCGCTGTTTTTTTGGAAAGGTCGTTTTCGTATGAATTCTGTTAGAGTGCAGCGGGTTGTCTCTCGCATGAAGGAGGCCGGACTGGAGCAGATCCTGGTCACTGCCACCACCTCTCTCTTCTACCTCACCGGCCACTGGGTGGAGCCCCATGAGCGGATGATTGCTCTCTGGATTACCGCCGACGGAAAAGCCACCCTCTTCGGCAACGAGATCTTTGGCTTGTCCTCTGCCCCCAACCTCCCCTTCGTCTCCCACAAGGACGGGGAGGATCCGGTGGCTGCTCTGTCCCGGACCGTCCGCCCCGGAAAGCTGGGTATCGACAAGTTCTGGTACAGCAAATTCCTCATTGGCCTCATGACTCACCGCCCCGATGTGACCCCTCTGGAGGGTTCTTTCCCGGTAGATTTGTGCCGGATGACCAAGGATGACGCCGAACGGGCGGCCATGCGCCACGCTTCGGCCATGAATGACCAGGTGGTGGCCTCCGCCATCGGTGCCGTCCGCGCCGGCGTGCGGGAAAACGAGCTGGCCGCCCTGGTCAACCGGGAGTTTTTGGCCCGGGGGGCCGACTGCGAAGGCACCCAGCTGGTGTGCTTCGGCGCAAACGGTGCGGACCCCCACCACAGCGGGGACGCCACCGTTTTAAAGCCGGGAGACAGCATCATCTTTGACATCTTCACTCCCATCTCCCGCTACTGGTGTGATATGACCCGCACGGTGTTTTACAAGACCGTCAGTGACCGGCAGCGCCAGGTCTACGAGCTGGTGCGCCGGGCCAACGCAGCCGCCGAGGCCGCCGTCCGCCCCGGTGTACCCCTATCCGAGCTGGACGGCATCGCCCGTGGGATCATTGCCGACGGGGGCTTCGGCCCCTACTTTACTCACCGGCTGGGCCATGGCTGCGGCATCGACTGCCATGAGCCTCCCGACGTATCCGGAGCCTCTGAGGCCGTTTGCCGACCTGGTATGGTCTTTTCGGTGGAGCCGGGTATTTACCTCCCCGGTGAGTTCGGCGTGCGTATCGAGGACCTGGTGATGGTCACAGACGACGGCTGCGAGGTGCTGAACCACTACCCGAAAGACCTCCGGGTCATCGAAGACTGAGCAGTCCGAAACGGCGACTTATTGAATACAGGAGTCCATCTAAAAGGTGGGCTCCTGTTTCTTTTCGCAATATATAGATTTTTTTCATATTATTATCTACTAGATATTGATTTTTTGCCTGCCGGCGTTTATACTTAGGAACACCCAAACCACCCATACAGAAAGAGGAGCTTACGATGAAAATCATCAAACGAAGCGGCGTTGAAGTCGCTTTTGATTCCGAAAAGATTGCCGCCGCGGTCTTCAAAGCCAACGCCGCCACCACTGGGGCCAGGGAGCTCACTCCCGGCCAGATCCGGGGCATTGCCGACCGTGTGGAGGCCGCTGCCGCCGCCATGGGCCGGACCCTGTCTGTGGAGGAGATCCAGGAGCTGGTGGAGACAGAACTGATGAAAGAAGGGGCCTACGAGACCGCCAAGCGGTACATCCGCTACCGGTACACCCGCTCCCTGGCCCGCGCCGCCAACACCACCGACGAGCAGATCCTTACCCTCATTGAGAGCAACAATGAAGAGGTCAAACAGGAGAACTCCAACAAGGATCCCAAGGTCAACGCCGTTCAGCGGGATTATATGGCCGGCGAGGTGTCCAAGGACATTACCCGCCGTATTCTCCTGCCGCAGGAGATCGTGGAGGCTCACCAGCAGGGCATCATCCACTTCCACGACATGGACTACTTTGCCCAGCACATGCACAACTGCGACCTGGTGAATCTGGAGGATATGCTGCAAAACGGCACCGTCATCTCGGGCACCATGATTGAAAAGCCCCACTCCTTCTCCACTGCCTGCAATATCGCCACCCAGATCATCGCCCAAGTGGCTTCCAATCAGTACGGTGGACAGTCCATCTCTCTGGCCCACCTGGCCCCCTTCGTGGATGTCTCCCGGAAAAAAATTCACCGGGACGTCATGGAAGAGTGCAAGCTCCTCAACGATGGGGCCGTGGACGAAAAAGCGGTCTCCCGAATTGTGGAGAAACGTCTCCGGGAGGAGATCCGCAAGGGCGTTCAAACCATCCAGTACCAGGTGGTCACCCTCATGACCACCAACGGACAGGCCCCTTTCATCACCGTGTTTATGTATCTGGGGGAGGCCAAGAGCGAACAGGAGAAGCAGGATCTGGCGGTCATCATTGAAGAGACTCTGCTTCAGCGCTATGAGGGCGTGAAGAACGAGGCGGGCGTCTACGTCACCCCGGCCTTCCCCAAACTCATCTACGTACTGGAGGAGGACAACATCCGCGACGATTCCCCCTACTGGTACCTCACCGAGCTTGCCGCCAAGTGTACCGCCAAGCGGCTGGTGCCCGACTATATCTCCGAGAAAAAGATGAAAGAACTCAAGGAGGGCAACTGCTTCCCTGTGATGGGCTGCCGCTCCAACCTCTCCCCTTGGAAGGATGAGAACGGAAACTACAAGTTTTACGGCCGATTTAACCAGGGCGTAGTCACCATTAACCTGGTGGATGTGGCGCTCTCCTCCGGCGGAAATATGGACGCCTTCTGGAAGATTTTTGACGATCGGCTGGCCCTCTGCTACCAGGGCCTTATGTGCCGCCACGAGCGGCTCAAGGGCACCTTGTCCGACGCCGCCCCCATCCTCTGGCAGTACGGGGCCATCGCCCGTCTAAAGAAAGGGGAGCCCATCGACAAGCTCCTCTACGGCGGTTACTCCACCATCTCCTTGGGCTACGCCGGCCTGTGCGAGTGCGTGCGGTACATGACGGGCAAGTCCCATACAGACCCCACTGCAACTCCCTTTGCCCTCCAGGTCATGGAGCACATGAACGAGGCCTGCACCCGCTGGAAGCAGGAGACCTCTATTGGCTTCGGCATCTACGGCACCCCCCTGGAGTCCACCACCTACCGCTTTGCCAAATGCCTCCAAAAGCGGTTTGGCGTGATACCCGGCGTAACTGATAAGGCATATATTACGAATAGTTATCATGTTCATGTCACTGAGAACATTGATGCTTTTGATAAGCTGGCCTTTGAGGCCCAATTCCAGGCTCTCTCCACCGGCGGCGCCATCAGCTACGTGGAGGTGCCCAATATGCAGGATAACCTTCCAGCCGTGCTGTCCATCATCCGATTTATCTACGACAACATCATGTACGCTGAGCTGAACACCAAGTCGGATTACTGCCAGGTGTGTGGCTTTGACGGGGAGATCCAGATCGTGGAGGACGACGGCAAGCTGGTGTGGGAGTGCCCCCACTGTCACAACAGGGATCAGGATAAGATGAACGTGGCCCGGCGGACCTGCGGCTATATCGGCACCCAGTTCTGGAACCAGGGCCGCACCCAGGAGATCAAGGAGCGGGTGCTCCATCTATGAATTACGGCAACATTAAGCGCCGGGACATTGCCGACGGCATTGGCGTGCGCACCACTCTCTTTGTCTCCGGCTGTACCCATCACTGCAAAAATTGCTTCCAGTCTGAGACTTGGGACTTTGCCTATGGCCGCCCTTTCACCGCCGAGACCGAGGAGGAGCTGCTGGCGGAGCTGTCCAACGACTTCATCGACGGGCTGACCCTGTTGGGGGGCGAACCCTTCGAGCCGGATAACCAGCGGGCGCTTCTCCCCTTCCTTCGCCGCCTGCACGTCCGGCTGCCGGAGAAGACGGTGTGGGCCTACTCCGGCTATACCTTTGAAGAGCTCACCGGGGCGATCCCCTCCCGGGCCCGGTGTGAGGCCACCGACGAGATGCTCTCCCGCATCGACGTGCTGGTGCATGGAGAGTTGGTAGAGGAACGGCGGGATATTACCCTCCGGTTCCGGGGCTCGTCCAACCAGCGGCTCATTGACCTGCCTGCCACCCTGGCGGCGGGGCGGGTGATTCTCTGGGACAAGTAAAACAGGCGTGTGTCGCCGCCCACCGGGAAGCTTCCCGGCGGGCGGCGTTTTTCTGCGGCCGACCTCGAGGAAAAGAGCTGTCCATTTTTTTGGAAACGTGGTATACTCAAACCCGATTTGACGAAATGGCTTGAAAAGAGGAAACTTCCATGCGCTCGCTGCTGAAAAAAGACCCGGTACTCTGCATCTCCGCTCTGGCTGCTGCCCTCTCCATGCTTTGGACACCCCCATCCGCCGCTTATCTGGACTACCTGGACCTGCGGGTGCTGGCGCTGCTATTTTCTCTGATGGTGGTAGTATCCGGACTGCGGGAAGCAGGGCTCTTCGATCGGGTGGTGTTCCGGCTTCTGAGCCTGGCCCGGAACACCCGCACTCTGGCGCTGGTGCTGGTGGGGGCTTGCTTTTTTTCCAGCATGCTGGTGACCAACGACGTTGCCCTGCTCACCTTTGTGCCTTTGTCCATCCTTATTCTGGATCGGGCGGGACAGGAGAGGCTGCGTATCCCGGTGATTGCCCTCCAGACAGTGGGAGCCAACCTAGGGAGTATGCTTACCCCCATGGGCAACCCTCAGAACCTTTACCTCTACTCCCTGTCCGGAATGTCGGCAGGGGAGTTTTTACGTGTCACAGGACCGGTGACCGCCATGGCACTGGTGCTCCTGATGACGGTCACCCTTCTCCTGGTTCAGCCCGTTCCGGTTCCGCCGCCTTCGGTGCCCCCGGAGGAACGGGGGGCGGGGAAGTGGCTGGCGCTTTTTGGGTTGTGTCTGCTCACGGTGCTCCGAATCCTCCCTTGGGGTATTACCCTGACGGCGGTGACTGCCGCCGCGCTTCTATGGAATCGGAACCTGCTCCGCCGGGCCGACTACGGGCTTTTGTTGACCTTCGTGTTCTTTTTCGTGTTTGTGGGTAACCTCAAGCAGGTTCCCGCGGTCAGCGCCCTGCTCTCCCGCCTCATCGCCGGGCGGGAGCTGACCGTAGGTATCCTTCTCAGCCAGGTCATTAGCAATGTCCCGGCTGCTATGCTGCTCTCGGGATTTACCACGGACTATGTACCCCTTCTGCTGGGCGTCAATTTGGGCGGGCTGGGGACTCTCATTGCTTCCATGGCCAGCCTCATCTCCTATAAGCTTTACACCGCCGCGGACCGCCCCAGGCCCCTGGCCTATCTGGGGTGGTTTACCGTCCTCAATGGGGGCCTGCTGGCGGCACTCTGGGCTGCCGCGGCCTTCATTCCCGGAATGGTGCCCTAAGCGTTGAAAAGAAACCGCCCCCGGAGGAGCCTGCTGACTGCAGGGCTCCTTCGGGGGCGGTTTTTGCTTCACGGAGATGTCACGCCCCGCGCTGTTTGTCCCGGTACCACTTCCAGCTCATGAAGTAGGTCAGGATGAGCCCACCCATCAGGAGAGTGAAGAACACCCAGAAAAAGACTTTCTCGGGGGCCAGAAGACACAGGGGAATAGCAGCCAGACCGGTAAGGAAAAACACATAGCCGCTCAGACGCTGGGTCTTGTTCCACACATCGGGGTCGGACAGAGCCCAGGGAGTGCGGCAGCCCACAAAGTAGTTGCTCTTGACCTTGCCCATCATGTTGCCGATAAAGAGGAACAGGGCACCAATGAGTAATCCGACCGTCCGGCCCACATCGATCCGGCCTGGGTAAAAGATTTCGGAGAGCGTGATAACTAACAAGAGCAGAAGGATCAAAGGAATGGCCACCCCGAAGGTGTCGTACCAACCCTGAAACTTTTCGTAGTTTTCCCGCCGGGGGTCGATGCGGGGGAGAAACTGAAAAAGCAGAGCCATGGCGGGGGAGAGGGCGGCAATGATCCACAGGTTCCAAGCGGGACCATAGTTCACCGTTCCGTCCAGATTCCAGTGGATGGGGATCTGAGCCGGAAGAAATGGCATACAGGCCAGTACTAAAACCGCCGGCAACAGGGAAAGAAACCACATCAGACAGATGGAGCGTTTATTTTTCATGGCGTTTTTCTCCTCTCAGACCGGCTACCCAGCCGGTGATCTGGTCCAGCACGGACACGTTAAGTTCGTAATAGATGTATTTTCCCCGCCGGTCATCACTGACCAGTCCGGCCTCCCGCAGTACCGACAGGTGGTGGGAGACGGTGGCGCCCGCCATGTCAAACTGGGAGCCAATCTCTCCGGCAGTTTTTGCCCCATCCTTCAGAATATCCAGGATGGCCCGACGGGTAGGGTCACTCAGAGCCTTGAAGGTTTCCTGAAAGCTCATTTGCTCACCTCTCATTTCGAAATCTGTCTAAATGATAACAGGGTGATCTGCCGCTGTCAAGAGGAAAATTTAGATAGAAATCTAAATGTTATAAACGGAGGAAACGCCAGTTCTGTAGAGGGTTTTAAAGCACAGTCCCCCAAAGGGGACTGTGCCGCAAAACTTTTCCATGCAATTCTTTTTAGGTGTATTGCACGCGATGGAAAATTGTGCTACCATAAACTCATCTTAGAACATATGTTCTATAAACAAAAGAGGAGGATGCCGGTATGAATCAACAAAAAAACCGGCCGACCTTTTGGTCGACCGGTTTGGTGGAGGAGGGTGGATTCGAACCACCGAAGCGATACGCAACAGATTTACAGTCTGCCCCATTTGGCCACTCTGGAACTCCTCCGCATGAAATTGTGGAGCTGGTGGACGGACTTGAACCCCCGACCTGCTGATTACAAATCAGCTGCTCTACCAACTGAGCTACACCAGCGTGGCTGTCCAACAGCAGTGATTATTCTATCAGAACAGCAGGAGGTTGTCAAGAAAAAAGTTGTACATTTTTCAAACGGGGGAGAACGTGGGAAAAACCGTCTGCCTTAACCCCCTGCGGGATCCGCAGAAGGAAGCTCCTGCAGCCTGGTGCCGGCGCTGCCGGGGGGAGATTTATGGGAAGGCGGCCCCCCTGTGCCCAAATTGCCGGGCGGAAGAACAAGAGAGGGAGGACAAGAAATCCGAATGACACTGAGGCAAATATCAGAGAGCTATCGCATTCAAGCGGATACGCTGCGCCACCGGATACAGGTGGTCTCCGAACTGCCAGCCCGAACCGGGATAGAGCGGCGGCAGAAGGCCGACCGGCTGCGGATGCTGGAAACGATGCGTCGGGAGGCGAGAGATGTGGCAGTAATCTGTAAACGATATTATGAGAGGGGATACCGAAAAAATGAGCGGTACACGATATAGGAGAGGCGGTCTCTATGCCGCGGATATGGCCCGGTATACCCGGATGCTCTCCGAGGAGAATACGAACGCCGAAGAACTCAACCGGAGCAAGGCGGCCTTGTGGCGGGCCCTTCATGAAGATGTGACGGAAAAACAGCGCCAGTATCTGCTGCTCTATTATGGAAAGGGGCTGAACATGAACGAGATCGGGTGGCAGTTGGGAGTGGACAAGTCTACAGTCTCTCGCACCATTAAAAGGGGAGAGGCCCGTCTGCGACGCTGCCTGAGATATGGCGCAAAACGGTTCCTGATAGAAGAACCCTTTTAAAAGCAGTCGCTTTGAGACAAAGAGACGATCAAATGCCCTAAAACAGCCAAGATGATTCAATTTGAGAAAAATATTGACAGGTGTGAAAAAAAGCGGTATCCTATTGATACATAGCAAAGGCGCGTGTTCCGCAAAGTTGCGGGCACGCGCTTTTTTTACATCCAAAAAGAAAAACGTATTATTTTGAGACAAAAAAAGAAGGGAAATTTAAGCGTGCTGGATCGAATCGCATCTGTAAAAAAGAGAAGTCAGCATGAGGCGAAAACATGCAAAACAAACAAAATGTCTTATTTTGAGACTATTTTATTAGACTCATTAGTCAAAGTGTCAATTTGGGCGGATAATGTGCTGTCTAAACCGCTGAAACCGGCCAAAACCACTTGAATCTGCAGGGATGACATGCGATAATGCACTTCAGAAAGAGAAGATAGCGTCTCAAAAAGAGATTTTGAATGATGATTCTGGGAGAATGATAAAGTATGGACCAAAAAGTTTACCAAAACTGCGTGGCAATTTTAAAAGAGGAACTGGTGCCTGCCCTGGGCTGTACCGAACCCATTGCGGTGGCCTATGCGGCTGCCAAAGCTCGGCAGGCGCTGGGCTGTGAGCCGGAGAAAATGACCGCGGAGTGCAGCGGAAACATTATTAAAAATGTCAAAGGAGTCATCGTCCCCACCACAGGGGATCTGCGGGGCATTCGCGCGGCTGCCGTCCTTGGAGCGGTGGGAGGAGATCCTGATCGGGAGCTGGAGGTGCTTACCTCGGTGAAACCCGGGGATGTGACCCGGGTCCGTGCCTTGCTGGAGCAGGGACTGTGTGAGGAAAAACTGTTAGATACCCCTGCCAAGCTGCATATTATTGTTCGGATGTCTGGCGGAGTACATACCTCGATGGCCGAGATTATCCACAGCCATGCCAATGTGGTACGGGTGGAGCGGGACGGTACGGCTCTGGTGGCCATTCCCCACACCGAGGAGGAAGGCGAAGAGGAAGGAACCGACCGCAGCTGCCTTTCCATTGCCAACATTCTCCGTTTTGCCGATGAGGTGAATCTCGACGACGTGGGAGAGGTGTTGGATCGTCAGATCAAGTACAATACCGCCATTTCCAAGGCCGGACTGGAGGAGGGCTATGGGGCTCAGGTAGGGGCCACCCTGCTCAGCCTTTACGGCGACGATGTAAAGATACGGGCCCGGGCGGCGGCCGCCGCCGGTTCCGACGCCCGCATGAGCGGCTGTGAGCTGCCGGTGGTCATCAACTCGGGCAGCGGGAACCAGGGCATAACCGTGTCCCTGCCCGTGATTGAGTACGCCAAGGCCCTGGGGGCCGACCGGGAAAAGCTCTATCGGGCGCTGTGTGTGAGTAATCTCACTGCCATTCATCAAAAGTCTAAGATCGGCAAGCTCTCCGCTTACTGCGGTGCAGTGAGCGCCGCCACCGGTGCGGGGGCGGGCATCTGCTACCTCTGCGGCGGCGGGGAAGAGGAGATCGAAAAGGTTATCGTCAACACTCTGGGCAACGTCTCCGGCATTGTCTGCGATGGTGCCAAGCCCTCCTGTGCAGCCAAGATCGCCTCCAGTGTGGACGCCGCCATCCTGGCGGTAAGTATGGCCACGAAGGATCGATACTTCCGCCCCGGAGAGGGGATTGTCAAGGACGGCGTGGAAGCCACCGTGGAGAGCGTGGGCCAACTGGCCCGCGAGGGAATGCGGGAGACCGACAGCGAGATTTTGAAAATCATGGTGGGGTAAAAAAGCCCTGCCCTGACAGTGTTCATTCCGGCACGAGGAGCCGTGCCTGATTGAAATAGCCTTAAGAAACGCAAGTCCAAAAATTGAAATCGAGAAAGGAGATGGCCGCCCAAAAGCTTTGGCGGCCAACGCAGACAATGAAAACGAATCTGAAACGCACTCTTGGAATCCTTCTCTCCTCTGCCCTCACCCTTTCCCTCCTCGCCGGCTGCGGCGGGAGCAAGACCACCCAGTCCGCGGCTCCCGCAGAGTCCGCCGCTGCCGCTTCCGGCGCCCCCGCCGCCAGCGGTGACCCCATCAAGATCGCGGTTGCCGCCCCCATGACCGGTGACAACGCCGAGTATGGCCAGGGCTTCTACAACGCCGCTGTCATGAAGGCAGAAGAGTGGAACGAAAAGGGCGGCGTGCTGGGCGGCCGTCAGGTCGAGATCGTTCAGTATGACGACAAGAACTCCTCCGAAGAGGCCTCCTCCATTGCTCAGAAGATCGTTTCTGAGGGGGACATCGTGGGCGTCATCGGCCACTTTGCTTCCGGCGTGTGCATGACTGCCGCTCCCGTGTATCAGGCGAACAAGATCATTGAGATCTCTCCGTCTGCTTCTCACCCCGACTATTCCGGCATTGGCGACTATATTTTCCGCAATAACACCGTAATCAATGTGGAGGCTGCCGCCAGCCTTGATATTGCTGTCAACGATCTGGGCAAGAAGAACATCGGTATCATCTCCATCAAGACCGACTGGGGCACCAACACCGCCGCCATCGTCAAGCAGCTGGTAGACGGCATGGCCGGCAGCGGCGCCACGGTCGTGGCCCATGAGGAAGTTATGGAGGGCTCTGACGATTACAGCCCCGCCATCACCAAGCTGGATGCTGCCGGTGCCGATGTGGTCATCTGCGTGAGCATGTACTCCACGCTGGCTCCCGTGGCCAAGCAGTATAAGCAGGTCAACCCTGACATCTCCATCGTGGGCTTCTCCAACGCCTACAGCCAGCAGTTGCTGGAACTGGGCGGCGATGCCGTTGAGGGTGTTTGCTTCCCCGTCATCTTCTTTGCCGGTTCCGACGATCCCACCGTCAAGAGTTATGTGGAAGCCTACACCGAGAAGTACGGCGCCGCTCCCAGCGCTTTGACCTCTCAGGCCTATGACTCCGTCGGTATGCTCCTCACCGCCATCGAGTCTGCCGGCACCACTGACTCCGCCAAGGTCCGCGACGAGCTGGCCAAGATCGACTATCCGGGCGTCACCGGCAAGACCACCTTCAATGATATCGGCGATGTGCAGAAGTCCTTTGTAAAGGTCACCGTCAAGGACGGCAAGTTCGCCGAAGCCAATTTCTAAAATCTGCCGTTATTCTTAAGGCTACCCTCCGACGCATCGGTGCCGGGACTCCTTTCAGTCCCGGCACCGGCTCCCGGAGCGCGCCTGTACAGCGCCAGGCGCGCGGCAAGAGGCCGTTTCGCGCTGCGCAAAGTCAATTGAAAGGAGAATTGCGGAAACGGCCCGCAATCGTGGCGGAAGTGATCACACAACAAGTTTTTAACGGCCTGGCCCTGGGTATGGCTTACGCGCTCATCGCCGTAGGTTACTCTCTGGTGTTCGGTATTCTGCGCCTGGTCAATTTCTCCCATGGCTCGATCTACGCTTTCGGCGCCCACACAGCACTCCTCTTTGTAGGGTTCCAATTTGGCGTACTGCCCGCCATCCTCATGAGCATGCTGTGTACCGGCATTCTCGGCATCTGCATCGACAAGGTGGCACTGGAGCCCCTGCGCAAGAAAAACTCCGTGCCGATCGCGGCTCTCATTACCACGATCGGTGTGTCTAACATCATTCAAAACCTGCTGATGATATGGTATGGCAGTGAGAAAAAAGCGTTCCCCGCCATTTTCAACTTTGGAAAGATCAACATCGGCGGGGTGTCCATCAATACCACTCAGCTCATGATGTGTGTGGTTTCCCTGATCCTTCTGCTGGTGCTGACCCTGGTTATCAACAAGACCAAGATCGGCTTGGCCATGCGAGCCACCGAGCAGAACGCCAAGGCGGCCAAACTCATGGGTGTAAACGTAAACTTTGTCATTTCCTTCACTTTCTTCCTGGCAGGCGCCTCGGCGGCCATTGCCGGCGGACTGATCAGCGGCTATTATCAGATCGTCTATCCCGGTATGGGCTTTATGGCCGGTCTGAAAGCCTTTGCGGCCTCGGTTCTGGGTGGTATCGGCTCCCTGCCCGGTGCTGTGGTAGGCGGACTGGTGGTGGGTGTATCCGAGTGTCTGGCGGCCACCTTTATTAACTCCACCTACCGCGACTCCGTTGCCTTTATCATTCTGATCGTCGTGCTGATCATCCGGCCCACCGGTTTGTTCGGCAAGAAAGGTATCACAAAGGTGTAAGGCGTATGACAAAATTAAATGAGAAAAAGACCGAGGGAAAGGGTTTTGTCTTTCAGATGGAATCTTTCCTCGATAAATACAAGATCCCTGTATGCATCGCGGGTGTAGCCCTACTGCTGGCGGTACCAGCCTTCGGCTTCAGCCAGTATCTCATGCGGATTTTCATCATGATCGGCATCTACTCCATTCTGGGCATGGGGCTCAATATCCTTACCGGCTATACCGGGCTTGTCTCCCTGGGCCATGCGGGTTTCTTCGCCATCGGCGCGTATACCTCGTCCCTGCTGATGCTGCGGTTCAATGTGCCCTTTCTGGCTGCCATGATCTGTGCGGCCTGCCTCACCGGCGCGGTAGGCCTTCTGTTGGGTCTGCCTTCCCTGCGGCTTACCGGCAGTTATCTGACCATCGTCACGTTGGGCTTCGGCGAGATCGTCAAGATGATCATCGTCAACTGGGATGTGGTCACAAACGGTACGCTTGGCCTTAAAAATATTCCCAAGCCTTCTTTTTTCGGGGTCAATATGACTCTGGCCAACCATGGACTCTATTACATGATGCTGGTGCTGGTGTTTCTGGTGGGTGTGGCCAGCATGGCCATCATCCGCTCCAACACAGGCCGGGCGTTCCAGGCCATTAAGGAGGATGAATTGGCCGCCACCATGATGGGCATCCACACCATGCGCTACAAAGTGCTGTCCTTCGTGGTCTCCGCATTTATCACCGGTATTGCCGGCGCTTTCTATGCCACCCTGGTGGGCTTTATCGACGCGAACTCCTTTACCTTTGATGTCTCCACCCTTATCATCTCGGTGGTCATCGTGGGCGGCATGGGTACCATGCGGGGCATGTTTCTGGGCGCGGCGCTTCTGGTCGCCTTCCCCGAGGTTTCCCGTTCCCTCATGGAGTACCGCTTCGTGGTCTACGGACTGCTGCTGGTGGTGATGATGCGGTTCCGTCCTCAGGGCCTGCTGGGCTGGAAGTCCCAGATGCCCTATAAGCTCTCCAAACGGGCCAAGGCGCTCCTGGCCGGGAAAAAAGAGCCGGCCCAAACGGCCAACGGTTGAAAGGAGGAGCGACAAATGGCGTTTCTTGAAGTAAAGGGCATTACCAAGGTCTTCGGCGGACTGGTGGCAGTGGACAACGTCACCTTCCACGTGGACAAGGGTGAGATCGTCTCCATCATCGGCCCCAACGGAGCGGGCAAGACCACGGTGTTCAATATGCTCACCGGCGTCTACGAGATTGACAAGGGCGAGATCATTTTTGAAGGCAAGCCCATCCATAACCACACTCCTCAGGAGATCGTGAAGGCGGGTATCTCCCGCACATTCCAGAACATCCGCCTTTTCCCCGATCTGCGGGTCATTGAAAACGTGCTGGTGGGGACCCATATCCATACCAAATACGGCTTGTTCTCTTCCCTCTTCCGAACCCCCAAGTACAAGGAGGAAGAGGCGCAGCTCACCGTTAAGGCCATTGAGATTCTGGAGTCCATTGGCCTGGGAAATCAGGTAGACAACTACGCCCGCAACCTGCCCTATGGCGACCAGCGGAAGATCGAGATCGCCCGGGCCATTGCCACCGATGCCAAGATCATCCTTCTGGACGAGCCGGCGGCAGGCATGAACCCCCAGGAGTCGGAGGAACTGCTCCGCTTTATCCGGGAGCTGCGGGATAAGGGCTACACCATCATTCTCATCGAACACGACATGAGCGTGGTGATGAACATCTCAGACCGGATCTATGTCATCGACCATGGCAAGAAGATCGCCGAGGGACTGCCGGCGGAGATCGCCTCCAACGAGCAGGTCATTGAGGCCTACCTGGGAGGGGTGAAGAAAGATGCTTAAGATAGAGGGACTGCACACCTATTACGGCAACATTCACGCCCTCAAGGGCATCGATATGGACATTGAAGATGGGGAGATCGTCTCTCTCATCGGCTCCAACGGTGCGGGTAAGTCCACTACCCTCAATACCATCGCGGGACTGATCCATGCCACCCAGGGAAAGATTACCTTTCAGGATAAGGATATTACCAACGTACCGGCCTATAAGCTCGTGGATCAGGGGATGAGTCTTTCCCCCGAAGGGCGCGAGGTTTTTGCTGCCCTCACCATTCAGGAAAACCTCCAGCTGGGGGCGTTCTCCAAAAAGGACAAGGGGGCCATTCAGGCTTCCTTCCAGAGAGTCTATGACCTCTTTCCCCGGCTCAAGGAGCGCATCAATCAGCAGGCGGGCACACTCTCCGGCGGTGAGCAGCAGATGCTGGCCATCGGCCGGGCCCTCATGAGTGAGCCCAAGCTCCTGCTGCTGGATGAACCCTCCCTGGGACTGGCACCCAACATTGTTCAGCAGATCTTCGGCCTCATTACCGATATCAACAAACAGGGAACCACTATCCTGCTCATTGAGCAGAACGCCAACATGGCCCTGTCGGTCTCCAACCGGGCCTATGTGCTGGAGACCGGACGAATTACCATGAGCGGTGACGCCCACGAGCTGGCCGACGATCCCAGAGTGAAAAAGGCGTATCTCGCCATGTAACGCTGCAAGGAGGCAACGAAATGAAAAAAATTATCAACGACCCCGCAAAAGTGGTCTCCGAGACCCTGATGGGCATGGAGAAGGCACACCCCTCCCTGAAGTACACCCCAGAGTTGGAGGTCATCTCCCGCCGGGAAAAGACCCCCGGAAAGGTGGGCGTAGTCTCCGGCGGCGGCTCCGGCCATGAGCCGGCCCACGCCGGCTATGTAGGCAAGGGAATGCTGGATGCAGCCGTAGCGGGCAATATGTTTTCCTCCCCCAGCCCCGACCGCATCATCACGGGACTCGAAGAGGCCACCGGCGGCGCGGGCGTGCTGCTGGTTATCAAGAACTATTCCGGCGATATCATGAACTTTGAGATGGCCAAGGATATGGCTGAGATGGACGACATCCCTGTGGAGGCCGTGGTGGTCCGGGATGACGTGGCCGTGCCTGACTCCACCTATTCCACCGGCCGCCGGGGTATTGCGGGTACCGTGTTTGTCCACAAGATCGCGGGTGCCAAGGCCGGGACCGGCGCGTCTCTGTCTGAGGTAAAGGCCGCCGCTGAGAAGGCTATTACCAACATCCGCTCCATGGGGATGGCCATGACCCCCTGCACCCTTCCTGCCGTGGGCAAGCCGGGCTTCAGCCTGGCCGACGATGAGATCGAGATCGGCATGGGCATCCATGGAGAGCCCGGCGTGGAGCGCACCTCTCTCAAGACTGCCGCCGAGGTGGCTCAGATCCTGCTGGACAAAATTTTGGCCGACTACGACTACACCGGCAGCGAGGTGGCCCTTCTGGTCAATGGACTGGGCGGAACGCCGCTGGCTGAGCTTTACATCCTCAACAACGAAGTTCAGGCTCTACTGCACAAAGCGGGGATCAAGGTTTACAAGACCTTTGTGGGCAACTACATGACCGCCATTGAAATGGCCGGCTGCTCCCTGACCCTGATGAAGCTGGACGACGAGCTGAAGGCCCTGCTGGACGCCCCGGCGGACACCCCGGCCCTCAAAGTTCTGTAAGGAGGCGCTGGAAATGGGATTTCAACTGACCACAAAGGACTATGTGGACTATATCAAGAAGGCCTATGACCTCATCCATGCCAATGGCGACTATGTCACCGAGCTGGACTCGGCCACCGGCGACGGTGACCACTGGACCAACATCAACATGGGCTTTGAGAAGTTGGTGGAGCTGGCCCCCGAGCTGGAGGCCATGGATCTCTTTTCCGCCTTCAAGAAGATCAGCATGACCATGATGAGCGTCATCGGAGGCAGCGGCGGCGTGCTCTATGGCAGCGCTTACATGGAGGCCGCCAAGACCGTCAAAGGCAAGGAAAGCCTGGGCAGCGCCGATGTGTGCGCCATCCTGGAGGCCATGATGACCGGCATCATGGCCCGGGGCAAATCCAAGCCAGGTGACAAGACTATGCTGGACACCCTGGCCCCTGCCGTGGCCTGTTATCAGGAGTGCCTGGAGAAGGGCACCGACGAGCGGGAGACCTTGGAACTGGTCAAAAAGGCCGCCGAGGCCGGCTATGAGAGCACACGGGATATGGAAGCCATTCGCGGCCGGGCTTATTACCAGGCCAATAAGGGGCTGGGACACCTTGACCCCGGCGCTGTGACCATGTATTATCAAGTCGCAACCCTTATGGACTGCATTGCGGCCCAACTGGGAGGCTGACGGAGGTAAGATGTGATGCTGCTGGCGAGGATCAAAGGGGCGCTTTCCAAATTTGCGAGTACCATTTCCAAGACATTGGATGTGGATGTGCTGATTGTAGACAGTAACCTGAAGGTAGTCGGTTCCACATTCCGCTACTTTGACCAGTACGATGTAATCCGGCGAGTGTCTATCATCGGGCAGTGCATCTCCACCCGGGAAGTAGTGGCCATTGAGGACCGGCGTAAGTTCGGCACCTGTCAGGCCTGCCCCGAATACGAGACCTGCGAGATGCGGGGGCTGATTGCCGTACCCATCTTTTACCGGGATACAGTGGTGGGTGCGATTGCCCTCATCATCCCACAGCAGAAAGTGACCAACGTATTCCGGGACGTGAACAACTCTGTGGAGTTCCTTCAGAACATGTCCGCTCTCCTCTCCAGCAAGCTTCAGGACAGTGATGACTATTCCGCGCTGGATGTCATCAAGCAGGAGCGTGAGATCCTTATGGATGAGGTGGGGTATGCCATTGTCTCCACCGACAACCTGGGAGTCATCAATTATCACAACAAACGGTTTTCCGAGTATTTTCAGCAGGAGAGAAGTTGTGTGGGGAAGCCCATTTATGAGCTCATTCCGCACAAAGTCATCACCGACTTTCTCAGCCGCCAGGTGCGGGCGGAAAACCAGCTCATCTTTGCCGACAACGGTGCAGGTTCCTTTTATGGACTGGCAACCTGCAGTGATATTGTAATTCGAAACGAACATACCGGGGCGCTTTTTATTTTCAAGCCGGTTTCCCAAATTAACTCAGACTTTTCTGAAATCGTGCGGCCCGACAATAAAGCCACCTTTGCCCGCTATGAGGAGCAGACCTTCCCCAAGTTAGTCACCGATGAGGCAAAGCGTTTGGCGGTAGGAGAGCAGACCGTTCTGATCCGGAGTGCCCCAGGCGCGGGGGCCAATCTATTGGCCCGGTGTATCCACAACTACTCTGACCGGGGGCACCTGAGTTTGGTGAGCGTGGACTGTGGTTACGCCCGGGATCTGCGGGAGCAGGTCATTTTCGGAGAACTGGGGCAGCTGCACCTGGCCCATGGCGGTACGGTGTATTTTCAGAACGTGGAGTTGCTGCCCTGGTACCTTCAAGAGAAGTTAGTGGATTTTCTACGGGGGGGCGTACTCAACCACGAGGGCGGTGGACAGGTCCGGGTGGACGTGCGGGTTATCTGTTCCACTACCGCAGATCTGCGGGCCATGACCGAAGCCAGGACCTTCCTGGAGCCGCTCTACTACCGAATCTCTGAGCATACGGTGACGATCCCACCTATCCGAGAGGACCCGGATCAGCTCCGCCGCATGGTGGAAGCGGGGATCCGTTTTTACAAGGGGTGTTACCACAAGCCGGATGCAACCCTTTCCTCTGGGGCTATGGAGCGGCTGTGCCGCTGGGACTGGCCGGGCAATCTGATCGAGCTGGATCAGACGATAGATCAGCTGATTCGCCGGGCGGTTGGGGAAATCACCACCGAGAGTTTGGAGCGTCTCCCCGCGTTTTCCCGGCAGCGGATTCTGTCGGTGGAGGAGATGGAGAAGGAGCGGATTGAGGAGTTGCTGCGGCAGCATTATTCCAAAGAGGAAATTGCCCGCTTGCTGGGAATCAGCAGAGCGACTCTCTATCGAAAGATCAAGCAATACCAATTACTATAACTATAATAGGAAAAGGAGCGCATGAACATGATTAAGAACATTCCTGAGGACAGAGGCCAGCACATCAAGGATCTGCGGGACGGCATTGAGCACCGCGCCAGCTGGATGTATCTGCTGATCAAAGAAGCCCAGAAGAAGGGCTTGGATTACAGCTTTGCCCATGATGCCATCAAGGCCTGCGGCTGCTTCCATGGTGACAACAAGTACACCAAGACAGACGATCTTTTGGCTTTTGCCCCTGAGTTTGCGAACCAGAACGTAGTAGACATCTTCCAGATGGATGTCAAGACCACGCCCGAGGAGATGTCCATTGATTTCCATTACTGTCCCCTGGTGGCCGCGTGGAAGAAGTTGGGCGCAACCGATGAGGAATGCGCTGAGCTGTGCCAGATCGCCATGGATGGCGACCGGGGCATTGCTTCCACCTTCCCCCATTTTGAGTTCAACCTGGGAAAGACCATCGCTGCTGGCGATGATATCTGCGAGGTTCGCTTTAAGAAGGTCTGATTGGACAGAAGAATCCCTTTTCTGCAAAATGGCACAGCGCCGGTTCCGCCCAAATAGGCGGAACCGGCGCTGTGCCATTTTGTCTCATCCGTTCAGCCTACGGGGAGACGGACGATAAATGTGCTTCCCTTGCCGGGGGCGCTCTCCAGCGCAACCGAGCCGCCGTAGAGCTGGCAGATGTGCTTCACAATCGCCAGACCAAGGCCGGTGCCGCCGTTCTTCCGTGCCCGCCCGGGGTCCACCCGATAAAAACGTTCAAAGACTCGGCTCTGATTCTCTGGCGGGATGCCGATGCCGGTGTCGGAGATGCAGATTAGCATGTCTGCACCATCCCGAGTCACGGTTGCAGTTACCAGACCACCCGGCTCATTGTACTTTATCCCGTTTTCCATCAAATTCAGCAGCAGCTCTTTGAGTCGCCCTGCGGAGATCCGGGCCAGACCAGGCTGACCATTCACCTCTATCGTGATGCCAGCCTCCCAGGCCTCAAGCCCGAGCAGCCCAGCCACCTCGCGGGCGGTGTCCAGGGGCGAGGCGGTCTCCTCACTTTGATCGATGACTACGCTCTCCAATTCAGAGAGCTTTAAAATATCGTTGATGAGCTCGATGAGTCGATCCACTTCAACCCCAATCATGGTGAGAAAGCGCTTCTGATCTTCCTCACTCTTTACCATCCCGCTGGACAGCATGTCAGTAAAGCCCTTAATAGAGGTGAGGGGGGTTTTGAGCTCGTGGGAGACATTGGCGGTAAACTGGGCCCGGATGCCCTCTGCTTTTTTTAGTTCGGTGACATCGGAGATCAGCACGGAGGTGCCTACGCTTTCCCCCTCATACCGCCGTCCGGTGACCGGGGAGAGGAACATCCGCAGTTCTCGTCCGACAAAGGCCGGGTCGGTGATATCCAGTACCACGGGCGTTTTGCTCTGGCGGGTTTCTTCCAGAGCCTCACGGACCTTTCGACCCCGAATGAGAACCTGAATGCTGCCGCCCTCCGCCCCCTCCGGCAGAGCGAAGAGGGTGCGGGCCGCCCGGTTGATGGCTAAAATACCGTTCTTTTCGTCCAGAAGGATGAGCCCTTCATCCATGCAGTCCAAGATGAGTCCCACTTTATCCCGCTCAGCTTTCACCTGATCCAGATACTCTCCCAGACGTCCGATGAGCTTTTCCAAATAGCGAAGGATGGGCCGCAGCTCGTCGTCGCCCTCATAGCGGGACAGTTCCTCACCGGCATCGGTGCCATCCAGCACGCCCTGAATCGCGGAACCCACTACATTCAACGGTTCCAGCAGCCTTCTGGCCATACGCCCGGCCAAGAGGAAGGCCATCAGCAGGGACACAAAAATCGCCGCAGCCAGTGGAACCAGCCCGGAGCGAGCCAGAGAATCAATGGAGGACAGCGGCATAGCTGCCCGCCCTACAATGCCGTCCGTCAGGGTTTTTGCCACATAAAACAGCGGTACGCCCACTGTTTCCGAAGGCCGGGTAGCCTCCCCCCAGCCGTTTTGAAGGGCAGCTTGGAACTCCGGCCGATCAAAGTGGTTTTCTGTGGTTGTGCTGCCCGAATCCGCCAATACGGTGCCGTCGGGAGCAATAAGAGTCAACCGTTTCTCCGGCGCGGCGGCCTGAAATACCTCCATGGCTCGCGCGGGATCTGTGATCTGATTCTGGGCATCTACCATGTTCAGCAGCTCGTGCAGGCTCTGGCGGGCGGCATCCATCTCCCGCTGGTGAAGGGTCCATACCTCCACCGCACCCGAAATCAGCAGGGCCAGCACTACAATCAGCATGGTACTTGCCGTCAATCGTTTTTTCAAGGCGTTCCCTCCCGGCAGCAAAAAATTATGAAAGTTCTTTTGCCTGCCTTTTCTTTCAAAAAAGCAGGTCAGGGAATTTTGTAGCCTACGCCGCGGACGGTATCAATGATATGCTCGCCCAGCTTTTGACGGAGGGCTTTGACATGCATATCTACGGTACGGGTTTCACCGGTGTAGTCGTAGTCCCACACCGCACGGAGAATTTCATCCCGGGTAAGGGCGATCCCCCGGCGGGAGACCAACAGCCGCAGAAGCTCAAACTCTTTATAGGTCAGCTCAACCTTCTCGCCGGCGCGGCGCACCTCACGGGCGGCGGGGTCAATCTCCAGATCTTCCAGCCGGAGCACCCGAGCGGTCGGGCCAGCGGTGCGGCGGAGTACCGCCTTGACCCGGGCCTGGAGTTCCATGATGCCAAATGGTTTGACCACATAGTCGTCCGCCCCTGCTTCCAGCCCAGCCACCCGGTCCATCTCGGCGGTGCGGGCAGTGAGAAAAATGACCGGAACTGCCGCCGTGGCCCCGCCGGTACGCAGACGGCGCAAGATTTCCACCCCATCCATGCCGGGCAGCATAATGTCCAGAATGTACAGAGCAGGGGGAACGGCCCCTGCCTCTCCCGCAAGCATGGCCTCTCCCGAGTCATAGCCTCTGGCTTCATAGCCCACGGTTTGGAAGTAGTAGCGCAGCATTTCCCGGATACTCTCGTCATCTTCCACCACTACAATGGAGTCTGCCATGCTCTTGTCCCCCCTTGTCCGTTTTTTTGGTTATCCCACCAGCTCGCCGGTGACGCAGTAGATGGCCCATTGAGCGATGTTCACTGCGTGGTCTGCAATGCGTTCCAGATACTTGGCGATGATAATGAGGTCGATGGCCCGGTCGGCCTCCTCCCGGCTGGCCACCAGCAGTTCCACCAGTTCCCGCTTTACCCGCTGGAAGAGCTCATCTACCTCGTCGTCCAAGGCAATGACAGCCTTGGCGGACTCCACATCCCGATTGGCGTAGGCAAAGATGGAGCGCTTGACCATCACGGCGGCCTTTTGGCTCATGGAGCGGATGTTGGCCAGATCCTGGGCCTTCTGGGCGTTGCCCGGCCAGAGGAGAGAAAGCTCGGCAATATTGGCGCACTGGTCTCCGATGCGCTGGAGGTCGGTGACCATTTTCAGGGCCGCTGACACCGTCCGAAGGTCCCTAGCCACCGGCTGCTGCTGGAGAAGGAGCCGAAAGCAGCGGCTTTCAATGTCCCGCTCCATTTCGTCCATGCTTCGGGTCAGGTCAATGGCCTCTCGGGCGGAGGATTCCTCGTCGGCGGAGAGGGATTGGGTCACCGTATCGATGGCGTCCTCGGCGGCGGCGGCCATGCTGATCATCTCGTAGTTGAGCTCCTGGAGTTCTGCGTCAAAGGTTTTCCTCATTTTTCTGCCTCCTTATCCAAACCGACCGGTAATATAGTCCTCAGTGCGTTTGTCCTGGGGAACCGAGAAGAGCTGGGTGGTGTCTCCGAATTCAATGAGCTGCCCCAGCAGGAAGAAAGCGCACTTGTCGGAGACCCGGGTAGCCTGCTGCATGTTGTGTGTGACGATGATAATCGTATACTCCTGCTTCAGATCAGAGATTAGATCTTCAATCTTGGAAGTTGAAATCGGGTCCAGGGCGGAGGTGGCCTCGTCCATGAGGAGAATGTCCGGCTCTACTGCCAGGGCCCGGGCAATGCACACTCGCTGCTGCTGCCCACCGGAGAGGCCCAGCGCTGACTTTTTCAGCCGGTCCTTTACCTCATCCCAAATAGCGGCTCCCCGGAGGGATTTCTCCACAATGTCATCCAGCGCTGCCTTGCTGCGGACCCCGTGGGTTCTGGGCCCATAGGCAATGTTGTCATAGATGGACATGGGAAAGGGATTGGGCTTTTGGAAGACCATGCCGATTTGCTTTCTCAGCCAAGTCACATCGACCTGGGGATCGTAAATCTCCTGCCCGCGGTATGTCACTGAGCCCGAAATCTTAATTCCCGGAACCAGATCGTTCATCCGGTCCAGGGTCTTGAGGAAGGTGGACTTGCCGCAGCCGGAGGGGCCGATGAGGGCCGTAACCTGTTTTTCAGAAATGTCAATGTCGATGCTGTGGAGGGCCTGGGTCTGACTATACCAGAGGTCCAGGCCCCGGGTGGCAATAATGGGGCTTTTCTCGTCCATATTCAGCCCTCCTTACTTTCGTTTGAGTTTCCTGCCCAGCCACTTGGCGGACAGATTGATGATCAGGGTGAGGATCATGAGGATTGAGGCAATGGCAAAGCCGGTGGTAATCTTGCCCCGCTCCATAGTATACATGTAAAGGGCCACCGTCAGGCTGCCGCCGGAGGTGGTGAGCAGTTTCCCCAGACTTCCCACCAGCACCGAGGCAGAACCCGCGGTGTAGAGAAGGGCGGCCGACTCTCCCACGATGCGCCCAATGGACAGAATGCATCCGGTGACAATGCCGTCCACCGAGGAGGGGAGCACCACCGTGCGGATCATGTGCCACTTGCCGCTGCCCAGTCCCAAAGCGGCCTCCCGATAGGCCTGGGGAACCGTTTTGAGGGATTCCTGGGTGGTGCGGACGATGGTAGGAAGGATCATAATGACCAGGGTAAAGATGCCCGCCCGGATGGAGCCGCCCCAACCTAGAAACTGAACAAAGAAGAGCATGCCCACCAGGCCGTACAGAATAGAGGGAATGCCAGTGAGTGTCTCAGTGGCAAACTCGATGAGTTCTACCACCCGGCGGCTCCTGGCGTATTCCGTGAGGTAAATGGCGGCGCCCACGCCCAGAGGAAGGACGACGAGCAGGGTTCCAACGATCAGAACCAGAGTGTTGATGAGATTGGGCAGGATGCCGATGACATTCCGGAGGACGCTGGGCTCGGTAGTCAGCATCTCCCAAGACACTTCGGGCAGACCCCTGTAAAAGATATACCCGATGAGCACCACCAGCAGTGCGCAGGTGAGGAAGGCGGAAAAGGAAAGGAGAAACCGCAGTGCCCGGTCATAGGCGGCCCGCCGGGGGGAAAGGTGTTTTATTTCCATCAGTATAGCATTCCTTTCTCCAAAATTCTATCCCTTGTTCCGATCGCGCTTGAGCAGGGCATTGAGCAGGACATTGATCAGCATAATGAAGAGGAAGAGCACCAGTGCAATGGAGAAGAGAGCGTTGCGCTGGAGACTTCCCACCGAGGCATAGGACATTTCGGAGGCAATGGCGGTGGTGAGGAACCTTACGCTTTTGAATAGCCCCGGCATATTGGCTACGTTGCCGGCAACCATCATAATGGCCATGGCCTCGCCAATAGCCCGCCCAATGCCCAGTACAACGGCGGCGGCAATCCCGCTGGAGGCAGCGGGAGCGCTTACCCGGAACCAGGTTTCGATCTCGGTGGCACCCAGCGCCAGAGAGGCCTCCTCATATTCCTTGGGAACGGCGTTGAGAGCGGTCTCGGACACGGAGATAATGGAGGGGAGGATCATGACCGCCAGCACCACCATGGCCGCCAGCAAAGTGGCGCCCGAGGAAAGATCAAAGGCTGCCCGGACAGCAGGTACCAGCACCGTCATACCGATCAGGCCGTAGACTACGGAAGGGATTCCCGCCAACAGATCCACTGCCGTACGGATGACCGCAGCCACCTTTGCCGGCGCCAGCTTGGAAAGAAACACCGCGGTGAAAAAGCCCACAGGTACCCCGATGGCAATCGCCCCCGCGGTACCATAGATGGAGGTAAGGATAAAGGCCAGAATGCCGAACTTGGGGTCTGTCTTGTTGGTGGAGGCCCACTCGCTTCCGAAAAGGAAATCAGTCAGGCCGATTTCCCGGATGGCGGGCAGACCGGAAATGACCAGATAGACTGTGATGAAGAGAACGAAGGCCACAGCCACCAGACCGCAGAGAAAGAACAGGCCGTTCATTCCATTTTCCAGCAAATCTCTGGCGCCCCGTTTCTTTACGTCCGGTATGCCGGACGCTCTGGAATTGTTTTTTTGGTAGACCATAGGCGTCTCCACCTTTCGTAAAAAAGCTGTAAAGTCTGTTTGAAAGAGTCCGGCGCTCCCCAGCGGGGTGCCAGGGAGCGCCGGAGATCAAAAAGGGGGAAACCTGTCTCAGCGGTTGGCGGGAACCACCCCGGCGGCGGTGTAGAGTTCGGCATTGGCCGGGTCGGTGGCGAAGTCATAGAAGGCCTGAGCTGTCTCGCTGAGGCCGCCCTTAGTGGCAAAGACGAAGGGACGCTGGATGGCATAGGTCCCATCCAGAACAGTCTCCTCGGTGCACGCCACGCCGCCCACCTTCACAGCCTTAACGGTGTCCTCCACGGCGGAGAGGGAGGCATATCCGATGGCGCCGGGGGTAGTGGATACGGCGGTGATAACCGCACCAGTGGAGGTCAGCTCCTGGGTGTAAACGCAGGCGTCGGTGGTCTCGGTGAGCTCTTCAAAGGCACCACGCGTGCCAGAGCCTGCCTCGCGGCCGATGAAAGCAATTTCGGCATCGGCGCCGCCCACATCGGACCAGTTGGTGATCTCACCCTTGGCAATGGCGGCAATTTGCTCCACCGTCAGATCCTCTACGGAGTTGGCGGGGTTGACAACCACGGCAATGCCGTCTTTGGCTACAACGGTCTCGGTCAGGCCGCCGGATTTCTCTTCGTCTTTTAGACCGCGGGAAGACAGACCGATATCGGCCGAACCGTTGGATGCAGCCTCAATGCCGGAGCCGGAACCGGTAGGATCGTATGTGACGGTGATGCCGGGTTCCACGGTTTTAAACTGTTCAATGAGGGCGCCCATGACCTTCTCCATGGAAGTGGAGCCGTTGGTGGACACGGTGCCGGACAGGGCGGCCGCGCTTTGAGCGGGTGCGGCATTATTGGAAGGGGCGGCGCTTTCCGCAGAGTTTCCGCCGCTGCCGCAGGAGGCCAGGAGGCCCACGCACAGGGCGGCGGACAGAAGCATTGAAACGTTCTTTTTCATGATTCATTCTCCAATCATTCATGTATCAATTTCAGTTCCTTGAACACTTTTTAGTATACCGACCCTTTGTAAAGTTGTCCCGCAGTCTTTTGTAAAGTCTGTGTAAAGTCCCGGTTTTTCTTACCATTTCCCGTTTTGAACAAAAAAATGCCACCGAAACAGTGTTTTTCCCGTTTCGGTGGCACCTTTTTATGTT
Organism: Pseudoflavonifractor sp.; assembly: GCA_034927965.1. Lineage (GTDB taxonomy): Bacteria > Bacillota > Clostridia > Oscillospirales > Oscillospiraceae > Vermiculatibacterium. Next base: position 92,260 of record JAYFPI010000005.1, read on the forward strand.
CCCCTTACAATCCGAGCCAGACGCGCAGCTCCAGAAGATCGGGAGCGACATGGACATTTGGATAGTTTGTAAAGTCTTCGGCTGGGGTAGTGCCGTTCAAAACGGCGGAAAAATCCACTCCGGCGCGCTGGGCCGTCTCGGCATCAATGACGGTATCCCCGCAGTAGAGCACATCGGTTGGGGCCAGACCCAGAGCGGCCATTCCCCCATTGAGCCCTTCGGGGTCCGGCTTGGGGCGGCTTACATTCTCACCGCCTACGGTGTAGCTCATCAGCTCCAGCAGGTTGTATCGGGCCAGAATCTTTCCCAGTGTTGTGCTCCATTTGCTGGTGATCACGCCCACCTTCACTCCCGCGTCTTTGAGCGCCCGGAGGAGTTCCTCCGCACCGGGGAGCAGGAGCGTTTTTTTCGCCTGGGTATTTCCTACTTTCTCCCGAAACCAGTGGCGGAACTCCGCCCGGCGGGCCGGGTCGGTTTCCCCGGTGAGCATGGTGAACTCATCCTCCAGCATGTGGCCTACCGTGCGCCGCACATTCTCCAGGCCGGGCGTCGGATAGCCCATCTGCCCAAAGGCGTATACGAACCCTTCATAGATAGATGTTGTGGCATCCCCCAGGGTATAGTCGAAATCAAAAAAAACTGCCTGATATTTCATAGGTGCCCGCCTTTATCATTGCTTTTTTCGCCCGGAGGCATTTGGAATATTCAGTTCCTCCCGGTACTTGGCCACTGTACGCCGGGAGAGGACGCAGCCCTGGCGGGCCATTTCCTCGCACAGCTTTTGGTCAGACAGGGGTTTCTCTTCCTTCTCCACCAGACATTTGAGCAGAATCTTTGCCGCCTCAGGAGAACTGTTTTGGGTACCGAGGGCTCGGGTGAAGAAATAGCTCAAGGGGTAGACGCCCCAGTCACATTGGAGATACTTATCCCGTACCGTTCGGCTGACCGTGGACTCGTGGACCCCAATTTGGTCGGCCACCTCTCCCATGGTCAGGGGACACAAATGACCCGGCCCCCGTCGGAAAAAGAGCTCCTGCCGTTCTACCACCCACTGGGCACACTGAAGCAGGGTAGAACGCCGCTGGTCAATGCTGCGCACCACCCACTTGGCCTGACTGGCCTTTTCAGACAGGTAATCCCGAACCTCCTGGTCGTCAGTCTCCTTCAGAAGACGGCTGTAATAGGAACTAAGCTTGAGCTGGGGGATTAGGGTGTCGTTGGCTGTGATCTCAAAGTGATCGGGAAAAGTCACCACCTGTACGTCCGGGGTAATATAGACCAGATTTTCCCGGGCGGAAAACCCCGTTGCAGGGTGGGGATTCAGGGATCGGATCAGGTCACAGGCAGTGCGTATATCTTTCTCGGGGATGTTCAACTCCCGGCTGATAAAGCCATATCGGGCATGGGCCAACTCGTCCAAGTATCGCTTGACGACCAGAACGGCCACCCGGTGATCGCCCGCACGGCGCTCGATTTGCAGCTGCAGACACTCTGTGAGGTTTCGGGCACCCACGCCGGCAGGCTCAGCCGCCTGGAGCTCAATAAGAGCCCGGCCGATCACCTGCTGGGAAAGGCCGGCGGCCTCGGCCAGCGCCGGAAGTTCCTCGTCCAGCCAGCCATTCTGATCCAACTGGCTGACCAAAAACTCCACGCCCCGCATCACTTCGGGCTCCAGGTCGGTTCCCATGAACTGGGAGAGGATATACCACTCCAGATCCTCCTCTTCGTCCACAAAGCAGCCCACATTGGCCAAGGGGTCGTTTTCATTCCCCTCGGCGTCCTGTTGATGGTAATAGGTGTTTTGACGGTCGTTGGCTTCCAGCCATTCCAGTTTTCGGGTAAAATCCTCTTCCTGATGGGACTCATCTTTGGGCTCCGGCAGCTCCAGCACCGGATTTTCCTGGATCGCTTCCTCGATGTACTCCCGCAGTTCCTGGATCCCCATCTGAAGGATCTTCATGGACTGCATCATCTGAGGAGAAAGTGTCTGGGTTTGCTTTTGACTTTGACTGAGCTCCATGGACACACCTCCCTACTACTCTTTTACTCTTTTTGCGGCATTGCTTATATGATACCACAAAATCCCCCTTTTTTCAACACGCTTCCCCTGATTCCAAAACCTGGCTTGAGGAGAAAGAAGCGGCAGATTGGGCGCCTTCCGTATATCATATTATCCGACAAGCGGTCAAAGGACAAGACCAGGAGGAATCCTCCTGTTTTATTTTCGAAAAAAGATAAAATAACACTTGCAAAGCAGAGAAACTTTTTGTATAATATTCGACAATGTGAAAATGAGGAGGGGAAAGAGATGCAGAATCGGAAGTACGCAATGCGAACTCGGGTGGCGTTTTCTTTTCTGTTCCCTATTTCCTTTTTTCACGGCAGACCGGCAGGAATGCCGGTATTTTTTTGCCCATTTGGGTGCGGTGTGTGAGAGATGAAAGGAGAATCCAGATGAAAGAAACAAAAGCCAACGCGGGGAAGGGGCCGATTCGGGATGCCAGGACTTTGGGGGTGCCCAAGATGCTGGTGTTGGGCCTCCAGCACATGTTTGCCATGTTTGGCGCCACGGTGTTGGTGCCAATCCTGGTCAACACCTACGGACTGCCCCTGTCCATCCAGACGACTCTGCTTTTTGCCGGGGTAGGAACCTTGTTTTTCCACCTGTGCACAAAAATGAAAGTACCTGCCTTCCTGGGGTCTTCCTTCGCTTTTCTGGGCGGCTTTGCCGCCATTGGGGCGATGGACGCCGGAATTTACGCGGCCATGAGCGGAGCGGAAAAGCTCCAATATGCCTGCGGCGGCATTGTGGTGGCAGGCCTTCTCTATGTGGTTCTGGCTCTCATCATTAAGGCCGTGGGTGTCCACAAGGTCATGCATTTCCTCCCGCCTGTGGTCACCGGGCCCATTATCATTCTCATCGGACTCAATCTGGCTCCCTCCGCCGTGAATAACGCTTCCACTTGCTGGTGGCTGGCTCTGGTGGCTATGGCAATTATTATTGTGGCCAATATTTGGGGCAAGGGGATGGTCAAGATTATCCCCATCCTGCTGGGCGTGGTGGGCGCTTATCTGGTGGCCGTGGTGGGGAACGCCATGGGTGCCACCGTGATTACCAATGCTTCCACCGGCGCGGTAGGGCCCATGCTGAACTTCTCCGGGATGGCTGAGGCCAGTCTCATCGGCCTTCAGCCCTTCTTCACCAACTTTTCCGGCAGCGTGGCCAAGTTCGACCTCTCTGCTATTTTGGTGATGGCACCCATTGCCATTGCCTCCATGATGGAGCACATCGGCGATATGTCTGCCATCTCCGCCACTGTGGGGGAGAACTTTATTGAGGACCCGGGTCTCCACCGCACTTTGGTGGGCGACGGCGTGGCCACCGCCATGGCGGGCTTTTTCGGAGGGCCGGCCAACACGACCTACGGCGAGAACACCGGCGTGCTGGTTCTCTCTCAGGTCCACGATCCCCGAGTGGTCCGGCTGGCGGCCATCTATGCCGTAATTCTCTCTTTCAGTCCCAAGTTTGCCGTGCTGGTCAACTCCATTCCCGCGGCTATCATCGGCGGCGTAAGCTTTATCCTCTATGGTATGATCTCTGCCATCGGGGTCAGAAACGTAGTGGAGAACCAGGTGGACTTCACCAACTCCCGCAACCTTATTATTGCCGCCGTCATTCTGGTCTGCGGCCTGGGCTTTACCAGCGGCCTGACCTTTACCGTGGGCGGTGCCACCATCACCCTGACCAGCCTTGCCATCGCGGCCATCTCTGGCATTGCGCTCAACGCAATTCTTCCTGGCAACGACTTTCACTTTGGCCAGAGCGCCAACGCGGATACCGCCGCATCTCTGGGCCGTTACTGAGATAAAACTACCAGACAGAAAAGCAGCCTCCCGGCATTGCCGGGAGGCTGCTTTTTCCAGTTTTCCCGAGAAAGTGCGCAGCGGGCCGACAAGGGCAGACGGTCAGTTCGGGTTCCGCATGGTGAGAGAGATGCGCTTTTTCTTCTCGTCCGCCTCCAGTACCCAGACGGTGACCACGTCCCCCACTGCACAGACCTCTCCGGGGTGCTTTACCCGGCGCTCGGAGAGCTGACTGATGTGAACCAGACCGTCCTGGTGGACGCCGATATCTACAAAGGCTCCAAAATCAATGACGTTACGCACCGTACCGGTAAGCTCCATTCCGGGCTTTAAGTCCTTCAGATCCATCACATCAGTTCGCAGATGAGGAGCGGGCAGCTCATCCCGGGGATCCCGGCCGGGTTTCATCAGTTCCTTCATTACGTCCCGGAGGGTGGGCAGCCCGATCCCAAGTTCAGCGGCGGCCTGAGCTTCACCGTATGCGGCCAGACGGTCAGAGAGCTGATCGATGGACCCGGCGGCTACGGCCTTTCGGTCATAGCCGCACAAGCGCAGCAGACCTTCGGCGGCAGCGTAGCTCTCGGGGTGGACTCCAGTGCGGTCCAGCACATTATCGCTTTCAGGCACCCGAAGGAAGCCCGCGCACTGCTGAAAAGCTTTGGGTCCCAGTTTGGGCACCTTCAAAAGCTGCTTTCGGGTGGTGAAGGCCCCGTTTTCCTCCCGGTAGGACACCACGTTTTTGGCGGTGGCCTGATTGAGCCCTGCTACCTGGGCCAGCAGGGGAGCGGAGGCAGTGTTCAGATCGGCGCCCACCGCATTGACACAGTCCTCTACCACGCCGGAGAGAGTCTCGTCCAGCCGGGCCTGGGGCATGTCGTGCTGATACTGCCCCACACCGATGGCTTTTGGGTCAATTTTTACCAGCTCTGCCAAGGGGTCCTGGAGCCGCCGGGCAATGGAGACTGCCGAGCGGAGGTTCACGTCATACTGAGGAAACTCCTCAGCGGCCAGCTTGGAGGCGGAGTAGACACTGGCTCCGGCCTCGCTCACCACCATGTAGCTCACACCGCCCCCCACCTCCCGGAGAAGTTCGGCGGTCATAAGCTCGGTCTCCTTAGAGGCGGTCCCGTTGCCAATTGCGATGGCGGTGACACCGTGCTTCCGGATGAGCTGGGCCAGGACGTCCATAGCCTCCCGCTTCTTGCGGTCGGAGAAGGTCGGGTAGACCACCGCCGTGTCCAGTACCTTACCTGTGGGGTCTACCACGGCCACCTTGCAGCCGTTGCGATAGCCGGGGTCCAACCCCATGGTTACCTTTCCTTTCACCGGCGGCTGCATCAGCAGGGGCTTCAGGTTGACGCCGAACATGCGGATGGCCCCCTCGTTGGCTTGCTCGGTGAGGGCGGTTCGAATTTCCCGCTCCGCTGAGGGCTGGATGAGCCGGTCCCAGGCGTCCTCGGCGGCAGCGCGGACAAAAGCCATGGCCGCCGAGCCGGGCCGCACCACCCGACGGCAGATGAGGGGGAGAACCAATTCCCGGTCCAACTCCACATCCACCTTTAAAATATCCTCCCGTTCACCGCGGTTGACCGCCAGAATCTGGTGGCCCTGGAGCCGGGAAAGGGGGGAACGGAAGTCATAGTAGAGCCGGTAGACTGTGTCCTGGGGCTGGGCGTCCTTGGCTTTGGAGACCAGGAACGCCCGTTTTTCATAGAGGGCGCGCAGGGCCTTACGAAGCTCTGCGTCGTCCGAGATGTCCTCGGCAATAATGTCCCCTGCCCCGGCCAGGGCATCCTCCGCCGTCTCCACACCCAACTCCGGATTGACATAAGCCCGCGCGGCTGCTTCCGGAGCGGGACAGTCGGGGGCCTGGGCGAATAGGAGCTCTGCCAGGGGTTTCAGACCTTTTTCTCGGGCTATGGTGGCCCGGGTGCGGCGTTTTTGCTTGTAGGGGCGGTAGAGGTCTTCCACCTCGGCCAGGGTCGCGGCGGCGCCGATGGCCGAGGAAAGTTCTTCAGTAAGCTTGCCTTGCTCGGAAATGGCATGCCGAACCTCATCCCGGCGCTTGTCCAAATTGCGGAGGTACTGGAGCCGGTCGGCCAGATTGCGGAGGGTGGTGTCATCCATAGCACCGTGAAGTTCCTTGCGGTAGCGGGCAATGAAGGGAATGGTGTTTCCCTCGTCTAAGAGAGTGACCACGTTGCCAACATAATTTTCCGGCTGACCTAACTCCCGGGCCAGGAGAGTGACAATGAATTCCATAAAATAAACTCCTTTGTAACGGAAAGATGTTTCGTGAGAGGGAAAACGATCGGCTAACCTTCATCGGATGAGCGACGACTGAGCGTTTCCCCTTCAATTATACGCCACTGCCCCCCTCCATGTCCAGGGATAGGGAATTCCAAAAACGGGCACAATTAGTTTTTCTAATGGGGGCTTAGTGAAATCCGTTTGACTTTTTCTGCCCCCCCAGATACAATGCGGGGGAACGAAAAAACTTTCTTGCGCAGGAGGTTCCGCGTACGGTTGGAAACTTTCCTGCTATTATCCGCAATTTGCGGAAAGGAGTGTCAAGTATGGCAAACACCCCCAAAGTGGTCCGGATGGAGGTATTCCCCGTGGCTGGCCGGGACTGTATGGAGCTCAACCTCTCCGGTGCGCATGCCCCCTACTTTACCCGCAATGTGGTCGTTCTCACCGACTCTGATGGGCGCACCGGCCTGGGAGAGGTTCCGGGTGGGCAGAAGATCACCAAGGCGCTGGAGGATGTAAAACACTTGGTGGAGGGCACCAGCGTCGGCGCCTATAAAAATACTCTGAAGCAGGTGAACGACTGGCTTGCTGCCCATATTCAGGACGATGTCCGGGGGCAGCAGACCTTTGATCTTCGTACTGGTGTCCATGTGGTCACAGCCATTGAAGCGCCGCTGCTGGATTTGCTGGGCCAGTACCTGGAAGTGCCTGCTGCGGCATTGCTGGGGGACGGTGTCCAGCGCAGTGAAGTTCGTTTTCTGGGCTATCTTTTCTATGTGGGAGATCGGAACAAGACAGATCTGCCTTACTATGCCGAGACAGGCAGCGGCTGCGCCTGGTACCGTCTGCGCCATGAGGAGGCTCTTACTCCCGACGCTGTGGTGGATCTGGCCAAGGCGGCCTATGAAAAGTACGGCTTTGAAGACTTTAAGCTCAAGGGCGGCGTGCTTGCAGGAGGAGAGGAACTCAAGGCGGTACAGGCTTTGAAGGAGGCTTTCCCAAAAGCCCGCATCACCCTTGACCCCAATGGCGGCTGGCTTTTGAAAGACGCCCTGGCCTTGGCTCCTGAGCTGAAAAAAGTGCTGGCTTACTGCGAGGATCCCTGCGGCGCCGAGGGCGGCTTCTCCGGCCGGGAGATCATGGCTGAGTTTAAGCAGGAGAGCGGGATGCCCACCGCCACCAACATGATCGATACGGATTGGCGGCAGATGCGCCACTGCATCTCCCTGCACAGCGTAGATATTCCTCTGGCCGATCCCCACTTCTGGACCATGGCTGGATCGGTTCGGGTGGGGCAGATGTGCAATGATTTTGGCCTCATGTGGGGCTGCCACTCCAATAACCACTTCGACATTTCTCTGGCCATGATGACACAGTGTGCCGCCGCCATCCCCGGAAAACTCAACGGAATCGACACCCACTGGATCTGGCAGGAGGGTTTGGAGCGTCTGACCCGGGAACCGCTGGTCATTCGGGACGGAGTGATTCCGCTGCCCCAGCGGCCCGGTCTTGGAGTGGAACTGGATCGGGTGCAGCTGGAAAAGGCCAACCGGCTCTATTTGGAGCAGGATCTAGGCGCCCGGGACGACGCCGCTGGGATGCAGTACCTGATTCCCGGCTGGAAATTCGATCCCAAACGGCCCTGCTTGGTTCGCTGAACAAAAGCGGCCCCTGTTCTACGGAACCGGGGCCGCTTTTTTCAACTAGAAATGAAATGTTTCTTTCATTTTACTTTACAAGGACTATGCGCAACGATATGATGAGTGGGAAGGGAGGCTGGGATAGAAGATGGCGAAATTTGCATTCTTGCTGCCCCGGGCAGATATGGTGGAGCCCGCCGGGCGGATTGCCGCCGAGTTGGACATGGAGGTTGTAGTCAACAAGTGGGTGATGGACAGCAGCCTGACCGTAGCGGAGGGTGTGGAGGCAAAACGCCTGGGGGCGGATATTCTGGTGGCACGGGGCAGGCAGGCATCGATGCTGAAAGAGTCCCTGAACCTGCCGGTGGTGGAGATTAAGTTTACCGGGCAGGAGGTGGCTCTGCTTCTCTACCGGGCCCGCCAGATGGTTCCGCACATCCACCACCCCAGGCTGGGTGTGGTGACCATTCCCAATATGCTGGGGGACATCCACTGCTTTGACGAGGTGCTGGACATCGAGGTCCGCACCTATTTTGTCAGTTCCAGCGCCGAGATGGAGGGGGCGGCGGAACGGGCGGTGGAGGACAACATGGACGTGATCCTGGGCGGGGACTTTGTGAATGAGTACTGTCGCCGTCGGGGCCGCCTGACTTATCCCTGGGACGGCACCGAGGACTCCATTCGCAACAGCCTCATCAATGCCAAGAGCATGGGGGCAGCTGCCGACGCCGAGCGGAAGAACACCGCTCACTTTCAAACGCTGCTGGACTACTCCTTTAATGGGATCATTGAACTCTCCGCCGATGGGGTCATCACTCAGGCCAACGACATTGCCTGCAAAATTTTGGGGCGAAGTCGGGCGGATCTGACGGGTTCCGTCCTCTCCGAGCTGCTGGAGGAGGAGGACCGGGAAATGTTGAGAGAGACCTTTCGAAGCGGCAAAGAGATGTATTTTTCCATTTTGGATGTGGGTGGAGTCAGTGTGGTAGCCAACGCCGCCCGGGTAACGGTGGGGAATCAGGCCGAAGGTGTGGTTTTTTCCTTCTATGAGATGCGCAGCATGGAACGTCAGGGGGCCCGGGCGCTCCGGGAGCGCTATCGGCTCCATCGCTACTTGGCTCATGGCCGGTTTGGGGATGTGAGCCACTCCAGCCAAACCATGCGGCGGGTGGTGCGAACGGCCCAAACCTTTGCAGAGACCACGCAGCCCATCCTTCTTCAGGGGGAGGTTGGCAACGGCAAATCACTGTTCGCTCAAAGTATCCACAACGCCAGTCCCTGTGCCGGGGGACCTTTTGTCACCTTCTTCTGTCTGAGCGGGGAGCCGGGACAGAACCGGGCGCTTTCCGCCGCCATTCGGGAGGCTGACCACGGTACTCTCTATCTGGACGGGGTGGATCAGTTGGAGGCCGAGGGACAACTCGTCCTGCGGCGGCTGCTGGAGGAGCGGGTGGCACAGGGGGAGGTTGGAGAAGTGCCGGTTCCGGTGAACGCCCGGGTTATTGCCTCACTGGATGGCCAGCTCTATCGGGCGGTGGAGAATGGGCGGTTCCGTTCCGATCTCTACTATATCCTAGCACCCATGCTGGTAGAGCTTCCCCCTCTGCGCACCCGACCGGACGACCTGAGTCAGGCCATCGACATGTGCCTGGATGACTGTGTCACCCGGGTGAACCGGTATGTGGTGCTCACGAAGGAGGCACGCAAGGCCCTTCTGGACTATCGATGGCCGGGGAACTACACACAGCTGCGGGCGTTTTTGGAACGTATGGTTCTCACAGCCCCGTCCCGAACGGTAAATGACGGCTATGTCTGTGCACTGCTGGAGCAGCTATACCCTGGGACGCTGAAGACACAGGGGGATGAAAAACAAAAGGAGAGACCGGCAGAGTCCCGTATACTGGCGGATGTTTTGGAACGGCATGGAGGGAACCGGGCTGGTGCGGCTGCAGAGTTGGGGATCAGCAAAACCACCCTGTGGCGCCGCATGAAGCGCTATGGGGTGACCGGCCGATATGGATAGACAAGGGAAACGGGCTGCCACAGATGATGTGGCAGCCCGATTCTCTGCGGAATCTGCTGGCCTCCCAAAGGGTGGCGGCTCAGCATTGCTCCAGCCGGTCGGCCAGAGACAGGATATCCTTCAGTTCCGGCAGAAGATCACGTTCCAACTGCTGGGAGGAGGGGGCCAGACGGATGTTGACCTTTTGCCCCAAAGTACGGTTGACGAGGAAAACATGGAGAATATTTCCCTGGACGCACACGGCCACCCGAGCCGTGCTGTGTTTGCGCAGAGCCTCCAAAGCCCGCAGAACCCCCGGGGCGGGAAGATCCGGAGTCCCGGCGGGACGCAGGATCAGGCAGTCCTTCCAAAGAGGATTGTCCAGGGCCAGGCCCTCCAGGTCTGGATATGCCTCCCGGAAGCGCACTCGAGAGGCTGGGAGCATGACCTGGGGCGGAAGGGAGCGCCAGTCCAGACCGGTGTCCCGGGTCAAGGGTACCCGAATCCAGCAGCCCGTGACAAACTCGTGGTGGGTCTTCCCATCCATGGGGAAAGAGTGGGCAAAGGTGGCGTCTCCCAGTCGGATCTCCCGCCCGTTTCCAAGTCCGGCTCCTCCCTCCCGGAGGAGAATGGATCCAGGGCCGCAGTTATCAGCAATGAGCCGTGCGGCCCGGAGCTCATCCTCGGTTAGGGTGGGCTCTGCGGTATGGTGCGCCTGGGTCAGATGCCGCTCCAGAGTGAGCTGGACACAGGCGTGGACGTAAGCGGCCTCATAAGATCGGGATCTGGGGCGCACAAGAAGGAAGTGATAGAGCAGGCTGGTACCCAGCACAACCAGCGTGGCCACCTGGTTCCAGAAAAAGAGGACCAGGGCCAGTACGGCTGCCAGGAGATAGAGAAGAAACAGGGTGCGAAGCTGCTTAAACTGTGTACGCAGGGAAGAAATCAGATTTTGTTCCATGGAGAGACCTCCTTATTATGAGGGCAGTGGTTCCCCCACAGTGTATCAGAAAGAAAGCCTACCCACAAGCGCGAAAAAAAGTCTAAAAAGCGGGAAAAGGCAGTTTAAACAAAAACCAAAAAAGGCTCTCCGCAAATTTAACAAAAACCTAAAAATACGTCCTAAAATTTTCCATATTTTGCGAAATGGATGAAACGAAATGAAATAAATCAGAAAAAAAGTGGAATAAAAATTTCGGAAAAAGGGAGAATCACAGAAGCCCCAAAATTCAAGAAGTTCATTCGTGCGTTTTGCGAATGGAACGGAGCGAAGTACTCTGTTATGATGAGGGCACGGTATGGAAGCGACCCTCTCGGGTAAACCTGCGGCGGCGCAGACAGGCTCTGCCGCACCAAAATTTGAAAGGAAGGATACAACATGCATTTCAAAAAAGTAACTGCTCTCGTTCTTTCCACTGCGATGACCCTTGGCCTGCTGGCTGGCTGCGGAGGCAGCAAACCTCAGGAAAGCAAGGCCCCTGCTGAAAGCAAGGCGGCTGAGTCCCAGACTGCGGTTGCGGGTGAGAGCAGCCTCAAGGGCAAGCGCGTCCGCGTAGTCATCGGCTCTACCTCCACGGGCGGTGATTCTTACATGATGGCCGATATGGTCACCCGGTATCTGGGGGAAGAGATGGGCTTTAACGGTAAAGTGGACCCCGTGGGCAACGCCGCGGCGCTAGATGCCATCAGCAAGGCTGACGGAGACGGCACCACCATTATGATGTTCCATGACATGACGTTCCTCAGCGTGCTCTTTGGTTCTGTGGGCGAAGAATATTCTCTGGAGAACCTGACGGTCGGCCCCCGCATTGGCCAAAACCCCGGTGCCTGTTTCGCGGCCAACGGTGCTGCGCCCTATGATACCCTGGCTGGCGCCGCCGAGTGGCTGAAGGCCAATCCAGACAAGACCCTCCGGGTCAACATTGAGTCCGGCGCCACCTCCCACCTGGCCTTTGCCGTGTTTTACCTGTGGGCAAAGGACACTTACGGCGAAGACGTGTCCAGCCGGATCAAGGCTGTCGTGGGCGGCACCACCGATGAGAAGAAGCAGCGGCTGTGGGATGGCAATACCGACATCATCTTCGGAGACTACTCCTCCTTCGTTGAGTATACCAAGGAGGGCGTTGAAGCTCAGCTGTCCATGAAGATTATGGATCCCACCGATTCCATCGAGGGCGTGGATATCAAGACCATGGCCGAGGACGGCATTACCTTTAACGGTGAGCCCTTCGTATTCTCCAAGGACTTTGCCATGTACTTCCCAAAGGACATGGACGCCGGTGTCCTGGACGAGATTACCGCCGCCATGCAGAAGGTTTGCGCTAACCCTGAGTTCCAGGCTGAACTGGCCGCCTTGAAGTATAAGGCCCTAACCCCGGAGGAGACTGCATTGGATGCCTCCCAGAAGTTCCTTTTTGACAAGCGTGAGACCTCCAAGGAAATTATCAAGGCCGCGCCCTCTCTAGACTCTCTGACCTAATCTGATCGGCTTCCATTTGAAGTTCCTCCGATAGCAACATCTACCCCCCGCCGAAGCGCCGACGTTCGGCAGTGCTCGGCGGGGGGATTTCTAAGAGGAGAAGAAAGAGAGGTTTCCGCAATGGAAAATCTGTTCCGCATCAATGTTGTCTACTCTACGCAGCACTGGATTGTGCCCACCATTGTCATCGGAGTCTTGCTTATATTGGGCACCATTATCCTGGTGACTGAAGGAGCGGACAGGATTAAGGCTGGAAAAGGCTTTTTTGCCAAGTCAGGACCTTTTTTTGAAGAAAATTATGACAAGGTTAAGTTCTGGGGCTGCCTGATTCTGACGGCACTCTACTTTTTTTGCCTGGATAAGCTGGGCTTTACCGCCTGCAGCATCCTGTTTGTGTTTTTGTTCAATACCCTGTTCGCCGGCAAGGATCGGATGGGGAATGTCAAATACCATCTGATCAGTCTGCTGATCTCAGTCGTGTCGACGCTGGTGGTCAGTATCCTCTTCGGTACTGTGTTCAGCATCACGCTGCCTTCGGGGATCTGTACCGTTGAGTTCCCCTCCCTGGGGCTGATTATTTTCTGAGAAAGGCTGGTGAACAGTTATGCCATTTGCAATTGGTCCTGAATATCTGACTGTTGCCCTGTTGGGCGTGGTCATCGGCATTGTCTTCGGCGCGATCCCCGGCATGACGGCGACCATGGCCGTGGCCACATTTCTCCCTCTGACCTATGCCTACTCCATGGAGATGGCGCTCTATCTGCTGCTGGGCCTTTATGTGGGAGGAATCTCCGGCGGCTTGGTGCCCGCTATCCTGATTAACATTCCCGGAACTCCCTCCTCCCTTTGTACCACCTTCGACGGCCATCCTATGGCACTGCGGGGAGAGAGTGAACGGGCGCTGAAGATCGGAATCACGGCCTCCTTCATCGGCGGAATGATTTCTCTGGGCGTGCTGGCTGTCTTTACCCCCGTACTGGCCGGCTGGGCCATCAAATTTTCCGCAGTGGAAAAATTTTTGATCATCCTGTTTGCCCTCACCGTCATTGCGGCTTTGTCCAAGGGGCAGATGCTTCGGGGCATCTGGATCGGCATGGTGGGTGTGCTTATTGCCCTCATGAACCAGTTCCCCGTCAACAACGCTTACCGCATGGTACCCGATTTCCTGAAGAGTGAGATGCAGGGCGGGTTCCAGCTTTTCCCACTGCTCATGGGCCTTTTCGCGTTCTCCCAAATGTTGGAAGAGTGCGAGGGCGGAATGCGGGCCCACTACTCCAAGGAGGATACCTCGGCGCTGAGCGCCAAGGTGAGCTTCAAGTTTCGCCGGGATTTTAAAGGGCAGACCGTCAATGTAATTCGTTCCGCTCTCATCGGGACCTTTATGGGCATTCTTCCCGGCGTGGGTGGCTCGGCGGCCTCCATCCTGGCCTATTCCCAGGCCAAGAGCTGGTCCAAGCACCCGGAAGATCTGGGCACCGGCGTGCCTGAGGGTCTGATTGCCTCCGAGACCTCCAACAACGGCCTCACCGGCGGCGCTCTGGTGCCGCTGCTGAGCCTGGGCATCCCCGGCGACTCCACCACTGCGGTTTTGATCGGTGCGTTTATGCTCCAGGGCATTCAGGTGGGCCCCCTGTTTATTTCCACCAACGCCTACACCTGGAACACCATTCTGGTGGCCCTGCTCATCTGCAATGTCATGATGTACGTGGCGATGTTCTTCCCCATCAAGCTGCTGGCTAAGATTATCTTTATTCCCCAGGAGCGGCTGTATCCCGTGGTGCTTATGATGTGTACCGTAGGCTCCTATGCCACCCTCAACGGCCGGATGTTCGATGTGTGGTGCCTGCTCCTTTTTGGTATCGTGGGCTATCTGCTAAAGAAGCTCCATTTCCCCAGTACCTGCTTTCTCATCGGGTTCATTCTGGGCGGCGATTTGGAGGATTATTTTATTCAGGCTATCACAGCTTACAACGGCTACCTCACCGGCTTCTTTGTCCGGCCCATGGGCTGGGTTATCTGGGCCCTCATTATAATCTCCGTAGTCTATGCCATCATGGATAACCGCAAGTCCAAAAAGCAGGAGCAGAAAAGCGCCAAGCAGAACTGATTTTAAAAGAGGAGGCAACGCCATGAGTGCGCCGCTTTGCATTCAAGTGAAGGATCGGGACAATGTGGCCGTGGCCGTTCAGGATCTCGCCCCGGGTACGGAAGTAATGCCCGGGGTGGTGACACGCCAAGAGATCCCTCAGGCCCACAAGATTGCCCTGGTCCCCATTCCCAGGGGCGGAGAAGTGATCCGCTACGGAGTGGTGCTGGGCTTTGCCCGGGAAGACATCCCCGCCGGGGCCTGGATCAACGAGCATATGCTGGATCTCCCGGAAAGTCCGGCGCTGGACGACATGCCTTGGGGTACTCACCTGGTTCCCTCGGAGGAACTGCCCAATCCACCCCGGCGGACCTGGCTGGGCTACAAAAACAAGGTCGGCCCTGCCGGGACCCGAAACCTGCTGGGTATCGTGACCACGGTCCAGTGCGCCGCGGGAGTGGTAAATGTGGCAGTGGACCGCATCCGCCGGGAGCTGCTGCCCCGGTATCCTCATGTGGACGGAGTGGTGGCGGTCAATCACCCCTACGGCTGTGGGGTGGCCATCAAGGCCCGGGAGGCCCATATCCCCATCCGGGCGGTCACGAACCTCATCCGCCACCCCAACTTCGGCGGGGAGGTAATGGTAGTTGGTCTGGGCTGCGAAAAGCTCACCTACGACATGGTGCTTCCTCCCGAGGACATTACCCCGGAGAACACTTTGACCCTTCAGGACTATCCGGGCCACGACGCCATGATGGATGCCCTTATGGCCATGGCGGAGCAAAAGCTCCGGAGGCTGAACGAGCGCTGCCGGGAAGAGCTGCCCCTGAGCGAACTGCTCATCGGGATGCAGTGCGGCGGCAGCGACGCCTTCTCCGGTCTCACTGCCAATCCCAGCGCAGGTTACGCTTCCGACATGCTGGTAAAGGGCGGAGCCACCGTACTGTTCAGTGAGGTCACTGAGGTTCGGGACGGAGTTCACCTGTTGGCAGCCCGCTGCCGGAGCGCCGCCGTGCGGGATCGCCTGGCCGCTGAGATGAAGTGGTATGACGACTATCTGGACGCCGGCGGAGTGGATCGGGATGCCAACCCGACCCCAGGCAACAAGAAGGGCGGCTTGGCCAACATTGTGGAAAAGGCAATGGGCTCTATCGCCAAATCCGGCACCGCTCCCATAGAAGAGGTGCTCTCCCCGGCGGAAAAGCCAGCAAAGCGGGGACTTATCTATGCTGCTACTCCTGCCAGTGATATTGTCTGCGGCCCGTCGCAGCTGGCAAGCGGCATTGGACTTCAGGTCTTTATGACAGGCCGAGGCACTCCCTACGGCCTGGCCGCAGCCCCTGTCATCAAGGTCTGCTCCCGCAGCGAGATGAAAGCCCACTGGTTTGACCTGATCGATGTGGATGCCGGAGGCATCGCCACCGGGGAAAAGACCATCGCCCAGGTGGGGACGGAGCTTTTTGACCTCATCCTGGATGTGGCCAGCGGACTCAAGCAGCCGTACTCCGACCAGTACGGGTTCCACAACGACCTTTGTATTTTCAATCCGGCTCCTATCACCTAAGCGGAAAAGAGGCACGATAGAATGGAAATCAAGCGAGGCGGCGTGATCTCGCGGCTGCTCGAGCCGGTGGAGATTCCGCCCATGTTTCGGGCGCGGCAGACCTTTCCCCGGGAGACGATTCGGCCAAAAGATATTCCCGCCCGAGTGACAGAGGAACTGTCCCGGGAACCCTTTTCTTCCAAAGTAAAGCCCGGAATGTCGGTGGCTGTCACGGCAGGAAGCCGGGGCATCGCCAACGTGGCAATCATTACCCGGGCGGTGGTGGATTTTGTAAAAAGTCGGGGAGCGGTTCCTTTCGTGGTCCCGGCCATGGGCAGCCATGGGGGAGCCACTGCACAGGGACAGTTGGAAGTTTTGGTGGGCTATGGCATCACCCCTGAGACCATGGGCTGTGAGATCCGCAGCAGCATGGAGGTGGTGGAGCTGGGCACCTCGGAGACCGGCCTGCCCGTCTACATGGACAAAAACGCTTTTGAGAGCGATGGGGTCATTCTCTCCTGCCGGCTCAAACCCCACAATGCTTTTCGGGGCGCCTACGAAAGCGGACCCTGCAAGATGATGGCGGTGGGGCTTGGCAAACAGAGAGGAGCGGAAAACGTCCACTCCGACGGCATGGATAAGATCGCCCGGAATATTCCGGCCATTGCTAAAGTTATGCTGGAGAAGGGGCCAATCCTGTTTGCCATTCCCTGCATGGAAAATGCCTATGACGAGACCTGCCGCATCGAAGCCATTGACGCCGTGGACATCCTGACTCGGGAACCGGAGCTTTTGAAGTTTGCCTTCACCCAGATGCCTTCCCTCCTGGTAGGGGAGGGGGATGTGTTGGTAGTGGACGAGACGGGGAAGAACTACTCCGGGACCGGAGTGGATCCCAACGTCACAGGCACCTTCTCTACCCCCTATGCCCACGGGGGCATAAAAGTCCAGCGCACCTGCTTTCTGGATCTCAGCGCGGTCAGCCATGGAAATTCTTTGGGTGTAGGGTTGGCCAGTGCCATCACAAAGCGCTTTTTCGAGAAGATCGACGTGGAGCAGATGTACCCCAACTGTATTACTTCCACCGTGTTGGCCAGCGCCCGTATCCCCTGCGTGGTTGCCACCGATCGGGAGGCTATCCAGCTGTGCATTCGCACCTGCAACGGCATCGACAAGTCCAAGGTCAGGGTCATCCGCATTCCCAACAGCCTTCACATCGGCGAAATCATGCTCAGCGAAGCTTACTATGAGGATGTGCGGGCTGGGAAGTACCCCGGTGTGGAGGCCCTGGGGAGGCCGGAGCCGCTGGAATTTGATGGAGAGGGAACACTTCTAACTCCCACAGTGGGCGTGAAATGAATAGTTTCCTGAAAATGGTCAACACGCAGTCCGCTCTTTTCCTCTACATGCTGGTTGGGTTTTACTGCCGAAAAGCGGAGATCTTTGACGACCGCACCCGGAGTAAGCTCACAGACTTCACCATCCAAATCGTTTTGCCCTGCATGGTCTTCGAGTCTTTCCACATGCCCTTCAGTCTGGCGGCCCTGAAACAGGGGGCGGCCGTCCTGGCGATTGCGACCGTCATGGCCGCGGTGGCTCTGGTACTGGGCAAGTTTCTCTATAACCGATTTGATCGGTCGGAGAAATGCATCCTTCAGTATGGCACCCTGGTAACCAATTCCGGTTTTGCTGGTCTGCCCATTGTCAGCGGAGCCTACGGTGACGAGGGATTGTTTCTGGGGTCGCTGTTCATCATCCCCACCCGCATCCTCATGTGGAGTGCCGGGATTTCTCTCTTCAGTGACGAGGGCAGTCCAGGTGAGCGGGCCAAAAAAGTCCTGCTCAACCCGGCTATCATTGCCGTGGAGGCAGGACTGGTGAGAATGATCTTTCAGATTCCGCTGCCGGCTTTTTTGGACACGGCCCTGGACAACATGGGGGCGTGTACCTCCCCGCTTGCCATGGCCCTGGTGGGCGCAATTCTGGCCGATGTGGAACTCAAAGGTGTCTTTGAACCCAAGGCATTCTACTTGGTTGCGGTGCGGCAGCTTCTGCTGCCGGGGCTGTGTCTGGCGGGGCTCAAGCTTTTGGGGGCCGACCCGCTGACCACGGGAGTAAGCGTGGCTCTGACGGGAATGCCCGTGGGCTCCACCACCGCTATTCTTGCGCAAAAATACGGGGCGGATGCTCAGTTTGCTTCCAAATGTGTGTTTATTTCTACCCTGACTTCACTGGTTACCGTGCCGGTGTTGACTTTGTTTCTCTGAAAGAAGGGATTCCAATGAATTCATGTTATGACGTGGTGGTCATCGGCGGTGGCGTGGTAGGCAGCGCCGTTGCCCGGGAGCTCACCCGTTATCGGCTGAAGGTGGCTGTGCTGGATAAGGAGAGCGATGTATGCACCCAGACCAGCGGTCGGAACACCGGTATGCTGCACGCCGGGTTCCTCTACAAGACAGGCTCTCTCAAAGCCATCTGCGCGGTGGAGGGCAACCAGGAGTTTGACCGGGTGGCAAAGGAACTGGATGTGCCATTCCGGCGTACGGGAAAGCTCATTGTGGGCTTTACTCAGGAGGATCGGGAGCGGCTGGAGGCCTTCAAAGCGCGGGGAGAGGCCAACGGCGTAAAAGGGCTGGAGATCATTGACCGGGCGCGGATGGACCAGCTGGACCCCAGCGCGGGAGGAAATTTTGCCATGTGGTGTCCGGACAGCGGTATCCTGGACCCGTTTGCCTACACCATTGCCCTGGCGGAAAACGCTGTACACAACGGGGCGGAATATTTTCTGAACTGTGCCTTTCTTTCTGAGACACGCCAGGCTGACGGGAGCCATCTGCTGCACACGACCCGGGGGGACTTTCAAACCCGGTGGGTGGTTAATGCGGCGGGACTTCAGAGCGCTTGGGTTAGTGAGGCACTGGGCATTTCAGGCCATGTGATCCGGGGGATCAAGGGAGAATATTTTGTCCTGGATAAAAAGGCGGGGCGTTACGCCTCGATCCCGGTCTACCCCGCTCCCAATCCGGATAACACCTTTGGAATCCACGCCACTCCCACTGTGGACGGCAACGTTTTGGTGGGGCCGGACAGCGCAGTTACGGAGGACTTTGAAAACTACGAGGTCACCCAAGCGTCCATGGACGGTCTGGCGGCTGACGGCTCCAAGATGTTTCAGCACATGGACCGGGCGTATTTTATCCGCAGCTTTGCCGGCATTCGGCCCAAGCGGGTGGATCCATCTACCGGGCAGGTGCTGGACTTCCTGCTGGAGTGCCGGGATGACGTGCCCGGAGTGGTCAATTTGGTGGGAATCGAATCTCCCGGACTCACTTCAGCCTTGCCCCTGGCGAGAAGGGCGGTGGCCCTCATTGTCGAGCGGGAAAATCTGGAGGAGAACCACGCATTTGACCCTGTTCGCCATGGCATTCTGCGCTTTGCTGAGCAAGACCGGGAGACCCAGGCTGCCCTTATTGCCCGGAACCCGGATTACGGCGAGGTAATCTGCCGATGTGAGTGCGTCACCCGGGCCGAAATTTTGCAGGCCATCCACAATCCCCTGGGAGTACATACGGTCAATGGGGTCAAGGTTCGAACCCGGGCCACCATGGGCCGTTGTCAGGGGGGCTACTGTGAAATGCGCATTACCCGGATGCTCCGGGAGGAGCTGAAGGAGGCTGTCGGGGAGGTAGAACTGGGGCTGAAAGGATCCTGGATGTTTACGGGCAGCGTGAAAGGAGGGGGAGCTCTGTGAGGATGGAACACCATCAGGCCGTGGTGGTGGGCGGAGGCCCCGCCGGCCTGGCTGCCGCCGTCGCCCTGCGGGAACGGGGGGTGGAGGATGTGCTCATTTTGGAGCGGGAACACCGCAGCGGCGGAATCCTCCGCCAGTGTATCCACGATGGCTTTGGCCTCACCCGCTTTGGGGAGACTCTCTCCGGACCCGAGTACGCCCAGCGCTTCGTGGACGAGGCGGAGGCACGAAAAATTCCCTGCCTTACCGACTGCACGGTTCTGGACGTGACGGAGGATAAAATTATTACCGCCGCTTCAGCCGGGGGCCTGATCCGAATTCAGGCCGACGCAGTCCTTCTCACAATGGGCTGCCGGGAGAGAACACGAGGCGCGCTGGCAATCCCCGGTTCCCGCCCGTCGGGAGTGATTACCGCCGGAGTGGCTCAAAATTATGTCAACTTACAAAACGTAATGGTTGGACGGGAAATCGTCATTCTGGGCAGCGGCGACATCGGACTCATTATGGCCCGACGGCTGACGCTGGAAGGGGCGCATGTGAAGGCGGTCTATGAGGTGCAGTCTTATCCATCCGGCCTGCCCCGGAACCTTGAGCAGTGCCTGAACGACTATGACATTCCCCTGTACCTGAGCCGCACAGTCATTGATATCCATGGCCGGACCCGGTTGGAGGGTGTCACTGTCGCCCAGGTGGATGACAGCCGCCGCCCCATCCCTGGGACGGAAGAATATGTGCCCTGCGACACCCTGGTGCTCTCAGTGGGACTTATCCCGGAAAACGAGCTGACGCTGGCCGCCGGCGCAGGACTGGATGGCAGAACAGGCGGCGCTTTTGTGGACGAAAACTACCAGACCGATGTCCCGGGAATCTTTGCCGCCGGCAACGTGCTGCACGTCCATGACCTGGTGGACTTTGTCTCTCTGGAGGCCGAGGCCATGGCCGCGGCGGCAGCGGAGTATCTCTGCCGGGGCTGCCTTCCGCCCTGTCCTCTCGCGGTGCGGGCCGGGACCGATGTGGGCCACGTCATCCCCCAGCGGGTCAGCGGAAGCCGGGACTTTACCCTCTCTCTGCGGGTGCGGCGTCCCCTTCGGGACTGCGCGGTCGTGGTACGGCAGAACGGAGTGGAAGTATCTCGCCGCAGACTTCGCAAGGCCCTGCCAGCCGAGATGCTTCAGCTCCCCATTCGAAGCGGTGCGCTGGAGAGCGTGGGAGACTTGGAGGTGACGGTGGAATGACACGGAGTTTTACTTGTATTGTATGCCCAAACGGCTGCGATTTGACGGCGGAATACGAGGGAAAAACGGTTTTAAGTGTGGACGGGGGGCTTTGTCCCAAAGGAGAAGATTACGCCCGTCAGGAGTTGACCGCACCTCAACGAAACATTGCCACCAGCGTGCCGGTGGAGGGTGGCGAACTGCCGCTGGTCAGCGTACGCTTGGACCGCCCCATACCAAAGGGGGAGATATTTTCGGTCATGGCGGATATCAACCGCCTGCGGGCTAAGGCCCCTCTTCAAATCGGCCAGGTGCTGTTGAAAAACGTCCATGGCACCGGCAGCAACGTGATTGTCACAAAAAACGTCGCCTGCCAATCCTGACAATACAGTTGTAATCTACAATTAAAATAGGAGGAAACTTATTATGAAAATCGGATTGATCGGACTGGGGATCATGGGTAAACCCATGGCCAAAAATATGCTGAAGGCGGGATTTGACCTTACCGTCAGCGACTTGAACAAGGACTCCGTGGAGGAGATCGTGGCCGCCGGAGCCAAGGCCGCCACAAACACGGAGATTGGCGAAACCTGCGATGTGGTGCTTACCATGGTGCCCAACAGTCCCCAGGTCAAGGCCGTTATGCTGGGCGAGGACGGCGTGGCCGCTCACATGAAGCCCGGCGCGGTCTTTATCGACATGAGCTCCATCAATCCCGTGGCCTCCAAGGAAATCGCCGCGGAGCTGGCCAAGCGTGGGGTCGAGATGATGGATGCCCCCGTCTCCGGCGGCGAGCCCAAGGCCATTGACGGCACTCTGTCTTTCATGGTGGGCGGCAAGCAGGAGATCTTTGACCGGTACAAGGCCATTCTGGAGTCCATGGGCGCCTCGGTGGTCCGCTGTGGTGAGGTGGGCGCCGGCAACACTACGAAGTTGGCCAACCAGATCTGTGTGGCCTGCAATATCCAGGCTCTGGCTGAGGCGCTGACTCTGGCCAAGAAGGCCGGGGTGGACCCGGAGCTGGTGTTCCAGGCTATTCGGGGCGGCCTGGCTGGCTCCACCGTTATGAACGCCAAAGCCCCCATGATGATCGAGGGCAACGACAAGCCCGGCTTCAAGATCGACCTGCACATCAAGGACCTCAACAATGCCCTGGACTGCGCCCACACCGTGGGCTCTCCGCTGCCCATGACCGCGGCGGTGCAGGAGATCTTCCAGTGGCTGCACAACAACGGCTGCGGTCAGGATGACCACAGCTCCATTATCAAATATTATAAGAAGCTGACCGGCATCGACAGCCTGTAAGCCGAAAGGAGAGCCGGATATGTTTGCACCGAAGGGAATTATCCCTCCTATTGTGACCCCGTTCAATCGGGAGGGGAAGATCGATTTTCAAGTCTACCGCCAAATGGTGGATCATCTGATTGACGAGGGCGTCCACGGTGTGTTCCCCATGGGTACCACCGGCGAATTTTACGCCGTCAGTGATGAGGAGTACCGGGAGCTGCTGGAGGTCACTGTGGAACAGGTAGCCGGCAGGGTGGACGTGTATGCTGGGGCCAATGCCATTACCACCCGGGGGGTTATTCATCAGATGCGCATCGCCGAGCAGGTCAAGGGGATCGATGCCCTTTCGGTGCTCACCCCCATGTTCGTTACCCAGACGCAGGAGGAGCTTTATCAGCATTACAAAACCGTGGCAGACAGTACCGATATGCCCATCGTCCTTTACAATAACAAGCCTAAGACCAATGTGACCATTGAGCCTGGGACTGTGGCCCGGTTGGCCGAACTGCCCAACGTGGTCGCCGTCAAAGATTCCACCGGCGACTTTACAAACACGATGGAGTATCTCCGATTGACCCACGGAATTAAGGATTTCTGTGTGCTGGTGGGCCGGGATACCCTGATTTTTGCCGGACTTTGCTGCGGAGCGACAGGCTCCATTGCCTCCTGCGCCAATGTGGCCCCCCGTCTGGTGTCGGACATCTATGACAAATTCATGGCTGGGGATCGGGCTGGATCCCTGGAGGCGCAGATGAAGCTCAATCCCCTGCGTCTGGCCTGTTCCATGGGTACGTTCCCCGCTGTCATCAAAGAGGGCCTTGTTATGGAGGGATACCCTGTGGGCAAATGCCTGGAACCCATCGGAGAGCTGCGCGCTGACGAGAAGGAAAAGCTGCGCCGGGTTCTGATTGACCTGGAGCTCGTAAAGGAGTAAAATCTCGACAAACGGGAGGGAAAGGCAATGGAAAATCTGCGCCGGGATTGTGATTGTATTGTGCAGGAGGCGATCCGCCGAGTCATGCCCGGTCCGGCTGTCCGGCGGGCTTTGGAGGGGCGGAAGTTTGGCCCCGGACGGCTGCTTCTGGTCTCTGTGGGCAAGGCGGGCTGGTCCATGGCCCACGCTGCCTGGACGTGCCTGGGAGAGCGGCTGGACGGCGGTATCGTCATTACCAAGCACGGCCACGCTCAAGGCCCAATTGGGCCGCTGACCATCCGGGAGGCGGGGCACCCAGTGCCGGATGAGGATACCTTTTCTGCCACCGCGGAGGCACTGGTTCTCACAGGGGAGCTCAAGCGGGAGGACACGGTTCTCTTTCTCCTCTCCGGGGGCGGCTCCGCCCTCTTTGAGTCACCTTTGGTTCCTCAGGATGAGCTGCAGGATGTGACCCGCCAACTGCTGGCCTGCGGGGCGGACATTGTGGAAATGAACACAGTCCGCAAGCGCCTGTCCGGTGTGAAAGGGGGGCGGTTTGCCCTTCATTGCGCTCCGGCCCGGGTGGTGGCGGTAGTTCTTTCCGATGTCATTGGGGATCCGCTGGATATGATCGCTTCCGGTCCCGCTTACCCGGATTGTTCCATCTGCGCCGAGGCGGGGGAAATTGTCCGTCGGTACGGCCTGAAGCTGTCAGACCAGGCGATGGCCTTGCTGGCACAGGAGACCCCAAAAGAACTGGACAATGTGGAAACCTGCGTCACAGGCTCGGTGCGGGAACTGTGCGCGGCTGCCGCTCAGGCCTGCCAGGAGCTGGGCTACGAGCCGGTGATCCTCACCGACAGCCTGGACTGTGAGGCGCGGGAGGCGGGAAGCTTTCTGGCGGCAGTGGCCCGCAGTCATCAGGACACCGGTCGATCCATGGCCTTTTTGGCGGGAGGAGAGACTGTGGTCCACCTGACTGGCAAGGGCTTAGGGGGACGCAATCAGGAACTGGCGCTGTCGGCGGCACGGGGGATTGCGGGCCTTCGGGATACAGCTGTTTTTTCTGTGGGGAGCGACGGTACCGACGGTCCTACCGACGCCGCCGGAGGCTATGCGGACGGCGACAGTGCCGCCGCCTTGGCGGAGAAAGGCGTGAATCTGTTCGGAGTTCTTCGGAATAACGACGCCTATCACGCCCTGGCAGCCTGCGGTGGGCTGATTGTCACCGGCGGTACCGGTACCAATGTTAACGACGTGTCGGTGGTTCTGATCCGCCGCTGAAGCGGGATCTCAGCGCTCCCCGGGGAAATTTTCCGTGGGGAGCGCTTTTGCCATTTGAGGAAGGAGGTGCGGGGTTGGAGACCAGACAAATCGGCTACATGCTGGCCATTGCCGAGACTGGGAGCGTCACGAAGGCTGCCGAAGGGCTGTTCATCACCCAGTCGGCTCTGGATCAACAGCTTTTGAAGTTGGAGCGCGAGCTGGGAGTTCGCCTGTTCCACCGGTCCAGGAACCGGCTTGTTCCCACTGAGGCAGGGGAGATTTACCTCCGGTACGCCCGGCAGATGTTGGGACTGAAGGAGGAGGCCTACCGCATCATCCAAGACCTGACAGACCACCGCCGGGGGGAGTTGTCCATGGCCTTTGCCCCCGAGCGGGGGATGGAAATGTTTATGAACATCTATCCTGCTTTTTACGCCGCCTATCCCGGTGTGACGGTGACACCCCGGGAGATGGGGGTGAGTCTGCAGCTGGAGCGGCTGCGGATGGATGAGCTGGATGTGGGCTTTGTGTCTATGGCGGCGGAAAAGGTTCCAGGCCTGACCCTTCGTCCCATTGTTCGGGAAGATTTCCTGTTGATTGCGCCCCTGGACAGCCCCTTGGCCGCCCGGGCCGCGCCCCCGGGTGCACCGCTGACACTTCTGCGGGCGGAGGATTTGGAACAGATTCCCTTGTCCCTTATGTATTCCGACTCCACCCAGCGGGACGTGATCGACCCTTTCTTTGCTGCCGTGGGCGTTTCCCCCCGTATCCTGCTGGAAACGGCCAGCAACCGGGCGAATGTAACTATGGTGGAAAAGGGACTGAGTTGTTCCATTCTCCCACGATGGTATGCCGAAGGCAATTGCCGGGTGGCCTGCTTCCAGCTGGAGGGCGGGCCACACTGGGCCATCTCGGCCTGCTATCGGGAGGGACGGTATCTCAGTCAGGCTGCCCAGGATTTTATTGCCCGGGCGGCCGAGTATCTGCGGCAGGAGTCATCTCTGCCGGGACAGGAGGAAAAACATGCCCATCTATGAGATTTTTGGCCGGGATGCCCATACCATGACCAAGGCGCTGCTGGAGGCGGCTCATACCGCGGAAGCCATTCCGGCCGGGGCGGATGTGGCGCTCAAGCCCAACCTGGTG
>JAYFPI010000096.1:0-15854 GCA_034927965.1 Pseudoflavonifractor sp.
CCTCCTGGAGCGTGTTTCCGTGGCTGCCCCCCTCTACCAGAAGGGAGCCGGGGCAGAGGTTTTGATTGTACACCGACTGCCGCAACGTCATGGGCCGCGCCAGAGTAGGATAGAGGGTGTCCAGGCTTTTCTGCAGCCGGGTGGCCAAAGCCAGATTTTCCATCCAGTTGGGGTGATTTCCCCCGCCGGCGCTGCTGCCCACCACCAGCATGACCTGGGCGGTTTTTACCCCGTCCACGGTAGTCACCGCTTTGTAAACCGTTCCGTCGCTTCCAACCAAAGCATCCCGGTGGACGTCCAGAACCAACCGGATGCTGGGGTATTGGGTCAGGTAGTTTTGCACCACCGGCCCTGACCGGCTATAGGAACCGTTATATTGGGGATAGTCATAAATCCCGCTGTCGTGGATCACCGACAGCCCCATCTCGGTAAAGACCCGCTTCATCTCTTCTCCCACACGGATCATGTTGTGGGTTTCATCCAGCGTGCGCGTATTGTTGTCGCTGGGTGTGTACACATCGGTCCCATCCTGCGTGTACGCCTCTGTGGCATGGGTATGAATAATAAGAATCTGCGGACCATCGGCGGCGGGGGCCAAAGTAAAGCTCAGGCTCTGTTTCAACGCTGCCGGCAAATCTACCGAGAGATCCGTCCGGTTGTACAGGTAGAGCCCCGCCCCGGTAACATAGCCTTTGGTGGTGGTGGGCACCAGAGTGCGCTCCACAATATTTCCCGGTGCGGTCGTGGTTTCGGGCGAGTCGGTAATGTCGTCGTGGTCGGGGGCGGGCTGGGCATTCGGAAGGGGCTGTGCGGAGTGCTCCGGCTCCGGCTGGGCCGTCTCAGACTGTTGACCCGGGTTTGCCGCCAACAACGGAGACTGGTCTACGGCCAGCCGCTCCCAAAGAGTAAGAGGGTCGGCCTTGGCCGGGCCCAATTCAGTACGCAGCGCCGCGCTGACAAAGTCCCCGCTTTCTCCCAGCGCCTCCGCCGCCCCCGACACCGCGCCGGCGCCGGCACCCATCAGCAGCAGCCACAGCCCTATTGTGGCCAGAAACAGAGCTGCCGCCCGCCGAAGCAGCCGCCCCCATCTGATATTTCTCCCCATTGCTTGTCCCTCCTGCAGTTCTTTGGTTTGTGCTACACTGTATGCGCTGGGGGACAGAGATATGACGTTTGGCCTGCCGCATGCCGCAAAAATCCCCGGCGGTCCAGGACCGCCGGGGAAGGGGGGAAAGAGAGAATCGCTTACCAGGGGGAAGGCTCTTTACCAACTGAAGCCGAAGGGCCAGGAAGCACCGCCCTGCTGTTGCTGCACAGACTGCTGCTGTGTATTCTGGTAGCTCTCCTGGAGCTGAGACATCGCCTGCTCCCGCTCCTTGTTGTTCTCATCCAGGGTCATGGTAACCGTCTGGTTCTTGCCATCCCGATAGATCGTAAAGGTGACGGTATCTCCCGCCTTGTAATTCTTCACAATGGACTTGAGCTGGTCGCTGCTGGTAACTGCGGTATCACCCACGGCGGTAATGACATCGCCGGTCTTCAGTCCGGCCTTTTCGCCGCAAGACCCCTGCAGAACGGCCTCTACATAGGCGCCGGCAGGAATCCCGTAGCGCTGGGTCGCGTCGCTGGAGACGTCATTCATCAAAATGCCCACATTGGGCTTGCCGGTGACATATCCGTTCTCCATAATGGATTTGGCCATATCCTTGACATCGTTAATGGGAATGGCAAAACCCAAGCCCTCAATGGAGGCAGCAGAGGAACTGGCGCTGGCGCTGGAATACTTGGCGCTGGTAATGCCGATCACCTGCCCATATATGTTGAACAGGGGTCCGCCAGAGTTGCCGGAGTTGATGGCCGCATCTGTCTGGAGCATATTCATCATTTCACCGTTCTCCATAGTAATGGAGCGGTCTTTGGCGGAGATATAGCCGGCTGTAAGAGAGTACGTCAATTCACCCAGCGGATTGCCGATCGCGACCACCTGCTCGCCTACCACCAGATTGTCAGAGTCTCCCAGGGTAACGGGAGTAAGGCCTGTGGCGTTGATTTTCAGCACGGCGATATCGTTGGCTTCCTCGCCGCCCACCAACGTGGCGTCATATGAAGTGCCACTTACAAAGGCGACCTTAATGGAAGACGCGCCGTTAATGACATGGTAGTTCGTGAGGATGTAGCCGTCCGCAGTCACCACAAAGCCGGAACCGGCCGCGGCGCCCTTCACTCTCTGGCCCCACATATTGGTGGTCACCAGTTCGGTGGTAATACCCACTGTGGACCCCACATTGTTGGCGTAAATTTGAGGGATGGTCAACACTTGGTCACTGGAGATGCTGGACATGGTCACCGCCACCGGCGTGTGGGTGCCTTCATAGAGAGTCGTCTGACCGCCCGGGAGGAAATGGATGGCCGCACCGCCCACTGCGCCGCCCACCAGGGCACAGGCCAAGCACAGGGCAGCAATCTTGGTTCCCATATGCTTTTTGTGTTTTTTCGGAGCCGCCTCCACATCGTCTACCTTAAAATTGTTGGTAATAATGGGTTCTTCTTCATGCATCCGATTGTAGTCATTGTAAAACATATCCATTCGCCCCTTCTGACTGCGTTGTTGCTTTATCTTTGGAACAGCTTATAAGATACCTTAAAATTGTGTCTAAAACATGAAAAAAAATCAGAACGTTTTTGAATTTTATTCGTCTGCCTTTGACTGCCCGCTTTTTAAAATGGCGGAGAGGTCGGCGGCGGCCAGCTTCATATCTTCCAGAAAATGGTCCAGCACGCCGGAGCGGCACACGTTGATGACCACCAGGCAGAGCACAGGGCCCAGGATCATCCCGGTCACCCCCCCCATCTTCATGCCTACATAGACGCTGACCAGTGAGAGAATGGGGGAAAGCCCGGTCTGGTCCCCCAATACCTTAGGCTCCGCCACACGGCGAAAGAGTGCCACCAGCCCCCACACCACCATAAGTCCCAACGCCCCGCGGGGGTCTCCGGTAAAGAGGTCCACCACGGCCCAGGGAACCATCACCGTACCTGCCCCTAAAATTGGGATAAAGTCCAGCACGGCCAGGCCCAGGGCCAGCAGCAGGGCATAGGGCTGCCGAATGAGAAGAAAGCCGCCCATTAAAATGAAAAACACACCGATAGAGAGAATAACCTGCGCTTTGACATAGCCGCCAAACCCGGCGGAGGCCGCCCGCTTTACCTGGGCCAGAAAAGCGCGGGACCCGTTGGGAAGCCGATCGGAAACAGCGCAGCGCAGCCGGGGATAGTCTGCAATAATGAAATAAGAGGCCATAATAAAGACCACAGTGGCCACGGTAAAGGACGGCAGCGCCTTTGCCACCGAGGTGAGAAAATCCACCGCGGCAGAGAGAAGCCGGGGAATAACCGTCTCCAGCCAGGCAAAAAACTGACTGACCAGACCATCCACAGTAGTTCGGGCGGCCGCGGGCAGCAGATCCATTCCCCGGAAAAAAAGAGTCCCAATGGCCTCGGAGGTAGCCTGGAGACTGGCCACCAAACTCTCCCAGTTTCCCGCCAAAGAGACGATTTCTCGCCCGATTCCGGCCAGCAGCGCCCACAGTCCGGCCCCCAGGCCCACAAAGACCAGCAGGAGCAACCCAAAAGAGATCGCTTTTCGGGGCAGGCGGAGCTTCCGGTTGATCCACTTCACCGCCGGGCTGAGCAGCCAGGCCAGAATGGCAGCCATAAAAAAGGGTGCAAAAAGGGAGACAAAAGGCGGCCCCAGCCGCGCGAGCGCCCAAAGTCCCAAAAGGATCAGCGCCAGACGCACACCCAGGCGCAGCCAAAGACGCCCGCGGTCATGCCAGGACAGTTCCTGCATAGAAATTCTCCTTTGTTACAAAGCATTGTGATTTAGTATACCACACAGGCCTCAAAAAGAAAGGAAGATTTTGTGAACATCGGGCCTGCCGGGCCGAAACCGGGCTGCATGTTAAAGCGGGGAGAAACAGCCCTCGCCGTCTCTCCCCGCTAAAAGCTATTTATTCCTGCGCTCCGGCAGTCGCTCCACCCTCCTTGGGCTTTCCCCCGCTCCGGCGTCTCCGCCGCCGGCTCCGGCTGGGCGTCTCGCTCCGGCCCTCGGAACTCTTTCCCATATGCGCCCCGTCCTTGCCCTGTGGCTTCTGTTCAGGGTGGGCTTCCTGTCCCTGCTTGGGTTTATTCTCTTGTTTGGGCTTATTCTCCTGCTTGGGTCTGCCATCCGGCCTAAATTTTTTCTCCTGCTTGCTCTGCCTCTCCTGACGAGACTTCTCACCACGGCGGCTGCCGGAACCTCGGCCCTGGTCTCCACGGTTCTCTCCACCGGCCAAACCGGACAGAGCGGCATCAATACTCCCGCTAAGAGAAACTTCCTCCGGTGCTGCGGGGGGCGGGGTAATCTGACGCAGCTGCTCCAGCTGCTCTCTGGGCGGTGCCACATATCCCTCCGGACGGCGGCCCTTTCCGCTGCGGATGACATTCAGCTCGGACGCCGCATAACACTGGGGAGCATCCGGGGTGTCCTCCAGCCGAACCTTCACAGTCTCCCGCAGATAATCCACCGCGCTGATGGTACCCGCGCCGTCCGGTGTCTCCACAAAGGACTCGTTTTTGGGCATCCGCTTCACCGCGTCCTCATAGGCGTCCTGCTCGTATTTCAGGCAGCACATCAGTCGCCCGCAGGCCCCCGAGATTTTGGCCGGGTTGAGAGAGAGGCCCTGCGTCTTGGCCATCTTGATGGACACGGGCTGAAACTGCTCCAGAAAAGCGCTGCAGCAAAAAGGCCTTCCGCAGATGCCCAAGCCGCCCACCATTTTGGACTCGTCCCGCACACCGATCTGTCTGAGTTCGATGCGGGAGTGGAACGTGGCGGCCAAGTCTTTCACCAGGGCCCGGAAATCCACCCGGCCCTCGCTGGTAAAGAAAAAGAGCAGCTTGTTGCCGTCGAAACTGCACTCACAGCGCACCAGCTTCATGTCCAACTTGTGCTCCAGCACCTTTGCCTCGCAGATCTCCAGCGCAGACTTCTCCTTCTCCCGGTTGCGCTGCAAAACCTCCCGGTCCCGGTCTGTGGCCAGCCGGATCAGCGGGCGCAGCGGCTGCACCACGCTTTCGTCCTCTACCAAGGTGTTAGACTGGGAACAGACCCCAAACTCGTGGCCTTTGGAGGTCTCAATGATGACCTCGTCCCCCTTGGCCACCGAAGCGCCCTTGGGGTCAAAATAATATTCTTTTCCGCCGCTTTTAAAGCGGACCCCAATGATCTCTGTCATGTGGAACCTCCTAGCTCAAATGAAAAAGCACGATCCCGGTCAGCTGCCGGCCTGTCCCAGCCCGGCAGACAGCGCGCCGCACAGATGGCCGGCCCCCACGTTGAATTCGGCGGCATCGCGCAGGCACTCCAACACCTTTATGCTCTCCAGCAGGGTCTTTCGGGGCAGCACGGCAGCGCGGCGGGCTGTCTCCAACTCCTCGGGACCCACCCCTCGGCCGGTCCCTGCCTGAAGCGCCAAGGCGTCCCGCAGCAGAGCCACAGTGCGGTCCATCAATATGGCCAGCGCCTCCCGCTCCCACTTCTCCAGAAGGACACAGTATGCGGCCAGATCAAGCTCGTCCCCTTTGGCCAGCAGGGAAACCAGCGTCCGGGCCGCCTCAACAGCCTCTCCGTCCTGGGCCGTCCCCTCCAGCCGATCCACCGCTCGCCCCAAGACGCCCCCGCACTCGGCAGCTGCGGCGCGGAGCTCCTCGGGATTTTTCCCGGGAAACCGCCGGGCCAACCAGTCCTCGGCCTCTGCGCCGGACACAGGAGAAAGGGCCAGTCCCTCACACCGGGAACGGATGGTGGGCAGCAGGGCGGCGGGATTGTCGGTGAGGAGGAGGAAGGCTGCGTAGGCCGGCCCCTCCTCCAACAGTTTGAGAAGCGCGTTCTGGGCGCTGGCGTTCATAGTCTGGGCGTTTTGAATGACATACACCTTCCGCGGGGCCTCGTTGGGCCGCACATAGGCGTCGGCGCGGAGGCGCCGACTCTGGGCCACCGTGATGTCCTTTCCGTCGTCTCCGATGGTGATCACATCCGGGTGGATTCCCCCAAAGACCTTTTTGCATG
Source organism: Pseudoflavonifractor sp. (assembly GCA_034927965.1). Taxonomy (GTDB): domain Bacteria; phylum Bacillota; class Clostridia; order Oscillospirales; family Oscillospiraceae; genus Vermiculatibacterium. The sequence goes on from JAYFPI010000096.1 coordinate 6,113, forward strand.
CGGAGCAGTTCCCGCAGGGGACCTCCCCATTACCGGAGCATACAAAAGCGGCGGCCAGCAGCCGGGCCAGGGTGCGCTTCCCCGACCCGGCGCTTCCGCTGATAAGGTAGGCGTGGGAGAGCCCCCGACCCGAGCACTGGGCAGAGAGCTGACGTTTGAGGGAGCCGTTGCCTGCCAGGGTGTCCAGCCGCATATCAGACCCGCTCGAAGCGCTCGATGTCCACCACAAAGATGGTGGCGCCGCCCACAGTGACCTCCACCGGCATACTGGGGTAATACCCATAGCTCATCTCGGTGGTGGTGGGGATCATCTGCTTGCGGGAGTGGGAGTGCTCCTTGATGATGTCGATGGCGGTCTGCACCTTCTCCTCATCAACGCCCACCAGGATTGTGACATTTCCGGCCATGAGGAACCCGCCGGTCGTTGCCAGCTTGGTGGAGGAGAAGCCCTTTTTGGTGAGGCTCTGCGTCACGGCCCCCGCGTCGTCATGATTGATGATGGCAAGGATCAGTTTCATAGGAATCCCTCCTCGACCGGCAGACACATCGCCAGTCTGTATCTTATCCTTATTATAACCCAACGGGGGCATTTAGGCTACCATTTTTTTATTTTGGCCGGCACAAGTCCTGCCTTCAGGTCTCCTCGTCCAGCTTGAGCACCGCCATAAACGCCTCGGTGGGAATCTGCACGCTGCCCAGGGAACGCATTTTCTTTTTGCCCTCTTTCTGTTTTTCCAGCAGCTTCTTCTTCCGGGTGATGTCACCGCCGTAGCACTTGGCCAGCACATCCTTGCGCATGGCCTTGATGGTCTCTCGGGCAATGACTTTTCCGCCGATGGCCGCCTGAACGGGCACCTCAAAAAGCTGGCGTGGGATATTGTCCTTGAGTTTCTCGCACAGCCGCCGGGCCCGGGAATATGCCTTTTCCCGGTGGGCGATAAAGCTCAGCGCGTCCACCTGGTCCCCGTTGAGGAGCAGGTCCACCTTAACCAGCTCGCTGGGACGATAGTCCTCCAGCTCGTAATCCAAAGAGGCGTAGCCCTTGGTGCGAGCCTTGAGGGTGTCAAAAAAGTCGTAGATGATCTCCCCCAGCGGCATGGCGTAGTGCAGCTCCACCAAATTGGTATCCAGGTACTGCATATCCTTAAACTCCCCCCGCCGGTCCTGGCACAGGGGCATGATAGTGCCCACATAGTCGGGCGGGGAAATAATAGACACCTTGGCGTAAGGTTCCTCCGCCTGGGCAATGGCGCCGGGGTTGGGGTAGTTGTGGGGGTTATCCACCATGACCACCTTGCCGTCGGTCTTGACGATTTTGTAGATCACGGAAGGGAGCGTGGTGATGAGATCCAGATCAAATTCCCGCTCCAGCCGCTCCTGGATGATTTCCATGTGAAGCATCCCCAAAAAGCCGCATCGAAAGCCGAAACCCAGGGCTGCGGAGGATTCCGGCTCAAAGGAAAGAGAGGCGTCGTTGAGCTGAAGCTTTTCCAAGGCGTCCCGGAGATCGGGAAATTTGGAGCCGTCCTCGGTGTAGATCCCGCAGTATACCATGGCCTGGGCGGGGCGGTAACCGGGCAGCGCCCCGGCCGCGGGGCGCTCCGCGCCTGTGACGGTGTCTCCCACCCGGGTATCCTTTACGTTTTTGATGGACGCGGTAAGGTAGCCCACTTCGCCCGCGATGAGTTCCCGGCAGGGCTCCATCCCCAGTGGCAGAAGGTGGCCGCACTCGATCACCTCATACTCCGCGCCGGAAGCCATCATGCGGATTGGCATCTCAGCTTTGACAGTGCCCTCCACCACGCGAAAAAAGACGATAACTCCCCGGTAGGGGTCATACTGACTGTCAAAAATAAGAGCTTTCAGCGGGGCGGCTGGATCCCCAGTGGGGGCGGGGATGTGTGCGACCACGTCCTCCAGCACCGACTGGATGTTGATGCCCATCTTGGCGGAGATCTCGGGGGCGTTTTGTGCCTCCAGACCAATGACGTCCTCGATCTCCTTTTTTACCCGGGCCGGGTCGGCTGCAGGCAGGTCGATTTTATTCACCACGGGACGGATCTCCAGATCATGCTCCATGGCCAGATAAGTATTGGCCAGAGTCTGTGCCTCAATGCCCTGCGCCGCATCCACCACAAGCACGGCTCCCTCGCAGGCGGCCAGAGAGCGGCTGACCTCGTAGTTAAAGTCCACATGGCCCGGAGTGTCGATGAGGTTGAGCTCGTAAGTTTCCCCGTCAGGGGCTTTGTAGTTGAGCTTCACCGCCCGGGCTTTAATGGTAATCCCTCTCTCCCGCTCCAGGTCCATGTTGTCCAGGAGCTGAGATTCCATCTCCCGCTGCTCCACAGCGCCGCAGGCCTCGATCAGTCGGTCGGACAGTGTGGATTTGCCGTGGTCAATGTGGGCAATAATGGAAAAGTTGCGAATTTTGGATTGGTCAGTCATATCTTTTACCTCTCAGGCGCTGAGCGCCAATATTAAAAAACACGGGGTTTATTTCTTCCCCTTCCACCGGTTCTCCAGGTTGTAGTTGATTCGCTCCCCGGTGGCGTGGATGATTTGGAGCAGAGACTGATAGGTTCCGGGGTATGCCTCAGCCAGGGCATCGTTGTTCATGGGCGGGAAAGACTCCGCCCCCATCTCCCGAAACTGCTCTGCCAGGGCATCTACATAGTCGGCCTCGGAATAGGTCATGTCTGCCCCGGCGCAGCCCACGGCAAAATGGGCGGCCGTCACGGCAAAAAAGTCCTCGCTCTGGGCGCCTGTTGTGCGGTACAGGCAGCGAAAGAGCTGATAGATGGCGGCGGAAAGATAATGAAAGGCCGCCTGCACGGCCCCCTTGCATCCGGTCTTGCCCAGCAGGTCGAAGAGCACACCCACCGAGTTAATCAGCAGCTTTTTGTTCAGCGTGGCCATAATGCTCCCGTGGAGGACGTTGTCCTTTTCGGATGAATAGTCGTAGAGCTCCTCGGCCCCAATGGTGGTGCCGTCCCGGCTCAGAGTCCGGCCCAGCAAAAAATCGGCGGAGACCCGGTAGTAGTCACAGGCCCTTCGGACAAAAGCCAACCCCGGCTCCCGCACTCCGTTTTCATAATGGGACAGCAGCGCCTGGCTGATCCCCAGTTCCTTGGCCGCGGCACGCTGGCTGACGCCCTTCTCCTTCCGCAACAGGGAGAGAGATCGGGCAAAGTCATTGGCGGTTTCCATAACACACACTCCATATTTAAAACAGTAAGTATAGTATAGACAAAGCAATACATCATGTAAAGTGAAATTTTTTCGAAAAAAATATGTCCTGTCCCGTTGAGTTTTTTTGGCGTTCGGGTGTATAATATAGAACAATATTGATGCTTTGCGTATCAAGATATTTTTTGGAGGGTATACATATGGAAAGTTTTGGATTTGGTGCGATGATCGAGCGGCTGAAGGCGTCGCCCAAGACCATTGTTCTGACCGAGGGCATCGATGCCCGTATCCTGGAAGCCAGTGCCCGTCTGCTGGCCGGAACCTGGCTCACTCCCATTTTGGTGGGCAATGAGGAGGCCGTGAAGACCGCCGCTGAGTCCGCCGGCTACAACATCCGGGGCGCCCGGATCATCGATCCCAACACCTACGAAAAGATGGACGAGATGGTTGCCAAGATGGTGGAGCTGCGCAAGGGCAAGATGACCCCGGAGGACTGCCGCAAGAAGCTGCATCAGGCCAACTATTTCGGCACCATGCTGGTCAAGATGGGGGAGGCCGACTGCCTGCTGGGCGGCGCCACCTACTCCACTGCGGATACCGTCCGGCCCGCCCTGCAGCTAATCAAGACCAAGCCGGGCAACAAGATCGTCTCCTCCTGCTTCATTCTGGTTCGCCCCGGCACCACCGGCGGGAACGACGTGCTGGCCATGGGCGACTGCGCCATCAACATTAAGCCCAACGAGGATGAGCTGGTAGAGATTGCCACCGAAGTCGCCCACTGCGGCCGGGTCTTCGGCATCGACCCCAAGGTGGCCCTCCTGTCCTACTCCACTCACGGCTCCGGCTCCGGCGAAGATGTGGACAAGATGCGCAATGCCTATGAGAAGCTGCTGGCCACCAACCCCGACTTCGATGTAGACGGCGAGCTGCAGTTCGACGCCGCCGTCTCTCCCGCCGTGGCTCACACCAAGTGCCCCGACTCCAAGGTCGCCGGTTATGCCAACACCTTTATTTTCCCTGACATCAATGCCGGCAACATCGGCTACAAGATCGCTCAGCGCCTGGGCTCCTTTGATGCTTATGGCCCCATTCTCCTGGGCCTGAACGCCCCTGTGAACGATCTCTCCCGCGGCTGCAATGCCCAGGAAGTATATTCCATGGCAATTATTACCGCCGCCCTGAGCTGATTTCCTTTTTCTTATTCATAAAAGAGGCCGCCCGAAGGGTTAAGCCCCATAGGTACACTTTGTGACCTATGGGGGCTTAATGCCGTGTACGGGGGAATATGGACAGTCGACAAGAAAGATTCTTGTGCGGCTGTCCATACTTGTTTCTAATGCTAATAACCCCTTAGTGAAGTGGGTTCGCATCCGAGAGGTCGAGCGGTGCAAATAAAACCACTCGACGGAACTACAGTCCGCAACAGCAACCTGTCACCAATCAAAAAACTTAATATGGGCTTGTAGCTCAGCTGGGAGCGCGAGTAGCGTGCTCGGCAGGCTGCGCAAGAAAAGCTAAAATGGAAATTTGGGCGATTAGCTCAGCTGGGAGAGTGCCGCGTTCGCAACGCGGAGGTCGACGGTTCGATCCCGTTATCGTCCACCAAGAAAGCGGCTAAATCGATTGATTTAGCCGCTTTTTCATAACTTTTTTGCGAAAATGAAGGGCCCGCTCGACTTTGAATTTTTTAACCAGCTCGCGCGGGTGAGCGCAATGCGACATACTACAATTAATGAAAAGAAAAATTGTAATACGGTTTTCACCTTGATATTTATAGCGTTCAGTATTATAATAACTTGTAATTAAATATTCAAAAGCGATGAAGAGAGCGAGTAGGTATCTGGAAACGCCACAGAGAGTCCCGGTTGCTGTGAAGGGATGCGGATCAAGGTATGATGGCTTTTGCGCCGGAGTTTCGAAAACGAAATCGAAAAAAGACTTGGAGCTGCATACCGACAACACAATATGTGTTTGAGGCTATGATGGGAGCGCCCATTACAGCGCCAGAGTATCGATGCTTTATCTGTACTTTTCTTAGAAATTGCATATAATAGACATCCGTACTTGCAAAGGTCTGTGCCGTGAGGTGCGGATGAACTAAGGTGGTACCACGGATTGATATATAATCCCGTCCTTGGAAACAGGGGCGGGATTTTTGTGCTCAAAAATCTAACCTGTCCCATAAAAAAGAAGAAAGGAATGATGACAATGAGCGAAAATAGTTTGATGGAGGCAAGGCTGACTAAATTAAATTATGTTAGCAATGTTACAAACCCTTATCCGGAGCGCTTTGAAAAGACACATGAAATCTGCAAGGCCGCCGCATTACAAGACGGTGAAACAGGCATCCGCACAGCTGGGAGAATTATGTCTATAAGAAAGATGGGAAAGCTCTCATTCCTCACAATTGCAGATATTGCTGGAAAGATTCAAGTTGCGGTAAAAAGGGACATCATAGGCGAAAGCGAGTATGAGTTTTTCAAGAAGTGTTTTGATATTGGCGACTTCCTTGGAGTAGAAGGCGAAATTTTCACAACACAAGCAGGAGAAAAAACCATACGCGCATCAAAGATTATCTTCCTTGGCAAGTCTTTAAGACCGCTGCCGGAAAAATTTCATGGTATCAATGATAGCGAAATCTGTTATCGACAGCGTTATCTTGATCTTTGCATGAGCGATGAGACAAAAACCCGTTTTCTTAAGAAGTTTCAGTTTATCAAAGAAATTCGTCGTTATCTTGAGGACAATGACTATATCGAAATTGAGACTCCTGTTCTAATCGATCACCCATCAGGAGCAACGGCGAGACCTTTTACAGCACATCACAATGCGCTTGATATGGAAGTGTATCTGCGAATTGCACCCGAAACATATCTAAAGAGGGCGATTGTAGGTGGGTTCACAAAGGTATTTGAGTTTGCCAGATGTTTTCGGAACGAGGGTATGGATGCTACTCATTTGCAGGATTTTACCATGTTAGAGGGATACTGTGCCTACTACAATTATCGTGACAACATGAAATTCTTACAAGAAATGCTGACAAGTGTTGTAACAAAGATTTGGGGGACAGCTGAAGTCACTGTCAACGGTAATATCATCGATTTTGCAGGAACATGGGAGATAGTTACGTTCCGTGAGTTGATTATGAGGGATTGCGGTATTGATATTGATATATACAAGACAGCGGAAGAATTGCTTGATAAGATACAAATGCAAAATATCGACATTGCTTCCGCCTCTGATCCTCATAGTTTGGGTCGTGGTAATTTGATTGATCTTTTGTATAAGAAGGTCAGCAGGCCAAAGCTGATTGCCCCCACATTCTTAGTTGAGCACCCCACTGACTTGTCTCCTCTTGCAAGAGCAAATGATGAAAAACCGGGAATTTCTGACCGTTTTCAACTGATAATCAATGGTGCGGAAATCATCAATGCTTACTCTGAACTCGTGAATCCACGGGAGCAAAGAGAACGCTTGATAGAGCAAGCCCGTTGTAAGGCAAGTGGTGATGAAGAAGCTATGGTAATGGATGAGGATTATGTGACTGCAATGGAATATGGGATGCCTCCTATCTCCGGGTGGGGAATGGGAATTGACCGTGTATTCCAAGTGCTTACAGGAACGGATAATATAAGAGATTCCATTATGTTTCCTCTAATGAAGCCATCGAACGGTGTGTAAGTATTCACAAAAAATAATCACTCAAGAGCAGTTGAAGCTAATTTTGACTGCTCTTTTCTTTTTGCAACGAATACCATTGGCAGTGCCAGTGGTTCCAAAAAGCTTTTGCCTGATGTATAACAGCTTTCTGATTGTCGGTACGGTGGCTTATGTAATCGCTTACTGAAGCGATGTTTGAGTTTGCGTCCGCGCTGGGAACAGTGGGGTTATCCATCGGACTTACCACCTCAGTAACCGGTGCGGCGACGCTGATTGTGGAAATGTTTGGAATGATTCTTGGGCGGCTGGAGATTTTCATAGTGTTGATCGGAGCTTATTCCGGGATTACAATGCTCAAGCAAAAATTGAAATGACAGTAGCTAACCAATTATATTTACTTATTGGGTGCCGGACGAACTGACAGGTTTCGTCCGGCACCCAATTTACTGGTATATAAAAGCGCACCGCCTGCTTCAAAAGTGCTTCAGTTACTCATCCATAAAGCTGTTATTGTCAATATGAATTCTCTTAGCGTAGCGAAGTTGATCTTCAAGCCAGGAAAGATAATCGGACTTGGCCTGCTCGTACGCCTGACGATCCGCCCAGCTTTTTCTCTCTGCCTTATTCAGCGTCTCCCACGCGGAGCGAAACTGTTCCTGATGGGCATAGTTCTCGTCATAAAACTGCCGCAGCACCTCGCGCGGCTTCACCACGGCTCCGCCGTCCAGGCAATACTGGCGGCGGAGCTTTTTTTGCTTTTTATCCTTGGCGGTGAGGTTGACCACAATGCGTTTATACGCCGCACTGACTTCCCTCTCTCCGCAGAAGCCGTCCAGATTCCGCTGTTTGCTGGCGCACGCCGGCGAGCAGTATTGCCTGGTGCTGCGCCGGGGAATGAAAAACCGGCCGCAGAATTCACACTTTTTGATGTGCTTATCCAATAGGATCGTTTCCCGCAGCAGATACATCACCAGCTCCTGCGGTTCCTCAAACCGTGCCATGGTTCCGCGCGGAATCCGAAGATTGTATTCCTTTACCGTTTTACAGGCTGCTTCAAAATCGGCCTTAAGCCGCATTCCCGTATTCCAGCGCTTATTTTGCCCGGAATATTTTCCAAAGGCTTCATCCGCGGGAGCATGATTGTGCAGCACCTTCCAAAAGCAGGAGTACTCCTGCTCCCGTGTTTCCACGGAGAAAAGCGTTCGGTCAAAAGTGAGATATACCCGCAGCCGCTGGCTCGGAGGCAGCGCGTTCACATCGGCGGACTCGGAAAAATGGAGCTGCCCCATCAGAGCCATGACCTTCTCCCGGTCATAGGTGGTCAGCCACTCATAAAACTGCGGAGCGTCTGTCAACTCCATATTGAGCAGATCCCTTGTGGTAATCAACCGAAGATAATCTCCGTTGAGAAATACCGTCAGGAGCTCCTGCGGGGACTCAAATTTCTCCACCAGCATTCCTGGCGCGTCCCGCCACTTGATTGTAAACATGCAGCTGTTCTCCTCCAGCGAGAGCGTGAGCGGAGCCGCGAACTCATCGGCGGTCGATTTTGCTCTATCCATGTGTCCCTCCAAGCTATATACGATAAATTGTTTTTACTTGTTATATGTTATCACGCTCAAACGGCGACCGCAAGAGGGAAAGTTGCTACACTGGCGATAGAACCAAAAGTCTCTCAATTCTCAAACGAAAGGAAGGATCAAAATGTCAATTATCAAAGAACCAGCGGCTACGGTGAACCAACACAGGCTGAACGCCATAGACGGCGAGACTCTGATGACCACGCCGCTGCCGCCGATCCGGTTCACCATCGGCGGGCTTCTGCCCCAGGGGCTGCACATCCTCGCAGGTGCGCCAAAGGTGGGAAAATCGTGGCTGGCGCTCTGGCTGTGCCTGTGTGTGGCAAAGGGCGAAACCGTGTGGGAGTTCCCGGTCGCACGGGACGATGTACTCTACCTCTGTCTGGAGGACAGCTATTCCCGCATTCAGAACCGGCTGCTGGACATCACAGACGACGCACCGGACAACCTATTCTTTTCCACCATGTCGGAAAAGCTTCGCGGAGGTCTTGAGCAGCAGATCGAACGCTTCCTCACAGAGCACCCCAACACCGCGCTCATCGTCATTGACACGCTCCAGCGCATCCGAAGCATCGTAAGTGATGTAAACCCCTACGCCAGCGACTACCGCGACCTTGGCATCCTGAAGGAGCTGGCGGACAAGCACCGCATCGCTATCCTGCTCATCCACCACCTGCGAAAAATGAACGACGACGATCCCATGAACATGATCTCCGGCACCACAGGAATCAGTGGCGCGGCGGACTCCAACTTCGTCCTCCGCAAGGACAAGCGCGGCGGCAATACCGCAACACTTTACTGCACCGGGCGGGACATTGAGTATCGGGAGTTGACGTTGGAATTTGAAGGGGATACCCACGTCTGGAAGCTGCTCTCGGACAGCGTTACCACAGAACCTCAGCCGCAGGATGAGCTCATTATTTTTCTCTCTGAATTTCTCAGTGAGCGCAAATCGTTCACCGGCACGGCGACGGAGCTGGCGGAAGCGTTGGAGAAACGGAGCGGCGAACCGCTCGTTCCCGCCGCGCTGACCAAGCGGCTGATCCGCTGCCGGGACGAGCTGACGGCACGCGGAATCACGTTTGAAACCCACCGCACCCGCGACCACCGGGAGCTTCGTCTGGCTCTTGTGGGTGACGGTAGTGACGGGAATGACGGGAAAACTGATACAGGCCCAGTACCGAATCTGCTGTCACAGCCGTCACACCTGTCACGGGAGGATGCGTAGATGCCCGGCGGGGGGATTTCTCCCCTTTCGGGGAGAGCCAGCATCGCATTTGTCTGGACGTCGGCCACAGCCGCCGCCCCGCCAAACG
>JAYFPI010000009.1:0-113861 GCA_034927965.1 Pseudoflavonifractor sp.
AACCATTTGGTTCCGGGCCGCTTCTTGATGGCGTCAGTTAGATTCCACACGCAGGCTCTCTCCGTCGGAGTGAGCGGCAATGTGGGTAACGGGCTCGAGGTAGCTGTCAATGATCTTGGTGGCAATTGGGTCTTCCAGGTCCTTTTGGATCTGGCGGCGCAGATTTCTGGCCCCATAGGTCTGTGAAAAGGACTTCTTTACCAGATAGTCCAGCAGGCCTTCGTCGTAAGTGAATACGATACCCTTATCCCGCAGGTTGTCGGTAAGTTCCTGGAGCATGATCTTCGCAATGTGCTTAAAATTGTCCTCGGTAAGTTTATTGAAGTAAACGATCTCATCCACACGGTTGATAAACTCAGGACGGAGGAAACTCTCCAGAGCCTTCATGGCCTTGGCCTTGCCCTGCTCGTCCCCAGTGTGGCCAAAGCCCACAGCCCCGGTGGAGCCGGTAGTGGAGCCGGCGTTGGAAGTCATGACGATGACCGTGTTCTCAAAATTCACGTTCCGGCCCTGGGCGTCGGTGATGTGGCCGTCGTCCAGAATCTGCAGGAGAATATTCAGCACGTCGGGGTGGGCCTTCTCAATCTCGTCAAAAAGAATGACACAGTAGGGTTTCCGGCGTACCTTCTCAGTGAGCTGCCCGGCCTCATCATAGCCCACATAGCCGGGAGGAGATCCAATGATTCGGGAGACAGAAAACTTCTCCATGAACTCTGACATGTCCAGCCGAATCAGGGACTCGGGTGAGTTAAACATGTCCTGGGAGAGCCGCTTGACCAGCTCGGTCTTGCCCACACCGGTCGAACCAACAAAGATGAAGGATACCGGCTTACGCTTGGAGGCAATGCCCACACGGCCGCGCCGGACGGCGGCCGCCACTTCCTTCACCGCCTGATCCTGGCCCACGATGTGCTTCTTGAGCCGGTCCTCCAAATGGGCCAGACGCTCATACTCCTGTTCTTGAATCTGGCTGGCCGGAATCTTAGTCCACAGCTCAATGACCCGGGACAGATGCTCCATAGTGAGAGGAGGTGCGGACTGAGCCTCCAGTTTAGTCAGTTCGTCTTGAAGCTGAAGCTCTCGGCTCTTGATTTGTGCCAGACGCTCATAGCCCTGATCCTCCGGCCTGGCAGAGAGAAGGTGGGTGCGTTCATTCCCCAGCCGCTCCAGCTCGGTGTTAAGGTTAGCTTGCTCCCGCTCATTGTCCCTCAGGCCAAGGGCTTGGGTTGGGTCAATCGACAGCGCGGCATGCTCCCCGGCCAGAGAGGAGAGTTTCCGGCGGATCTCGGCCTGTCGGGCCTCGTTGGCCTTGAGGTCGTTCTGCCGTTTGTAGTCCCGGTTGTTGTTTTCATTGACCAGACTCTCCCGTTGAGAAGTCAGTTCCTCCAGTTCCTTTTTCACCTGGCTTTCCCGGGCCAGAGATTTGTTATGGAGGTTGACGTCGGAACAGGCCTCGTCGATGAGGTCAATGGCCTTATCCGGAAGGTAACGATCGGTAATATACCGTTCCGACATCGTGACTGCCGCACGGCACATAGCGGGAGAAATGGAGACAAAGTGGTATTTCTCATAATAGGGGGCAATGCCCATCAGAATCTTTACGCTGTCCTCAATGGAGGGCTCATCCACCATCACAGGCTGGAACCGGCGCTCCAAGGCAGAGTCCTTCTCAATGTATTTGCGGTACTCGGTGAGGGTAGTGGCACCAATAACCTGAATCTCGCCTCGAGAAAGGGCGGGCTTAAGAATGTTAGCGGCATTCATACTGCCCTCAGCGTCGCCGGCACCCACAATATTGTGGACCTCGTCGATCATGAGGATGATGTTGCCCAGCTTCTTGACCTCGTCAATGAGGCCCTTCATGCGGCTTTCAAACTGCCCACGGAACTGGGTGCCGGCCACCAGGGCGGTGAGGTCCAGCAGGTAGACCTCCTTATCCTGGAGTTTGTAGGGTACCTCGCCGCTTTGGATGCGGAGGGCCAGTCCCTCGGCAATGGCGGTCTTGCCCACGCCGGGCTCGCCGATGAGGCAGGGGTTGTTCTTTTGACGGCGGTTCAGGATCTGGATGGTCCGGGCAATTTCCTCATCCCGGCCCACAATTTTGTCCAGTTTGCCGTCGGCGGCTTTCTGGGTTAGGGAGATGCAGTAGCTCTCCAAAAACTTCCGCTTGCCCTCCTTGGCTTTGCCGCCCTTTTCCTCTCGAGTGGGGCGGCCAGAAGATTCTCCACTCCGCTCGGGAGGGGGATCCTGACTGGGGGAGGCGGAACCGCCAAAGAGCTTGTTGAGGAAGGGAAAGGTGGCGGTTTTACCCTCATCTTCCTCACCGTCGTCGTTACTCGGATCCTGTCCGGAGAGGCCCTCAATGCCTTCCGCACCTCCGAAAGCGGACATCATCTCATTGGTGAGATTAGCCACATCGTCGTCTGTGAGACCCATCTTTTGGATCATATCATCCACAGGTTTGATGCCCATTTCTCGCGCACAGTTTAGGCAAAGACCCTCGGTTTTGGTCTCGCCGTTCTCAATACGCTGGATGAACACCACCGCCACATTCTTATGACATCTGGAACAAAGGGTAGGCTGCATTTTGGTCAACTCCTTTTCAGCCTGAGCAGTCCGCCCGGCCGCTGTCGGGGTATGCGGGACCCCTTCGAGGCATTTATTCTAATTCGAAATTGTGAACTGCGTATGAAAAACGTAAAATTATTTTTTGGAATTTGAGGGGCTTTGATCCTTCATCAAACACCAAAAGGCCGCGGCGTAACAAAAGAGAGCCGCAAAGGCCAGTAGCAGGGCGAAGGAGATGAGTCCCACTGCCCAGCGATAGGGAATGGGGAAGAGAACCAGGGCGGCCAGCACCACGAAAAAGACGCCGGTGGAGGCTTTGCCCAGCCAGTTGGCGGGGATAACGTCCCGGGTGCGGCGAAGCATAAACAGCCCGCCCAGAGCCATGAGCAGTTCCTTACAGAAAAAAGCGGCCACTGCCCAAAGAGGGAGAATGCCGTCGGCGGTAATGCACAGGATGACGGTAAGAGTCATCAGCTTGTCCGCCAGGGGATCGAGGATCCGCCCCAGCCGAGTCACCTGATGAAACCGCCGGGCAATATACCCGTCAGCAATATCGGTGGCAAAGGCTGCGGCGTAGATAAGGGCCGCCCACTGGTGGGCAGTTGGAATAGGGAGAAAAAAGACCCTGGCAAACACCGGCACCAGCAGAAGCCGGACCAGGGAAAGGAAATTGGGGAGATTCAAAGGATCACCGTTCTTTCGTTGAGCGCTTACACCAGCATCAGCATTTCCAGTGGGCTGTGCGCGGTGAGGAAGCGGAGCAGCTTTGTCTGAGCTACGGTTTCCGGGGGGAGCAGGCCAGTGAGATCACATAGGATCCAGGCAACCAGGTAGACCACCAGCAGGCCCTTGACCAATCCCAGTAATCCGCCTGCCGCGCGATTGAGGCCGCTAAGGCCAGGGAGCTGCGCGACCAGATCCAGGGCGCGGCTAAGCAAAGTCCAGGCCAACAGAACAACCAGAAAACCGACCACAAACAGCAGCCCGTGGGCAATCTGTTCTGCCACTGCCGCAGCGGCTGAAGCAGCTGTCTCTGCGGCGGTCTGGGTGATCCCGGCCTCCAGAGTATCTTCCAGTTTATCGGCGGCCCACTTGTAGAGCCCGCCCTTATCCCGGAGGGCGGCCAGCACGTCGCTGACCCCGGTCTGTGCTCCGGCATCATTTCCGGCAGCCAGCGCGCGCTCTTCCAATTTGGCTTGGATGGACTGGGCCAAGCGTGGCTCCAGAGCACTTGCGAGCTTGGGCGCCAATGCGTCTGCAGCCAGAGTGGCCCCAATCAGAGCCACTAGGACAGCGACCAGAGAGCACAAGGTCAGGATAAAACCATGGTGGGCGCCCAGCATAAGAAACACCAGCAGGACCACCAGAATCAGTATGTCAATGAGGATAGGGACAGGTATGGGTATGGACATGGTTTCCTCCTTATCAATTGGGAAGATAGAGTCGAGCCGTTTCGCTGCCGATTAGGACCGCGGAACCATCCGGCTTCTGGAGAACCTTTCGGGCGCCCTGGGGCTCGGGAAGTGTGTGATAGACTTCCAGATCTTGAGTGTAAATCGTGAAGGTGTCTGCGGTGAGCACAGAAAAATAGTGCCCGGCAGCAGAGAGGGAAAGAAGCTGACGATCCAGGGACAGGGCGGCGTGTTCCTGTCCGGTGGAATCCACCAAAATTAACTGGGCTGAAGATCCGGCCCGGTGCTTGCCCAGCAGGAGGGCGGAACAATTGTCTCCGTCCAGGGAATAGCCCTTGAGATAGCGCCCTGCATAGCTGTACTCCCCGGCCAGTGTGCCGTCGGTATTGACTAAATACAGGGCGGATTCTCCCAGCACCCGGAGAGGTTCCGAACCCCAGCTCAACTTCAAGGCCGTGACGCTGCCCAGAGAACATACGGCGTCCGGTGCGCTGTTATCTGAGGTGCGGTCAGTGGAGTAAAAGGCAATCTGACTGTCATAGATGCCTCCGGTCAGCCCGGTTGTGGCGAGGGCAAGCGTGTGACCATTGGGGGAGAGAACTGCGTCTGTGACAAAGCGGGAGGAGAGATTAACCTGCAGCGAGGGCTGGTAATTTGCGTCGTAAACAGTCACGGAGCCCTTCAGGCCGCTGGACTGGGTCACCACGGTAAGGCGGCCCTGGGCGTTCAGACTGGCGGCGAGAATGATGTCTCCGCCCGTCAGAGAAAAGGCCAAGTTCCGGTCAGCGCAGACAAAGAGGCTGGAGCCTCCCACGTCATACGCCAGTCCCACGTTCCCACTGGCCTGGGTTACAGGGTGTTCCAGAGGGGAAGTCTGCTCAAAATAGACGGTCCCGCTGGGAGAATAGAGCCGAACTCCGGTGAGGGAGCAGACGAAAAGATCTTCACCCAGGTGGGCAAAAGCGCTGTTTGTTCCCCCGTCGTATGGGAAGGACTCGGCCTGCCCAGTCTCATTTTTTGCTAGAGCGCGGTAGGCAAAGTAACGCTTGACAGCGTCAAAATTCAGCTTTTGCCAGTTTGCCACCAAAAAAACCGCACCCAGAATCAGCGCAAAGGTGACAAAAAGGGCCAGCACGCGCAGCACGGGATTTTGTTTTTTCTCCTCGCTCATTTTATGTCAGCGCCCCCTGATTCAGACCAGGCTCGTCATACCACAGGCGAGTCATGTATAGCCCGCCCGGCGGAGCGGTTGGGCCGGCATCCGTGCGGCAGCGCCCCTCTAGAATATCGGTGACCGCCTCCGGGGGGAACTTCCCCTCAGCGGCGTAGACAACGGTACCCACCATGGCCCGCACCATGTTATAGAGAAAGCCGTTGGCGCACACCCGACAATCAATGATTTGGCCCCGGCGCTCAATCTCAAAGTGGTAGACCGTGCGTACGGTGGAACGTACGTCGGTGCCCACGCTTTTCACCGCGGCAAAATCATGGGTGCCCACAAAGCGGTCGGCGGCGGCTTGCATCACGGCCTCGTCCAGCCGCTTGGGGTAGAACCACACCCGATCCACATAGAAGGCGTTGCGGATGCGGGAGTTGTAAATACGGTAGGTGTACTCCTTCTTCACGCAGGAACTGATTGCGTTGAAACCTTCGGAGACTTCCACGGCCTGGGTGACTACGATGTCGTCGGGCAGGCGGGTATTCACCGCCAGCGGCAGCCGGTCGCAGGGAATACGGGAATCTGTGCGGAAATTGGCCAAATAGACCCGCGCATGAACCCCGGCGTCGGTGCGGCCCGCGCCGGTGCACTTCACCGGGTGGCCCACCACCTTCTCCAGGGACTTCTCCAGAACCTCCTCCACGGTGACGGCGTTTTTCTGGATCTGCCAGCCGTGGTAAGCGCTTCCCATATACATTAATTTTAGCGCGATATTTCTCATAAATGATAAACCTTATTTTAAATTTTCATAAAGTTAGGGGCGGGCGATCAGAAAATCCCCAGCAAATTCAGGGCTGCAACTCCGCCACACAGGACAAAGCCGATCCACAAAGCGGCGTAATCCGCTCCGGCGTACTTCAGCACACGCATCCGGGTCCGCCCCTCACCGCCGTGGTAACAGCGGCACTCCATGGCCACAGCCAGCTCGTCGGCCCGGCGAAAGGCCGAGATAAAGAGAGGCACCAGCAAGGGGACCAAAGCTTTGGCCCGCTGAATGAGGTTACCTGAGTCAAAGCTGGCTCCTCGGGCCTTCTGGGCGGACATGATCTTGTCGGTCTCCTCGATGAGAGTGGGAATGAACCGGAGGGCGATGGACATCATCATGGCCAACTCGTGGACAGGAATCTTCATTTTCTTGAGAGGGCCCATCAGGTTCTCCAGTGCGTCGGTGAGGAGAATGGGGGAGGTTGTGTAGGTGAGCAGGAAGGTGCAGGAAATCAGGAGCATGATACGCAGCACCATAAAGATAGCCGAGCGCACGCCCTCCCAGTAAATGCGGAAGATCCAGAAGGAGACAAGAGGCGTTCCGGTACCCGAGGTGTAGAGCAGATTCAAAACGGCAGTGAAAAGCACAATAAAGAAAACCGGCTTCATGCCCCGGAGAACGGCCTTAAAGCCTACTTTGGAGATCAGGATAGCGGCCACCAGCGCAGCGGCTAATAAGGCGTAGCCCAGGGCGTTCTTTGCCAAAAAGAGAGCCACGATATATAGTACCGTTAATAAAAGCTTGGCCCTGGGGTCTAGCCGGTGAAGAATGGTAGTGCCGGGAAAATACTGCCCCAGAGTGATGTCTTTCAGTGCCATTTACACCGCCCCCTTTCTCTTCAGGAGCTCCAGCATGGCGGTTTTTGCCTGGGGAATGGTGTATACCGAGGGGTCTACATCTGCCCCCATGGCCCGCAGCCGCTGAAATACCCGGGTGACCTGCGGCACCCCTAGACCCATGGCTTCCAATTCTTCACCATGGGCAAAAACTTCCCGAGGAGTGCCCTGGAAGGGAATGCGGCCGTCGTTGATCACCACCAGCCGGTCCACCGTCCGGGCCATCTCCTCCATGGAGTGAGAGACAATAAGAATGGTGGCGTTTTTGGCGTTATGGTAGTCCCGGATGTTGCCCAGAATCTGCTCCACCCCCACCGGATCCAGCCCGGCGGTGGGCTCGTCCAAAATGAGGGCGGCGGGTTCCATGGCAATGACTCCCGCAATGGCCACCCGGCGTTTCTGACCGCCGGAAAGCTCAAAGGGGGACTGGTTTAAAAGCGCGTCGGACAGCCCCACAAATGCGGCGGCATCCCGCACCCGGTGGTCGATCTCCTTTTCGTCCAACCCCATGTTTTTGGGGCCGAAGGAGATGTCTTTGTAAACGGTTTCCTCAAAAAGCTGGTACTCTGGGTACTGGAATACCAAACCCACCCGGAACCGGGCCGCGCGGGTGGCCTCTTTGCTCGACCAAATGTCCCGGCCCTCCACCAGTACCCGGCCAGAGGTGGGTTTCAAAAGTCCGTTGAGATGCTGGATGAGGGTGGACTTGCCCGAGCCGGTGTGGCCGATAATTCCCAGATATTCTCCCCGGTAGGCGGTAAAGTCCACGTCCAGGAGCGCACCGTGTTCAAAGGGGGTCCCGGCGGAATAGATATGACAGAGTTTTTCTGTTTGAATCATGGGTTCCAAATGGTATCAGTCCTAACATGAAGTGGTACACGCCCGGTCGGGGTCGCGTCCGAAAAGGAGGTTACAAGTGGGGAGCGGATGTTTTGAGCTTGTCCAGTTCAGCTTGCAGCGCGGTTATCTGGAAGCGCAGATCGCTCAAAGAGACGCGAACCCAGGTAACTATGGCGGCAATCAGGCCCAGTGTCAGGCAGAAGAACCCGGAAAAAATCCAGGGGGCAACCTTGGTGTGAAAGAGTGTCCAGCCGCTCTCCTCGGCCAGAGGAATCCAAGGAATAATCCAAAAGATTAGGTGAGTGTCAAAGATAGCGGAAAGCCACAAAAGCAGGCCGGAGGTGAGAAAAATAGCCAGAAACGCCCGCAGAGCCTGTCGGCGTGGGGTGAGGTCATTCATGCAAAGCCTCCTCCTTTTGTAAAAGCGCATTTCATATCCATAGGCCCAGGTGAAAAACAGCGGCTCCAGCGGAGTTGCCCGCCCTATGCCAGCAGTTGATAGAGGACCAGGGCGCACTCCTCATCGGTGAGTGCGTCCAGGGGAACATCCAGTCCCTCCTGCCGGAGCTCCCAGAGAAGGGAGACGGTCTCGGGGACGGTAAGGCCCACCGCCCGGAGTTCCTCCACTCGCTGAAAGACTTCACGGGGAGGGCCATCAGCAATAATTTTGCCGCGGGACATCACCACCAGTCGTCCGGCCTGGGCGGCTTCATCCATGTGATGGGTAATGAGGACCACAGTGACCCCGCCGGTCTCGTTGAGCGCCCGGATGGTCTCCAGCACCTCCCGGCGGCCGATGGGGTCGAGCATGGCGGTGGGTTCGTCCAGCACCACGCACCGGGGCTTCATGGCCAAAATACCGGCAATGGCCACCCGCTGCTTTTGACCACCGGAGAGAAGGTGGGGGGCGTGCTCCCGGTATTCGTACATTCCAACGGCTTTCAAGGCCTCATCCACCCGCCGGCGGATCTCGTCGGAGGGAATCCCCAGGTTTTCCGGGCCGAAGGCACAGTCCTCCTCCACCACATTGGCCACGATCTGGTTGTCCGGATTTTGAAAGACCATGCCCACCGTGCGGCGGATATCTAAAAGTTTGCCCTCATCGGAGGTATCCATACCGCTGACATATACCTTCCCCCCGGAGGGGAGCAGAATAGCGTTTAGGAGCTTTGCCAGAGTAGATTTGCCGGAGCCGTTATGGCCTAACACAGCAACAAAGGAGCCCTCTTCGATCTCCAGATCCACGCCGTCCAGGACTACCTTTGGAGTGTCCTCGGCGGGGTAAGAGAAGCGGAGTCCCTCCGTCTTGATGATGGAATTGCTCATAGCATGTTCCTCGATTTCGAAGATTTATTGATCTGCCATCCATCGCCCGGTGGCACCGCAGGGGAGAGCCAGACCGGAATCGGTCACCGCCAGCCCCAACTCCTGGCTCTCAGTGTGGCCGCCATACTTTTTGGTGACCAGAGTCTCCAGAATATAGGTGAGCACCGACGGGGCAAGACCTGTGGTGTAGGAGTTAATAAGGAAGAAGAGAGGTTCGTCGGAGAGGAGCCCCGCAACCAACTCCACGAAAGGCCAGAGGTTTTCCTCCAGTTTCCAGATCTCTCCGGAGGGACCCCGGCCGTAAGAGGGGGGATCCATAATAATGCCGTCGTATTTCCGGCCGCGGCGAATCTCCCGCTCGGCAAATTTGCCGCAGTCGTCTACGATCCAGCGGATGGGCTTGTCCTCCACACCGGAGGATTTTGCGTTTTCTTTGGCCCAGGCTACCATGCCCTTGGCCGCGTCCACATGGCAGACGTCGGCCCCTGCGGCGGCGCAGGCTATGGTGGCCCCGCCGGTGTAGGCGAAGAGGTTGAGCACATTCACAGGCCGCCCGGCGGAGCGGATGGCCTCCTGGCAGAAGTCCCAGTTGGTCGCCTGTTCGGGGAAAAGGCCGGTGTGCTTAAAGTTCATGGGCTTAATGTTAAAGGTCAAGTCTCCGTAATGAACGTACCAGCGCTGGGGCACATCCTTCTTGGCCCACTGCCCGCCTCCGGAGGCCGAGCGGGCGTATCGGGCGTCCGGCCGTTTCCAGCGGGGATCGGTCCTAGGTGTCTGCCAGATGGCCTGAGGGTCGGGGCGAACCAGAATGTAATCTCCCCAGCGCTCCAGCTTTTCTCCGCCGCCGCAGTCGATCAGCTCATAGTCTTTCCAGTGCTTGGAAATCCACATAGTGCACCTCTTCCAATGGAATCTGTCAAAATACGCCGCTGTCTCCAACTTTGAGACAAGAAAAGGGCGCAAAACACAGCAAATCATAATTCAAACTATTATAT
Organism: Pseudoflavonifractor sp.; assembly: GCA_034927965.1. Classification (GTDB taxonomy): domain Bacteria; phylum Bacillota; class Clostridia; order Oscillospirales; family Oscillospiraceae; genus Vermiculatibacterium. The sequence goes on from JAYFPI010000009.1 coordinate 9,963, forward strand.
CACCCGCCTGGAACGCAGTCAATGAAAGAAAGGTGGATTGCAAAGCTGGAAAACAGGTGGTATACTAACAAACAGTTCATTATAATAGAGAGAAAGCGGGTCTCCTATGCAAAAATTTAATGACCCCGGCGAAAAATTTCAGTGGCTGACCACAGCGCCTATTCCCGGTCTGGTGGGGCAGTTAGCAGTGCCTACCATCATCAGCATGCTCATTACATCGATTTACAACATGGCCGATACTTATTTTGTCGGCGGGCTGGGCACCAGCGCTCAGGGAGCTGTTGGAGTGGTTTTTTCCCTGATGGCTATTATTCAGGCCATTGGCTTTACCTTTGGAAACGGCGCGGGCAACTACGTCTCCCGCCTGCTGGGGCAGCAGCGGATTGAAGAGGCGGAAAAAGTGGCCGCCACCGGCTTTTTTGCCGGAATTTTTGCCGGGCTGGCGCTGACAGTGCTGGGCCTTGTATTTCTGGATCCGCTGGTGGGGGCACTGGGGGCCACCGATACCATTCTGCCCTATGCTCGAGACTATGCCCGGTTCATTCTTCTGGGGGCTCCCTATATGGTGGGGGCCCTGGTTCTCAACAATCTCCTGCGCTTCCAGGGCAGTGCCACCTATGCCATGGTTGGCATTACGACAGGCGGAATTCTTAATATGATTCTGGATCCCATTTTTATCTTTGGCCTGGGGCTGGGGACGGGAGGGGCGGCTCTGGCTACCATCCTGAGCCAGCTGGTGAGCTTTTGTATCCTTCTGTTCAATTCCAGGCGGGGAGGCAATTTGCCCATCCGGTGGAAGCGATTCACCCTGAGTGGAGATACCCTGGGGACGATCATCAGGGGCGGGCTGCCGTCCTTTTACCGCCAGGGGCTGGCCTCGGCAGCCTCCATCCTGCTCAACTGGGCGGCCAAGCCCTTTGGGGATGCCGCGATTGCCGCGATGACGATTGTTAACCGCTTTTCCATGTTCTCGGGCTCTGCGCTCATCGGCTTCGGTCAGGGGTTTCAGCCGGTGTGCGGGTTTAACTACGGAGCCGGGCTCTACGGCCGGGTGAGAAAGGCCTTTTGGTTCTGTGTCAAGGTGGGGGCGGCGGTTCTGACTGGGATTGCCGTTTTGGGGATTCTCTTTGCGCCTCAGATTGTGCTTCTCTTTCAGAAAAACGATCCCCAGGTGGTTCTGCTGGGGACGCAGGCCCTGCGGTGCCAGCTGGCCACGCTGCCCACCATGGCCTATGTCATTATGAACAACATGATGCTGCAGACTGTGGGGGAAAATAGTCGGGCGTCGGTGCTGGCCATGGCCCGGCAGGGGCTGTTCTTTATTCCGGCCATCTTGCTGCTGCCGTCAGTGCTGAAATTTACCGGCGTGGCTGTGGCCCAGCCGATGGCCGATGTCTGCTCCGTTCTGCTGGCGATTCCCCTCTCAACAGGCTTTTTAAAAAAGATGAAGGGGATGGAAGAGGCACAAAAAGCTTGAAAAAACGTGTGTGACGTGGTATCCTTGAAAAAGAGGCGGAAAAACCGTCTACAATAGAGTTTAAAGGAGGAACAGTCAGTGGACATCTGCGGCCGAAGTACCAAACTGGACAGCGATGTTCCCTTATGGGGCGGAATCCGTCCCCTGTGCCTCCTAAAAGATGGGGCGCGGGGGTAGCTCTGCCGTGCCCATAGATGGAATGTCGCCGTGCCGGGAAAGCTCTGCTTTTCCGGCACGGTTTTTGTCCGTTCGTACTTCCTCGCTGTTACGACCAAAGACAGGAGGAAAGAACATGGAAGAACTGGAACGCAAGGACCTGCTTTCCGGATGGATGAAGTTGCTGGAAAGCAAAAATTACCGGGCTTTGAAAGCCCAATTGACCGACGCCAACGAGGTGGACGTGGCCGAGTTTATGGAGGATCTGGACGCGGAAAAGACGGTGCTGATTTTCCGAATGCTGTCCAAGGAGGTGGCTTCCGACGTCTTTGCCAATCTGGAGCCAGAGGATCAGCAGCTCATCATCTCTTCGGCCACCGATACGGAGTTGGCTGAGATCGTAGAGGATCTGAACGTAGACGACGCGGTGGACATGCTGGAAGAATTGCCGGCCAACGTGGTAAAGCGGGTGCTTAAGACTGCTCGGCCCGATACCCGTAAGCTCATTAACCAGTTTTTGAATTACCCAGAGAGTTCGGTGGGCAGCATTATGACAGCCGAATTTATTGACCTGAGAAAGACCATGAAGGTCAGCGAAGCCATCGCCCGCATCCGGGCTACCGGAGAGGAGAGCGAGTCTATCTACACCTGTTACGTCATTGACGCACGGCGGGTGCTGGAGGGAGTCGTCACCCTCCGGGAGCTGCTGCTGGCCAAGGATGACACAGTGGTGGGGGAACTGATGGAAACCGACCTCATTGCCGCCCGTACTACCGAGGACCAGGAGGAGGCGGTTCAGCGGATGATGAAGTATGACTTCATCTCGCTGCCGGTGGTGGACCAGGAGGAGCGCCTGGTAGGGATTGTCACCGTAGATGACGTGATGGACGTCATGGAGGAGGAGGCCACGGAGGACTTCGAGAAGATGGCCGCCATGACCCCGTCGGAAAAGCCCTATCTGAAGACCAGCGTGTTTACTCTGGCAAAGAACCGGATCGTTTGGCTGCTGGTGTTGATGGTTTCCGGGATGATTACCGGCAGCATTTTGGGGAAATACGAAGCGGCCTTTGCCGCCGTGCCGCTGCTGGTGAACTTTATTCCCATGCTCACCGATACCGGCGGAAATGCAGGAAGTCAGAGTTCCACCATGATTATCCGCGGCATGGCGGTGGGTGAAATCGAGATGACGGACTTTTTAAAGGTGCTGTGGAAGGAACTGCGGGTGAGCCTTTTGGTGGGCCTGATCCTGAGCGCCGTAAACTTTGTCCGCCTCCAGATCCAGTATCCGGGCAACACTATGATCTCTCTCACCGTGGCGGGGGCCATGATGGTGACGGTGGTGCTGGCCAAGTCCATCGGTTCCATGCTGCCCATTCTGGCGAAGCGCTGTCATGTGGACCCCACTATCATGGCGGCCCCCCTTATCACCACGATCGTAGATGCGGTGTCTCTCATTGTGTATTTTAACTTGGCTCAGTATCTGCTGGGTCTTTAACGAAATTGGAACAGGAATCGGAGATTGCGCAGGGGCGGAAGATATGATATAATTTTTAACAAAGCATAAAAAAGGAGCGAAAGACATGGGCAAACGGCAGGCGTTGGCGGAGTATCATCGTGGTTCCATCCTGGCTGCGGCGGAGCGGCTGTTCTCAGAGAAGGGGACGGAGCGCACCACCATGGACGACATTGCCCGAGAGGCCGAGTACAGCAAAGCCACTCTCTATGTCTACTTTCAGAGCAAAGAGGAGATTGTGGGCGCTATCTTGCTCAACGGGCTGGCTATGCTGAAGAAACGAGTGCATCAGGCCATCCAGGAGGGCGGGGACTGGTACAGCGCCTATGATGCCGTCTGTGCATCCATTGCCGGCTTTTATGAGGAGAACCCCACCGCCTATGAGGCTGTGATGGGTGGCGCCCACACCGGCGCAGAGGGAAGCAAGAGCGACCAGGATATCCGGCGGATGGCCAACGAGTTTTGCGCTGAGTTGGCCGATTTTCTGGAGCAGGGCATGACGGCGGGGACAATCTGTACTTCTATGAGCCCTATGGAAACTGTGATGCTTTTTTGGGCTAGTGTCTCCGGGATGATCCACATGGCCGACCGCAACGCAGACACCCTTTCCGCTCAGGTGGGGCGGAGCAGGGAAGCTTTCTTGGAGGATGGCTTTCATATGATCCTCCGGGCAATCACCCAATGTTAATAAATAAGATGGGATAGAAAAGGTACCCCTTGAAACCTTGGTTTAATAAGGATGTTTTTAAAAGCGGTAACCACAGTCGTTTTGTGGTTGCCGCTTTATATCAACTATGAAAAAATCCAGGCAATCGGCGTATGATTTATTGTAGAGGGAGGGACTATGCCTTATTTATTGATTTGTACCGTTGTCATTCTTCTTTGCGTACTGGTCAGCGGGTTGACGCATCGGCTGGGCGTGCCGGTGCTCCTTGCGTTTATTGCATTGGGGATGCTTTTTGGGGAAAATGGCATCTTTCGGATTCCGTTTGATAACTATGTCTTAGCCGAGCAAATTTGTACCATTGCTCTTGTTTTCATTATGTTTTACGGCGGATTCGGAACAAATTGGGATCAAGCGAAGCCGGAGGCAGTTCAAGCAGCCGTTTTGGCTTCGGGCGGTGTTGTTTTAACGGCCGGACTGACGGGTGCAGTGTGTATTTTGTTTTTAAAGATGCCGGTGCTGGACGCACTGCTTCTTGGCGCGATCCTCAGTTCCACCGATGCGGCATCGGTGTTCTCGGTGCTTCGCTCCAAAAAGCTGGGACTGCGAGAAAACACGGCATCTTTGCTGGAGGTGGAAAGCGGCAGCAACGACCCCTTTGCCTATATGCTGACCATTATCCTGCTTTCGGTAATGAGTGGGCAGGCAAGCGCAGGCACACTGGCGTGGATGACAGGGAAGCAGTTGCTGCTTGGCATTCTGTGCGGTGTCGGTGTTGCACTGCTGGCTCGCGCTTTTTTAAGACGTTATCGTTTCCCGGTGTCGGGTTTTGAAATGGCTTTTTTTATTGGAATTGCACTGCTTTCCTATGCGCTTCCGGCAGATATAGGCGGAAATGGGTATCTAAGTGCCTATATTGTAGGTATTGTGCTGGGCAATAGCCGTATTCGCAACAAGAAGTCTCTGGTGCATTTTTTTGATGGCTTTACCAGCTTAATGCAGATGTTGATATTCTTTCTCTTGGGACTTTTGGCAACGCCTGCCCGCATCCCCCAGATTTTTCTTCCTGCCCTTACCATTGCAATGCTGCTCACCTTTGTGGTTCGCCCGTTGGCGGTAGCCGTCTGCCTGACTCCGCTGAAGTGTAGCTTCCGACAGCAGATGCTGGTTTCCTTTGCCGGACTGCGTGGTGCGGCGTCCATTGTATTTGCAATTATGGCAACGGTTCATGAAGCGCAAACTTCTGGGGATCTATTCCACATGGTCTTTTGTATTGTGCTTTTGTCCATTGCTTTTCAAGGCTCTCTCTTGGCGCCGGTGGCTCGTTGGCTTGGAATGTGCGACCAGAATATTGATGATGCAAAAAGCTTCAGCGATTATACCGATCAGGTAAAACTTTACTTTATCAACTTGGAGATTTACGAGGGTCATCCTTGGCAAGGCAAGGCCCTATGCGAGATAAGCCTGCCTCCGGATATGCTGGTGGTGATGCTGCTGCGGGACGGGGAAAATGTTTTGCAGGGTGGCAGTACAGTGTTTTCCGCTCGTGATTCAGTTATTTTGAGCGCGCCTGCCTACCAAGATGAGGTTGGGCTTGCCCTGAAAGAGCAGCATATTGATAAGAACAACCCGTGGGTTGGAAAATCCATTGCCGTATTTTCGCCTCGTAAGGAGGAGCTGGTGATTATGATTTTGCGCGGGGAAGAAATGGTTATCCCAAAAGGTGACACGCAAATTGAGGCAGATGATATATTGGTGATTAGTGAGAAAAAATAATCGGCTTATCATTTTAAACACTTATCATGCACTGCCAAAGCGGTGCTGAAAGGGTGCAAAAAAGAGGACGCCCGCAGGCGTCCTCTTTTCTTTTGCGGAAGGGGAAGAGCTTACTTCAGCTCGACCTTGCCGCCGGCCTCTTCCAGGGTCTTCTTCAGAGCCTCGGCGTCGTCCTTGGAGACGGCCTCCTTGATGGCCTTGGGAGCGCCCTCGACGACGGCCTTCGCCTCGCCCAGGCCCAGGCCGGTGATCTCGCGGACAGCCTTGATGACCTTGATCTTGGCAGCGGCGTCGAAGCCGGTCAAAATCACGTCAAATTCGGTCTTCTCCTCCACGGGAGCAGCAGCGCCGCCGGCGGCGGGAGCGGCCATAGCAGCAGCAGAAACGCCGAACTCCTCTTCCAGAGCCTTCACGAGCTCGTTGAGCTCCAGAACGGTCAGGCCCTTCACTTCTTCGATCATAGCAGTGATCTTCTCGCTAGCCATAATAATATACCTCCTAAATTTGGTTTGAACCTTTGGTGTTTGTGTTATTCAGCGGTAACTTCGACAGGGGCGGCTTCCTCGGCGGGGGTGCCGTCCTTCTCGGCGATGGCCTTGACCACGATGGCCAGACTGGTGAGCGGGGCAAGCATCATGCCGAGCAGCTGAGACAGCAGAACTTCCTTGGAAGGCAGTTCAGCCAGGGCAGAGACATCCTCCAGGGGGAGGACCTTGCCGTCCATAAAGCCGGCCTTGATGGAGAACCGGTCACCGTTCAGACCCTTGGCAAACTTGTGGACAACGCGCATAGGAGCGATGGGGTCCTCTTTGCTGACTGCCAGAGAAGTGGTGCCGTGCAGCACATTATCCAGCTCGCCCAGACCGGCATCGTCCAGCGCACGGCGGACCAGAGTGTTCTTCACGACGGAATACTCCACTCCGGCTTTGCGCAGTTCGTTACGAAGCGCAGTGTCCTCAGACACGGTAATGCCCTCGTAATTCACCAGAACGCCGCTGGCGGAGTTCTTCAGGGTGTCGACCAGCCCGGCCACGACGGCCTGCTTCTCACTCAGAACCTTTGCGTTAGGCATATTGGGAATTCACCTCCAGAGATTTTTATGGCCGCTGCGAAAATTCGCAATCCGGCCGCTTTGCCCTCCCGGGCAAAAAGAAAATGCCGCTTTCGTGTTCAAGGCACGAAAACAGCATAGGAAAGCATACCTATTGGCTGTATTCTCGGCAGGGGACAAATGTCGTTAGAGCCGAATGGCTCCCTGCTGTCTTTGAACACGAGAGTTATTATATCGTTCCCGTCGGGCTTTGTCAAGCAAAACCCGACGGGAAACGGCATAATCAGAAAAACAATTACACGAACTTGGCAGCGTTGAGCTTTACGCCGGGACCCATGGTAGAGGCGGCGACACAGCTCTTCACGTAGGTGCCCTTGGCGGCGGATGGCTTGGCCTTGACAATGGCGCCCATGAGCGCGGTCAGGTTCTCAGCCAGCTTCTCAGGGCCAAAGGAAACCTTGCCGATGGGGCAGTGGATGATGTTGGTTTTGTCCAGACGGTACTCCACCTTGCCGGCTTTGACCTCGGTGACGGCCTTGGCTACATCGGGGGTGACGGTGCCGGCCTTGGGGGAGGGCATCAGGCCCTTGGGGCCCAGAATCTTACCCAGACGGCCGACCACGCCCATCATATCGGGACTGGCCACGACCACGTCGAAGTCAAACCAGTTTTCCTTCTGGATCTTCTCCACCAGGTCCATCTCGCCCACAAAGTCGGCGCCGGCGGCCTTGGCAGCCTCGGCCTTGTCGCCCTTGGCAAAGACCAGCACCCGCAGGGTACGGCCGGTGCCGTGGGGGAGAACGATGGCGCCGCGGACCTGCTGGTCGGCGTGGCGGGAGTCGACGCCCAGCTTCACATGGAGCTCGACGGTCTCATCAAATTTGGCAGGAGCGGCCTTGACGACCAGATCCATGGCCTCGTTGATGTCGTAAGCGGCGGCCTTGTCGATGAGCTTAGCGCCGTTCTGATATTTTTTTCCTCTAAACATATCTGATTCCTCCTTGCCTTACTCGCCTACGACCACGCCCATGGAACGGGCGGTGCCGGCGATCATGCTCATGGCGGCCTCGATGCTGGAAGCGTTGAGGTCAGGCATCTTGGTCTCAGCGATCTTGCGGACATCTTCCTTGCTGATGGTGGCCACCTTGGTCTTGTTGGGCACACCGGAAGCGCTCTCGAGACCGCAGGCCTTCTTGATGAGGACGGCGGCGGGAGGAGTCTTTGTGATGAAGGTGAAAGAGCGGTCGGAGTAGACGGTGATGACCACGGGGATCAGCAGGCCGCCCTCGTTCTTGGTCCGCTCATTGAACTCCTTAGTAAAAGCGGCAATGTTGACACCATGCTGGCCGAGGGCCGGGCCCACGGGGGGAGCCGGAGTCGCTTTGCCGGCGGGGATCTGCAGTTTCACGTAACCGGTAATTTTCTGTGCCATTTGAAACAGCACCTCCTACATAAATGTGGTATGGACGGGACCACAGCCGGGTCCCTCCCACGTTGCGGGGAACGGCCGTCCAAAGACGGCTAAACGGTCAGTCGCTGATGGGTTCCACCTGGTCCAGATCCAGTTCCACCGGAGTTTCCCGGCCGAACATGGATACCACGACCCGGACCTTCCCATGATCCACGTCGATTTCATCGACTGTGCCGATAAAGGATTCCAGTGCGCCGTCAGTGATTTTTACACTGTCGCCCAGGCTGTAGCTCACAACTACCTCATGCTTTTCCACACCCAGCGCAGCGATCTCTGCGTCGCTGAGAGGAATGGCTTTGTTGCCGGAGCCCACGAAGCCGGTAGAGCCGCGAATGTTGCGCACCAGATGCCAGGTGTCATCGGTAAGGACCATCTTCACCAGCACATAGCCGGGAAAAACCTTACGCTCCACCGTTTTAGGGCCGTTATCCGTAATTTCGGTGACAGTCTCCAGGGGGATGTTCACTTCTTGAATGAGGTCGCGCATGCCCCGGTTTTCCACGGCCTTTTCAATGCTGGCCGCCACGGTGTTTTCATAACCGGAGTAGGTGTGGACCACATACCATTTTGCCTCTTCCATGCCTTGCCCCTTAGAACTGCTGGAAGAAGCTGATGAGAGCGCCGAAGAGCTGAGTGGCGACCACATCAAACAGCCAGATGCACACGCCCACCACCAAGCAGAAGGCAAGGACGATGAGAGTGTTGTTTAAGGTCTGCTTCCAGGTGGGCCACTGAACCTTTTTTAGTTCGGCTTTCGTCTCTTTCCACCACAGGCCAATCCGTTTGAAAGGGCCGGGCTTGGACTTCTTCACGGGTTTCTTTTCGGCTTTTTCCTTTTTGGCGGGAGCCGCGGGTATTTCGGCGGCGGAGCTTACCTCCGCCTTTTCCACGTTCTCGTTTTCAGCCATTCAGTGATACCCTTCTTTCTTGTGAGCCATTGTAGTAGGAGGGGCTCATTACTTGGTCTCGGTGTGGACCGTGTGCTTTCTGCAGAAGGGGCAGTACTTGTTCATCTCCAGACGGTCGGGATCGTTTTTCTTGTTCTTCTTGGTGTTGTAGTTGCGCTGCTTGCACTCGTTGCACCGCAGGGTGACTTTCACCCGGTTGCCAGCCTTTGCCATAACGTCGGCACCTCCTTATTTCTTGGCCGTCCCAGCCATAAAAAAAGCCGGGTCCGGTCGTGTTGCCGGATCCAGCCAGAAAGGGCCCAAAAACCCTATGACTTGGCGGTGTGGATCCGGCATGACCTGCCTCCCTATGACCTTCAGATGAGGAGAAGGGTTTCATGCCTCGTCACACCGTAAAAACGGACATGAAAAAAGAGCCCTTTTCATAGGTGATAGCATTTTATCATGGGGAGGGGGACAAGTCAAGGGGTATTTTACAAATAAAGGGCAGGATTTTGAGAAAGAGACGCAGAGAGGAATATTCTGCGGACCTTCCGTGCTTAGACTTTTTTTGAACCACTTTCCTTTTATAATGGTTGGGTGCGGAAGGGGGGGGGACGGGCGTGACAGTAGTCTATGCGGACGAAGTGTTTTTGCTCAACGGCATTGTGGACTATCTTCTTCTGCTCTCCGCTGCTCGGTTGGCTGGAGAGCCGCTGCGCCGGCTGCGGATGGCTTTAGCAGCCGCCCTGGGAGGGATGTATGCCGCGGCGGTCTTTTTCCCGGGCTTTGGTTTTTTGGCCGCCCCACTGTGCAAACTGGCGGCCGCGGCGGCAATGACACTGATTGCCTTCGGAGGGTCCCGGCGTCTCCTGCGGGTAAGCCTGGTGTTTCTGGGGGTGAGCGCCGCCTTTGGCGGCGGTGTGCTGGCCCTCCAGTTTTTTTTCGGCGCACCGGCGGTGCTGGATCTGAAGACGGTGCTGCTCTCGGCGGCGGGGTGTTATGCGTTTTTATCTCTGCTATTTCACGGGGCGGCAAAGCACACGGGCCGGGAACTGGCTCCCGTCGAGCTGACACTGGGGGAGTGCCGCTGTCGGCTTACCGCTCTGATTGACACAGGAAATACCCTTTCTGACCCAGTCACGGGGCGGCCGGTCATGGTGGCGGAGGGAGAAAAGGTGACGGCGCTTTTCCCGGCGGACCAGGCACCAGGGCCGGAGGAGCTGGCCGATCCGGTGGGGGCCATGGAGCGGCGCCGGGACGACGCAAGGCGCTGGCGGCTCATTCCTTACCAAGCAGTTGGGGTGTCCTGTGGGTTGCTGCTGGCGGTGCGGGTAGATCGGGCCAAAGTGGCTGGAGAGGACTACGGCCCCATTCTGGTGGCCCTGGCGCCCGGGCGGCTGTCGGATGGAGGAGGATACAATGCGCTGATCGGTGCTTGAAGCTGCAGTTAGTATAGCCCGCCCGCAGGAGGGACGGGAAAAATAAGGAGGAAGCAGTATGAGGGAAACGCTGCGGCGGGCGTGGTGGGCATTCCGAGATCTTTTGGCCCGATGGGGGCTGGCCCTGCCGGGAAAAATTATGTACATCGGGGGAAGCGATACTCTGCCGCCCCCTCTCAAACGGGAGGAGGAAGCCGAGCTGATTCTCCGGCTGGATCAGGGGGATGAGACTGCCAAGAGCACCCTCATTGAGCGAAATCTTCGGCTGGTGGTCTACATTGCCAAGCGCTTTGAAAACACCGGGGTGGGAATTGAAGACCTTATTTCCATTGGGACCATCGGGCTGATTAAAGCCGTGAGCACCTATAAGCCTGAAAAAAATATTAAGTTGGCCACCTATGCCTCCCGGTGCATTGAAAACGAAATTTTGATGCACCTGCGCAAGACTGCCAATCAGCGCGGAGAGGTCTCTTTTGACGAGCCGCTGAACACCGACTGGGACGGAAATGAACTGCTTCTTTCAGACATTCTGGGAACAGAGGGAGATACGGTGATGCAGCCTCTTGAAGACGATGTGGATCGCCAGCTTCTCTCCCAGGCCATGGATCGGCTGGAGGAGCGGGAAAAGTCTATTATTACCCTCCGCTTTGGTCTAGACGGCAAACGGGAGCGGACGCAGAAGGAAGTGGCGGACATGATGGGAATTTCTCAGTCCTATATTTCCAGATTGGAGAAGAGGATCATACAGCGGCTCAAGCGTGAAATCTTAAAAATGATGTGACCGACTGGCGGACCGGCAGAGGATAAACTCTGCCGGCCCGTCGGCTTTTTGATCTAGACAGGCAAAATGGCGCAATATAAACTGTAAAAATTTTTCTTATACAAAAGGGGGAAAGTGTGCTATAATAAAATAAAATGAGGTGATTTTATGTATGAAGTTGGGGATTTGGTGGTCTATGGGCGGACTGGGGTCTGCCGGGTGGAACGAATCGATCACCGGGGCAAGCAGGACTTTTATGCCTTGAAGCCCCTTTATCAGGCATGTGACATCTATACTCCTGTGAATGGAAAGGTGTTCATTCGTCCGGTAATCTCCAAGGAGGAAGCGCATCGACTCATTGACCTTATACCCACCGTGGAGGTGGAGGTTTGTGAGAGCAAAGCGATGCGGGAGCTGACAGAGCACTATCAAAGCGCCATCGACAGCCATGACTGTCAGGATCTCATCGAACTGACCATGTCGCTCTACGCCAAAAAGAAGGCGGTGGAGGGTCGGAATCGAAAGTTTGGCGCAGTAGATGAGCGCTTTATGAAAGAGGGAGAGGAGCTGCTGTTCGGGGAATTGGCGGCGGCTTTGGGTATCTCGGTGGAGAATGTTCAGCAGTATATTGCCGAGCAGCTGCACCAATAAGGGGAAAGCAGCCCGAGGGTTGAAAAATAATATAAAATAAAGAGATATACTTGACATTCCACAAAATTTCGATATAATAATGTAGCCTGTCTAAAGACAGAGCTCCTTGCTCCCGGCACGAGGCCGGGGGCCATACGTCCATAAGGAGGTGCAAGAAAATGGCAAAACTGAACGCGAATTACGAGGCACTGTATATCATTGATTCCCGGAAAAACGAGGAAGAGACCGCCGCTTTGGTGGAGAAGTTCAAAACCCTCGCCGAGTCCAATTCCAAGCAGTGCGAGGTCGACGAGTGGGGCAAGCGTCATCTGGCTTATCCCATTCAGGACCAGAACGAAGGTTATTATGTGCTGATGACCTTTGTGAGCGAGCCTGCTTTCCCCGCGGAGCTGGACCGTATCTTCCGGATTACTGATGGCGTCATCCGTTCCATTATCGTCTGCAAGGACGAGAAATAAGGGGGAGCTGGAACATGCTCAACCGGATCACCCTCATGGGCCGGCTGGTGGCTGACCCTGAGATGAGAACTACACCCAGCGGCGTCACCGTGGCCACCCTGCGGCTGGCTGTGGATCGAGACTTTAAGAACAAGCAGACCGGCGAGAAGGAGACCGACTTCATCAATGTCGTCGCCTGGCGTCAGACCGCTGAGTTCGTGAGCCGCTACTTTACCAAAGGCCGTTTGGCCGTGGTGGAGGGCCGCCTTCAGATTCGTCCTTATACGGATCGGGACGGCAACAAGCGCACTGCCGCTGAGGTAGTGGCTGACAACGTCTACTTTGGCGATTCCAAGCGGGACGGTGAGGGCGGCTATGCGCCTGCCCCTTCCCACTATTCCGCCCCCGCCCAGCCCTCCGGCGGCTATGCCGCCCCCTCCGGAGGGGACCAGTTCGCGGAACTGGCCGATGACGACGGCGACCTGCCGTTCTGAGAACGGCCCCATTTGATTTGTAAGGAGGTATTCCGTTATGGCTATGGATAGAGAGCGTCCCCGCGGCCGCAAGCGCCGCAAGGTCTGCACTTTCTGTGTGGACAAGGTGGAGAGCATCGATTACAAGGATTCCGTCAAGCTGCGTCGGTTCCTCTCCGAGCGGAGCAAGATTCTGCCCCGCCGGACCACTGGCACCTGCGCCATGCATCAGCGCCAGCTGACCGAGGCCGTTAAGCGCGCCCGTCAGATTGCCCTGCTGCCGTACGTGACTGACTAAAAAAGCACAACGAAATAGCATTAAATATTTCTCAGCCAGTGGCATCAGCCACTGGCTGCTTTTTTGCGTCTGTGGATTGAGTACGACCGATCAGCGCATTTTCATTTCTATGGCATATTATAGAGTCCCCCGTGCGCTGCCTTGCGTATGATGATACCAGAAGAATCAAAGCAGAAGATCCTGAGTGACAACGATATCCTCACAGGGGACGCAGTGCCAGTTAAAACGTTTAACCAGCTCGTCGGCGCTTATCGGAGCCGCGCTTTCCTGCTGACCGGCCAGTTTTGCCAGAATGCCCAAGAGAGACTCTGGTGTATACCGGCGGCGGAGAACTCCCATATCCAGGTCGGCGTCCCGCTTGGCCAGCCGCCGCCCGTCGGGAGCCAGCAGCAGGGGAACATGGTAAAATTCCGGAGGAGTCAGCCCCAATGCCTCATAAAGCCAAAGCTGTCGGGGAGTGGAGGAAAGCAGATCCCTTCCCCGGACCACCTGAGTGATTCCCATCTCTCCGTCATCCACCACGACCGCCAGCTGATAGGCCCAGGCCCCGTCCCAGCGGCGGATGGGAAAATCGCCGCATTCCGTAGCCAGATTTTGAGCGCAGGGGCCCTGGCAGCCGTCAAAAAAAGACACATTTTTGTGGGGAACCCGTACCCGCCAGCCGGGAGGACGGTGGGAGGCCCGCTCGGCTGCCTCCCGATCAGTCAAAGCGGCACAGGGGCAGGCAGAGGAGGCTTCGTGACCGTGAGGCGCCTCATTTAGCCGCTGGAGCCGGGTACAGAAGCAGGGATAGACCAGCCCTTGAGCGCGGAGGGTTTCAAAGGCGGCGGCGTAACAATGGCCACGGTTGCTCTGCCAATAAGAGGGCACACCGCCTCCCTCGTCCCAGGTAAGTCCCAGCCATTCCAGATCCTCCATAAGCTGCCAGGCATAGGCAGGCTGACAACGCACTGGGTCCAGATCCTCGATCCGAAGGACCAAAGTGCCTCCGGCAGAGCGGACGGAAAGCCAGGCAAGGAGAGCGGAAAAAAGATTGCCCAGGTGCATCCGGCCGCTTGGACTGGGAGCAAAACGCCCCTTGATGGAATTCATGCTACAATCGTTGCCCCTTTCTGCAAAAATCGACATTTTTTTCAATACACATTCCATATACTGGAAATATTGAGAGGTGAGAGAATTGGGAAATGGGTTTCCAGATCAGAAGTGGCCCGTGGGTCTAGATGAACTGTTGAACCTGTCGGGAGAATACCTGTTTTTCTGGGAGCCTGGGAAGGTCTGGATGACAGGGCCAAAGGGACCGGTGCAGGCCGGGGAGCTGGGTCCCTTCCAGGCGGCGTTGGAGTGCAGTATCTCCGATGGGAGCCGGGAACCTGTGTCGATGGAACTGGAGTGCCCGCTCTGCGGCGGGAGCCAGTTTCGCGGTTCGGCCCGCCGCATGGGAACCAGACAGTGGGTGGGCATTTTACGGGATGTGACAGCAGAGCGCACCGAGCGGGAGCGGCTGATCCGTCAGTCCCGCCAGGACTGGCTGACCGGACTTTGGAACCGACGGGGATTGGCCCTTCAGGTGGAGGAATTTTTACAGAAGCACAAGGAGCCCTGTGCGCTTCTGATGATAGATCTGGACAATTTCAAAGGAGTAAACGACCGCTGCGGTCACCCGGCGGGAGATCGGCTCCTTATGCAGACAGCGCAGCTGATGGGAGAGCTTTTTCCCAGTCCAGCTCAGGCAGGGCGGGCCGGCGGCGACGAATTTCTCCTATTTCTCCCCTCTGCGGACAGCCTGACTGCTTGTCAGGCTGGGGCAAGCTTCTGCAAAGCCTTGCGGGAGCGTACATCTGAACTCTCATGCAGTGTGGGGATCGCACTATCCCCCAGGGATGGGAGTGATTTCGAGACGTTGTTCCGGGCCGCCGATCAGGCGATGTACCGGGCCAAAGACCAGGGAAAGGACACCTGGAGCCGATAAGCGAAAAAACGGGTCTCCCGCCGAGGGAGACCCGTTTTCTGTGCCTCAGTCAAAGAGCATGGTGGAAAAGTAGTCTTCCGGAGTTTCGGCCCGCCGGATGAGACGGGTGGAGCCGTCCTCCCGGAGCAATACCTCTGCGGAGCGGAGTTTGCCGTTATAGTTGTAGCCCATGGAGAAGCCGTGGGCGCCGGTGTCATGGAGCACCAGCAGATCGCCCCGCTCAATCTCAGGCAGCATCCGATCCACGGCAAATTTGTCGTTGTTCTCACATAGGGAACCTACCACGTCATATTTGTGGTCGCAGGGAGCGTCCTCTTTCCCCATGACGGTGATGTGGTGGTAGGCGCCGTACATGGCCGGGCGCATGAGGTTGGCCGCACAGGCATCCACTCCCACATACTCCTTGTAAGTGTGCTTGAAGTGGAGGACCTTGGTCACCAGACAGCCGTTGGAGCCCAGCATGAACCGGCCCAGCTCTGTGTAGATGGCCACGTCCCCCATTCCCGCAGGGACCAAAATCTCCTCAAACTGTGTCCGTACGCCCTCGCCGATGACAGCAATGTCGTTGGCGGGCTGATTGGGGCGGTAGGGAATCCCCACTCCGCCGGAGAGATTGATAAAACACACATCGCAGCCGGTTTCCCGTTCCAGGTCAGCCGCCAGGCGGAAAAGAATGCCCGCAAGGGCGGGGTAGTAGTCGTTGGAGATGGTGTTGGAGGCCAGAAAGGCGTGGATGCCAAACCGTTTGGCTCCCAACGCCTTCAGCTTGCGGAAGCCCTCGAAGAGCTGATCCCGGGTGAAGCCGTATTTAGAGTCTCCCGGAGTGTCCATGACCTGGAAGCCCTCCTCGCTCTCCCCCAGCTGGAATACGCCTCCGGGGTTAAAACGGCAGCAAATGGTCTCAGGGATGCGGCCCAGTGTTTCCTGCAGAAAGTCGATATGAGTAAAGTCGTCCAGATTGATGGTGGCCCCCAACTGGTTGGCCAGTAAATATTCCTCCGCCGGAGTCTCGTTGGAGGAGAACATGATTTCCTCTCCGGAAAAGCCGCATTTGTCGGAAAGCATCAGCTCAGTCAAGGAGGAGCAGTCTGCGCCGCAGCCCTCTTCCCGCAGGATTTTTAAAATTGCAGGGGTCGGGGTGGCTTTGACGGCAAAAAACTCCCGGAAGCCGGGGTTCCAGGCAAAGGCGTTCCGAAGCTGCCGGGCGGTCCGGCGGATGCCCGCTTCGTCGTAGAGGTGGAAGGGAGTGGGATAGGTCTGTACCATCTCCTGTAGCTGGGGAAAGGTCACGAAGGGATTTTTCATGGGAACACCTGATTTCTCTGTTTGATTGATATCGGGGGAAAAGGTTTGTCAAATTATAACGTATTCTGGGGGAGGCTGTCAACCTTTTGTGCCCGCTCCAGCAGCAGCCGGGGAATCATCCTCAGGAACAAAACGGAGGAGACACAGGCGGCAACCACATCGCAGAAAGGCTCGGCCCAGAAGGCCGCCGGGGCGGTAAACAGGGCGGGCAGGATGAGAGTGGCGGCCAGAAAGAGACTCTTGCGGAAGAGAGAGCAGAACAGGGCCAGCCGAACCTGACCCAGAGCGGTGGACTGATCCACAATAACATACTGCACGGCTAACGGGATGACGGCGGCGGTGTAAATCTTGATATAGGAGACGCTCCGAGATGTGAGGGAGGCGTTCCCGGTGAAAAGCCGGACGAAGGCGGGGGAGCAAAGGTGGGTAATGCCCAGCATCACCGCCGCAAAAATTGTGCACAGGATCAAAATGGATTGCAGTGCTTTTTTGACGCGTACGGCCGATCCGGCGCCATAGTTAAAGCTCACCACGCTCTGACAGCCAAGGGTGATGCCGCCCATTGGCATGGAGATGAGGAGCATATAGCTCTGGACAATGGCGGTGCAGGTGAGAAGCGTGTCGCCCTCGCCGGGACCGCCAAAGCGCTGGAGGACAGTGTTGAGAATAATGAGCAGGACGCTGTCTGAGGCAATGGTGAGAAAGGGGGCGGAGCCAAAGGCAAGCACTTTCCGACAAATCGCCCAGTCAAGACGGCCCCAGCGGAGCGGAATCGGCATGGACTTCCACCGCAGACAGGCTAGAGCGAAGAAGCAGGATGCGGCCTGAGAGAGCAGGGTGGCCCAGGCCGCCCCGGCCACCCCCAGATCCAGCGTAAAGATAAACAGGGGATCCAGCCCGATGTTGAGCAGTGCCCCCAGTACCACTGTCCCCATGCCCAGTCCGGAGCGGCCCTGACAGATCAGAAAGCTGTTGAGCCCGGTGGCCATAAGGGCAAAAGCTGTCCCGGCAATGTAGATGGTAAGGTAGGTCAGGGCGTAAGGAAAGGTCTCGGAACTGGCGCCAAACCACCAGAGGAGCTGCCTCCGCAGCAGAAAAAAAAGAATGCTGAGTCCCAGAGCCAGAACCAGGAGCAGACGCAGACAGTTGGAAAGAATGTTGGAAGCTCCTTCCTGGTCACCTTCACCCATTTTCATGGACATGAGCGGGGCGCCCCCTTGGCATACCAGAAAGGCGAAAGAGGACAGCAGAGTGACAATGGGGCCGCAGACCCCCACACCGGCCAAAGCCAGATCGCCGATCTCCGCGATGTGACCAATGAACATCCGATCCACAATGCTGTACAGCACATTTATAAACTGAGCCAGCATGGTGGGGACAGCAAGCCGCAGGATGAGCGCGGGCACCGGATCCCGTCCTAAATCATTTCTTTGCCGCATGGGGTATCCTCTCCCTTGAAGTCAATGATGCACACACAATGCCACATTATACCTGATTTCTGGGAATTGGTAAAGAGCAGAAAAAACGGGAGGGTTTTCTAGGGGAATATCCTGCGCAGTCCCCCAAGAAACGTTAGCACTCTAAGCTTGAGAGTGCTAACGTTTACAATTTGGACACAATTTGCGCTATATTTATTCACAGGCCTTGATTATACTAAAAATCAGAAAACAAGATAAGAGGCGGAGGCCTAAAAGCTTTCCACTCAGAAAGAGGATGTGCCCCATGAATGACCCGAATCATTAGCAATTTAAAAACATGAGTGCTAACCCTTCCAATTAAGAATAGCTTTGAAAAGGAGAGATTTTTATGTTTGGTATGCTTCCTTTTGACCGCAGCGACAACAACTTATTTGATACCTTCGACAGCTTTGCCCGGGACTTTTTCCGGAAGAACAACACCGATTTGCCCGCATTCCGCACCGACATTCGGGACGACGGAGATCACTTCACTCTGGAGGCCGATCTGCCCGGCTTTAACAAGGAGGATATCTCCCTGAATCTGAAGGATGGCATTCTCACCATCAGCGCCATCCATCAGGAGAGCGACGAGCAGAAGGATGACAATGGCAATTACATTCGCCGGGAGCGCCGGTATGGCTCTTTCCAGCGCAGCTTCGACGTCACCGGTATTGACCAGTCTGGCATTTCGGCCGCCTATCAAAACGGCGTGCTGACTCTGAGCCTGCCCAAGGAGAAGCCCGTGGAGCCGGAGAGCTACAAGATCGCCATCCAGTAAGGGAACGGCGGGAGCTGGTCAGCTTGGGCTGACCGGCTCCCCTTTTTTAGATGATAATAAATGAGATGAGAGGATGTGAACATCCATGAATACCCAGAACTATACGCAAAAAACCTTGGAGGCAGTTCAGGCCGCCCAGAATATTGCCACCCAGCACGGCAACCAGCAGATTGAGCAGAGCCATCTCCTGTTGGCTCTTCTCACTGCAGAGGGTGGGCTGGTGCCCCAGCTGCTGGCCAATATGGGCCTCACCGTGCCCAGCTTTACCGCTGCCGTGCAGGCTGAGGTGGAGAAACTCCCCAAGGTCTCCGGCCCGGGTCGAGAGATGGGGAAGATCTATGTTTCCCAGAGCGTGGACAAGGCCCTAAACTCCGCTGAGGAGACTGCCCGGCAGATGAAGGACGAGTATGTTTCAGTGGAACATCTGCTCCTAGCTCTGATCCAGACTGCCGACCGGAACCTGGGCGAACTTTATAAGACTTACCGAATCACCCGAGAGGGAATTTTGCAGGCGCTCACCGCCGTTCGAGGCAACCAGCGGGTGACCTCCGATAACCCGGAGGAGACCTATGATGCCCTGAAAAAATACGGCACCGATTTGGTGACTCAGGCCCGGCAGAATAAGCTTGACCCGGTGATTGGACGAGATGAGGAGATCCGCAATGTGGTGCGCATCCTCTCCCGGAAGAGCAAAAATAACCCCGTACTCATTGGTGAGCCCGGTGTGGGCAAGACCGCCATTGCCGAGGGGCTGGCCCAGCGCATCGTCAAGGGGGATGTCCCCGGTTCCTTGAAGGACAAGACCATCTTCAACCTGGACATGGGCGCGCTCATCGCCGGGGCCAAGTACCGGGGCGAGTTTGAAGAGCGGCTGAAAGCCGTGTTGAACGAGGTCAAAAAGTCCGAAGGGCGCATCATCCTCTTCATCGACGAGCTTCATACCATTGTGGGCGCGGGCAAGACCGAGGGGAGTATGGACGCGGGCAACCTTTTGAAGCCCATGCTGGCCCGAGGCGAGCTCCACTGCATCGGCGCCACCACCCTCAACGAGTACCGCCAGTATATTGAAAAGGACGCCGCTCTGGAGCGCCGGTTCCAGCCCGTACTGGTGCGGGAGCCCTCGGTAGAGGACACCGTAGCTATCCTCCGGGGCCTGAAGGAGCGCTATCAGGTGTTCCACGGCGTGAAAATCACCGATGGCGCCATCATTGCCGCTGCCACCCTTTCCAACCGCTATATCACCGACCGCTTTCTTCCGGACAAGGCCATTGACCTGGTGGACGAGGCCTGTGCCACCGTGCGCACCGAGATCGACTCCATGCCGACTGAATTGGACGTACTCCAGGGCAAGATGACCCAGTTGGAGATCGAGGAGCACGCCCTGGTCAAAGAGACCGACAAACTCTCCCAGGAGCATCTGGCCGACATCCGCAAAGAGCTTGGCAACCTCCGGGAGGACTTTAACGCCAAGAAAGCCCAGTGGGAGAACGAGAAAAACGCCATCGGCAAGGTCCAAAAGCTTCGTGAAGAACTGGAAGCCGCCAACGGCGAGCTGGAGAAGGCCCAGCGGGAGTACGACCTCAACAAGGCCGCAGAGCTCCAATACGGCCGCATTCCCGAACTTCAGAAGCAGCTGGAGATCGAGGAGGGGATTGCGAATCAAGGCCGGGAGGGCAGCCTTCTCCGGGATAAGGTTACCGAGGAAGAGGTGGCCAAGATCGTGGAGCGCTGGACTGGCATCCCTGTGGCGCGTCTTATGGAGGGGGAGCGGGAGAAGCTCCTCCATCTGGAGGACATCCTCCACGAGCGGGTAGTGGGTCAGGACGAGGCCGTGCGGCTGGTGAGCGAGTCCATTCTGAGAAGCCGCGCCGGCATTGCCGATCCTGGCCGCCCCATCGGCTCTTTCCTCTTCCTCGGTCCCACTGGCGTGGGTAAAACCGAACTTGCCAAGACCTTGGCCGCCACCCTCTTTGACTCGGAGAAGAATCTGGTGCGCATTGATATGTCGGAGTATATGGAGAAATATTCTGTCTCCCGGCTCATCGGCGCGCCTCCGGTAAATGTGGGCTATGAGGAGGGGGGACAGCTCACCGAGGCCGTCCGCCGCCAGCCCTACTCCGTTATCCTCTTCGACGAGGTGGAAAAAGCCCACCCGGACGTGTTTAATGTATTGCTTCAGGTATTGGACGACGGCCGTATTACCGATGGTCAAGGAAGAACGGTGGATTTTAAGAACACCGTCATCATCCTCACCTCCAACCTGGGCAGCCAGTATCTGCTGGAGGGGATCGGCCCAGACGGTGACATTACCGCTGAGGCCCGGGAGCAGGTGGAGACCATGCTGAAGCGCTCCTTCCGCCCCGAGTTCCTGAATCGGCTGGATGAGATCGTGTTCTATAAGCCGTTGACCCGGGAGAATGTGGGTCATATTGTGGATCTGATGGTGGACAGCCTCAATGTCCGTCTGGCGGCCAAGGAGCTTACCTGCGTTCTCACCCCGGAGGCCAAGGAATTTGTCATCGACAACGCCTACGATCCTCTGTACGGAGCCCGCCCCCTGCGCCGGTATCTCCAGCACACAGTGGAGACACTGATCAGCAAAGCCATCATTGCGGGGACCGTGTCACCCGGACAGACCCTGACGCTGGATGTGCAGGGCGGAGAGCTGACCCTTTCCGGCAAAGAGGTGCTCCACGGCGATGTGGTGAACTGATTCTGGAACAAAAGAAAAGGGCGTGGCTCCGGTGAAATTTTCGCCGGGGCCACGCCCTTTTTTGGCGCGGGTGAGGAGGCTTTTCTGGGCGCGGCTCTGGGCTGATGGGTCGTCAGAAAGCTGAAACCGGTGTTCCGCCGGAGAGCTCCATAGCGATGAGCTTGCTTCTCTGGAGGCCTTCCCGCACCACAGAGTCATAGACTTCCTTCATGTGCCAGTAGTCTGATGTGGCGCTGAGAATGGCAACCAGACGGCGGTCTGGGGTAAGGATGGGGAAGGATAGACAAGTGGTGTCATCCAAGTACTCGCGCTCATCCTGGGCGTAGCCCCGGCGGCAGACCTCACCCACGTCGATGGCGAGGGCCTCGCGGTCGGTGATGGTGTAGATCGTGTATCGCTCCATGTGGCACTGCTCCATCCGCCGCCGGGAGTCCTCGGGGGGCAGATAGGCCAGTAATACCTTTCCCGTGCTGGTGGCATGAAGAGCCAACTCCCCGCCCTGAGGCGCCACGTTGGAGACGTGGAAGGCGGGCTCGGAGGAAGCCACTGTTACCACATGTCCCGCATCGGTACAAATAGACAAGCGCACCGCTACTCGATAGCGAACAGCCATTTCGGTGATGTGCCGGTTGCCCCGCTGAACAATGGGCAGGCGGGAGGGATACATGGAACTCATCTCATAGAGTTTGCTGGAAATAGTCAGTTTGCCGTCCTCTCCACGCAGAACGTAATTTCCCGCTGCCAGAGTGTTGATCAGAGCATAGAGAGTCGTGCGCTGGATACCGGTTGTTTCGCCGATCTCGATGACGCTCAAGGGGCGGTTGGCGCGGGCGAGAATCTCCAGGATCGCCAGAGCTCGCTCCACTGACTGAATGGTCAGTGGCCCGTTCTTCTGCTCTTTCAATCTGAAGTCCCCCTTTCGGCACAGTAATCCTTTCCCACATTATAGCCGGGATGAGGGAAGGAAGCAAGCAAAATGTTGAAATGGTGGAAAGAATGTTGATATGGTAAACGTTGCGGATGGATTTGATAAAAAAACGGCCCCCCCCTAATTTGGAGGGGCCGTTTTTATACAATTTTGACACGGAAAAGCGTGGGCTGTTACGCGAAAAAGGCGTGTGCCCCGATGGTTGCCACATAGGGCCGATTTCGGGATGCCCAGCTGTTGGGTGAGGTGTAGGGGTTAATAAAGTAGAGCGCGTTTCCGGCGGTGTTGGCGCCGTCCAGGCAAAGTTTGGCGGCAATAACGCTCTCTTCATTGGGCACCCGGCGAATCGCGCCGTTGGAGACGGGGGTAAACTGGCCGGATTGGAAAATGACCTCATAGACTGTGTTGGGAAAGCGGGTGCTGTTGACCCGGTTGAGTACCACATTGCCCACGGCAATCTTGCCGGCCAGGGGCTGATTGCCGCTTTCGGCGTTAATAATGTGAGAGAGCCAGTAGACCACGTCCTGCTGATAGGCCACATCTCCGGAAGCAATGGGCGCGCTGCCTGCGGTGATGACCACGGCGTTGCCGAACGGATCCCAAGACACGCCGGCACCCAGGGCGGCGGCCAAAGTGCGGGTGGGAACCAGAATCAGTTCCCCGAAAATTTTGACGCCTTGGGAAAGGTAAAAGTAGCGCCCGTTGGCAACCAGATAGTTGCGGCCGGGCTGAATGGTCATGGTCAGACCGGGGGCGGTAATGACCGCCTGACCGTTCTGCCAAACGGCGGATGCGCCGGGGTAGAGGGCGCGAACCACAGGCCAGTAGGAGACATAGGTCGTCTGGCCGTAGACCTGAACAGGGGTTTCCAGATCAATGACGGTATCGTTGACGATGAGTTCAATACTGTCGTTCTCGACAGCGATGGCAGGCGCACCCAACCCAAGGATGAGACACAGCGCCATGGCCAATGTGAGAAGACGTTTCTTCATAATACAAAATCCTCCTGAAGCAATTTAAGTGTTTCCGTTTCTTCACTAAATTGTAACCATATTGTAACCGATGTAACAGCAAAAATCAAGAAAAATTTTTGTCGAAGAAACTTAGAAAGCTTTTTTGAGCTTTTATGCCTTTAAAGATTCGCTGAAAAGGTTACAAAAGAAAAACGGGAAACTCCTTGTGGCCCAAAAGACTCAGAGAATGCAAAAAATTCTGTCATACAAAATTTTTGCATGAGAAAAGAGACAAAAAAAGTTGCCCCGCAGCTGGCTGCAGAGCAACTCTTTTGCCGAAAAACAGGAGATTAAAGGTAAAACCAGTGGGTGCCTATGGTGGTCACATAAGTGCGGGACTCCATGGTCCAGTGATTGTTGGTGAGAGCGGGGGCCAAAAAATAGAGACTCTCCCCGGCGGTGTTGACATCGGCCAGACAGAGGCGGGCGGCCAGCACGCTTTCATCAGTGGGGGTGTTATAAATGGTCCCGTTGCTCACCGGCTCAAACTGTCCCCCCCAGCGGCTGTCAAAGATGACATCGTAAATGCTGTTTGGGAAAAGGGGGCTGTCTACCCGATTGAGTACCACGTTGCCGACGGCGATCTTTCCTTCCAAGGGTTCCCCCTGACTTTCCGCAGAAATAATGCGGGACAGCCAATAGAGCTCGCTGCTGCCGGAAGTGGAGAGAGAGATTCTGCCGGTGGAGGCGTCCCAATTCACCTCAGAGCCTAAAAGGGCGGCCAGAGGACGGATAGGAACCAAAGTGTGCCAGTTTTCCATGCGGATCGGGGAGGAGAGGGGAAGCTGAACACCGTTATAGGTCATTACGCTTTCCCCGGGACAGGCAGTCAGTGTAAAATTGTTCCCCGCCACCACGGCTCGCCCATTGTTCCAGCTCACGCTGACGCCGGGAAGCAGCGACTGCGCCGCCGTGCGCAGAGAGACATAAGTGGTGCAGTCGTGGATCACTGTGCTGCCCAGATCAGCGGAAGAGCCATTCACTGAAAAGGATGCACCCTGTGCGGCTCCGGTGAAGAGAAAAGTTCCCAACACCAGGGCAGTGAGCTGTCGTTTCATTTTACATCGCTCCTTGTCTTGTTACAAATTGTAACCAAATTGTAACCGATGGAAAGAGCTGTTTCAAGGAACAATGTTTTCCAGAGACAACGGGCTGCAGCGGAACTTCAATGATGTACCGCCGCCGTGCGGCGGCGGAGGGAGCGGTTACATGATGTGCTCCTGGCAGCAGTCGTCCAGGACTCGGAAGCCCATCCGTTCCAGGCTTGCCACGGGGAACAACGCGATCCCCGAGCGATCAAATCGGGAACACAGGCGCTCTTCCGGCTCCAGACGAAGACAGTTGCCGGGATGTGCGGTCTGTTCTTTCTCTGTTACAAAACCAGTGGTCATGAGATCACCCCCGCAAGAAGTGTGTGCCGAAGAAAAAAAATCATCCGTGGAAGATGGAGGAAAAAGGCCAAGAGCCGCAGTCTTTCGACAGCGGCTCTTGGTCAAAGTGTGTTATTACACAGCGCGGGTGACCTTACCCGAAAAGAGGCATCTAAATTATCCTGTGTGACTACTGCCACAGTCATTACAAGATCCTCTTTTTTTATTTTGCCCCGAGATTTTGCATTTCCGGCTGTTGCAACCAGATGATGTGAGAGTATAAAACGCACCGGAAGGCTGGGTGTGTACGGGTGTGTGACAATCTAAGCGGCAAGCGCAAAAAAACAAAAGATGTTCTGTGGGGGCGGAAGATAAGACTCGGCAAGGTGTGTAGTGGGCAGCCTATAACCAATGTAAACATATACATATCGTGCATAGGTGGAAGCCCTATGCCCATAGAACAAATGATTACAGCGGGCAAGCAGGAAAAGTCTTTAAGAGCTGCAGATGCCGGGAAATCGGCACGGATATAACAGGTCGTCGGGAACCCGGCGGCTTGTTTATTTTAACCGGCGTTAATATCGGGGAGCATCTACGGGGCGCTATCCTTCCTGTCCCGCTACCTGAGCGCCGGTATTCAATTAGTCGGGCCGGTACTGATGTGCTCAGGCTTTAATATACTGGTATAAAAGGAGGGCGAGACTATGTACAATATGATTACAAATCTGTACAACAAAATATATGATGGTAATACGGGTGAATTTTTAGGAGATGTCTTTTTTGAGTTATCTCAAGAAGGGGAAGAAAAACTTTTAAACTTGGTAAATTACGGGAGAGTGCCAGAATCTCTAATCCTGCTTAATGCTCGGATAGTGGGAACACCTAAGGATTACAAACCTCCAGAGCTTATAAAAGCATACACGCGAAAAGGCATTCTAAGCGCGCACTTCAGGGATGATGCTTCGGGTGAGCAGGTACCTATCGAGATACACTGGAAATTTGACGTGAGGGGACGAGGCAGAAGATATGAAGATTTGTACCATTTTGATAGTGCAGAGTACAGAAATATAGCAGTAGACCAGATTAATTGGATATCAAAATAAATTTTGAGAGGCTTCGGGGCAACCGGGGCCTCTTATTATGTCATTCATATCGTCTTTCCCTCCTGCCTTTCGTCTCATTTTCCTGTTATCTTTCTAATCAGCCAGTGCTAAACTAACCTTCCATTCGGGCCGCACCGTAGGTTTTCGCCTGCGGCGCTTTTTCTTTGCCTTGCGCAACTTAACCACCAACCAGGAGCGGATTATTTTTCCCAATCTTTGTACCCCCAGATTTGCCCCCAAAACATAAATTTGCCCCCAAAACTTAGTGATATTTAGGAATAATTTATAAACGTGAAAAATCCCTAGAGCCGTTGCAGCTCTAGGGATTTGTTGCCTGCGTATAACAAATTACACAGCGCGGGTGACCTTACCCGAACGGAGGCATCTGGTGCAGACATACACGTGCTTCGGCGTACCGTCTACGATCGCCTTGACGCGCTTCACGTTGGGCTTCCAGGGGCGGTTGGAGCGGCGGTGAGAGTGGGAAACCTGATTGCCGAACACAACGCCCTTATCACAAAAATCACATTTGGCCATTCGCTTTTACCTCCTCGCTCGTCAGGATAAGCTTGAAAAAGCATCGGCTATTATAATAGCAGAGAAGTAAAAAAAAAGCAAGTATTTTTTAAAAATGTCAGAATAGGTAAGAGGGGGCGTTGGAAAGGGGGTATGGCTTGTGCAAAGTCACGTCCCGATGGGAAGAAAAAAGGTTGGAAACCCCTCCAGCGCGGGGGCAATGCTCTCAATGGGGTAAAAGACCGCAGCCCCCTGCTCAGTCAGATAAAACCGGTCTGGGGAGAACAGCCGGGAAGCCAATTGAGGCCAGCCTTCGTAAAAAAGAGACTCACCCGAGGAAACCCGGGCGCCGATTTGCCGGCGCACCTCTTCTAATACCGGCCCGCGCCACCAGCGCTGGGGCGGCAGCAGCTCCCGGAGTGTGACGGGAACCCCGGTGGGAATGCGCCAGGTATCCCCCATGCGGATCTGATGGGGGCGCCGCGCACCCGTATCCTCTGATGCCTCCAGCCAAAGACTGAGCAGGCCATCCCGGAATAATGTGACGGTAAAGTCAAGAGAGGCTTCCCAGGGAGGTGTCTCGGGTCCAGCGGCGGCTTTGGCCCGCTCCAAAAGAGAACCCTCCCAGCGTTTTCGCCAACGCTCAGCCAGTGCGTCATAGTAGCGGTCGATCCGCCGCAGACCGGGGCTTTCCCCGGACAGCCGGGGCCAGCGCTGGGTGATGGTGAGCAAAACGGTCTCACCGTCCCGAAAGACCTGCCGATAGGTCCCGGGTTGGGCTAACCTGGGCTCTGCGCTTGCCTTTTTCAAGAAAGACTCCCCCTTTCGCACTGAACCAGCCTATGCGGAGAAAAAAATTTGGTTCGAGGGGTTTACTTTCACACTTCACTTTGGTAAAATAATAAAACAATCAACAATAGGAGGATTATGTCCATGACAAAAAGCGGGAAACAGGGGGAGACTGAGCTGCTCTATGAGGCGATTCTCTCCCTGAAAGACCTGGATGAGTGCAAAAAATTTTTCCAGGACCTATGCACTGTGGCGGAGCTGCGCGCCATGGAGCAGCGCTTTGAGGTTGCCCTGCTCCTTAGTAACGGCATGATCTACAATGAGATTCTGGAGCGCACCGGGGCATCCAGTGCAACCATTAGCCGGGTCAATCGTTCCCTCCACTATGGAGCGGACGGCTATCAGGAGGTACTTCCTCGGATCAAGGAGAAGATGAAGGCCGATGACAAGCTATGAGTTTCTGGCGGGGAGTTACGACGATCTGACCGGCGATGTGGGCTATCCCCGCTGGGCGGACTATATCGAGCGTCACTTTGCCCGGCTGAAGCGGCCCGTCCACTCGGTGCTTGATTTGGCCTGTGGCACCGGCAGTCTGACTCGGGAATTGGCTGATCGAGGCTATGAGATGACGGGGGTGGACAAGTCCCCCGAGATGCTGGCGCTGGCCGAGGAGAAATGCCGGGACCTGGAGCACAGGCCCCGGCTGTTCTGTCAGGGAATGGAGTCCCTGCGCCTGCCGGATCCGGTGGATGCCTGTGTTTGCTGCCTGGACAGCGTCAATTATGTGCTCCGGCCGAAAAAACTGGCCCTGGCTTTCCGCCGGGTGTGGGAGAGCTTGGCCCCGGGAGGGTTTTTCCTCTTTGATGTTGACACACCGGAAAAATTGGCGTCTATGGACGGACAAATTTTTCTGGACGAGACAGAAAATGACTATTGCGTCTGGCGGGGAGAGTACAGCGCCCGTCGGCGGGTGTGTTCCTTCTGGATGGATATTTTTCGTCGGGACGGGGCAGTCTGGCGTCGGGGAGAGGAACTCCATGAGGAGTATGCCTACGCTATGGCCGAGCTGGAGGAATATCTCCGAGCGGCTGGATTTATTCACATTAAACAATACGCAGAGCTAAAGTTCCGCGCCCCCGCCGAGGGGGAGCAGCGGATCTTCTTTGCCGCGCGAAAGGAAGGGACTGCCCGATGACAGACGAGATCGTCCGTATTTTGGCGAAAAACGCCCCAGTGAAGGCCGTGGCCATTACTGGCCGGGACCTTACGGAGCGCGCCAGGAAGATTCACCGAACCCTTCCGGTGGCCACTGCCGCTCTGGGCCGCACGCTGATGGCATGCTCGATGATGGGAGATCAACTCAAGGGGGAGGGCAGTTCGGTTACGCTGCGCCTTAAAGGAGACGGACCGCTTGGTTCCATTACCGCCGTGTCTGATACCGAGGGAAGTGTGCGCGGCTATGTCCAGGAACCCGCTGTGATTCTGCCGCCTCGGCCAGACGGAAAGCTGGATGTTGGGGGCGCTGTGGGAAAGACAGGAACGCTCACCGTGATCAAAGATCTGAATCTGAAGGAACCCTATGTGGGGATGGTCCCTTTGATTTCCGGGGAAATCGCCGAAGACGTGACCGATTATTTTGCCGTCAGCGAGCAGATCCCCACCGCCTGTGCCCTGGGTGTGCTTGTAGATGCCGACCAATCGGTACTGCGGGCAGGGGGGTACCTCATCCAGCTTTTGCCGGGGGCTGGGGAGGATGTGATTGAGCGGGTGGAGGCAGGTGTGAAACTGCTGGGTCCCGTTACTGCCGCCCTTTTGGAGGAGGGAGCGGATGCCGAGACGCTGCTGCGCCGTGCCCTGTCCGAATTTGAACTGGAAGTGGTGGGACGCCACCCCGTGTCCTATTTTTGCCCGTGCAGCCGGGAACGGGTGTCTACAGCCTTGGTGAGTATGGGCCGGGATGAGCTGACTGCCCTCATTGAAGAGCAGGGGAAGGCAGAGCTGACCTGTCAGTTTTGCGATCGGGTCTACTCCTTTGACCGGGCGGAGCTGGAGGCACTGCTTCGGCAAGCCACGCATTGAATCAGAAAAAATTTGACGAATCTTGATTTTGCGGTTGACAGACAGGTGTGGATTTAGTATAATAACACTCGCCGCTTGGGTAAAGGCGGCGGCAAGGGAGCATAGCTCAGCTGGTAGAGCGCACGCCTTACACGCGTGATGTCACAGGTTCGAGCCCTGTTGTTCCCACCAGACCTGTTTTTAGGCGACCAAGCTGGCGCGGTAGTTCAGTTGGTTAGAACGCAGGCCTGTCACGCCGGAGGTCGTGGGTTCAAGTCCCATCCGCGTCGCCAAAACTTGCCTCTGTAGCTCAGTCGGTAGAGCAGGGGACTGAAAATCCCCGTGTCACTGGTTCGATTCCGGTCGGAGGCACCACATCTGTTCTCCCGGGATGAAAATCCCGGGAGAACCCCCCGGCGGGGTCTGTTTTCTTGGAGTCCTGCATAGTATGCAGGTGTAGCTCATCTGGTAGAGCGCCACCTTGCCAAGGTGGAGGTAGCGAGTTCGAGCCTCGTCACCTGCTCCATAGATTCTTTGTCTGGCGACGTAGCCAAGTGGTAAGGCAGAGGTCTGCAAAATCTCCACCCCCAGTTCGAGTCTGGGCGTCGCCTCCAAAGAGAGTCATCGAAAGATGGCTCTCTTTTTTTGCGTTGGGGTGTTTCGGTGCGCCTTGCCGGAGAGAAAAGACGGGCTCCTTCTGTTTCCGGAGTTTGGCGCATACCTCTTAGTAAAGCGCCGAACGTGCAATGGTCAGGTCTGCACGCCGGCGGAGCAATCAAAAAGGGGTGTTGTCCGTGCTGGAACGGTGGGCGGATCGGCTGTGGAATCCCTGGATGCTGGGGATGTTTTTACTGGTAGGACTATGGTGCTCGGCAGAGAGCGGTTTTTTTCAGCTGTTTGGGGTAAAAACGTGGATTCGCGGCTCCTTGGGAACGCTTTTCAGGAAAAAGAAAAAAACTGCTGTGGGGGGGCTGACCCAGTTTCAGGCCCTCTCTACCGCCTTAGCCTCCACCATCGGAACAGGCTCCATCGCCGGAGTAGCGACGGCCATTTTTTTTGGAGGGCCCGGGGCGGTGTTCTGGATGTGGATCTCCGCCTTGCTGGGCCTAATGACCAGCTTTATGGAAAAGACGCTGGCGGTAAAATACCGACACAGAGTTCCGGGCGGCGGCTGGGAGGGCGGACCTATGGACTACATGGAGCGGGCCCTGGGGTGGAAAGGAGGCGCAAAGTGGTTTTCCTTCTGGTGCGTTCTGGCGGCTCTGGCCGGGGGAAGCATGGTGCAGTCCAACTCCATCGCCGCCGTCCTTCACACCTCTTTTGGCTGGAAGCCGTTAGCGGTTGGGGCGGTAACAGCCCTGTGCACCGGAGTGGTCATTCTGGGCGGAATCAGCCGGGTGGGGCGGGTGAGCGAGAAGCTGGTGCCGGCCATGGCAATTCTATTTCTGAGCACTGGAGTGGCAGTAATCTGTGCGCACGCAGAGGAGGTGCTCCCCGCCCTCCGGCAGATCGTGACCTGTGCCCTGACGCCCCGGGCGGCTTTGGGGGGCGCATCAGGTTATACAGTGTCTACTGCCCTGCGCTACGGGGTAGCACGGGGTGTGTTCACCAACGAGGCGGGGGTGGGATCTTCTGCCATGGCTCACGCTGCCGCGGATGCCGACTCTCCGGCCCAGGAGGGTTTTTGGGGGATGTTTGAGGTGTTCTTTGCCACACTGGTAGTTTGCACAGTCACTGCGCTTGCCATCCTCACTTCCGGTGTCTATGACCCCGCCGAGGCCCTGTCTGCATTGGAGCGGAGGGCAGTGACCGGGGCAATGACCGGAGCCCCTCTCTCGGCCGCCGCTTTTTCTACGGTATTTGGCTGGGCGGGTGGGCTTATTGTGACGGTGTGCCTGATGCTGTTTGCCTTTACCTCCCTGCTAGGGTGGAGCTACTACGGTGAGCGTGGGCTGGCCCATCTCACCGGCGACGAACGGATGAGAAAGCCGTTTCGCTTGGTGTTTCTCATGGCGATTGTGCTGGGCAGTGTGGGGGAGGTGGAGGCGGTATGGGCGCTGTCCGATCTGTGCGACGGCCTGATGGCCTTACCAAACCTTCTGGCTGTGGCGTTTCTGGCACCCCAGGTGCGGCAGGAACTGGGTCGGCCGTGGTTGGGAGAGCGCAGGACTAAGCGTGGAAAGCGGCGAGCCGGATCGCCTGTCCCCACAGGCCGACTCCGTTAGAAGGGCGGAGAGAGAAAGAAAGGGAGAAGTTCTTCCGGCCGGCGGATCAGCGTGCAGGCGCCATGGGCGCGCAGGAAGGACTCGTCCCGAAACCCCCAGGTCACTGAGAGACAAGGGAGTCCGGCGTTTTGGGCAGTTTGGATGTCCACGTCGGAGTCCCCTACATAGACCGCTCCGGCGGGGCTTGCGCCCAGATC
Organism: Pseudoflavonifractor sp.; assembly: GCA_034927965.1. Classification (GTDB taxonomy): domain Bacteria; phylum Bacillota; class Clostridia; order Oscillospirales; family Oscillospiraceae; genus Vermiculatibacterium. Next base: position 41,440 of record JAYFPI010000009.1, read on the forward strand.
CCGGAGAGCCTGGAAAACCATGGCCGGATGAGGTTTCCTCGGTGCGGTGTCCGATTCGCCGGCGGCGGCCTGGATGAGGCCGGGGAAGCAGTCGACGCACAAACGCTTTACTGCCGCATCAAACTTGTTGGAGACTACTGCCGTGGCAACCCCCTGTTCCCGCAGGGTGCGCAGCAGGGGAAGAATACCTGGGTATGGAGCGGTTTTGTCGGCCATATGTGCTGCGTAATGTTCTCTAAAGATGGACAGACACTGAAGAACGTCTGTCTCTCCGGCCCCGGTCGGGACGGCCTGTCGGATCAGCCGCTCTATTCCGCTGCCCACAAAGCGGCGGATCTCGCCCAGGGCACGGGCAGGCCAGCCCATTTGGTTCAGGGAAACGTTGACAGCGTCGGCCAGATCCTCCAGAGAGTTGAGAAGTGTGCCGTCAAGATCAAAAATTGCGGTGTTGAATTGAGACATAAAGATACCTCCCGGCGGATTGTGCTCCGCCGGGAGGTATTATATCACAGAAGGAGAACTTTCACGAGGAAAAAGGCAATGGTACCGCAGGCGGGGAAGGTGAGCAGCCACGCAAGTCCCAGAGAGCCGGCCACCGTCCTGTCGGGGGATGAGCCGGCCCCCAGGATTGCGGAAGTCTTGACGTGGGTGGTGGAGACTGGAAGGCCCAAAAGCGTGCATACGGTTAAAGCTGCAGTGCAGCCCAGATCGGCGGCAAATCCGGTGCGGGGGGTGAGCAGAACCATTTTTCGCCCTACCGTGTCGATGATTCTCCGCCCGCCCAGAAGGGTACCCAGCGCCATGAGTGTCGCACAGCCCCAAGCGGCCCAGGCGGGGGAAGAAAAGCCGGAGCCGTCTAAAGCAAGGGCGAGAGCCAAAACACCTAGAAACTTCTGCCCGTCCTGAGCGCCGTGGAGAAAGGCGGTGAGAGCCGCTCCCGCCACCTGTCCCCGGTGGTAGAACGAATCTTTTTTCAGTGGGAGGAGCCGCGCGAAAAGCCGGCCCAAAGCGGCACCCAATGCAAGAGAGAGAAAAAGTCCACCACCCACCCGAAGGAGAGGGGAGAGCTGCAGGTGCTCTGATCCCAAGGCCAGGGCGGCACCGGTAAGCCCCGCTGTGAGGGCATGGCTTTCGCTGGTGGGGATGCCGAATCGCCAGGCAGCCACCGACCAGATCACAGTAGAGGCCAGAGCGGCGGTGAGCGCTGTGAGAGCAAAGGGGCCGAAATCGGCAATGGAAAAGAGCGTGCGGGCGACCGAATCACTGACGGCGGCGGTACAGATTGCCCCCAGCAGATTGCAGACCGCCGCCAGTGCTACCGCTGAGCGGAATGAGAGAGTACCCGCCGCCACTGGTGTGGCGATGGCGTTGGGCGCATCGGTCCAGCCGTTGACCAGAATGACAGCGCAGAGAAGAAGCAGGACGGGCAGCAGCGGCATAAAAACACCCCCTGCCATTAATGTACGGCAGGGGGTGCAAAGGTATGTGTTGAAATGAAGCGTGAAGAGGCGCACAATTCCACTGGGCGACAAAGCGTTTCCGGGATTAAAATAACCCGATGCTGTCCAGAATGCGGTTGACCTCGCCTGCGCGCTGACTCCAGGCGGCGGCTTTGCCGTAAGCCCTGCGGCGGTTCTTGGCCCAGTCGCCCGACTCTTCCAGCGCCCGTGCGCACAGCAGAGAGAATTCTGCCGGAGTCTGGGCGGAGTAGATCACGTCCGGAAAGACCTCCACCTGGTCGGGGGCAAGCATCGCTACAATGGGCTTTCCGGTGGAGAGGTACTCAAACACCCGGGCCGGGAGCACGTCATCATCCGGGTGCCCGCGTCGGGGCAGGGAGAGGCATACATCAAAGCTGCACAGATAGTCAGGCAGATCTACCGGTGAAATGAAATTCAGAAAGCGTACGTTGGGTTCGGCCAGCAGCTCGGGGAGTAGGGAGTTGTTTTCGGCGCGGCCCACCAAAACCACAGTGCAGTCTGGATGAGAGCGTGCCGTATTCAGCACGGGGGCCAGATCCAGATCGGCCCAAATGGTGCCGGACCAGCCAAAAACGGGGCCGGAAAGATCTCTCAGAGCCGCTGGACGGGGCAGTTCGTCTCTGGCAAACATGGGGTAGTTGCAACCGTTGGGAAGAAGGGTTACATTGTGGTTGCAGGGGACAAGATGATCGGCCAGATCGGGTGATGCGGCAAAGACCACGTCAGCGTTCGCGGCGAGTTCACTCTCCCACTGCTCAGGAACTTCCGGCCAATAACGGTCGCAGTCATAAACCAGGCCACGGTAAGCAACGGCGTCCAGATAGGCGGCCGCAGCGGGACTGGAGCACCAGAGAAGCGGCTCATGGAAATGGTGGAGCTCCAAACGGGACTGAAGAAAGCGCGTGTTCCGGGATCGGGCATAGCGGAATAGGAAGCCTGTGGATTGTCCGGCGGGGGGATCAGGGGGGAGAGTGTAGGCAATCAGCCCGGGGCGGAGCCGCCGGCCCGGAGCCTTCCAGTTCCTGTCGCCGTGGGCGGTGGGAGGGGCGAAAAAAAGAACTTCAGCGTCCTTCATCCGGCTCATAAGCTGCTGGGTGCGGGTAGGGACGTCAGCCCAAGGCTGGCCGGAAAGGCAGACTACTTGCCTCATGATGTGCCACCGCCTTCCAGTCCCAGAAGCCGTCCGGCAGTGTCGCGGTTGCGCTGCTCCACTTTTCGGAGACGTTCCACACCGCCGGAGAGAAAAGCGTCGTCTCCGATGCGCCCTACGGCGGAGTCCAAGTGGGCCTTCAGTCCGTCCAGGGTAAGATGATCCAAATCGGTGTACAGGTCCTGACCGATGTAAGACAGAAAAGAACTGATTTTTGGGTCGTAAACCACGCCTACCAGCGGCACCCCCTGGCCGGCGGAGAACACCAAAGCGTGCAGCCGCATGGACACCACCACCTTCATTCGGGCGAAGAGCCCAATGGTGTGAGCCGAAGAGCCGGTCTCCGCCAAAATGTAGTGTGGGGCTTTCATGTGCCTGGCAGCCAATTGGGCCGCCCCTACGTCCAGTCGCCGCTCAATGGGCAGAAAGACCGGGGTAAGACCGTATTTCTCATAGACATAGTCGGCGGCCTGGCCAAAGAGTTCGGCCTTATCCTCAAAGCCCGGCCAGGGGCGGAGCGTGAAGCCGATATAGCGCCCCGCCGGGTCCAGCCCGGCGTTTTCCAGGATGCCGTCAACCGTGGCACTCTCTGCGGCGGGGAGAATGACGGTTGGGTCAGCAGAGAGAACAATTTCCGGGGCAGTAATACCCAGCTTTTCCAACTCGCTTCTGGAGTGAGTATCCCGCAGGGTAATGGCATCTACCCGTTTCTGAAGCACCCCTGCTGCCAGACGGCGATTGCTGGGGTAATGGATGGGGCCGATCCCGCAGCCATACATCATGACCTGATTGCCCAAAATCTTGGCGGCCGAAATCGTAAAAAGATAGAACCACAGGCTCCGCCGGCTGGTGGCGTCCTGCATAAGGGAGCCGCCGCCATTGATATAGAGCCGGGTTTTCCTCATCTGCCAGAGAAAGCGTGGGACATCAAAGGTATAAATGGAGTTGACCCGGTAGGTCAGACGGGTGGAGTCTGGATTTCGAGAGAGGACCCACACCGGAAGATCGGGGTCCAACTGGCGCAGCTCCCGGACAATAGCCTCAAGGATGGCATCGTCTCCGGCGTTGCCCCGGCCATAGGCGCCGCACACCAATGCGCCGTCGCGGCGACCGGTTTTCCGTGCCTTCCGGCGGAGGATGGCGCGGTAAATCTCCAACTGTCGGTTCAGGGTGCTCTCCAGAGAGAACTGGCTGCGGCCTTTTTCGTAGAGCCGACGACCCATGTGTTCCCGGAGGGCCTTGTCTTGGGCCAAGGTGATCAAATGCCGGGAGAGGACCTCGGCATCTCCGGGCTGGAAGAGAAAGCCGTTGACCCCGTGGTCAATGAGATAAGGCACGCCGCCCACTCGGCTGGCAACCGTGGGCAGACCAGCTCTGGCTCCCTCGGTAAGGGCATAAGGGAATGTTTCGGAGAGGGAGGTAAGGGTATTCACGTCCAAGGCGTTGTAAAAACTGTCGGTGTCTGTGACCCATCCGGCAAAGCACACCACGTTGGATATCCCCAGGTGGTTGGCGAGTTCTTTCAGTGTGGACATCTGTTCCCCGTCTCCGGCAATCAGAAGCCGGAGTTGAGGACAGGCCGTATGGGCCAGAGCAAAGCCCCGGATGAGAGTGGCAATGTCCTTTACCGGATTCAGCCGGGCGGCAATCCCCACCACCACGGAGCTTTCATCGGCCTCCAGACCCACCGACTTCCAGTATTCCGCTCGCTCCAGCGCGGGGACCCGAGGGGTAAAGTCCAGTCCGTTGTAAATGGTAAAGAGCTTGTCCGGGTCAAAGCCCCGTGAGATGAGCAGATCGGTCATGGCGTCGGAGACCCCGATGCGGTAGTCCAGGCGTCGCAGGGCCAAGGTGTTCACCGTGCCGTAGGTGATACGGGAGAGCGGGCGGCCGAGGTAGTCCAGCCGATAATCGGAGTGGACGGTTGACACCACTGGAAGACCGGTGGCGCGGCGGAGCAGGGCACCCATCATGTTGCCCCGGGCGCCGTGGCAGTGGATGAGGTCGTAGCCACCCTTCTGTATCATGTGCTTAAGCTGGGTGTAGACCCGAAAGATATTTCGGCCAGGCAGTACGACGGTGGGGATCCCCAGTTCCCGGGCTTCTTGGGAAAAGGGACCTTCCATAAAGCACACCATTGTGACGTCAATGGTGCGGCTGAGATTTTGCAGCAGCATGTGGACGTGGGTTTTGGCCCCGCCGGAATCACCGCCGCTGATCAGATGAATGACTTTCATGGCTCCTCCGAAAAAAGACTTGAGAAGTGTGTGTGGAGTATGGTACAATAACATCGTTCGGCCCTGCACTTTAAATTCGGAAGGGCGCGGCGCCTGTCTCTGCTATTTTACCACAGGCTAGAAAATATACAACCAAAATCAACGGGGAGTTTCCCCGCTCAGAGGAGAACGTGGCATGGATAAAAACGGAAAACTTTTTGGAAAGATTAACATTATTGACCTTCTGGTCATCATCATTGCGGTGGCAGTGGTGGCGGCGGTCGCACTGAAAATGACCGGCCACATGGGAGCCGTGCGCAGCGAAGCCGGTACCAATATTACCTACACGGTACGGGTGGAGGGCGTGAATCAGGAGGTCTATGACAATATTCAGAAGTACATCGACCAGGCCATTGCCCAGAAGAAACCGGGCGACCGTCTCATGTCCAACGGCGATCTGCTCAGCGCCTACGTCACAGGAGTTACAGCGCAGCCTCATGAGGCGAAGGCTGCGCTGACCACTACGGACGGAGCCCTTGTTATTCCCATGATGGAAGATACTGTGGATCTGACTTTTACCATCCAGGCTTCTGTCTCCAACAATGTGAAGACCGAGGTGGGCAGTCAGGAGGTTCGGGTAGGCAAGACCCACGTTGTCAAAACCACTCATTTTGAACTCAACAACGGTGTGATCCTCTCCTGCGAGTGGGAGGACGGTACTGGCGCCGACAACGCGGCATAAGCGAAAGATAAAAGCGGGGCGGGGACATCCCCACCCCGCTTTTATTCCATAATGAAAAGTGAAGAAACGGCGAATCAGAGGGAGGGGTACTTATGCTGACGGTTCTGGCACAGACGGAAGGGCCTGTCCTCCTGTGGATTCAGGAAACGGTGCGGTGCGCTTTTCTGGATCCGCTCATGACGGTGTATACCCAACTCGGCAATATGGGACTCATGTGGATTGTCCTGTGTGTGTTGATGCTCTTTTTTCCGAAAACGAGGAAAGCTGGGCTGGCGGGCGCGGTGGCTCTGGTGTGCAGTCTTTTGTGTACCAATGTTATTTTAAAGCACCTTGTGAGCCGCCCGCGCCCTTGGCTGGTGGTGGAAGGGCTCATCCCCCTGGTGGCGGAGGGAGACCCAAACTCCTTCCCTTCGGGACACACCAGCGCTGCCTTTGCTGCCGCGATGGCCTGGCAAAAGACACTGCCGGAGAAGTGGATGGGGCGAACTGCACTGGGGCTGGCGGCACTTATGGGATTGTCCCGGCTGTATGTGGGAGTCCATTTTCCGAGTGATGTGCTCTGCGGTATGCTGATGGGGCTTTTCTGTGGCTGGATGGGGTGGCGCCTGTACCGGATTTGGGATGGGCGGCGGCCCGGAGCGCAAGAACGAGTGCCCAGGATCTGACGGCGGCCGGGTGGCTCCGGTTTGGCCAAAATTAAAACGAAAAAAGAAGAAGGCCCTGCATCCGACAAAATGAGAGCGGATGCAGGGCCTTTTTTGGCGGAAAAAGAATAACACAATATCAATAAAATGTGCCGAAACGGCGTTGCAATACAGATATTTCCATGCTATGATAAAAAATAATGTTACCACCCCTCTAAAAAGTAATTTTTATGCTACAAAAAAGCAAAAAATAGATAAAAAAGTATCTTTCTGGTGCGGAAAAATATCTATTGAATAGGCGCCGCACGACATCCTGGGTCAGGGGCGTTGTGGAAAAATGTGACTTTTTGCTTGAGCTGTGGCAGAAAGATGAGGGCGGAAACGATTTTGCGATGGTGGATGCCTCAGCGCTGATCCACAGCAGGAGGAACGAAAATTCCCTGGCGTCGGGGGACGGATTGAATGTCGGCAGCGTTATAATAGGATTTTCTTTCAACAAAAGAGCATCCTAAAGCATACGCACCGGGAGGGAAAAATAAGCGTGAGATTTATTTATCATTTTATTCAAACAGCGGCGCAGTCTTCCCACTTGCTTTACGAAAACAGGGAGACCGTTCGCAGACAGAATTACATGAGCATGACGGGACTTCTAATCATTACCGCCGCCATGACGCTTCTTCTTTCGGTATGGTATGGGGCGGCTCAAAGCACGAAGGTTCTGGCAGCGGGTTATCTTGTCATCTTTGTGGTCAGCCTGCTTCTTCTTATCTGTTGCCGGACTCGTCTGATGAAAGCACATCCGCTTGCAGGGCTGTATGTGGAAGCAATTATTTGTATGAGTTTCGCAATTTATATGAGCGCTTTTTATATGCCCGAGCAAAAGGCGGCTGTGATTCTTGGCCTATTTTGTATTGTGCCACTGGTCATTATGGATCGTCTCTGGCGTATTAACCTTCTGCTCACTTTTTTCTTTCTCTTGCACACGATACTGGTACTTTTACAAAAGTCGGCGGAGGTCGCCAGAATCGACGTTGTCAACAGTCTGGGATTTTTTGTCTTAGGAGTGTGGCTTGGAAACTCCTCCATGCTGTCCAGACTGGATGAAATGGAGCTCCGGCGAAGATCAGATGAGGAAAAGTTGGTGGATATTCTTTCCGGAATTGGCAATCGACGCAGTCTTTTTGAGCAGATGGCAGCTTATGAGACACCTGGTGTGGAGCAGCCGATCGGCGCATTGATGTTTGACATTGATGATTTCAAGAGCTTTAACGATAAATTTGGGCACGCTGTGGGTGACCGATGCCTGCGTGAGTTGGGGAATCTGCTGCAGCAGGTGCAAAAAGAATGGCGAGTCAAGTTTTACCGCTATGGTGGAGATGAATTTGTGGGATTTGTGTTTGGCTGTGGCAGGGATGAAATGCAGCAACTGGCAAAGGTGATCCGAGCGAGGGCGTCCGGACTTGCCATCAATGGGCGGCAGATCACACTCAGTGTGGGGGGCGCTTATCGTGGGGAGCAGGCGGCTGCAAACTATGAAAAGCTGATTGACTGTGCGGACAGACAGCTTTATGCCGCAAAAGCACAGGGCGGGAACATAGTGAGTATCGTTGATTTTCCTCGGTAGGGAAATCAACCAAACAGTACGCTGGCCTCTTTTGCCATGCGCTCCCCATAAAGCATAAAGGTCTCTTGGTATTCTTCGAGATGCGCGGCCACGGCCACCGGCCCCAGATGGATTACAGGCTTCCCGAAAGCCCCGCCGCCCGAATAGGTAAGCATGCCCAACACCATCATGTGGTCCAGAATGAGGCGAATGGCCAGATCGCCGCCGCCGTGAACATAATTGGCGGTGGCGAACGCACCGCCCAGCTTGCCGGCCAGCCCCAGCTTGCCGGCGCAGTTATCCAGCCACATCTTAATCTCGCCGCTGACGCTGGCCAAATAGGTAGGGGAACCCAGCAGGACCCCGCAGCTCTCTTTGACCCATTCCTCATCTAATTCCTCAATGGGGAAGGCTCTGGCCTGCACTCCCTCCACGCGCTCCATGCCCGCAACAATAGCCTGAGCCATCGCTTTTGTGTTTCCGGTTTTAGAATGATAGATAACAGACAATTTCATATGAATCTCTCCCATTTTATAGTCTCGTATAAAAGATAACGAGCTTTTTTAGCTGCTAAAATCATAATACCAACAATTAAAAAAAGCAAGAACTGAAAAAAAGAGACGCCTGGGATCTGAGCCGCACTCTTTTTCCTACCCGACATACAATGGGATTGGAAGGCCCAGCCTTTCCCCAATTTCATTCGGGAGGTAACCAACATGCCTGAAAAGGTTATGCCCGGCCCTGTCTCGGATGCCGCGGGCATTCGGGAGGCCGTATGTGTACACACCAAGAAGATCATTGATGCATGCCGTGATAAGGACTGTATTGAAGACCTTCGCGTCTATCTTATGCAAAGCTCTCAGTGCGCCATTGACCGTGCCATCAGCGTAAAGGCCGGCAAGGCGGAACTCATCTACGTCGCCACCGACGTGGAACCCATCAGCTTCAACCGAGGTTTTTACACGGTTGATGTGCGCTATTTCTACCGCATTACTGCAGATGCTTTTGTCGGAGCAGCTCGCCCCGTTGAGGTTTGCGGCCTGGCAGTCTTCGACAAACGGGTCATTCTCTTCGGCAGCGAGGGCACCTCCAAGACGTTCTCTTCGGAGACCGTTCTGGATGGCGGGGACATTCCCATGCTGCCCCGTGCCAATCAGCCTACTGCGGTAGTGGAGGCTGTCGACCCTCTGGTTCTGGGGCTGAAAGTGGTAGATCCCTGCGAAGGCCGGCCCTGTGACTGCGAGCTTACCGACGTACCGCCCAGCATCTGCGGCTGTTTCGGCAGCGATCTTTCCTTCGGCGGCGAGGGCAAGCGGCTCTATGTCTCTTTGGGACAGTTCTCTCTCATTCGCCTGGAGCGCGACACTCAGCTCCTGATTCCGGTCTATGATTACTGCATGCCGGAGAAGGAATGCACCTGCGATGGCGGCGGTTGTGAGGATGATCCCTGTGAGATCTTCCGCCATGTGAAGTTCCCGGTCAACGAGTTCTTCCCGCCCAACCATCTTTCCGACCAGAGCGGCGGCTGCGGCTGCGGCTGCTGCGGCTGACTTGAAGCAGCGTGAGCGGGACGTACTGTTGATGGTATGTCCCGCTCACCTCCTATTCGAGAAAACAAAAAACCCCCGCAACCCTTGATATTTCAAAGGTTGCGGGGGTTTTTCATTTGGAGCAGGTGACGGGAATCGGACCCGCGTGTTCAGCTTGGGAAGCTGACATTCTACCATTGAACTACACCTGCACTGAGAAGAAAAGCCCCGCGGCCGACAGCCGTGAGGCTTTCTCACATTTGGTCCGAGTGACTGGATTCGAACCAGCGGCCTCTTGAACCCCATTCAAGCGCGATACCAAACTTCGCCACACCCGGATATTCAGTTATACGCTTCAAAGCGCTTAATTATATTATCATAGCTTGTATGAAAAGGCAAGCCTTTTTTGAAAAAAATCATGTGTTTCTGAAAAGAGGCTGGAAACCTTGCAATCCCATCAAAAATATGGTTAGATAAGCGTAGATAATCCACAGAATGGGGGAAAACCTATGTTTAACTTTCTCCAATCCAATCAAGAGGAGAAAAAGGAGATTAGCCGTCTGCTGGACAACGCATACGCCAGAGGTCTTCCGGCCTACCAGCGTGAAATGGGCGCACTTTTGGATGAGGCGGAGGCGTCTGGAAAAACAGATCTTACCCGGGAGGCCAAGGATGCTATGAACCGCTATTTGGAGCGGATCGCAGTGACCATAGAAAGCGCCATCCGGAAGGCTGAAAATGAAGAGATTCGGGGACGGTACAACGCCGCGAAGGCCGACCACAGTTTGGCGGGTGCGCTCATTCAAGAAGAGGGAGCTGCGCTAGGTGCGGGAAATCTGTTCCAACTGCTTTATTATGCATATACGGGGAAAAAAGCCGGAGCAAAGGACATCCAGCGGCAGGACTTTCTGCTGGGAGCCTATGTGGACCGGGCCTTAAATCAACTTCAGCGGCCAATCTGAGCAGATGAAAGGAAACAAAATGGAAGATCATTGCTGCTGCCATGGACACGACTGTGGGGGATGTGGACCTCATTTGCCGACGGAAATCACCCTCAACCGCGCGGAAGCGGCGCTGTTGACCCGATTTGCCCAGTGTCCCTATCTTCCGCTGGCCCGGTTTCTTGCCCGTTCCTCACGAGAAGCGGAGCTGGAGGCAGTTGGGTTGTCCGCTGTTTTCCTGGAGGAAGGGGCAGACTCGGATCAAGTAAAGGAGACCGCGCGGCGGTTGGAGCACCTGGAGGAACTGGGGCTGGTTACCCTCGACTATGATATTCCGCTGTCCAACTACGATTATGCGGAGTATGAGGCATCTGATCTCTATGCCAGGTTTCGGGCAACTGTAGACGAAGGGGCTGCCCGCCCCGGCTTCCTGTTTGACACAGCGGATCTGCAGAAGGGGAGCATGGCGCTGACCGAGCGGGGCTATGCGGTATTGGAGCAGATCTGATTGAAAAAGGGAAAAACCGCCCTCCGACGCAGGATCCTGTGTCAGAGGGCGGTCTTAATTTTTGAGCGCTGGAGCCGCGGAAAGGAGCTTCTGCTTCTGCGCCAATTCACCCTTGTCTGAACCGTGTCTGGAGTGGTATAATATTTCGACATTTCTTTATATGGAGGCGGACAACATGACCTATCAGGAGGAGTTCATTACCTTTATGGTGCGCTCGGGCGTACTCACTTTTGGGGACTTTACTACCAAATCCGGGCGCAAGACACCCTACTTTATCAACACCGGGAACTACAAGACAGGAGCTCAGGCGGCCAAGCTGGGCGACTATTATGCGGCCTGTATCCAGCAGAATCTGCCCGACGGGGTGGACTGCCTCTTTGGCCCGGCCTACAAGGGCATTCCTCTGGCGGTGGCTGCCGCTTCCAGCCTGTACCGGAACTTTGACCGTGATCTGCCTTACTGTTTCAACCGCAAAGAGGCCAAGGACCACGGCGAAGGCGGCATGATGGTGGGCTATCAGCCGCAGGGTGGGGACAAGGTGGTCATTGTGGAGGACGTGGTCACCGCCGGAACCGCCGTGCGGGAGACCATAGAACTTTTTCAGCATGTGGCCGATGTGGAGCTTACCGCACTGATCGTCTCAGTGGATCGGATGGAGCGGGGCACTGGGGAAAAGACAACCATGAATGAGCTTCGGGAACAGTACGGCATCCGAGTTTTCCCCATCGTTACCGTCCGCCAAGTCATCGATTTCCTGTATAACCGAGAAGTTGACGGTAAGTTGTATATTGATGGGGCGATGAAGAACCGCATGGAGCGCTATTTAGATCAGTACGGCGGGAAGTAAGGAAAGCTGAGCAGAAGGGGGAGCCATATGTCTATACACGACGGGCACCGGGGGCGAATGAAAGAGGAATTTCTTGCCCGTGCGGGCTCTTTTCCTGACCATAAGCTGTTGGAGCTGCTCCTCTTTTATGTCAACCCAAGAGGGGATACTAACCCCCTTTCCCACGCATTGATCGAGCAGTTCGGTTCTTTGGGCGGGGTGTTGGATGCACTGCCCGAGGAATTGATGAAGGTGCCGGGAGTGGGCAGCCACGCTGTGACCCTGTTCAAAGTGGTAAAGGAGACCTCTGGGCGTTATCTGGCGGGCCGTTCCAAAGTGGATGAGGTGGTCACCGGGGCTGCCGACGCTTATCGGATCTTGTACCCCTATTTTTTTGGCGCCCGTGATGAGCGGGTGTACTTGTTGTGTATGGATGGCAAGGGGAAGAGCTTGGGCGTCCGCCTCATTGCGGAAGGAAACGTCAACGCCGCCGAAGTCACCACTCGGGGGGTGGTGGAGGCAGCCCTTTCCCTGAATGCGACCCAGGTTATTCTGGCCCATAACCACGTCTCCGGGCTTGCGCTGCCTTCCGAAGAGGACCGTTCCACCACGCGCTACCTGGCAAAAGTGCTCGCTACGGTGGGGGTTACTCTGGCTGACCACCTGATCGTGGTGGACGATGACATGGTCTCTCTCTGGGAGAGTGGATTCCGCTTTCGGGAGTGAGAAATGAATTTTTCTCTTGCAATCGAACAAATGTTTTGATACAATAGTGACAAATCATCTGCGGAGGGGTGTCTATGCCGGAATTCAAAGTTGTCAGTCCCTTTGAACCCTCGGGAGACCAGCCTCAGGCCATCGAGGCGCTGGCGGCGGGAGTGGAAAACGGTTTGGATGAGCAGACCTTGCTGGGTGTCACCGGTTCGGGCACGACCTTTACTATGGCTAAGGTCATCGAAAAGGTCCAGCGGCCCACTCTGGTGCTGGCCCACAACAAGACCTTGGCCGCCCAGCTTTGTGCCGAGTTTAAGGAGTTCTTTCCCAACAATGCCGTGGAATATTTTGTGTCGTATTACGACTACTACCAGCCCGAGGCCTACATTCCACACACAGACACCTTCATTGAAAAGGATTCCGCCATCAATGACGAGATCGACCGACTGCGGCTTTCTGCCACCGCGTCCCTCATTGAGCGCAAGGACGTGATCGTGGTCTCCTCGGTCTCCTGCATCTATGGCCTGGGCGAGCCGGACGACTACGCCCATATGATGATCACCCTCCGGGTGGGACAGACTCTCAAGCGGGAGGAGTTCATGCGCCGGCTTATCGAGGACCGATATGAGCGCAACGACATTGCCTTCGAGCGAAATATGTTCCGGGTTCGGGGGGACACCATTGAGGTCTTTCCCGCTTACTGGAAGGACACCGCCATCCGGGTGGAGTTTTTTGGAGACGAGATCGACCGTCTGAGCGAGATCAATGTGGTTACCGGGGTGCCCATCCGACGGCTGGAGCACATCCCCATTTACCCCGCCAGCCATTACATCACCCCCCGGGAGAAGATGGCGGGGGCCATCCAGGAGATTTACAAGGAACTGGAGGAGCGGGTGGCCTTCTTCGAGCGGAACAACCTCCTGGTGGAGGCCCAGCGCATCAAGCAGCGCACGATGTATGACATCGAGATGCTCCAGGAGTTGGGGCACTGCTCGGGCATCGAGAACTATTCCAGGGTCATCGCCGGGCGTCCTGTGGGCTCGGCTCCCATGACTTTGCTGGACTATTTTCCCGAGAATTTTCTGATGTTTATTGACGAGAGCCATGTCACCCTGCCCCAGGTGCGGGCCATGTACAACGGCGATAAAGCGCGCAAGACCACGTTGGTGGACTACGGTTTCCGCCTGCCCTGCGCCTTCGACAACCGCCCGCTGAAATTCGAGGAGTTCGAGGAGCGGGTCAATCAGGTGGTGTACGTCTCCGCCACCCCGGGGGAGTATGAGAAGAGCCGTTCGGGACAGATCGTGGAGCAGGTTATCCGGCCCACCGGGCTGCTGGATCCCCGCATCGATGTGCGGCCGGTGGAAGGGCAGATTGACGACCTGATCGGGGAGATCAATACCCGTACCGAGCGGGGCGAGCGGGTGCTGGTGACTACCCTGACCAAGAAGATGGCCGAGGATCTGACCGCCTACCTGAAAAACGTGGGGATCAAGGTGCAGTATATGCACCATGACATTGACACCATGGAACGACAGGAGATCATTCGTGACCTCAGATTGGGAACTTATGACGTGCTGGTGGGGATCAACCTTCTCCGGGAGGGCCTGGATCTGCCCGAGGTGTCTCTGGTGGCGATTCTGGATGCAGACAAGGAGGGGTTCCTGAGAAGTGAGACCTCCCTCATCCAGACCATCGGCCGGGCGGCCCGAAACGCCGACGGCCTGGTCATTATGTACGCGGACAGAATGACCCCCTCCATGATGGCGGCGATTGGGGAGACCGAACGACGCCGGGCTAAGCAGGATGAGTTCAACCAGGCCCACGGGATCACGCCTCGAACCATTATCAAGTCGGTGCGGGATGTGGTGAACCTCTCCGAGGGAGAGGAAGAGGCCGATCGGGCACTTCGGGAGAAACATCGCATGACCCGCAAGGAACTGGACGCCGCGATCGAGAAGCTGGAAAAAGAGATGAAGGAGGCCTCCAAGCGGCTGGAATTCGAGTACGCAGCCGTCCTGCGGGACCGAATCATCGAGCTGCGGGGAAAATGAGCGTTCCCCGCTGCTCAGGCCGGCGTGAAATATTTTAGCAGAAAATAAAAAGGGGTTTTTAAAATGAAGTATGTGGATCTTGGAAAGACCGGGCTCAAATGTGCCGTCATCTCTTTTGGCGGGATCCCTATCCAGCGCAGCGACGCCGCCAACACGATGGCAGTGGTGGATGCTCTGGAGAAATATGGCATGAACTTTATTGACACCGCCCGGGGCTACACCGTCTCCGAAGAGTATCTGGGTGCGGCGCTGGAGGGCCGCCGGGAGAAGTTTATCCTGGCCACCAAGTCCATGTCCCGGGACTATGAGGGGATGAAAAAGGACGTGGACATCAGCCTGAAGAATCTTCGGACCGACTATATCGACGTCTATCAGCTCCACAACCTGACTTTAAAAGATTACGACAAGGCGTTTGGTCCCGGCGGAGCCTACGAGGCGCTGGCTGAGGCCAAGGCCGCCGGAAAGATCGGCCACATCGGAGTCACCGCCCACAACCTGGACGCATTGAAGAAAATGATCGAGGAGCAGGGGGAGCGCATTGAGACCGTCATGTTCCCCTACAACATCGTGGAGACCCAGGGCGACGCCGTGCTCAAAGAGGCCCGCGCCAGGGGCATTGCCACCATTGCCATGAAGCCAATGGCGGGAGGCAATCTGGACGACTGGAAGCTGGCCCTCCGCTTCATCGAGAACTCGGGGGCCATCGACATTTCCATTCCTGGGATGGGCTCGGTGGAGGAGGTGGAGCGCAACGCCGCTGCTGCCGAGGAGCTCACGCTGCTCACCGGCGAGGAGATCAAGACCTGCGAGACCATCCGCCGGGACCTGGGCACTCACTTCTGCCGCCGGTGCGGCTACTGCGCCCCCTGCACCGTGGGCATTGACATTCCCTCCAACTTCCTCATGGTGAACTACCTTCGGAAGTACGATCTGGCCGACTGGGCCAGGGTCCGATATGCCAGCATGGCCCACCACGCAGGGGAGTGCATTGAGTGCGGCGCATGCGAAACGCGTTGCCCCTATGAGCTGCCCATCCGGGAAATGCTCAAGGACGTAGCAAAGGAATTTGGGGCATAATGAAGAGAGCACCGCAGCAAAGGAGATCGTAAACTATGCAAGACCACATCACCGTCAAAGGGGCCCGGGCCAACAATCTAAAAAATGTGGACGTTTCCATCCCCCGGGACAAATTGGTGGTTCTCACCGGCGTATCCGGCTCTGGCAAGTCTTCTCTGGCCTTTGACACTATTTACGCCGAGGGTCAGCGCCGGTATGTGGAATCCCTGTCCTCCTACGCCCGGATGTTTTTGGGCCAGATGGAGAAGCCGGACGTGGATTCCATCGACGGCCTGTCCCCGGCCATCTCCATTGACCAGAAGACCACCTCTAAAAACCCCCGCTCCACGGTGGGCACGGTGACCGAGATCTACGACTATCTGCGCCTTCTCTGGGCTCGGGTGGGCACACCCCACTGCCCGGTCTGTGGAAAAGAGATCCAGCAGCAGACTATCGACCAGATCATCGATCAGGTGATGCGTCTGCCGGAGGCCACCCGGATCCAGATCATGGCCCCGGTGATCCGGGGGAAGAAGGGTGAGCACCTGAAGATCTTTGAGGACGCCCGGAAGTCCGGCTACGTTCGGGTGCGGGCCGACGGCTCCCTCTACGATCTCTCCGAGGAGATCAAGCTGGACAAAAATAAAAAGCACAACATTGAAATCGTGGTGGATCGCCTGGTCATTCGCCCGGACATCACCCAGCGGCTCACCGACTCGGTGGAGGTCGCCTCCGGGCTGGCCGGGGGTCTGGTGGTGGTGAATATGGTGGGAGAGGATCGGGACATCCTCTTTTCCCAGAATTACGCCTGCGAGGACTGCGGCATCTCCATTGAGGAACTTACCCCCCGGATGTTCTCTTTCAACAACCCCTTCGGCGCCTGCCCCACCTGTACCGGCCTCGGGGTCCAGCTCAAAGTGGACCCAGACCTGATCGTTCCTAACCGGGAACTGTCCATTCTGGAGGGGGCTATCACCGCCTCCGGATGGAATAACATCAAGGGAGACTCCATCTCCCGGATGTACTTTGATTCGCTTGCCAAGCGCTACAAATTTAAGCTGACCACCCCGGTAAAGGACCTCTCCGATGAGGTGCTGAATGTGATCCTTTACGGAACCAAGGGGGAGAAGCTCAAACTGACTTATGACCGGGCCAATGGGCAGGGCACGCTGATGCAGGCATTCGAGGGTATCTGCAACAATCTGGAGCGCCGCTATCGCGAGACCCAGTCGGACTCAGTCCGCCGGGAGCTGGAGGAGTGTATGTCGGAGAAGCCCTGCCCCGACTGCCACGGCAAGCGGCTGCGGCGGGAGTCTCTGGCGGTGACGGTGGGCGGATTGGACATCGATGCCTACTGCCGCCTTTCAGTAAACGCTGCCCTGGGCTTTATGGAGCGGCTGGAGCTGTCACCGCAAAAGACTGTTATTGCCGCACAGATCGTCAAGGAGATCAAGTCCCGCCTGGGCTTTTTGCAGTCGGTGGGGCTGGAGTATCTCACCCTGTCCCGCTCCGCCGGGACTCTTTCCGGCGGCGAGAGCCAGCGTATCCGACTGGCGACGCAGATCGGCTCTTCTCTTATGGGCGTGCTCTACATTCTGGACGAGCCCTCCATTGGCCTTCACCAGCGGGACAACGACAAACTGCTGGCCACGCTCAAGCATCTGCGGGACCTGGGAAACACGCTGCTGGTGGTGGAGCATGACGAGGACACCATGCGCGCGGCGGACTATATTGTGGATGTGGGCCCGGGGGCCGGCGTCAACGGGGGCTATATCGTAGCCCAGGGCACGGCGGAAGAGATCATGGAGAATCCGAACTCCATTACCGGTGCCTATCTTTCCGGGGTGCGGAAAATTCCGGTTCCGTCGGAGCGGCGGAAGGGGAACGGCCAGTTTCTCACCGTCCGGGGAGCGGCGGAGAACAATCTGAAAGAGGTGGACGTGTCTATTCCTCTGGGCACCTTCACCTGCGTTACCGGTGTGTCGGGTTCCGGCAAGTCCTCCCTGGTGAACGAAGTGCTCTACAAAAAACTGGCCGCCGATCTCAACCGGGCCAAGACCCGTCCCGGAAAGCACCAGGCTGTGGAGGGGGAGGAGTATCTGGACAAGGTCATCGACATCGACCAGTCCCCCATTGGCCGCACCCCCCGGTCTAACCCTGCCACCTATACGGGACTATTCAACGATATTCGGGACCTCTTTGCTTCCACCCCAGACGCCAAGGCCCGGGGCTACGGGCCGGGCCGGTTTTCCTTCAACACCCGGGGCGGCCGGTGCGAGGCGTGCTCGGGCGATGGCCTTATCAAGATCGAGATGCACTTTCTGCCTGACATCTATGTTCCCTGCGAGGTGTGCAAGGGAAAGCGCTACAACCGGGAGACCCTGGAGGTACGCTATAAGGGGAAGAACATCTATGAAGTGCTGGAAATGACGGTGGACGAGGCTCTGCCCTTTTTTGAAAATCTGCCCAAGATCTACAACCGGCTCCTCACCCTCAGCGAGGTGGGACTCTCCTATGTGAAGCTGGGCCAGCCCTCCACAGAGCTCTCGGGCGGTGAGGCTCAGCGGGTGAAGCTGGCCACCGAACTGGCCAAGCGCTCCACCGGCCGCACGATCTATATCCTGGACGAGCCTACCACCGGACTGCACAGCTACGATGTCCACAAGCTCCTGGAGGTGCTTCAGAAGCTGGTGGATCTGGGGAACACCGTGGTGGTAATCGAGCACAACCTGGACGAGATCAAGACAGCGGATTACCTCATTGACCTGGGACCCGAGGGGGGCGACAGGGGCGGCACTGTCGTCTGCACCGGCACGCCGGAGGAGGTGGCCCGGTGCGAGGCCAGTTACACCGGCCGGTATCTGAAGCGGATGCTGCCATGAGGCGGGAAAAGCGGTGTTCTGGGAACAATTTCATAAAATCTTCATCCAAAGTGCCCGCACGGTATGGTACAATGATTCTATCATAACCATAGGAGGATGGACGGCTTGGATTTGCTGCAATGGCTCAATGGGACGCCCTGGGGAGAATTTGTATTTACCATGCTGGCGTCTATGATCCCCGTCATTGAACTGCGGGGCGGGCTTCCATTCGGCGTGGCATTGGGGCTGCCACACTGGGCGGCGCTGCTGGCCAGTATCCTGGGGAATATCATTCCTCTGCCGTTTATTGTGGTGTATATTCGCCGGATCTTTCGGTGGATGCGCCGGCGGATCCCCAAGCTGGACGGTTTGGTGGACTCCATGGAGCGCAAGGCCCACCTGAAGGGGCGGAAGGTGAGCAAATACAAGTATCTGGGCTTGATGATCTTTGTGGCCATCCCCCTGCCGGGTACCGGCGGCTGGACCGGCGCCCTGGCAGCGGCCTTTCTGGACATGCCGCTGAGAAAGGCGCTGCCCTCCATTGTGGCAGGAGTGTGTATTGCCGGGCTCATTGTTTTTTGCATCACCTATGGTGTCACCACGATGATCTGAGGTGGAACCAAATTTGCCATACCTGCGTAGAATGGCGCGAGGTGAGTCAAGATGCGGGCAATTACGGAGATCGTGCTGGCACTGCTGGCAGTGGTGGGCCTTCTCAGCCTGGGCTGGCTGCTCTTTGGAAAGATCCTGACCCCTGCGGGGGGCGGGAGGGTCTGTACCGTAGTCCCAGGTGAGGGAGACGGCGGAGACCTGGAGCAGGCAATAACCGGGCTGCTCTGGCTGCAGGGCGGCGGACTGATGCGGGGAACGGTGATCATTGCCGATTGTGGGCTCAACGCCGCGGGAAAAACGGTGGCGGCGGCGCTGACTCTGAGGGAGCCGGGAGTCATCCTCTGCCCGGTGTCCGACTTGCCGGACTGTATCCGGGGATTGCGGGAAGGCGGGCATTGAGAAATGTCCGCCTTTTTTATGCCACAGATACGCCCGGATAGAGAACCGCCGGGAAAGAGGTGAGTGTTCGTGGAAGAGAATCGGAATTTAATTGAGGGCACGGTGGAGACCGTCATCTATCAAAATGAGGAAAACGGCTACACTGTTTTAAAGCTGGATGTAGGGGAAGACTTTGTGACCGTGGTAGGCTGCATCCCCGGCGTGGCTCCGGGAGAGACCCTCTCGGTGGAGGGAACCTGGGCCCGCCACACCTCATACGGGGAACAGTTCAAAGCTGAGGTGGCCCGCCGGGGCATGCCCACAGGGGAGAAGGCGGTCTTTGACTATCTGGCCTCTGGAGCGGTGCGGGGCATTGGCATGGCCACCGCCAGGCGGATGGTGGAGGAGTTCGGCCCTGATGCCTTGGACGTTCTGGAGAATCAGCCAGAAAAACTCACCGCCATCAAGGGGATTACCCGCAAGCGTGCGCTGGCCATGGGGGAAACCTTCCGTCTTCAGATGGGGATGCGCCGCCTGCTGGATTTTCTCGCAGGCCACGGCTTGCCCCCTCAGCTGGGGATGCCCCTCTACCGACGGTTTGGAGATCGGGCGCTGGAGGCTGTCCGGGGCAACCCCTACCTGCTCACTGAGGGAGAACTGTCCATTCCCTTTGGACAGGCTGATGCTCTGGCGTTGGAGATGGGCTTTGACCGTGAGGATCCCCAGCGGCTGGAGGCGGGGCTCTCCTTTGAACTCCAGCACAATTTGGATAATGGACACACTTTCCTGCCTCGCAGAAAGCTTCTCTCTGCTACCGCTGCTCTGGTGGGAGGCGTGGAGGAGCCTGAGGCCCTCGCCTCCGCCCTGGACGCTTTGCTCCAACGGGGAATGGTGGTGGAAGAGGAGGTGGCGGGGGAGGATGCCTGCTATCTGGCTCAGCTTCATGAGGCCGAGTGCCAGGTGGCCGACCGGATTTCCGCCATGAGCCAGGCAGAACTCTGCCCGCCGGAGAATCTGGACAAGCTGATCGAGCACATTCAGACGGCCCAGGGGATCACCTATGCTCCCCAGCAGCGCCGGGCGGTGGAGCTGGCCGCCCACTGCCAAGTGATGCTTCTCACCGGAGGACCGGGCACCGGCAAGACTACCTCTCTCCGGGGGGTACTGGCTCTTTTTGAGGCCCTGGGGCTGGATACTGCCTTGGCCGCGCCCACGGGTCGGGCAGCCAAACGGCTGGGGGAGCTCTGTTCCGCCGAGGGTACCACGATTCACCGCCTGCTGGAAACCCGTTTCGATGTCCACACCGGTCAGTTGGTCTTTGCCCACAACGAGGACGACCCCCTGAAAGCGGAAGCCGTCATTGTGGATGAGACCTCTATGGTGGACATTACGCTGATGTCTGCGCTCCTTTCGGCGCTCCGGGAGGATTGCCGCTTGGTGCTGGTGGGGGACCCGGACCAGCTTCCTTCGGTGGGGGCGGGGAATCTGCTGGCCGACCTTATCCGCAGCGGGCGCGTTCCCACGGTGCGGCTTACCGAGGTCTTTCGCCAGGCCGCCGAGAGCGCCATCATCCGCAGCGCCCATCAGGTCAACGAGGGTATGCCCCCCAATCTGAAAAACGACAGCCGGCAGGATTTTTTCTTTCTCCACCGACCCGACCCCGCCGCCGCCGAGGAGACCATTGTAGAGTTGGTGCGCCAGCGTTTGCCCGAGAACCTGGGGATCCCACCCCAGCAGATCCAGGTGCTCTCCCCCACCCGGAAGTACGCCGGAGGCACTGCCAGTCTCAACCGCGCCATCCAGGCCGCGGTGAATCCTCCGTCCGAGGAGAAGGGGGAGCGGAAGTTCGGCCCTTACATTTTCCGCCAGGGGGACCGTGTGATGCAGGTAAAAAACAATTATGACATCATGTGGAAAACACCGGATGGACTGGAAATGGGCATGGGGATCTTTAACGGAGACATCGGCCGCATCCTGGAGGCGGACAACCGCCGGGAGGTGGTGACGGTGGACTTTGACGGCCATTTGGTAGAGTATGCCCCCGACATGCTGGGGGAACTGGAACCGGCCTATGCCGTCACCGTCCACAAAAGCCAGGGAAGCGAGTATCGGGCGGTAATCCTCACCGCACTGGATACCGCACCCCGACTCCTGACCCGGGGTGTGCTGTACACCGCCATCACCCGGGCGCGGGAGTTGCTGATCATTGTAGGGGACGAGGGGGTGGTGGCTCGGATGACGGCCAACAATCGTCAGTCCAAGCGATATTCCGGGCTTCGCGCCCGGCTGGCCGGGGAAAATCCCGTTTGCGTGTAATGTGATTACAAGTTTTACAAAATTAAAAGCATGCAAAATGCACGCATTTTGAACTTAAATTAAGTAAAAAGAAGTACCATATACCAAACGGAGGGATATGGTATGCCCAAAAAAGAAATAAAACATCTGGGACTTCGCATCGCACCGGAACTTCATCAGAAGCTGGCGTACATTGCCAATTATGAGGGCCGGTCACTCAATGGGCAGGTATATTACCTGATTCAAAGGTGCATCCGAGAATTTGAACAGGAGCGCGGCCCTATCACCCCCGTGGACCTGAACAATGCTGAGTCTTGACTTCCTCTGGAATCTCCTGTTCCCGCCCAAATGCCCCTTCTGCGGAAGCCTTCTGGAACAGAGCGGGGATCTGATTTGTCCCGACTGCCAACAGGAGCTTCCCTGGCTGACTGGAGCAGAAGGGGAGAAGCGGGTGGACTTTACCACCGGATGTGTGGCGCCCCTGCGCTACCGGGACCGTGTCCGGGAGGCCGTCCACGCCTACAAATTTGGCGGCAGGAGCGCTCGGAGTCGGGCCTTCGGCGCACTGGTGGCCCAGTGTGTATCCGACCGTGGCGGGAGCGCCGACCTGGTCTCCTGGCCGCCCCTCTCCCGGAAGCGGCTGCGGCGGAGAGGCTACGACCAGGCCCGGCTGCTGGCCGAGGAGGTGGGGAAGACCCTGGGCCTGCCTGTGGAGGCAACTCTGACCAAACGGGAAGTCCCCGCCCAGTCCGGGCTGTCCGACGAGGCCGCTCGCCGGGCCAATGTGTTGGGGGCCTATGTGGCGCTGGCTCCCGAGCGAGTCCGGGACAAGCGGGTGTTGCTGGTGGATGATGTGGTCACCAGCGGGGCAACGCTTGCCGAATGTGCCCGTGTTTTGCAGCTGGCAGGGGCTGTGGAGGTGTCCTGCGCCGTTCTGGCTCGGGCCCGGTAAGATATTTTGACGCTTTTTTGTCTGGAGAGATTGAAATGCAGGAAAAAAGCCGGTATAATAATTTAGATTGAACGGAAGATCATCAGGCTAAAATAAAGCTTGTAAACGGAAAGACATTTGAGGTGCAGCTATGTTCAGTAAAGACATTGGAATCGACCTTGGTACCGCGTCCATCCTGGTTTACGTCAAGGGGAGAGGGGTTGTTTTACAGGAACCCTCCGTGGTAGCCATCGACAAAAATACAGGCAAGCTTCTGAAGGTGGGTACCGATGCCCAGCAGATGCTGGGCCGGACTCCCGGCAACATCGTGGCCATCCGCCCCCTGCGGGAGGGCGTTATCTCCGATTACGACATGACCGAGAGGATGCTCAAGGAGTTTATCCGGAAGGTAACTTCTTTCCGGCTCTTTAAGCCCCGCATCATCATCTGTGTCCCCTCCGGCATCACCGAGGTGGAGGAGCGGGCTGTCATCGATGCTGGCATCCAGGCCGGCGCTCGCCGGGTCTACCTGATTGAGGAGCCGGTGGCCGCCGCCATTGGCGCTGGCATTGACAGTGCCAAGCCAGACGGACACATGGTGGTGGATATCGGCGGCGGCACTTCCGACATTGCAGTCATCTCCCTCTCCGGCATTGTGGAGTCCACCTCCATCAAGATCGCCGGGGACCAGTTTGACGAGTCCATCATCAAGTATATCCGCCGCAAGCATAATGTGCTCATCGGCGAGCGTACGGCAGAGGAGCTGAAAATGCGCATCGGCTGCGTGTTCCCACCCGAAGAGGAAATGAGCGTGGAGATCAAAGGCCGCTGCCTCATGACCGGACTGCCCCGGGTCTTCACCGTCACCTCCAGCGAGATGATCGAGGCTTTTGAAGAGCCCTCTGCCCGTATTCTGGAGGCCATACATGGAGTGCTGGAGCGCACCCCGCCTGAGTTGGTGGCCGATATTTCCAACAACGGCATTATCATGACCGGCGGTGGTTCACTGGTCAAGGGCTTTGACAAGCTCATTGAATCTCATACCGGCATTGAGACCCGGGTAGCCGACGACGCGATTTCCTGTGTGGCTTACGGCACCGGAAAGAGCCTGGATTCTTTGGACGGTATGCAGGACGGTACGATTAACCTCTCCCGTCGTAAGCAGCTCAACGGATAAAAAAAGGGCGGTCCCCCGCCGCACTGACTGGGGCCGTCCTAAAAAAGCCCCGCCTGTCCTTGCAGGCGGGGCCTTTTTGGAGGGAATGAAATGAAAGAGACAGAAAACTCCCGAAAAAACCGCCCGTTTTTCACCGTATCCAACCTCGCTGCGGCAGTGCTTTGCTTTGCGGCCTTCCTTGCTGTGGGCTTGGGCGGCTACTACGTCGTAGTTGGGGAGTTTGTCAGCGCCGAGCTGGCAACGATCTACGCTGTTCTGGGCCTGATTGGCGGCGCTGCCGTGCTGCTCCGGCTGCGGCGATTCACGGTGCTCTACTATCTGGGCTGTGCCCTGGGCTGGGCGGCGGGCTGGTTTGTCTCCGGGTTAAAAGGGGACTTTGCTCCCACCGCCGGAAATATCTGCACTTTTTTCCTGATTGGAGTGTTCACCCTGTTCGGCGTGATCTTTGAGGGAAAGGGGATAAAGAAGCGCCGGACACGCCGGAAGGAGGAGCAGGCCAGGGCCGATGCGGCAGCAGAAGCGTTGCGGCAGGAGGCTGAACTGGAGCAGGCCAAACAAGCCCGCCAAGCCGCCGGTGAGGCGCTGGACCATACGGCGGATCCCTCAACCGGAGCGGTACCTGGGGAGGAACCTCCCGCAGAGCCTGGAAAAGTGGATGAAAAGGGATAGTTTGGGGATGCCGATTGGGTAAAAAACGGATGAGGGGCAGTCAGGGGCATGGCCCGACGTCCTCTCATCCGTTTGTATTTTCCGCTTTACGAAGTTATTCTCCAGAGATCAGTGCCTCGCCCACCGTATAGATGTCACCAGCACCCACGGTGAGAATGAGATCCCCGGGACGGGCCATCTCCCGCAGCCGTTGGGTGAGGGATTTCAGCGTGGCGAAGTATTCGCTTCCCGGGATACATTCAGACAAATCCCGGGAAGAGATGCCAAGATCGTTGTTTTCCCGAGCGGCGTAGATTTCAGCCAGAAGGGTCACATCGGGTTCTGAGAGCACATGCACGAACTCGTTGAACAGGGCCTTTGTCCGGGAATAGGTATGGGGCTGGAAAGCGCAGATGACCCGCTGATAGCCCAGAGACATGGCCATGGTGAGCAGGGCCTGCACCTCACTGGGGTGATGGGCGTAGTCGTCGTAGACGTCGGCCCCTTGGTAAACGCCCTTCTTCTCAAAGCGCCGCCCGGCGCCCCGGAACTGGGACAGGCCGAGGGAGACCGCCTCGGCAGGGACTCCCAGGGACAGGCAGGCCGCCGTGGCTGCAAGGGCGTTGCGGACATTGTGTTCTCCGGGCACCTGGAGGGCCACATGAGTGAACAGCTCGCCCCGGCAGAACACGTCGAACTCCGGAAGCCCCCGGTCATAGACCAGGTGTTCGGCGTGGATATCCCCCTCACTAAGGCCGAAGGTGAGTACCCGGCGGGTCTCCCCAGTCAGGGTGGTCATAGTGTTGACATCATCCCGGTTAGCCACAATGAGGCCGGTGTTTTCCGGCACTAGATCGGCGAAGGCCCGGAAGGAGTGTTCCACGTCCTGGAGATCCTTGAAGAAATCCAGGTGGTCGGCGTCTACGTTGAGAATCACGGCGATGGTGGGGAAGAAGGAGAGGAAAGAGTTGCAATACTCGCAGCTCTCTAAAATAATGGTATCTCCCCGGCCCACCCGATGGCCTGCCCCGAGCAGCGGCAGAGTTCCGCCGATCATCACGGTGGGATCCATGCCCGCGGCCATGATGATATGGGTGCACATACTGGTGGTGGTGGTTTTTCCATGGGTGCCTGATACGCACAGGGCGTTTTCATAGCGCTTCATAATGGCACCCCAGGCCTGGGCCCGCTCAAAGACGGGAATGCCACGGGCCCGGGCACCTGAGATCTCTGGGTTGTCATCGTGGGCCGCAGCAGTGCGGATGACCAGCTCACAGTGATCCAGGTGCTCGGCGCTCTGACCGATCTCTACCTGAATACCCAGGGAGCGAAGATGCTCCACAGTGTCGCTTTGACGCATGTCGGAGCCGGTGATGACCATGCCCATGCCGTGGAGGACCTCGGCTAAAGGAGCCATGGACACGCCGCCAATGCCCACGAGATGGGCCCGGCGGCCGGGATGCAGATAAGCTGTGATATCAATGTTTGTCATGGGTCGCACACCCTTTTTCATTTTAGTCAATTGACATATTATTATAAGACAACAGGAGAGAATAGGCAAGGTAATTCTATACAAAAAAGCGGGCGGTTATACGAAAAGGAGCGATTGAAATGACATGGAGTGAACTGCCCAGCGGGCCGGGGGCGTGTCTGGATTGTCTGTGGGCGTCGGGGTGGGCGGCCTACCCAGTGGGGGGCTGTGTGCGGGATCTGCTGCTGGGCCGAACCCCAGGGGATGTGGACATCTGCACCGCCGCCCGGCCTGAGACGGTGCTGGCGCTGTTTCCGGACGCCGTCCCCACCGGGCTGAAGCACGGTACCGTTACGGTCCCCACCCCGGACGGGCCGGTGGAAATTACCACCTTTCGCAGGGAGGGGGGGTACGCCGACGGCCGCCACCCTGGCACCGTGACCTTTGATGCAGGGCTTGTTGAGGATCTGTCTCGGCGGGATTTTACGGTCAACGCCATGGCTCTGGCCCCAGATGGGACGGTCATAGACTGCTTTGGAGGGCGGGAGGATCTGGCCCGAGGGGTCATCCGCTGCGTGGGGGAGCCCGACCGGCGGTTTTCCGAGGACGCACTCCGGATGCTTCGGGGGGTGCGCTTCTGCGCCCAGCTGGGCTTCACGCTGGAGGAGCAGACCGCTGCGGCTATGGACCGAAACGCCCTTCGGGCGGCGCAGATCTCCCGGGAGCGCATCCGTGCGGAGCTGGAAAAGACACTTCTCTCTCCCCACCCCCAGAGGGCGGGAAAGCTGATCCGGCTGGGCCTTCTGAACCATTTGTATGCTTTTGACCGGCCATGGGATCTGTCTTGTCTGTCCGATCTGCCTGCCCTGCCGGAAGAGCGGTGGCGAGGTTTCTGCGCCGCCACCGGATTTCCCATCGGAGCCCTCCCTGTGGAGCGGAAGCTTCGTCGGGCCGTGGAGCACCCGGAACTGGCGATCATCCCCACGCTGGCGCTCTCCGGAGGGGCGCTGATGGCATTGGGGCTGTCTGGGCCGGAGATTGGCACGGCACAGAAGTGCCTGGCCCGCCACGTGCTGGAGCACCCGGAGGACAACACGGCCGAGCGGCTGCGTACGGTCCTGGCACAGCAGGACGGCTCCCACTCATGACGAACCCTTTTTCCGCATATAGATAGCGGGACGAGGAGGGCTTTGCCGATGGAGCGAAAACCAAAAAAAGAAGGCCTGCTGGAGAAGACCGCCCAAGCGCTGGATCTGCCGGGGGAGGTGGTGGGGCTTCCGCGGGTGGAGATCGTGGGGCGACAGGAGCTCCGCATGGAAAACCACAGAGGCATCCTGGCCTACGGCCCTGAGGAGATCCTCATCAGCGGCGGGAAGCTCATCATCAAGGTGCGGGGGATCGACCTGGAGCTGAAGGCTATGAATGCCGGAGAGCTGCTCATCACCGGGACACTGCTCTCGGTGGAGCTGACGTGAGGGGGCGCGGCGGTGGGACGAGTGGTCAATCTGCTCCGGGGGAGCGTGCGGCTGGAAGCGTCCGGCGCATTCCCGGAGCGGTTTTTGAATTTATGCGCGCAGCGGGGTGTGGCTTTCTGGCGGGTGGAGTGGCCGGAGGAGCATGTGCTCCGCCTGACGGTGGCCTGGCAGGACCGAAAAGGGCTGGATGAGCTGGCCCAGCGGGCAGGCTGCACCCTGAGTGAGGCCGGGCGGCGGGGAGTCCCCCCTTTCCTGCTGCGGTTTCGCAAGCGGTATGCACTGCTCATCGGGCTTGTGCTGGCCATGACGGCGGTATTTTTTCTGTCTCGTTTTGTGCTGGTGGTGGAGGTGGAGGGCAACGAGATGGTGCCCTCCCAGGTCATTCTCACCGAGCTGCAGCGGGCAGGTCTGCGCCCCGGCGTCTATGGCCCAGGGCTCTCCGTTCGGGATATCTCTAACGAGGCCATGCTCCACCTGGATGATTTGGCCTGGATGACGGTGAATCTCCACGGGATCAGAGCCCAGGTGGTCGTGCGGGAGAAGGTGGCGAAGCCTGAGATAGTAGACGAGAGTACTTTGGGGGACATTGTGGCCGAGGCCCCCGGTATCGTCACCCAGATGGAGGTCTGGTCGGGAGATGCGGCGGTTGTCGAGGGCGCCACAGTGCTGCCGGGGGATGTACTCATCCGGGGCTCGGTGAAAATGGATCCCCCCCTGTACAGCGAGAATCCACCCGAGTGGATGCCGGTGCGGGCCATGGGCCGGATAGAGGGGCGTACCTGGCGGACGCTGGCGGCCTCCATTCCTCTGGAAGCGGAGGTCAAGGAGCTCACAGGCGACGAAAAAAGCTTTTATTCTCTGACGATTTTGGGGCAAAGGGTCAATTTTTATCAAAACAGTGGAATTTCCTTTGACAGATATGATAAAATAGCAAATACATGGAATTTGACCCTTCCCAGCGGGCTGGTTCTCCCCTTTGCACTGCGGCGGGAGACCTACCGGGCCTATCAGCCAGCTGCCGTCCCGGTAGAGGAGTCCGCGGCCCAGAACCTGTTGGAAAGCCGCTTGGCCGAACAGCTTCTGGATCTGCTGGGAGAGACCGGCACGGTGGTCAGTCAGCAGTTTTCCGCCGTCCGGCGGGATGGAGCTCTCACTGTCACGCTCACCGCCGAGTGCCGGGAGGAGCTGGGGCGATTTGTGCCGGCGGGATAACTAAAATGCGCATCGGAATACGAAGGAGAGATCGAAATTTGATCGAACAGACCATCAGCGTGGAGCGGATGGAGGAGACTGTCAGCCTCTTCGGCTCCCTGGACGAAAACATCAAGCTCATTGAGAAGGATCTGGGAGTCACCGTGGTGAGCCGGGACGGACAGCTCAAGATCACCGGAGAGGACGGGGAGAAGGTCATTTACGCCGTCAAGGCGGTGGAGGGCCTGCTCACCCTCATCGGGCGTGGGGAGACGATCACCGAGCAGAATGTGCGGTATATCCTCAATCTGGTGAAGGCGGGCCACGAGGACAAGATCGGCCAGTTTTCAGCCGATGTGCTGTGTGTCACCGCCAAAGGCAAGCCCATTAAATCCAAGACCCTGGGGCAGAAACGGTATGTGGACGCCATTCGGAAGAATCTGGTGACCCTGGGCATCGGCCCGGCGGGTACAGGAAAAACCTATCTGGCGGTGGCCGCGGCGGTGGCGGCCTTCCGGGCCGGGGAGGTCAACCGTATTATTCTCACCCGCCCGGCGGTGGAGGCGGGGGAGCGGCTGGGCTTCCTGCCCGGCGATCTCCAGTCCAAGGTGGATCCTTATCTCCGCCCCCTCTATGACGCCCTCTTCGAGATGCTGGGTCCAGAGACCTATCAGAAGTACGTGGAGCGGGGGAATATTGAGGTGGCCCCCCTGGCCTATATGAGAGGCCGCACCCTGGACGACAGCTTTATTATCCTGGACGAGGCGCAGAATACCTCCCGGGAGCAGATGAAGATGTTTCTTACCCGGATGGGATTTGGCTCCAAGATTGTCATCACCGGTGACGTGACCCAGATTGACCTGCCTGTTGAGAAGGTCAGCGGGCTGAAGGAGGCCATGCGGGTGCTGGACGGAGTGGAGGACATTGCCATCTGCCGCCTCACCGGCGCAGATGTGGTGCGCCATGTCATTGTCCAGCGCATCATCAAGGCCTATGAGGCGGATGAGAACCGGAGAAAGGGGAAAAAGTGATGGCGAAGCGTCACTACATCCCCGTCACTGCCGACGTGCCGGGGGCGGCAAGCCAGAGCAACTGTGCACTCATCCGAAAGGTCATCCGCACTGCGCTGGAGGCTCAGGGAGTGGATTTCCCCTGTGAAGTGGATGTGTTTCTCACCGGAGACAGCGGCATCCATGCCATCAACCTGGAGATGAGGAAGGTGGACGCGCCCACCGATGTGCTCAGTTTCCCGGAGTTTGAACTCAAGCCTGGGGAATTGCCCTCCCCGGAAGATGCAGATCCCGGGAGCGGTTTGGTGCCGCTGGGGGATATGGCCATCTCTATGGAACGGGTGTCTGCCCAGGCCAAAGAATACAACCATCCCAAGCGCCGTGAGCTGTCCTATCTGGTGGTTCACTCCGTGCTCCACCTGCTGGGCTACGACCACCTGGACGAAGGGCCAATGAAGGCTCAGATGCGCGCGCGGGAAGAGGCTATTTTGGTGAGCCTGGGGATTGGAAGAGACCAGAGCCGGAAAACCGGCGACACAAATGAAAATGCTCAAGAAAGTTGAGGATCATCTATGGATCAGAGTAAAGCTGGTATGATTGCTATCGTGGGCCGCCCGAACGTGGGGAAGTCCACTTTGACCAACGCCCTGGTGGGCGAAAAAATCGCCATTGTCACAAACAAGCCCCAGACCACCCGCAACCGCATCTGCGCCGTGGTGGACCGGGGAGAGAACCAGTTCGTGTTTCTGGATACCCCGGGCCTCCACAAGGCCCGCACCCGGCTGGGGGATTACATGGTGGACGTGGTACGCCAGAGCATGGCCGACGTGGATGCCGCCCTGTTGCTGGTGGAGCCCATCCCCAATGTGGGAGAGCCGGAGGCCGAGCTGATCGGTCGACTGGAGGCCGGAAAGATTCCCACTGTGCTGGTCATCAACCAGATCGACACGGTGAAGAAGGAACAGCTCCTGGCGGTCATTGCCGCCTATACCAAGGAACACAACTTTGCCGCCGTACTGCCCATCTCCGCCCGGGGGGGCGAGGGGGTGGAGGAACTCTGGGGACTGCTGGAGGGCTACCTTCAGGAGGGTCCACACCTCTTTCCTGCGGGCATGGTCACCGACCAGCCTGAGCGGCAGGTGTGCGCCGAGATTTTGCGGGAGAAGCTGCTGCTGTGTCTGGACAAGGAAATCCCCCACGGCACGGCGGTGGAGCTGACCAAATTCTCCGAGCGGGATGACGAGGTTATCGAGGCCGACGCCACGATCTATTGCGAAAAGGAGAGCCACAAGGGAATCATCATCGGCAAAAAGGGCGCCATGCTGAAAAAAATTTCCACGCTGGCCCGGGAGGATATGGAGCGCTTTATGGGCACCAAGGTGTTCCTCCAGACTTGGGTGAAGGTCAAAGAAAATTGGCGGGACAACATGAACCTCATTCACAGCTTTGGATACCGGGACGATTAAAGGGGAACGGCCATTTTGCGGAGAAACTGACGAAATTTGGCGTTGATAGTTTGGGGCAAACAGGGTCAAGCTATTCCCAGAGAGAAAAGGGAGGGCTGACCATGACCGCGGAAGCTGCCTGGGAACTTTTCACACGCACCGGATTGCCGGAGGCGTACAGTATCTATTGCCAGCTAAGGGAGGAAGGACGTCAGGCCAAGAGCGCCTGACGTCATACATAGCCATGCACGTTGTGACAAAGGCGCTGGTGCTCCGTGAAGTCAACTATAAGGAGAGCGACAAGATTCTGACCGTGCTGGCCCAGGGCCAGGGGAAGCGGACGGTGAAGGCCCGGGGCTGCCGGCGGCGGAACAGCCCGCTGGCCGCGCCAGCTCAGCTTCTGGTTTGGTCGGACATGACGCTCTTTGACTACCGGGACTACTGGTCTGTCAACGAGGCCAACACCCTGGAGGAATTCCGGGGGGTGCGGGCCGACCTGGAAAAGCTGGCCTTGGGGTCTTATTTTGCCGAGGTCATCGAGGCGGTAGCCGAAGAAGGGGTAGAGACCCCGGGCTTACTGCCTCTCATTCTCAACTCCCTCTACGTGATGGACAAGCTGCGAAAGCCCCCGGAGCTGGTGAAGGCGGCCTTTGAACTGAAGCTGGCCTGTCTGGCGGGTTACGAGCCGCTGTTGGACGCCTGCGCCGTGTGTGGCGAAGAGGCGCCGGAAAACCCCAGACTCAATCTCTCTGCCGGTGTGCTCCACTGCGAGGGCTGCCGGGGCGAACTGGGGGAGAAGGGGATTTCCATGCCCTTGGACGAGGCGTCTCTGGCGGCTTTGCGGCATGTGGCCTACGGGGATGAAAAACGGCTCTTTTCCTTTCAGCTTCCACCCGCCGCGCTGGAGCGGATGGCGGGGGCCTGCGAGGGTTTTCTGCTCACGCAGTTGGAGCGTGGCTTCCATACGCTGGACTTTTATAAACAAATTAAAATACCGGGATGAATCCAGAGATCCCATTGGGCGAGACCGGGGAGGCATTTTTTGATGACATTGGACGAGGGTAAAGCGGGAGAGAGCTACATTGTCTCTCAAATGGATCTGCCGGAGCAAGTAGCACATCGGCTGGAGGCTCTGGGAATGACATTGGGGACCCGAGTTTCCGTTTTGGGGAACAAGAGCCGGGGAACGCTGGTCCTCAAAGTGCGAGGCACACGCTTTGCCATGGGGCGGGGCATCACCCACAGAATTGAGGTGGCGTGAGATGGCAAAGCAGATGACCGTAGCCTTTATTGGAAATCCCAACTGCGGAAAGACAACGCTCTTCAACGCCTATACGGGTGCCAACCTGAAAGTGGCAAACTGGCCCGGCGTGACGGTAGAGCGGGTGGAGGGTACCCTGAAGGACCACGATCTGAACATCCGGCTGGTGGATCTGCCGGGTACATACAGCCTCACCTCCTATACCATGGAGGAACAGGTTTCCCGCCAGTTTATCCTCTCTGATGAGGTGGACGTCATCATCGATGTGGTGGACGCCTCCGCTCTGGAGCGGAATCTCTACCTCGCCCTCCAGCTTCTGGAGCTGGGCAAGCCGGTGGTGCTGGCACTCAACATGATGGACATCGTGGCCAAGCGGGGCATGGAGATTGACCTCCATCGCCTGCCGGAGATGCTGGGCGTGCCGGTGATTCCGGTCTCGGCCCGAAAGCGGACGGGGCTGGAGGTACTGATGCACGCCGCCGCCCACCACGCAGGGATGAAGCACCGGGACCCCATTATCCACGAGCACCCAGACGTCAACCCCAAACACAAGGAATACGTCATGGTGTACGATGAGATGATGGAGTTCCGCATTGACGCTGTATCTACGGTTTTGAAACGCAAGAGGCCCGAACTGGACAACCCCCGGTGGTACGCAATCAAGCTTTTGGAAAGGGACGGGGAGATCGGGGCCAAGTACCCGGTAGATCTGCCGGATATTCTGGACCGAAGCTATGAGACCGATATCATCAATCAGAAGTACGACTTTATTGAAGAGGTTATGGGGGAGGTCATGGTCCACCGAGAGGAGAAGGCCGCTCTCACTGAGAAGGCAGACCGGATCCTCACCCACCCGGTGTGGGGCCTGCCCATCTTTTTGGGCATCATAGCACTGGTGTTTTTTCTCACCTTCACTGTGGGCGACTTCCTCAAAGGCTATTTTGAGCTGCTCATTGAGTGGGTCACCGCCGGAGTGGGGAACACCCTGGCGGTCTGGGGGGTGGGAGAACTGCTCACCGCGCTCATCACCGACGGTATCCTGGCGGGTGTGGGCGGCATCTTGACCTTCTTGCCCAACATCTTTATTCTGTTTCTGGCACTGGCCTTTCTGGAAGACACCGGCTACATGGCCCGAGTGGCGTACATCATGGACGGCATTATGGGCCGTCTGGGCCTGTCTGGGCGGGCCTTTCTCCCAATGATGCTGGGGTTTGGCTGTACGGTACCGGCCATCATGGCTTCCCGGGCTCTGGAGAACCGGCGGGACCGGTTTAAGACCATGTTGGTGACCCCGTTCATGTCCTGCTCGGCCCGTCTGCCCATCTACATCCTGTTCTCCGGCCTGTTTTTTGGGAGATACGCCATGCTGGCCGCCTATTCCATGTATCTGGTGGGGATCCTGGTGGCCCTGCTGGTTACCTATGTCATCCACAAAGCGGAACAGGGGAAGGGCGTGGAGCTCAACGACCTGCTCATTGAACTGCCGGAGTATAAAATGCCCTCTGCCCGGACGGTGGCTGTGTATGTGTGGGAAAAGGTGAAGGACTACCTCACCAAAGCGGGTACCGTCATCTTTGTGGCCTCCGTTCTGCTGTGGTTCCTGTTGAATTTTGGACCGGGTGGGTATACTGCTGAGATGGGGGAGAGCTTCGCCGCCTTGCTGGGCAAGGCCATGGTGCCGTTGCTGACGCCGACGGGGCTGGGCTTCTGGCCGATAGCCGTGGCCCTCATCGCAGGAATCTCCGCCAAAGAGGTGGTGGTGTCCTCCACTGCCATTCTCTTCGGTGTGAACAACATTAACTCCGCCACCGGGATGGCCGCGGTATCCGCCGGGCTGACCGCCATGGGCTTTGGGCCGCTGAACGCCTACTGCCTTATGGTGTTTTGCCTGCTGTATGTCCCCTGCGCTGCCACCATCGGCGTCATCCGCCGGGAGTCTGGGAGCTGGAAATGGACGGTGGGGTCGGTACTTTTTCAGGTGGCCACTGCCTGGGTGATGAGTTTTCTGATCTATCAGGTGGGGAGCCTGCTATTGTAATCAAAAAAATTGAGGAATCTATATGCAAGATGAATTATTTGAAAAATCCATTGAAACTCTGGAACTGCCCAAGGTTTTGGAGCAGTTGGCCGCCCATGCGGTGACCGAGGAGGGAAAAGCCCGGGCTCTGGCCCTGCGGCCTTTTACCGACGCTGACGACGTATCCCGGGCCCTGGATGAGACCACTGCCGCCGTGGAGCTGGTGAGCCTGCGGGGCACCCCTTCCTTCTCCGGGGTGCGGCCGGTGGCGGCCTCGCTCCAGCGGGCGGATATGGGAGGTGCTCTCAACACCCGGGAGCTGCTGGACATTGCCGCCGTCCTACGGTGTGCCCGGGGGGCCATGGAATATGCCTCCGGCAGCGAGAAAAAGACCCCCATCGACCCCCTTTTCCGGGGCCTGACCGCCAACCGCTTTCTGGAGGAGAAGATCACCGGCTCTATTCTCTCAGAGGATGAGATCGCCGACGCAGCCAGCCCCGAGTTGGCCGACATCCGCCGCCACAAGCGGGCCGCCGCCGGGAAGGTGCGGGATATCCTCCAGCGGATTATCTCATCCAACCAGTCCAAATATCTTCAGGAGCCCATTATTACCCAGCGCAACGGCCGCTATGTGGTGCCGGTGAAGTCCGAATGCAAGAATGACGTCCCCGGCCTGGTCCACGACGTGTCCGCCAGCGGTGGCAGCTTCTTTATCGAACCCATGGGGGTGGTGAAGGCCAACAACGAACTCAGAGAGCTGGAGGCCAGAGAGAAAAAGGAGATCGAGCGCATTCTGGCCGAGCTTTCCGCCGAGTGTGCCGCCCATCGGGAGGACATCCGGCAGGACTACGATTTTCTCATTCTTCTGGACGGCGTTTTTGCTCGGGCGGGGCTGTCCCTGCGGATGCGGGGGATGCCTCCCCAGATCGTGGAGCGAGAGGTTTCCTTTCAGAAGGCCCGCCACCCCCTGCTGAGCCGGGATACGGCGGTGGCCAACGACCTGAGGCTGGGAGAGGACTTCGACACGCTGGTGGTCACCGGCCCCAACACCGGCGGTAAGACGGTGACCCTTAAGACTTTGGGTTTGCTGGTGCTCATGGCCCAATGCGGGCTTCATATCCCCGCCTCCGGAGAGAGCCGGATGCCCGTGTTCCACAGGGTGCTGGCCGACATTGGCG
This sequence comes from Pseudoflavonifractor sp., assembly GCA_034927965.1. Lineage (GTDB taxonomy): Bacteria > Bacillota > Clostridia > Oscillospirales > Oscillospiraceae > Vermiculatibacterium. Next base: position 76,854 of record JAYFPI010000009.1, read on the forward strand.
ACGAACAGTCCATTGCCCAGAATTTATCCACCTTCTCCTCCCACATGGTGAACATCGTGGGGATTCTGAAGGAGGCGGATGAGAAAAGTCTGGTACTTTTTGACGAGCTGGGCGCGGGCACAGACCCGGTGGAGGGCGCGGCCCTAGCCGCCGCCATCATTGAGGAGACCCGAAGCCTGGGCGCTCTGGTGGCTGCCACCACACACTACGCAGAGCTCAAGGTGTACGCTATGACCACCCCCGGGGTGGAGAATGCCTCCTGCGAGTTTGACGTGGAGACTCTGGCTCCCACCTACAAGCTGCTCATCGGCATCCCCGGCAAGTCCAACGCCTTTGCCATCTCCCGTCGGCTGGGTCTGCCCGGCCACGTCATTGACGCCGCCGGGGCGCGGGTGAGCGCCGAGAACGTTCGGTTCGAAGATGTGCTCACCCAGCTCGACCGACAGCGTCAGGAGATGGAGAAGGAGAAAGCGGCGGCGGCGCAGCTCCGACGGGAGACCGAGGAATACCGCCGCCAGGCCCGGGAATACCGGGACGGGCTGGAGAAGGAGCGGGCGAAGGCGGTGGAGAAGGCCAACGCCGAGGCCCGGGCCATTCTGGACGAGGCCCGGCAGGCTGCCGACGACACCTTCCGGGAGCTGGATGAGATGAAGAAACGCCGGAAGGAAGAGGAGGATTGGCAGCGGGTAAACGAGGCCCGGGCCGGTCTGCGCCACAAGCTAAACGAGGCAGAGGACAAGTTGGGCGCCGCGCCCCTGGCCGCCGAACTGCCACCCACCCGTCCGGCGAAAAAAGGGGACACAGTAGAACTCATCAAGATGAGTGGCGCCCGCGCCGCGGTGCTGGAGGTCAAAAAGGATGGCACACTCCAACTCCAGGCGGGTATTTTGAAGCTTACTGCCCGCCAGGATGAGGTGCGGGTGACAGAGGGGGAAACGCAGCAGTCGGTGAAGAAAGTGGTGGAACGGGCGACCCATCAGCTCCGCAGCCTGGGGGCTTCTCCGGAAGTGGATCTCCGGGGCCTTACCGGGGACGAGGCGGTGGTGGAGCTGGATCGCTTTCTGGACAACGCTGTCATGGGGAAGCTCCAGCAGGTCACGATCATTCACGGCAAAGGCACCGGCGCGGTGCGTAAGGCAGTGCGGGAGCACCTCAAGCGCAGCCCTTATATCAGGACGTTTCGCCCCGGCCGCTACGGAGAGGGTGAGGACGGTGTGACGGTGGCGGAGCTGAAATAAGCGGCATCTGCAGGAAAAACAATCGAACCATTTGGGAATGTGCCTGAGAAAATTGTGGAACGCGCGGGGGTGCCACAGGTTTTTGTGTAAAATGCCATTGACTGTCAGGCTGAAATTTGCTATGCTATAAGCACAGTACCGCAATGTATTTTGGGGGGAAAACTGCTATGTACATGAAAGAAGCTACCGTGAACAATCAGGTGGGCCTCCATGCTCGCCCGGCAACGTTCTTCATTCAGAAAGCCAACGAGTTCAAGAGTTCCATCTGGGTGGAGAAGGACGAGCGGCGGGTCAACGCCAAGAGCCTCCTGGGCGTTTTGTCCCTGGGCATCGTCAAGGGTACCGCGATCAATCTGATTGCCGACGGCGCAGATGAGAAAGAGGCTGTCGAGGCTCTGGTGGAGCTGATCTCCGGTAATTTCGGAGATTAAGCGGAACATTATGCGAGAAAAAAGCGCCGCGACTGCGGCGCTTTTTTTGACGGCTGTGGGAGAAAAACATGATTTGTCAACAGTGTCCCCGGAAGTGCGGTGCGCGCCGGGAAGAAGCCCTTCCCGGCGGCGTGTGCGCCATGCGCTCTCTGCCTGTGGTGGCCCGGGCTGCTCTGCATTTTTGGGAAGAGCCGCCCATTTCCGGCACCTGTGGCTCCGGTACGGTCTTTTTTCCCGGCTGCTCGCTCCGGTGCGTGTTCTGTCAGAACAGCATTATCAGCCAGGAGGGCTTTGGAAAGCCGGTAACGGTGGAGCGTCTGCGGGAAATTTTTGAGGAACTGATCGCTCAGGGGGCCCACAACATCAACCTGGTGACCCCTACTCATTTCGCCCACGCTATTGTCCGGGCGCTGGAGGAGCCGCTCCCGGTGCCCGTGGTGTGGAACACCGGCGGCTATGAGCGTGTGGAGACCCTGCGGGCACTGGAGGGGAAGGTACAGATTTACCTGCCAGACTTCAAGTACCTGGATTCCGCCCGGGCTGCCCGCTACTCAGCGGCGCCTGACTATCCCGAGATGGCCATCATGGCCCTCCGGGAGATGGTGCGCCAGACCGGGCCCTGTGAGCTGGACGGGGACGGTCTGCTGCGCCGTGGAACGGTGATCCGCCACCTGCTTCTCCCCGGCGGGCTCAACGAGGCTAAGGCGGTGATGGACTTTGTGGCGGAAACCTTCGCGCCGGGAGAGGTCTATTTCTCTCTCATGAGCCAGTATGTTCCCCTGGGCCGGGCGGGGGAGTATCCCGAGATTGACCGAAAGCTGCGCCCCAGCGAGCGGCGAAGCGCCGAGGCGTATATGGCTGCTTTGGGATTGGAAGGGTTTGTTCAGGATCCGGACTCTGCCAGCGGGACCTATGTGCCAAACTTTGACTTGACGGGGGTGTGAGCCGATGCAGAGTACCTTATTGGATCAGAAGGGCCGGATTAAGACCCTGTGGCACTTGTCCTGGCCTGCCATCATTGAGCAAGTGCTGGGCACTATGGTCAGCTATGTGGATACCGCCATGGTGGGAACCCTGGGAGCGGCCGGTACTGCCGCCGTGTCGGTGAATGCCGCCCCCACCTGGCTCATCAACGGAATTCTGATGGGGGTCGGCGTGGGTTATTCCGTCCAGGTCTCCAACGCGGTGGGCGCGGGTGACAGCGAGCGGACCAAGAGCGTGATCCGTCAGAGTTTTTTGGCCGCACTGGTTTGCGGGCTGGTTGCCTGCCTGCTTTACGAGGGGATCTCCGGCTATCTTCCCCGGTGGTTGGGAGCCAAGCCAGAAGTGCTTCCCCACGCGGTGAACTATCTGCGGATTTATGCTGCTGCCCTGCCCTTGGTTGCCTTCCTGGCTATTTTTTCTGCCGTTTTGAGGTGTATGGGCAATACAAAGGCCCCGCTGATTTTTAATACTGCCGCAAATCTGCTGAACGTGGTGTTGAACTTCTTTTTCATCTACCCCACCCGGGAACAGTGGGGCTTTACCATTCCCGGCGTGGGGTGGGGGGTAGAAGGGGCCGGAATTGCCACTGCTATTTCCATCGCGGTGGCTGGCGCGGCTACATGCTTTGCCGCCTTCCGGCAGGAGCGCTTTGCCACATCCCTGAAGGAGGGCATCCGCCCTGATCCGGATATTGTCCGCCGGGCGGTGAAATTGGGACTGCCCTCTGCTGCCGAGCGGGCCACCATCAATCTGGGGCAAATCGCCACTACGGCTCTGGTGGCCCACATGAGTACCGTGGCTTTGGCCGCCAATCAGATTGCCACTACCGCCGAGGGACTGTGCTATCTGCCCGCCTATGGCATTGGCTACGCCGCTATTGCCCTGGTGGGGCAGTCGGTGGGGGCGGGAGAACAGGAGGATGCCAAGGCTTACGGAAATCTCACCGCGGGGCTGGGCTTTTTGCTTTGCTTGGTCACAGGGACTGCGCTGTTCCTGTTTGCCCCGCCCTTGGCAGCCCTCTTTAACACCGACCCAAATGTGGTGGCCGAGGCTGCCCTTGCCCTCCGGGTGGTGGCCTTTGCGGAACCCTTTTTTGCGCTGTCTATCATTCTCACCAGTGCCCTCCGGGGCGGAGATGATGTCCGGTTCCCCATGATATTGGGATTGCTTTGTATGTGGGCTGTACGGGTTCCCCTGGCTTATCTGCTGGTTCTCCGGTTTGGTTTTGGACTGGAAGGCGTTTGGGGGGCTATGGCCATTGACCTGACACTCCGGGGTATTTTCTGTGCCATGCGATGGAGGCGGGGAAAATGGGTTCGCCTGTGTGGGATGGAGAAATGACATGTTGATAGGCGGCGCTGAAAGAACTCGGCGCCGAAGCGGAAGAGATTGAGAGGGCTTGCCATCTGTGATAACAGACGGCAAGCCCTCTCGGTTTCTCTCTGAAAATGGATCCGGCCCTTGTAAGACCGCTTATTCCAAAACAGCGCCCCGGGCGGCGGAGGTGACCAGCTTGGCATAGCGGGCCAGATAGCCGGTGGTGATCTTGGGAGCGGGACAGACCCAGGCGGCTTTCCGGGCGGCCAGTACGGCGGGATCTACCTTCAGCTCGATGGAGTGGTTGGGAATGTCGATAGAGACAGTGTCCCCCTCCTCCACAAAGGCAATGGGGCCGCCCAGTGCGGCTTCGGGGGAGACGTGGCCGATGGAGGCTCCCCGGGTGGCGCCGGAGAAGCGGCCGTCGGTGATGAGGGCCACCTCCTTGTCCAGCCCCATGCCGGCGATGGCTGAGGTGGGGTTGAGCATTTCCCGCATACCCGGGCCGCCCTTTGGGCCCTCATAGCGGATAACCACTACGTCTCCGGCGACGATCTTTCCGGCGTAGATGGCGGCAATGGCGTCCTCCTCACTGTCAAAGACGCGGGCGGGGCCGGTGTGTACCATCATCTCGGGGGCGACGGCGGACTGCTTTACCACGCAGCCCTCAGGAGCCAGAGAACCCTTGAGCACGGCAATGCCGCCATAGGGTGAATAGGGATTTTCAATGGGGCGGATGAGGTGCTCATCCAGATTTTCCACCCCCTCCAGGTTTTCCGCCACCGTCTTGCCAGTGACGGTGAGCAGGGAGGTGTCCAACAAATCCTTTTTGGTCAGCTCTTTCATCACGGCGTACACGCCGCCCGCCCGATCCAAATCCTCGATGTAGGTGTCCCCGGCGGGGGCCAGGTGGCAGAGGTTGGGAGTTTGAGAGCTAATCTGGTTGGCGTAGTCGAAAGAGAGTTCAATGCCGCACTCATGGGCGATGGCGGGGAGGTGGAGCATGGAGTTGGTGGAGCAGCCCAGGGCCATATCCAGAGTCTCTGCGTTGTGAAAGGCAGCCTCAGTCATGATGTCCCGGGGGCGGATGTTCTTTTCCACCAGCTCCATAATTTTCATGCCGGTGTGCTTTGCCAGCCGCAGCCGGGCCGAGTAGACGGCGGGAATGGTGCCGTTGCCCCGGAGGGCCATGCCGATGCCCTCGGTGAGGCAGTTCATGGAGTTGGCGGTGTACATGCCAGAGCAGGAGCCGCAGGTGGGGCAGGCGTTCTGCTCATACTCTTCCAGGCCGCTCTCATCCAGCTTGCCGGCCTTGTAGGCACCCACCGCCTCGAACATGTGGGAGAGGCAGGTACGGCGGCCGCTCTGCATCGTGCCTGCCAGCATGGGCCCTCCGGAGACAAAAACGGCGGGGATGTTCAGCCGGGCGGCAGCCATCAATAGGCCGGGAACATTCTTATCACAGTTGGGGATCATCACCAGGCCGTCGAACTGGTGGGCCAGTGCCATAGCCTCGGTGGAGTCGGCGATGAGCTCCCGGGTTACAAGGGAATATTTCATACCCACATGGCCCATGGCGATGCCGTCGCACACGGCGATGGCGGGGAACTCCACGGGAGTGCCGCCAGCCAACCGAACGCCCGCTTTTACCGCCTCGGCAATCTTGTCCAAATTCATATGGCCGGGGACAATCTCGTTTTGGGAGCAGACCACGCCGATGAGGGGGCGCTCCAGTTCCTCCTTGGTATAGCCCAGGGCATAGAAAAGGGAACGGTTGGGGGCGCGCTCGGCGCCCCGGGTCACGTTGTCACTGCGCATCAAAACTTCCTCCTTACAAAAATGTGTCTGAGCACACTTGAATTGTCTGACAATATACTATATGATAGAAGAAACAATGTCAAGGAAAAGAGGCGGATGAATGGAGAAAAAAAGTTTGTCCCAGCGGACAGCCGATGAGCTGTACAGCCGGATTGTAGCGGAGGGGCGTCTGGCACCGGGGGAGAAGCTGCCCGGCGAAGTGGAACTGTCGGCGGAGCTGGGGGTGAGCCGCGCCACGCTGCGGGAGGCTCTGCGTACCCTCGCTGCCCAGGGCGTGGTAGAGATCCGCCGGGGAAAGGGGGCCTTTGTCTCCACCCAGGTGGAAGAGCGGGGGGATTTTGGGTTTGGCGCGCTGGCCCGGGAGCGGGTGCAGCTCCGGGATCTTTTTGAGCTGCGGCGCATTTTTGAGCCAGAGGTCGCCCGCCTGGCCTGCCGCCGGGCGACGCCGGAGGAGCTGGCGGAGATCGTGGCCCGGGGGGAGGTGGTAAACCGGTGTATTCTGGCCGGGGAGGACCGGACCCAGGCCGACCAGGCCTTCCACACCGCCATCGTCCGGGCGGCCCATAATGAGTTCTTTTCCCGTCTGATGCCTATCATCAGCCAGGCGGTTTCGGGGGCCATTTCCTCCGGGGGGCACGCCCGGGAACTGGCCGAGGACACGCTGCGGGATCATGCGCTTCTGCTGGATTTTTTTCGAAAACGGGATGAGGCAGGGGCGGGTTATGCCATGGCCATCCACATGCGCCACGCGGTGGATGTGATGGATCTGAGGGATAATTAGAGTTCAAACACAAAAAAGGCTGCTTTCTTCGTTTCTTGATCAAACGGAGAAAGCTGCCTTTTTGCTTGGTCCAACGAGTGTTTTTAAAGACCCCGGGCATCCGGTGCAGTGCGGCAAGAGCGAGGGCTGGATCGCTTGACCGGGCCGCAGCTTATCCGGCCGGAAGTGCGGCCTGGGAGGGGCGTAAAACCACTTTCCCGGCCTCTTCCGCAACTGTGAGAGCGCTTCCGTGGGGAAGAGCCCCAGAGAGAAGCAACTCGGCAGCGGGGTCTTCCACCTGAGCGCGGATGGCCCGGCGGAGGGGGCGGGCGCCGTAATCGGGGTCGAAGCCTGCCCGGGTTAGCGCCTCTCTGGCCTGTGGAGTGACCTCCAGCGTTACCCCAAGTGGTATGAGGCGCCCGCTCAGATCATCCAGCATTCGCTGAGCGATGAGCTCCAATTCCGTCTGCCCAAGCTGATGAAAGACCACCGTCTCGTCTAAGCGATTGAGAAATTCCGGACGGAAGGTACGGCGGACGTCCTCCATCACGCCGCGCTCTACCTCCGCATGTGAGCGAAGCCCGTCTGCTTCCGTCTGGTCAAAAAAGCCCAAGCGACTCTTTGCAGTGATACGGCGGGCACCCACATTGGAGGTGAGGATAATGACACAGCTTCGGAAATCGGCCTTCCGGCCCCGGGCATCGGTAATTTGCCCGTCCTCCAGCGCTTGAAGCAGCACGCTCCAGATGTCTTCATGGGCCTTTTCAATTTCGTCAAAAAGTACCACTGAGTAAGGTTTACGGTGGACTGCCTCGGTGAGCTGGCCGCCCTCTTCATGACCGATATAGCCTGGGGGAGAGCCCAAAAGGCGGGACACGGTGTGCTTTTCCATATATTCAGACATGTCAAAGCGAATAAGAGCGTCCTCGCTGCCAAAGAGAGCGGCAGCCAGCGCCTTACATAGCTCGGTTTTACCCACACCGGTGGGTCCGAGGAAAAGGAAGGATCCCACCGGTCGCCCCGGCTCCTTCAGCCCCACCCGGCCCCGCCGAACAGCCTGCGCAACGGCCCGAACAGCTTCCTCTTGACCAATTACCCGGCGATGGAGGGTGTCGTCCAGAGCCAGCAGCCGATCGCTTTCCGAGCGGGTCAAAGAGGTTACGGGAATTCCGGTCCAGCCGGAGATGACGCAGGCCACGTCCTGGCCGGTGACCGTGATTGGGCCCCGCTTTAAAAAAAGGGAAGCCTTTTCTCGCTCCAAACTGCGGCGGAAATCGCCCTCTGCGTCCCGGTACATGGCAGCAGTTTCAAAGTCCTGCTCCCGGATAGCCGACTCCTTGCACTGTCGGGCGTCGGCCACCTTTTTCTCCAATTCCCGCAGCGTGGGAGAGGGCCCTGTGTCGCCCAGGCGGGCACGACTGGAGGCCTCATCCATCAGATCCACTGCCTTGTCCGGAAGCCGGCGGTCGGGAAGGTAGCGGATCGAGAAACGGACGGCGGCGTCCAGTGCCTCATCAGAGATGGTGAGGTGGTGGTGGTGCTCATATTGGGGCCGCAGACCTGCCAAAATAGCGCGGGTGGTTTCGGCGGTGGGTTCTGATACCAATACCGGTTGGAACCGCCGTTCCAGCGCGGCGTCCTTTTCAATATATTTTCGATATTCCTCTGTGGTGGTGGCCCCCACCACCTGGAGATCGCCTCGACCCAAAGCGGGTTTTAAAATATTGGCGGCGTCAATGGCTCCTTCGGCACTTCCCGTTCCCACGATGGTATGAAGTTCATCAAGAAACAGAATCACATCTCCTGCGCGGCGTACTTCGGTGAGAATATTTTTGACCCGTTCCTCAAACTCTCCACGGTATTTGGTCCCCGCTACCATAGAGGCCAAATCCAAGGACACCAAGCGCTTGGAGGCCAGTTCGGCAGGGACCTCCCCACTCGCAATGGACAAGGCCAGTGCCTCAGCTACCGCGGTCTTACCCACCCCGGGTTCACCGATAAGGGCAGGATTGTTTTTGCGGCGGCGGGCCAAGATCTCAATGACTCTGCGAACCTCCTTTTCCCGGCCGATGACTGGGTCCAAACCTCCACTGGCCGCCAGGGCGGTAAGATCGCGGGAGAATTGGTCCAGCAGCTTGGTGGCAGGGCGGTCCTCTCGTTCCGGGCGCCGACGGTCTAAAGGCCGGGAACCATAAGAGCCAAAGGCGCAGGTCACATCCCCCAGCAGTTGCCTGGGGTCTTTCCCCGCTGCGGTAATTACCCGCGCGGCTGCGCTGTCATTCTGCTGAAGAAGCCCCGTGAGCAAATGACCGGTGTCCGCCCGCGAAGCCTGGCACCGCCTTGCTTCGCTCAACGCCAGCTCAAGGCACTCCCGGCAGCGGGGAGTAAGTCCCTGGCTGGGGAGCCCGCCCGCCGCTCCGAGGCCCACCAACCGTACCAACGCAGCCCGTATAAGCTCAGTTGTGAGTCCGGCGGAGATGAGGGCCTTGGCCCCAGGACCTCTGCCCTCCCGAGACACCCCCAAAAGTAGGTGTTCGGTACCCACATAGCTGTGCCCCAGCTCGGCGGCGCTTTCCTGAGCCAGGCGGAGAGCGGTCTCCGCACCCACTGTAAATTCAACGGCGCCCATGATCGTGCCTCCCGGCGGAGACTGTTTTCTCCGAATTTGGCTTGCCGCTGCGCCGGGAATGGGTGATGCTTTTAAAAGCCCCTTCCAGCTCGGGGGTCAGGCTGCCTGCTGCTTCCATTCGGAATACACCTGCCGGTCGTGCCATATCCATCCGCTCCCTTTCTTTGATCCCATTTAGCATTCCACCAATATAAAAATATACCCAGTGTCTATAGAAATTAGCATTGCAATTTAAAAAACTTATGATATAATGTTCTCACATTAGAAACTTGGAGGTGTAACCAATGGCTTATGTGATTAGTGACGCTTGCGTCAGCTGCGGCGCTTGCGCCGACTCTTGCCCTGTTTCCGCGATTTCTCAGGGTGATTCTCAGTACGTAATCGACGCCGGGACTTGCATTGACTGTGGTTCCTGCGCTAGCACCTGCCCCACCGGGGCGATTTCCCAGGGCTGATTTCGCGTACAAAAAACAGCGGCGCCGTTTTAAAACGGTGCCGCTGTTTTTTGTTTTGGAAAAGGAATTTTCTGTTAAAAAGGAAAATTATTCTGGGAGATAACCGTTTTCGAGAGGTAAAATGACTTTACATTCTGAGACTGGCAAGTTATCATAAAAACTATAAACTAAAATTATGAGCAGCCGTTCAGGCGGGCTGGGCAGAGATTCCCGTTCTGTTAGGAGCTGATCTGGAGGATGTGAAAATGCAACTGAACATCATCCGGTATGTCGTGACCATTTCCGAGACCGGAAGTTTTACCCGGGCGGCCGAACAGCTATATATCAGTCAGCCAGCGCTGAGTCAGGCGGTGCAGCGACTGGAAAAAGAACTTGGGGCAGTGCTGTTTCGCAGAGAGAAGGGTCGTATTGCTATTACGCCCGCGGGAGAGGTGCTGGTCGAAGAAGGAAAGAAGATGCTGGAGTCGGAAAATACGATCCTGGATCGGCTGGCGGAGCTGAATCATCTGGGCGCCGGACGGTTGGTGATTGGAGCGGCCCCATCCTATCAGAGATTTTACTTAAGCCATGTGATCTCCGTGTTTCGAAAGAAGTATCCCCATATTCAGTTGATTCTTCAGGAAGGATATACCAAGGGGATGATGGAGTCAGTTTTGAGTGGGAACATTGATATTGCACTGCTGTGCGAGCCGGTCCCACCGGGAATTGATTGCCTCCCAGTCTTTCAGGAAGAGGTGTTTTTAGCCGTCCCGCCCAATCACCGGTTGACCCAGGTTTTTCCTAAAAAGGGGAATCCTTACCCAATGGGGGATTTGAGCTTGTGCAGGGATGAGCCCTTTATTGTCTACCGACCGGGCAGACGCATTACGGACGTCATTTTTGCCGAGACCAAACAGGCTGGGTTTTACCCCAATATTGCCACGGAGTGTGACAGCACGGAGAGCGCTAATATCATGGTCCGCCATGGTATGGGGATCAGCCTGATCCCCTCGGTGACAGTGGATCTGTGTCCCCGGGAGCAACAGGCCTGTTATTATCGCCTTCGACCGGAGGGGCTGATGCGCCACTTTGTGCTGGGGAGAAAGTCTGGAGGGTTTTCCAGTCGGGCGCAACAGGAATTCTTCTTTGTGGCAGAGCATCTGAATGAGTTTGAATAAAGATGAAAAGAAGCAACTCGTAAAAATATGAGGTCCCATTAACGGTTGAAAAGTGAATTATGGGAAAATATAGAAAAGGAGCTGTCTGTTTTATACAAACAGACAGCTCCTTTTTTTATTCCATAAGATTTTGTTATACACTGTATTTACTATTGATATTTCACAAAAAAACAAGAAAGTGCTATTCTGAGTACAAGAAAAATGACAGAAAAATCAAAGAGAAACCCCCGCCGTCTGAGTTCGAACGCAGAGAGTTTTCAAAGGAATCACTGACCTGGAAGAAGAGGACCCAAAAAGATCAGAAGTTACAAAACAAAATGAGAAGAAAGAAAGGAAAAGGAAAATGGAATTTTGGAAGAGAATTGGAACCGGCGCAATGGCATGTGCGCTTACGCTGTCCCTGACTGCTTGCGGAGGGAAGACTACCACTCCCAGTGAAAAGCCTGCCGACAGCGCTCCAGCAGCTTCCGAGTCTGCTGCAAGCGTGAATTTCCCGACCGACACTGTTACCATCGTCGTTCCTTTTGCCGCTGGCGGAAACGTGGATCTCAGCTGCCGCATCATAGCTGAGGAAATGGCTAAGGTCCTTGGCACCAATGTGGTGGTGGAAAACAAGGAAGGCGGCGGCGCCATCATCGGTCAGACTTACGCGCTAAACCAGAAAGCCGACGGCTACACTATCCTGGCTCTGACCTCCAGCTTCGTCACCAACATTCTCTCCGGCGACACCGACTTTGGTATGGAGGACGCAGTGGCTATTGGTCAGTACTGCTTCGATCCTGAAATCGTGATGGCCTCCTCCCAGTCCGGCATCACCACTTTGGAGCAGTTCATGGATCAGGCGAAGAACGGTACACTGACCAACTCAACCCCCGGTTTTTCCACTTCTCACCACATCGCCAGCCTGATTCTGGCCAATACCTACGGGCTGAATTTTGATTACATGCACACCAACGGATCGGCCGAGCAGACCGTACAGCTGGCCGGCGGACACGCTCAGGTGGGCCTGACCACATACGGCGGTGCAGCGACCCTGATCAATGAAGGCCGCATCGTACCTCTGGCCATCTGCGACACTGCCCGCAGCACTACGCTTCCCGACGTGCCTACCATGGCGGAGCTGGGCTATGACTTTACCTACGGTGCCTACCGCGGCTTCGCCGTGCCCGCAGGTACTCCCGACGAGGTGGTGCAGATCCTCTCCGACGCGCTGGGCCAGGTCATGAAGTCTGAGAATGTGATTAAGGCCTTTGAAGATGCCGGCTTCCCGGTGTCGTACATGGATGCCGCCGACTTCCAGAAGATGCTGGACGACGACTACAAGAATATGGGCGAGATCTATCATCTGCTGGAAGAGAAGTAAAAGAGAAACATTGACCTGAATATACATTTTGGCCCAGGCCGGATTGCCCCTGGCCTGGGCCTTTTTGCCCGCAAACGGCGGGAGATAAGAAAGGAGAGATTACTTTGGGGAAAAAAGACGTTGGCCTTGGTGTGGTGTCGCTGGCGTTCGGGATCTGGATGTTTGTGATGGCAGCTCAGATGAAGAGCGGACCTGCGTTCTGGCCGAAGATTGTAGCTGCCGGGATTATTGTTTTGGGCGGAATCATTCTGGCGATGGGGATCATGCAGATTAGTAAAGAAAAAAAGACCGGCGGGCAGGCTGCCGGGAAGGAAAAGGCAAAGGCGCAATATGGGAAAGTCCTGGCTGTCATTGGGGTTTTGGCCATCTACTTCTTTGCGTTTCAGGCCATCGGTTACACCATTCCAACATTCTTCATGATCTGCGCGGCCTCCTTTATTCTCGGATACCGAAACTGGAAGGTAATGCTCCCTACGGCACTGATCGTCAGCGTGGGACTATATCTGTCCTTTACCAAACTGTTCGGGATCAACTTCCCGGGCGTGTTCTTTTAAAGGAGGGCACGATTAATGAACAACATTCTTTTGGGGCTGCAGACGTTGATGCAGCCTGAGACGCTGCTCTTCCTGGTGATCGGTACGGTGGTTGGATTGGTCATCGGCGCACTGCCCGGCCTGACGGGCAATATGGCTATCGCCCTGATGGTCCCCGTGACGTTCACCATGGAGGCCACTACGGGTCTGGCCTTCCTGACGGCCATCTACTGTTCTTCCATCTTTGGCGGCTCCATTTCTGCCATCCTGCTTGGGATTCCCGGAACCATTTCCTCTTTTGCCACAACTCTGGACGGCTATCCCATGGCAAAACAAGGACAGGCAGGTATGGCACTGGGCATTTCCACACTCTCCAGCGTGTTCGGCGGACTGTTCAGCGCCATCGTGCTCATGAGCCTGACCACCGTGCTGGCCGAATTTGCCCTCACTTTTGGCCCTGCGGAATATTTTGCCGTGGCGGTGCTGGGCCTGAGCTGTATCGCCAGCATAGGCGGAAAGTCCTTGACAAAGGGTTTGCTCTCCGGCTTTCTGGGCCTGTTTATTGCCTGCATCGGCTTAGATCCACAGACCGGTGTGAAGCGCTACACCTTCGGCAGCGTCAATTTGTTGGGCGGCGTGACCATGGTGGCGGCCCTCATTGGCCTGTTCGGTGTGATCTCTGTGCTCAAAAGTGCAGAGAAGGCCAAGACAGGGGTGGAAAAGAAGCCTATGCCCGATGTGGGCTCCACCTGGATTGGTTGGAAGATGTGCAAAAAACTGCTGCCCACTTGGCTGCGGGGTTCCATCATTGGCACGGTGGTGGGTATCATTCCCGGGGCAGGTACTAACGTGGCAACTTTTCTGGCCTATGATACGGAAAAGAAGATTAGCGGAGAGCCAGATACCTTTGGCAAGGGCAATCCCAAGGGCGTGGCCGCACCGGAGTCTGCCAATAACGGCGTTACCGGCGGTTCGCTGGTCCCGCTACTGGCTCTGGGAGTACCCGGAAACGCCACCTCAGCCCTGTTCCTCAGTGCCTTGATGCTCCAGGGCCTGAGCACCGGACCCGTCCTTTTCACCGAGCATGCAGACATAACCTACAGCCTTTTCCTGGCCTTCTTCCTGGCCAATCTCATTATGGCACCTCTTGGCCTGTTTCTGCTCAGGTACATGAAGACCATATTGTCGGTACCAGAGTCCCTGCTGGGCGGCATTATTCTGGCCTTTTGCGTCACCGGAGTGTTCTCTATCTCATCCAACCCATTTGATGTGTTTATTGTCATTCTTTTCGGTGTGATCGGCTATCTGTTTTATAAGTTTGACATCCCTTCCGCGCCCCTTATTGTCTGCCTGGTTCTGGGCTCCATGGCGGAAAGCAACCTGCGGCAGGCTTTGGTGGCCAGCGGCGGCTCTTGCAGTTTCTTGTGGACCCGTCCCATTACCCTGGTGGTGCTGCTCATCTCCGTGGCCAGCTTCTTCGCCCCCATCATCTCCAAGGCCGTGAAGGTCAGAAGAAAGGCCAAGGCCCCCAATTCCGTCAGCGTGGACGACATCATTGGAGACGCCGGTGAGGAGCTGGATGATGATTGATCCCGTATGGCAAGGAGGTGCTTCCATAAATCAGACCAGAGCGCTCTGCGAGTTTCTCAGCGGTATGACTCTGGAGCAGATCGGAGAAGAGAACCTGCTGGACATCCGGTACAAAACTTTGGACTGGCTGGGCTGTGCCATTGCTGCGGTGGACCGGCCCTGCGCCCGGGAGACTCTGGCCATGAATCGGGCAGCGGGGGGAAATCCTCAGGCCAGCGGCGTGGGACAGACCGAGCGGACCTCCGCCCAGAACGCGGCTTTCTATAACGGCCTTATCAGCCACGCTTTGGAGTATGACGACACCAACAAGATTGCCATCACCCACCCCGGGGCGCCCGTGATCGCGGCCGCGCTGGCGGTGGCCGAGGCCAGGGAGGCATCCTTTGCCGACTATGCCCTGGGCGTGACGGCGGGCTATGAAGCCATGATCCGCATGGGCGGTGCGGTCAATCCAGACCACTACACCCACTGGCACACCACCGGAACCTGCGGAACCTTCGCCGCGGCGGCCGCCGCGGTGAAGATCATGGGGCTGGACGGCGCGGCCATGGAACGTGCCATGGGGATTGCCTCCACCATGGCCAGCGGCCTTATCTATGTCTTTGGCACGGACGCCAAGCTAGTCACCGTGGGCAACGCCGCCCGCAACGGTATTGTTGCCGCCGAGCTGGCTGAACGGGGCCTCACTGCCCCCGAGGACGCCTTTGCCGGGCCGAAGGGCTATGCCCGGTCGGCGGGAGGCAAGGAGGATCTGTCTTTCCTGGTTCCCAAGCCAGGAGACCGGCTGATGTTGGAGGACGCCTACTACAAGATGCACGCCTCTTGCGGACACACCCACTCGGCGCTGGATGCCCTTCAGGCGCTGATGGCAGAGCACTCGTTTACTCCGGAGGATGTAGAGTCCGTGGAGGCAGAGGTCTACCGGACGGCGTGGGAGCTGTGCGGGGAGTACAAGACCGACCTGGAGACGAAGGCAAAGTTTTCTCTTCCCTTCTGCCTGGCGGTGACTCTCCTGCACGGGCAGTGCACCCTGTCGGAATTTGCACCCGATCTTCTGCACAGTGGAGCGGTGGAGGAATATGCCAAGCGCATCCAGGTGCGGGAAAATGCGGATTACACCAAGTCTTACCCCCAGCTCCGCACCGAACGGGTCACCCTTTGCCTAAAGGACGGCCGGCGCCTGGAAAAGTCGGTGGACCTGCCGGTAGGAAAGCCGCCGTACAGCTTTATCGATCAGAAATACACCTCACTGGCAGGAATGACCGTCACCGGAGACTGTGCCGATAAGATTCGGGAGATCGTCCTGTCCTTGAAAAATGAAACACCCATCCGCGCCGTGGGCGACGCGGTCAGAACACTGAGGAGGAAATAAAAATGGCCTGTAATATGCTTGATTCCGTGCTGTACCGCAACAGCTTCAGTACTCCCATCATGCGGGAGATCTTTGACGACACCGCTCTCATCCAGAACATCCTGGACTTCGAGGCCGCGCTGGCCGAGACCCAGGCCGAGATGGGCATCATCCCTCAGGAGGCCGCAGTGGAGATCCGCAAGAAGGCCAAAGTGGAGAACCTGAACATTCCCCGCATCGAGGAGGGCATTAAGCGGGTGGGCCACTCTCTTGTGCCCATTTTGAAGGAGTTCCAGTCCGTGTGTGACAACAACTACGGTGAGTATGTCCATCTAGGCGCCACTACCCAGGACATCATTGACACCTCCTTTATGCTCTCCATGAAGCGAGGCTATGAGGTTATTTATAACGACATGCTGGAGGCCGAGAGAACGCTGCTGAGCATGGTGGAGAAGTACCGCAACACCATCATGCCTGGCCGTTCCCACACCCAGCAGGCCCTGCCCATCACCTTCGGATACAAGCTGTCCGTCTGGGCCAGCGAGATTCGCCGCAACATTGAGCGAATGGAGCAGTGCCGCAAACGCTGCTTCGTGGGTGAGCTCTCCGGCGCCGTGGGTACTATGGCCGGCTTTGGCCCCCAGGGCATCGAGGTCAGCAACCGCACCATCCGGAAGGTTGGCTTGGACGTGCCCGACGTAGCCTGGCACGTCTCCCGGGACCGGGTGTCCGAAATCTGCATGAGTCTGGCCATGATGGCCTACACCAACGGCAAGATCGGCAACGAGCTGGCCAAGCTCCAGATGACCGAGGTGAGCGAGGCCTTCGAGGGCTTTGTCCCAGGCTCCGTGGGCTCCTCCACTATGCCCCACAAGCGCAACCCCAACAGCCTGGAGAGCCTGCAGATGCTGGCCCGCCTCATCAAGGGCTGCATGGATTCCACCATGGAGTCCATGTTCTGCGAGCATGAGCGGGACGGCGCACTCTGGAAAATCGAGTGGAAGGCCGCCAACGAGGTGGTGATCCTTGCCGGCACCTCCGCCGCCAAGCTCAAGACCGTTCTGGCCCATCTGGAGGTGGACGCGAAGAAGATGCGCAGCGACTTGGACATCCTCAAGGGTCTGATGCAGAGCGAGGGCATCATGCTGGAGTTGGGCAAGCATGTGGGCAAGCAGACTGCCCACGGCATTGTCTACCAGGTGTGCATGGATACCTTTGAGCAGCACGCCGATTTCTGCGACAAGCTGTTGGAGAATGAGACCGTGGCCCAGTACATGACCCGGGAGGAAATCCAGACTATCCTCAATCCAGAAGGATACACCGGCCTGGCCGGTGAGATCTGTGACCAGGTGGTCACCGGCATCCGGGCCGCTATGGCGGAGAAGTGAAAAACACTGCCCAGGCAGAAAGGAGAAGTCAGAGCATGGAATACCGCATTGAGCACGACACCATGGGCGAGGTGAAGGTCCCCGCCGACAAATACTGGGGGGCGCAGACCCAGCGTAGCTATGAAAATTTCCGCATCGGCACCGAGCGGATGCCCCAGGAGATCATCCGGGCTTTTGCCATCCTGAAGAAAGCGGCGGCTCTGGCCAACTGTAAGCTAGGCAACTTGGATGAGAAGCGGGCCGGTGCCATTGGACAGGTCTGCGACGAGATCCTGGCGGGCAAGTTGGATGAGGAGTTTCCTCTGGTGGTCTGGCAGACCGGCTCGGGCACCCAGTCTAACATGAACCTCAACGAGGTCATTGCTGGCCGGGCTAACGAGATCCTGGGAGAGAAGCTCATCCACCCCAACGACCATGTGAACAAATCACAGAGTTCCAACGACACCTTCCCCACGGCCATGCATATTGCCGCGCTGCTGGCAATCGAAGAGCAGGTTCTTCCGGCGGTAGACCTGCTCCATGGGACGCTGGTAAAACTCAGCGAGGAGTACCGGGACGTCATCAAGACTGGCCGGACCCACCTTCAGGACGCAACCCCCCTGACTCTGGGCCAGGAGATCAGCGGCTGGTACGCCATGCTGGAGAAGGGCAAAGTCATGCTCCAATCCTCTCTGGACGGCCTGCGGGAGCTGGCTCTGGGCGGCACTGCCGTGGGCACCGGGCTCAATGCCCTGCCCCAATTTGGGGAGGCGGTGGCCGAGGAGATCTCCACCCTCACCGGCAAGCGGTTCATCACTGCCCCCAACAAGTTCCACTCACTGACCTCCAAGGATGAGCTGGTGTTCGCCCATGGGGCCATGAAGGCGTTGGCGGCCAACCTCATGAAGATCGCCAACGACGTGCGGCTGCTCTCCTCCGGACCCCGGTGCGGCATTGGTGAGCTCATCATCCCGGAGAACGAGCCCGGATCCTCCATCATGCCCGGCAAGGTCAACCCAACCCAGTGCGAGGCGGTGACCATGGTGGCCGTGCAGGTGATGGCCAACGACGTGGCGGTGGGTATGGCGGCCAGCCAGGGCAACTTTGAACTAAACGTGTTTATGCCCGTTTGCATCTACAACTTTCTCCAGTCGGCGCGGCTGCTGGGCGATGTGATGGTCTCCTTTAACAACAACTGCGCTGTGGGCATCCAGCCCAACCGGGAGAAGATCAAGGAGTACCTGGATAACTCCCTCATGCTGGTTACTGCGCTCAATCCCTACATCGGCTATGAGAACGCCGCCAAGATTGCCAAGACCGCCTACCGGGAGGGTGGCACTCTGAAGGAGACGGCGGTGAAACTGGGACTTTTAACCGCGGAAGAGTTTGACAAGATTGTGCGGCCGGAGAACATGGTGGGTCCCATTCAAAAGTGACTCATCCGCCGATAACAAGAAGAAAGAAGGCAGAGAACATGGAAGAGATTAAAATTGCGCTTCGTGTGGATGATTTGGATAACGTCGCCACCATCTTCGCCAACGGCGTCGTAAGTGGCAATATGGTAGAGATTCGGGACAAAAAGGGCAACCGGGAAGAGGTTCGGGTCTTTGGAGATGTGCCTTACGGCCACAAAATCGCTGTGCGGGACATTAAGTTGGGCGAACAGATTACTAAGTATGGCGAGGAAATCGGCATGGCCAGTAAAAACATCCGCAAGGGTGAGTATGTGCATATCCACAACCTGGAGGCCATGCGTGGCCGCGGCGATCTGTAAGAGGAGGAAAGACGGCATGGAATATTCATTTTACGGCTACAAGCGCCCCGACGGGAAGTACGGTGCCAGGAATCTGGTGGCGGTCATCCCCAGTGTCATCTGTGCCACCGATGTGGCCCAGGCCATCGTGCATCAGGTGCAGGGCGCGGTGGGCTTTTTCCACCATCAAGGATGCTGCCAGTTGCCCATTGACCTAAAAAGAGTAACCGACACCCTTATCAGCCTTGGTAAGGGACCCAATGTGGCCGGTGTGCTCATCGTGAGCCTGGGCTGTGAGGGTACTGATACCGAACGGCTGAGGGATGAGATCGCAGCTACCGGCAAGCCGGTGTCTGTAATCCGTATTCAGGAGCTGGGCGGCACCAGCCGGGCCATCCAGGCAGGCATCGATGCAGCCCAGGAGCTGGTGATGTACGCCTCCGGCCTCCAGCGGGAGGCGACTGACATCTCCAACGTGGTCATGTCCATCAAGTGCGGCGCCTCAGACACCACCTCCGGCATGGCCTCTAACTGCGTCATCGGCTATGTGGCCGACAAACTGGTGGATTTGGGAGGTACCGTCATCTTCGGTGAGACTACCGAGTTCCTTGGCGGTGAGCACATTCTGGCCAACCGGGCTGTGGGCGGCTGTGACGGCCCCGTAGGCTGCAAGATTCTGGAGATTGTGGACCGCATGGAGAAACGGGCCGCCGCCATTGGCGAGGACATGCGGGGCGGCCAGCCTACCCCCGGAAACATCGAGGGAGGTCTGTCCTCCATTGAGGAGAAGAGCCTGGGCGCCATTGTCAAGTCGGGCCATCGCCCTATCCAGGGCGTGTTGGAGTACCCTGAGTTTGTCACCGACCAGAAGGGCCTGTGGATTAAGGACACCCCGGGGCGCGAGCCGGAGATCCTCACCGGTATGGCCGCCACCGGCGCGCAGTTCATGATGTTTTCCACCGGCCGGGGCGCACCCCAGGGATTCCCCAGCATGCCGGTCATCAAGATCTGCGGCAACCCCAACACCTATGAGCGGATGCAGCACGACATGGACCTCAACGCAGGGTGGATCATCGCCGGCGAAAAGACCATCGAAGAGGTGGGTGAGGAAGCTTTCGAGCTGATGCTGAAGGTGCTCAACGGCCAGATGACCAAGAACGAGGCTCTCCACTATTTTGCCACCATGGACATCTACTGCCTGGGGCCGGTCATCTAAAAGGCCCGGGATCCCAGATCCCAGAGCGTGCGGCAGCGGAGGAGCTTCCCTTTACTGCACGCATTTCCCGGGAATGAAGAAGGGAAGCGATTTGGTGCTGATTCGGATTTTTCTGACACTGGCCGTCGGTTGTGCGGGCGGAATACTGGCGGTGCGGGCAAAAATGCCCGCAGGGGCGCTGGTGGGAGCTATGATCTCGGTGGCGGTGTTCAACCTGGTCACGGGCGTGGCCTATCTGCCCTGGTTTGTTCGGCCATGTGCCCAGGCAGTGGCTGGGGCATTCATTGCTCTGCCGCTGACCCGGGACCGTCTGAAAGACATGAAGCAGGTCGTCAAGCCCACCGCCATCATTGTCACGGGGATGCTGGCATTTTCCATCTTGTGCGGCTACCTCTGCCATGGCATCAGCGGGGGCAAAGTCTCCCTCATGTCCAGTTTCCTCATGAGCACACCCGGCGGAATGTCGGACATCGTGCTCATGACCCCAGAGCTGGGGGGAGACTCCTTTCAGGTCTCGGCAGTTCACGTGATCCGCAACTTTGTGATACTTTCCGGTTTCCCCCTGCTGGACACCCTGCTCATCCGCTTTCTCATTCGCCGCTGGCCGGAGCAGTTTGCTCACCGGCTCCCGGAGGGGGGAGGCCCAGAGTACCGGATGAGAAACAGCGATGGACGCTGGAATCTCTTCTTATCCCTTGCGGTGGCTTTGGGCGGCGGCTGGCTGGGCTACTGGACCGGCATCCCGGCGGGAGCACTGACCTTCTCCATGGTCTGTTTTGCAGCCTTTAACATCACCACTCACCGGGGGCGGATCCCTCTGCCAGTGCGCCGGTTCACCCAAATGGGCACCGGGGCGCTGGTGGGTAGCTTCATCACCCGGGACAGTCTTTCGGGGGCGGAAAACCTGCTGGGGCCTCTGCTGGTGGTCCTGGGGGTTGCTCTGGCGGCAAATCTCCTGTTTGGATTTCTGCTGTGCGCGGTGACCGATATGGACGTATATACCTGCTTCATCTCCTGCATCCCCGGCGGGGCCACCGACATGGCTATGATTGCGGACAGCCTGGACGGAGATGGGGTGAAGGTGGCTTCCATCCAAATTATCCGCTTTATTTGTGTGATTGCGCTCTACCCGCAAATTTATCTAATCCTGATCCGGCTTTAAGAGGCAAGGCCTACAGAGAAAGGCGAGAATATGCACGACAATAATGAAAAAGTAAATGCTTTGCTTCAGAGCGTACCCATCCCTCGGATGGCACGAGTGCGTCAGAAGTTTGACAGCCGCCGGGTGGCCGACCCCCAGAGCACGCTCCGGGGGTTACTCGACCGGCCGGAACTGAAGGCGGCGGTTCGTCCCGGCATGAAGGTGGCGGTCACCGCCGGAAGCCGGGGCATCGACAACATCGTGACCATTCTGCGGGAGACGGTGGACTTTATCCGTCAGCAGGGGGGCGAGCCATTCCTCATCCCCGCCATGGGCAGCCATGGCGGCGCAGTGGCCGAGGGGCAGGTCACGGTGTTGGAGAGTTTCCATATTACCGAGGAGACCATGGGCTGCCCCATCCGGGCCACCATGGAGGTGGTCCAGATCGGGGCACTGGAGGACGGCACTCCCATCTACCTGGATAAGTACGCCCATGAGGCAGATGGCGTGGTGGTGGTCAACCGGATCAAGCCCCACACCGGCTTTCGAGGGCACTATGAGAGCGGGCTTTTTAAGATGATGTGCATCGGTCTGGGCAAGCAGAAAGGCGCCGAGACCGTTCACGGCCGCGGCCGCCGCCGTATGGGCGAGACCATCGAACTGGGGGGCAGCATCTATCTGGAGAAGGCTAAGATCCTTTTTGGGGTGGGCACCATTGAAAATGCCTTTGATCAGACCTATAAACTGCTGACGTTTACTCCGGATGAGATCCGCACCAAGGAGCCGGAGTGCCTTTTGGAGGCCCGGAGCCTGATGCCCCGTATCCTGGTGGAAGATCTGGATGTGCTGATTATTGACTACATGGGCAAAAACATCAGCGGCACTGGCATGGACCCCAATATCACGAGGTCCTTTTCCTATGAATCGGGGATCAGCCGGGTGGGACGGCCTCGGAAGATTGCCGTTTTGGATTTGACCGAACAGAGCCACGGCGCGGCGGTAGGCTTGGGTACTGCTGACGTCACCACCCACCGGCTTTATGAAAAAGTGGATTTCAATACCACCTATCCCAATCTGCTCACCAGCGGCGGGACTGATTCGGCAAAGATTCCTATGGTGTTTGACAGTCAAAGGCTGGCCATTCAAGCGGCGGTCAAAACGGCTCTTGGAGCTGACCGAGACAAGTTCCGAATGGTTCACATGCGGGATACCCTACACCTGGGGGAGATCGAGGTCTCTGAGGCAATTTTGGAAGAGATTCGGAACGACCCGGCCTTTGAATTGCTGGAAGAACCCCAGGATATGGTTTTTAACGAGGCAGGCAATTTGTTTTGAAAGAAATGCGAAAGAGAGGATGAATACGATGGATGTCAGTCAAAGATCTCTGCTCCTCCACCAGGAGTTGAGCGGAAAAATTGAGATCGTGGCCCGGAAGCATATTGAGAGCAAGGAGGATCTGTCCCTCCTTTATACCCCCGGGGTGGCCGAGCCCTGCCGGGTCATTCAGAAGGACTACAAAAGATCTTGGGATTTGACCCGCCGCGGCAACTTAGTGGCCGTTATCACCGACGGTACCGCCGTGCTGGGCCTGGGCGACATCGGCCCCGCCGCCGGTATGCCGGTGATGGAGGGCAAGTGCGCCCTCTTTAAAGAATTTGCCGACGTAGATGCCTTCCCGCTGTGTGTGGATACCAAAGACGTAGATCAGCTGGTTGAGACCATCCGTCTTATCTCCAAAAGCTTTGGAGGTATCAATCTGGAGGATATTTCCGCACCCCGATGCTTTGAGGTGGAGCGCCGCCTCAAAGAGGCGTGCGACATCCCCGTATTCCATGATGACCAGCACGGCACTGCCATTGTGGTGTGTGCCGGCCTCCTCAATGCCCTACGGCTGGTAAAAAAGCCCATTGAGGAGGCCAAGGTGGTTATCAGCGGCGCGGGCAGTGCGGGTATTTCCATATGCAGACTTATGATGCAGTTCGGTGTGGGAGATGTGGTGCTGGTAGATCAGCGCGGCGCGTTGTGTCCGGGAGAAGAGTGGATGAACCCAGTGCAGAAGGAAATGGCAGAGGTCACCAATCGGGAACGGTTCCGGGGTGATCTGACCGGCGCCATGAAAGGGCGCGACGTGTTCGTGGGTGTGTCCGCTCCCGGGATCGTCACTTCTGAAATGGTGGCTGGTATGGCCAAAGCCCCCATTGTCTTTGCCATGGCCAACCCCGTACCGGAGATCATGCCGGACCAGGCCCTGGCTGGCGGCGCCCGGGTAGTGGCCACCGGCCGGAGTGACTTTCCAAATCAGATCAACAACGTGTTGGTGTTTCCGGGTATTTTCCGGGGAGCTTTGGATGTCCGTGCCACCGACATTACCGAAGAGATGAAGATCTCTGCTGCTCGGGCCATTGCTTCTATCGTTACCGACGAAGAGCTGCGGGAGGACTACATTATCCCCGACGCACTGGACAAGCGGGTGAGCGCCGCCGTGGCCAAGGCAGTGGCGGAGGAAGCCAATCGGATCGGAGCCATCCATCGTGATTGGTAATATTTTAATATGACAAATTGAGCAATAGAGCAGCGATTCGGTCATAAAAATGACCGAACCGCTGCTCTTAAAAGTATACCCGAGTCAAAACGCTCACAGGTCCTCCAGCAAAAAGCGCCCCACACTATCCATGGCCTGGTCTGCGGTACGCATGGGGAACATCTGAAAGACATGCCACATGTCCTTCCAGACTTCCAACCGGCAGGGGACACCGGATCGCACCATGCGATCCCGGAGCCGGACAGAGTCGGAATAGAGAATCTCGTTGGTGCCTACCTGAATGAGGGCGGGGGGAAACCGGGAGAGATCGCCAAGAAGGGGAGAGAGGAGAGGATTGGAGAGATCCCTCTCTCCGGCGTAGACCCGCCGGACGGCTTGGATGTAGTTCATGGTGATCATGGGGTCAATGTCAGCCCGCTCGGTGTAAGAGCGCCCGCTGGCCGTCATGTCTGTCCAGGGGGACATGAGTACCAGCCGGGCGGGGAGCCGCCGCCCCTCGGCTTTGAGCCGATGGCAGAGGACCAGGGCCAAATTTCCGCCGGCAGAGTCCCCCGCGACCACCACGTCCCGGGCGCCATAGCCCAGGTGCATCAAATAGTCCCAGGCTCGCATGGCATCGTCCGGTGCGGCTGGGAAGGGGTGCTCCGGCGCCAGACGATATTCAAAACAGAGGACCTCATAGCCTGTGGTCTCTGCCAATTTGGCGGCCAGGGGGCGGGAATAGCCCAGGTTGCCGCTGGTGTAGCCGCCGCCGTGGCAATAGAGGATGACCTTGCGCTTTTCCCAGCAGCGGGCTGGCCTGGTCCAGGCGGCAGGCATCCCGTGGAGGCGAAAAGGCTCCCAGGAGACGCCCCGCCGGGGGGAGACCAGCCGCCCTAGCAGTTCTTGGCCCGCCCTCTGGCGTTCCAGATCTTCAGGATCCATAGACTCGGGGGAGGTAGACGAGTGGATGGCCTTCAACGCCCGCATCACCGGCTCCAGCCGCCGATCCTCCGCCATCCGCTTCTGCTCTGTGGTGGGCCGGATCAGGTTCATATGCCGCCGTCCTTCCATGGTTTTCCTCCGTTTCTTCTGTTAAAATGAAAAGATGAAAGCATTGTAGCACGGAGTTGGGGAAAAGTAAAGGCGGGTTGCGCGGGAGCGGCGGCAGTGGTAAAATAAAAAGCATCAAGCAAAGAGGAGGAAGGATATGGCAAAAAAGAAAAAGCCGGATTGGTATACATTGGACAATGCCGGTATCCTCTACTCTGCGCTTCAGAAGGAGGAGTACTCGGCGATCTATCGCTTTTCCGCGGTTTTGAAAGAGCGGGTGGATCCGGCGGCCCTCCAGCGGGCGGTGGATGAGTGTATGCCGCGATTTCCGGGCTTTGCCGTGCGAATCAAGCGTGGGGCGTTTTGGTACTATCTTGAGCCCAACAGCGCGCCGGGACCTTTTGTGAAACCGGATATCTCCAACCCCTGTCAGCCGGTGCGGTTTAAAGAGGATAACGGCTGGCTGATCCGTTTTTACTACTATGAGACGCGCATTTCTCTGGAAGTTTTTCATGCCCTGTCCGATGGCGTGGGAGCGCTGACATTTTTTCGAACGGTGCTGGCGGCCTATTTTCGGGAGACGGGCCACGACATCCCTTATACCGGACACGGCCTCCTCGACCTGCGGGAGCCGCCTCTGCGGGAAGAGCGGGAAGACGCCTACGCCCGCTACGCCGGAAAGCGGACGACACGGGGCGGGATGCAGAAAAAAGCGTACCCCAACACGGGGACGCGGGAGCCATTTTACACGCTCAATGTAACGATGGGCTTTGTTCCGCTGGACAGGCTCCGGGCAACGGCAAAGCGGTATGGGGCCACCGTGACGGAGTATCTTACCGCCGCGCTTTTGAAAGTGTTGATTGAAAAACAGCGGCGGGAACGCCCTGTCCGAGAGAAGCCGGTGGCCCTGGCGATCCCGATCAACCTACGGCCGTGGTTCCCTTCGGTTACACTCCGCAACTTTATTATTACGATCCGGCCTTGTATTGACCCGTCTCTGGGGGAGTACCCCTTTGAGGATGTGTTGAACTACACACGTCACTTTATGCGCCTGGAGCAGGATCGGGCCAGGATGAGGGCGTCCTTTACAGGGAATGTCCGCTTCCAAACCAACAAGCTGCTGGGAGTTATTCCTGTCTTTCTAAAAAATCCAATTATGGCTCTGAGCTACTGGCTGGCCGGCGTTCGGCCTTATTCCGGAACTTACACCAATCCGGGGGCTTTCAAAGTGCCTCATGAAATGACTTCTCTTATCGAGCACATGGAGGTTATTCTGGGGCAGGCTACAGTACCTCGGGTTCACTGTGCGTCCATCAGCTACGGCAATACGATGGAGATCACGTTTGCCGGAACGCTGAAGGAGAGCGAGACCGAGCGGGATTTTTTCCGATTCCTGATCCGGGCCGGGATCCCGGTCAAAGTCACATCCAACCGAGAGGAGTGAGAGAATGTCTTACTGCGTTCACTGCGGGGTTGAGTTGGATCCTACCGCGTCTGTCTGCCCTCTATGCGCCACCCCGGTCTGCGACCCGGCCCAGCCGGTGAATACCGAGCGGCCAAAACCTTTTCCCACCCAGCGGGGCGAGGTGAAGCCGGTGTCCAGGCGGGAGGCGGCGCTTCTGATTACCGTTCTCCTGGTTTCTGTTTCTGTGGCCTGTGGAGTGTTGAATCTTTTCCTGCGGGCCGGGCATATTTGGTCGCTGTATCTGATTGGGGCAGCGGTGATGCTGTGGCTTTGGTTTGTGCCGCCGCTGCTGGATCGAAAAATCCACGTTATTCTGCGGCTGGGACTGGACGTGGGAGCCGTGGCAATCTATGTCTTTTTGATTGCCATGGCGAACCATGGATTTGTCTGGTATCTTGGCCTGGCGCTGCCGCTCATCCTGACCGGCGGGGCGGTGATTCTTCTGCTGGTGCTGGCGCTTCGGGGCAGATCTATCCTCACCACGGTCACGTTAACCCTCGGTGGAGTGGGGGCGTTTTGCCTGTTTGTGGAGTTGTTTGTAGACCGATGGCTGACTGGGAAGTGGGTTCCAACCTGGTCGCTGGTAGTGACGGCGGTGTGCGTGGCGATTATTGTTCCGCTGGTTATCGTTCGCCGGACGCCTTCTTTGCGGGAAGAGGCCCGCAGGCGGTTTCATATGTAAGGGGCGGGGTCCTGGGCGAAAGCGCAGAACCCTGCCCTTTTTTGCGCTTTTGTTTGGGTAAAAAACAGACGACATATAATTATGCAACAACTAATGAATAATTAAAGAATAAGACGAAAAAAATGGGGGTCATATAGAATATTTATGCATATTTACTCTTGCCATTTTTAACATGCTGTGTTAAACTGCCTATAACATCAACTAAACGGAGGGTTTTTCCATGGCTGAGATCAAAAAAGTAGTGCTCGCGTATTCGGGCGGACTGGACACTTCCATTATCATTCCCTGGCTAAAGGAAAACTATAACGATCCTGAGATCATTGCCGTCTCCGCTGATGTGGGGCAGGGCGATGAGCTGGATGGCCTGGAGGAAAAGGCAATCAAGACTGGCGCGTCAAAGCTGTATATCGAGGATCTGGTGGACGAGATGGTAGACGAGGTCATTATTCCCTCCATGAAGATCGGGGCCAAGTATGAGCAGTACCTGCTGGGCACCGCGTTTGCCCGGCCTGTCATTGCCAAGCGGCTGGTGGAGATTGCCAAGAAGGAGAATGCCGACGCCATCTGTCACGGCTGCACCGGCAAGGGCAACGACCAGGTGCGCTTCGAGCTGGCGATCAAACGTTTTGCTCCCGATATGAAGATTATCGCCCCCTGGCGGGAGTGGGACATCAAGGGCCGTGACGAGGAGATCGACTACGCCGAGGCCCACAATGTGCCCCTGAAGATCAGCCGAGAGACTAACTACTCCAAGGACAAGAACCTGTGGCACCTCTCCCACGAGGGCCTGGATCTGGAGGATCCGGCCAACGAGCCAAAGTATGAGCAAAAGGGCTTCCTGGAGATGGGGGTCAGCCCCGTGGATGCTCCCGATGTTCCCGCTTACGTCACCCTGGATTTTGTCAAGGGCGTACCCGTGGCCATCGACGGAGAGCAGAAGAAGGCCAGCGACATCATTCGCAAGCTCAATGCGCTGGGCGGAGCCAACGGCATCGGCCTGCTGGACATCGTGGAGAACCGGTTGGTGGGCATGAAGGACCGGGGCGTGTACGAGACGCCGGGCGGCACGATTCTCTATCACGCTCACGAGGTGCTGGAGATGATTACCGTAGATAAGGACACCGCCCACATGAAGAGCAAGCTGGCCGTAGATTTCGCGGACCTTGTCTATAACGGAAAGTGGTTCAGCCCCCTGCGCGAGGCGCTGTCTGCCTTTGCGGATGCCACCCAGGAGCATGTCACAGGCACGGTGAAGCTCAAGCTCTATAAGGGCAACATCATCAACGCCGGTGTCACATCTCCCGAGAGCCTGTACTCCGAGAATCTGGTGACGTTTGAGGAGAGCGACTACGATCAGGCCGCCGCCGGCGGGTTCATCAACCTCTGGGGGCTGCCCGATACCGTTCAGGCACTGCGGGAGCAGGGCAAACTGTAATCAAAAAGAACGATCACCGCACAGGAATAGGAGCGATATACCATGAAATTATGGGCAGGCAGGTTCCAAAAGGAAACCGATACCTTGGTCAACGACTTCAACTCCTCCATTACCTTTGATGCCAGACTCTATCAGGAGGACATCGCCGGTTCCATTGCCCACGCGGCCATGCTGGGTAAGACCGGGATCATCGAGCCTCATGAGGCGGAGAAGATTATCGAGGGGCTAAAGACCATCTTGGCGGACATTGAGGCCGGGCAGGTGGAGTTTTCTCTGGACAACGAGGATATCCACATGAATATCGAGGCCGAGCTCACCGGCCGCATCGGGGACACGGGCAAGCGTCTCCACACCGCCCGGAGCCGAAATGATCAGGTGGCGGTGGACTTCCGGCTATATGTGAAGAAGGAAATCCCCAAAATCGTGGAGATGCTTTTGGCGCTGGAGCAGGTGCTGGTACAAAAGGCGGAGGAGAATCTGGACGCCGTCATGCCGGGTTACACCCATCTCCAGCGGGCCCAGCCCACCACTCTGGCCCACTACATGATGGCCTACGCCAACATGCTCAAGCGGGACGTGACCCGGCTGGAGGACTGCGCGGAGCGGATGGATGAATGCCCCCTGGGCGCGGGGGCGCTGGCCACTTCCACTTATCCGGTGGATCGGTTCCAGACAGCTGCTGCCCTGGGCTTTGCCAAACCCACCGAGAACTCTCTGGATTCAGTCTCCGACCGGGACTTCGCCATCGAGTTTCTTTCGGCCTGCTCCATCCTCATGATGCACCTGTCCCGGTTCTCCGAGGAGCTCATTCTCTGGTGCTCCTGGGAATTCAAATTCGTGGAACTGGATGATGCCTACTCCACCGGCTCCTCCATCATGCCCCAGAAGAAAAACCCCGACGTGGCCGAGCTGGTCCGGGGCAAGACCGGGCGGGTGTACGGCTCCCTTATTACGCTGCTCACGGTGATGAAGGGCCTGCCCCTGGCCTACAACAAGGATATGCAGGAGGATAAGGAGCCGGTGTTCGATGCCATTGACACGGTGGAGATGTGCATCCCGGTGTTTACCGCCATGCTGGATACCCTCACCGTCCGGCGGGATAATATGAGAAGGGCGGCCTCCGGCGGCTTTATCAACGCCACCGACTGCGCTGACTATCTGGTAAAAAAGGGCCTGCCTTTCCGGGAGGCATACATGATCGTGGGGCGGCTGGTGCACATGTGCCTCAAGACGGGGGAAACGCTGGACACGCTGCCGCTGAAGGATTTTCGGTCTGTCTCCGGCCTCTTTGACGCAGACGTCTATCAAGCCCTGGAGCTTAAGACCTGCGTGGGCGGACGCAGCGTCTACGGCGGGCCCGCCCCCAGTGCAGTGCAGACGCAGATCGACCACATCAAGGAATTCCTGAAGGAGCGCGGGCAATGAGAAAACCAAAGGTCTTTATCGACGGTCAAGAAGGGACCACCGGGCTTCAGATCCACCAGCGTCTGGCCCAGCGGGACGATATTGAGCTGCTGGGCATTGACCCGGACAAGCGCAAGGATACCGCCGAGCGGAAAAGCCGAATGGATGAGGCCGACCTGGTGTTCTTCTGCCTGCCTGACGCCGCAGCCGGGGAGGCGGCGGGGCTCTGCAACAACAGTCACACCAAGATTATTGACGCCTCCACTGCCCACCGCACGGCCCCCGGCTGGGTGTATGGTTTCCCGGAACTTCACGGCCAGCGGATGGCCATTGCCCAGGCGATGCGGGTGGCCAATCCGGGCTGCCACGCCACCGGTTTTCTGGCCTCGGCGGCCCCCCTGGTCAAAGTGCATGTTCTGCTTCCAGACTATCCGCTGACCTGCTTTTCTCTTACCGGCTATTCCGGCGGCGGGAAAAAGATGATCGCCCAGTATGAGGGAGAGGAGAAGGAGACAGAGCTGTTCAGCCCCCGGCTGTACGGCACGACTCTTCAGCACAAGCACCTGCCGGAGATGACGGAGGTGGCCGGGCTGGAGCGGCCCCCGGTCTTTTGCCCGGTGGTGGATGACTACTACAAGGGAATGTCCACCACCCTCATGCTGCACAACCGCTACCTGAAGGGCCAGCCAACGGCGGAGGAACTGTGTCTCATTCTCTCGGCCTACTACGCCGGGGAGAAGGCGGTGACGGTGGCCCCCTTCAACGCGCAGGGTGACACTTTGGCGGCCAACACCTTTGCCGGTACCGACAAGCTGGAGCTGACCATCTCGGGGGATCACGACCGGACCATTATCACCGCCCGCTTTGACAACCTGGGCAAGGGTGCCTCGGGCGCGGCGGTACAGAATATGAATCTCATGCTGGGCTTCGAAGAAACGGTCGGGCTCCAGCTTTCTTGAAAGAATGGACAAAGAACTTTCATAAAGGAATGAGCGATATGAAACCAATTTCTGGTGGTGTCACCGCGGCCAAGGGATTTACTGCAGGAGGAGTCCACTGCGGAGTCAAGGCGGGGAGCAGGGCGGAGAAAAAGGATCTGGCGATGATCCTGTCCGAGAAAGAGTGCGTGGCGGCGGCTGTCTATACCCTCAACCGGGTCAAGGCAGCGCCCCTTTATATCACGATGGAGCACCTGGAGGACGGGGTGGCCAGGGGTATTATTGCAAATTCAGGCAACGCCAACGCCTGTGCGCCGGCCAGTCACGAAAACGCCAGAAAGATGTGTACGGCGGCGGCCGCCGCCACCGGACTTGCCCCGAATGACTTCGTGGTGGCTTCTACCGGCGTCATCGGTCAGACGTTAAACGTGGCGGCCATTGAAGCCGGGGTTCTGCCTCTGGCGGCGGCGCTGAAAAAGGAGGGCGGTTCCGACGACGCGGCTCACGCCATCATGACCACCGATACCGCGAAGAAGGAATACGCCGTCTCCTTGGACATTGGGGGCAAAATTGTGACCATTGGGGCCATTGCTAAGGGCAGCGGTATGATCCACCCCAACATGGGCACTATGCTCTGTTTCATCACCACCGACTGCGCCATCACCCACGACCTGCTCCAGGAGGCACTGCATATCCTCGTGCCCTGCACCTTTAACAGGGTGACGGTGGATGGGGATACCTCCACCAACGATATGTGTGTGGTGCTGGCCAACGGCATGGCGAAAAATCCCCTCATTGAGTGGAAGGACGACAGCTACACCCTCTTTACCCAGGCGCTCCATCAGGTGTGTGAGTACATGGCAAAGCACATCGCCGCCGACGGCGAGGGCGCGTCCCGCCTGGTGACCTGTATGGTCACCGATGCCCGCAGCGAAGAGGTGGCCGAGCGTCTGGCAAAGGCGGTGGTGGGGTCTTCCCTGGTAAAGGCGGCCATGTTCGGCGCCGATGCCAACTGGGGCCGTGTCCTGTGCGCCATGGGCTACTCCAAGGCTCCCTTCCGCCCTGAGTATGTGGATGTGAAATTTTCCTCCGAGCTGGGGGAGATTCTGGTCTGCAAGAACGGCGCGGGTGTGGACTTTGACGAGGAGCGTGCCAAGGCCATCCTCTCCCGGGATGATGTGACCATTCAGGTGGATCTTCACGAGGGACAGAGCACTGTTTCCTGCTGGGGCTGCGACCTGACCTACGACTATGTGAAGATCAATGGAGACTACCGGACGTAAAAGGGCGGCAGACTTGTAATCATATCGCGAGAGGGGAATTTAAGATGTCCTACACCCATGTGGAGCGCGCCGAGGTGCTGGCCGAGGCCCTGCCCTATATCCAAAAATTTACCGGCAAGACCATGGTGGTCAAGTATGGAGGCAACGCCATGATCTCTGAGGAACTGCGCCGGGCCGTCATCTCCGACATCATTCTTCTGTCCCTGGTGGGCATTCGGGTGGTGGTGGTCCACGGCGGCGGGCCGGAGATCACCGAGATGCTGAACAAGATCGGCAAAGAGTCCCACTTTGTGGACGGACTGCGATACACAGACGCCGAGACCATGGATATCGTCCAGCAGGTGCTGTGCGGCAAGGTGAATAAGAACCTGGTGGCTACCCTTAACCGCATGGGTGGTCAGGCAGTGGGCCTGTGCGGCATGGACGCCGGCCTCTTTCAGGCAAAGAAGCTGGATGAGAGATACGGGTTGGTGGGGGAGATCGTCCGGGTAAATCCAAAGCCGGTGGTGGACTGCCTGTCCAACGCGTATATCCCGGTGGTTTCCACGGTGGCGCAGGGAATTGATGCCGACACCGCATACAACATTAATGCGGATACCGCTGCCGCCAAGCTGGCGGTGGCCCTGGGAGCGGAAAAGCTCATCCTGCTCACCGATGTCCGAGGCCTGCTGCGGGACGCCCACAACGAGGAGACCCTTATCCGGGTGGCCCACCTCCACGAGATTCCGGGACTGGTCAAGGATGGGGTCATCAAGGGGGGGATGATCCCTAAGGTGGACTGCTGTGTGGAGGCGGTTCGCCAGGGCGTGCCCCGGACCCACATCCTGGATGGGCGCATTCCCCACTCCATTCTCATTGAGATGCTCTCCGACCAGGGCATCGGCACCATGATCCTGTAAGGAGGTCTTTTGTTATGACGCATGAAGAACTGGTCCGGCTGGACCACCAATATACCCTTCAGACCTACGGCCGCTTTGATGTGGACATTGACCACGGCAAGGGGGCCAGACTCTGGAATTTGGAAGGGAAGGAGTACATCGATTTTACCGCCGGTATCGGAACAGCCTCGGTGGGCTACGGAAACGAGCGGTGGGCCGGAGCCATTACCCAGCAGGCGCTGAGGCTGGGGCACATCTCCAACCTCTTTTACTCCCAGCCTTATGCGCTGCTGGCCGAGAAGCTCTGCCGGCGCACCGGCATGGCGGGAGCTTTCTTTGGAAACTCCGGCGCGGAGAGCAATGAAGGGGCCATTAAGCTGGCTCGAAAGTACTCCTTTGATAAGTATGGCAAGGGAAGAGGGACTATCCTTACTCTAAAAAATTCTTTCCACGGCCGGACGGTGACCACCCTGGCCGCCACCGGGCAGGACGTGTTCCACAACTACTTTTTTCCCTTCACCGACGGCTTTCGCTACGCAGAGCCCACCATGGACGGCATTGCCGAGGTGGCGGGCCACGATGTGTGCGCGGTGCTGCTGGAGCTGATCCAGGGGGAGGGGGGCGTGTTCCCGATGGAGAGGGAGTTTGTTCACAAGCTGGCAGTCCTCTGCGCCGAGCGGGACTGGCTGCTGCTGGTGGACGAGGTCCAGACCGGGGTGGGGCGCACAGGCAGCCTCTTCTGTTTCCAACAGTACGGCATTCTGCCCGACGCGGTCACCTTTGCCAAGGGGATTGCCGGCGGCCTGCCCATGGGCGGGTTCCTTGTGAGCGAGCGGTGCAAGTCGGTGCTGGGGCCCGGCACCCATGCCTCCACTTTCGGCGGCAATCCGGTCTGCGCCGCCGCCGCCTTGGAGGTCCAGGATATTCTGGACGATGCGGCACTGGTGCAGGTGCAGGAGAAGGGGGCTTATCTCCGCGCGGGGATCGAGGACTTGAATCTGCTCTGCCTGGGCAAGACCCGGGGCCTGGGGCTGATGATCGGCGTGGAGGTCCGGGAAGGATTTATCAACAAAGAGGTGGCCGCCCGTCTCATGGACGCGGGCCTGCTGGTCCTCACAGCGGGACACAATGTGCTGCGGCTGCTGCCGCCTTTGACCATTACCCGGGAAGAACTGGATGCGGGCCTTGCTATCCTGGCCCGGACTTTGGCATAAAGGAGAAAAACAATGACAGATCTTTTGAAACTGCTGGATCTCTCCGGCAAAGACATCGACCACATTCTCAATGTGGCCGACCAGATGAAGTACAACCAGAAACACGGCCTGACGCACAACTATCTTCAGGGCAAGACTCTGGCTATGATTTTTGAAAAAAATTCCACCCGCACCCGGGTATCCTTTGAGACCGGCATGTATCAGTTGGGCGGTCACGCCCTCTTCCTCTCCGGAAAGGAGAGCCAGATCGGACGGGGGGAGCCCATTGCGGACACTGCGCGGGTCCTTTCCCGCTACTGTGACGGCATTATGATTCGGACTTTTGGCCAGGACGAAGTGGAGGAGCTGGCAAAGTACGCCGACATTCCTGTTATCAACGGCCTTACCGATTTCGCCCATCCCTGCCAGGTGCTGGCTGACCTCATGACCATCCGGGAGAAGATGACCCGGCTGGACGGGTTGAAGCTCACGTTTATCGGCGACGGTAATAACATGGCTAACTCTCTCATTGTGGGAGGGCTTAAGTGCGGCATGGAGGTGGCGGTGGCTTGCCCGGAGGGCTATGACCCCGATCCCAAGGTGCTGGAGTTTGCAAAAACTGCCGGCAAGTTTACGCTCACCCGGGATCCCAAGGAGGCGGCTGCCGACGCCGACGCTGTCTTTACCGACGTGTGGGCCTCCATGGGCCAGGAGGGGGAGGCAGCCAGGCGCCGTGCGGCATTTGAGGGCATCTATCAGGTGAATGAGGATCTGATGTCTCTGGCTCACTCCGGCTGCATGGTTCAGCACTGTCTGCCTGCCCACCGGGGGGAGGAGATCACCGCGGAGACCTTTGAAAAGCACGCTGAGGAGATTTTTGACGAGGCGGAGAACCGCCTTCACGCCCAGAAAGCCGTTATGGCCCTTCTCATGGGAGATGGAAAATTGTAAGAGCGGCTAAATTAACAAAAAGGAGCGCCTCCCGTCCGCAACACCGGACGAAAGGCGCTCTTTTATTTGTTTGAAAACATCAGACGTGGGTGGATGGGGTAGAGTCGTCAATGGGCTCCGCTTCCCCAGACTGGGCGCCGCGAGCGGTTACCCAACCGTGAAAAACCGCCCATAGCTCGGAAAAGCTGGCGTGGTGGACGGCCTTGGGGTCGTAGTGAAACAGGGCAAAGACACCCTGAAGGAAAAAACCGATGGTGAGGGCGGAGAGGACCGTACCGACGCCCACCTTAGCACCCATCAGCCAGCCGAGAAAAACGGCCAGGACCTCCAGAGCACTCCGGCAGAGACCGGGGGAGAGGTGAAGCGGACGGGAGACAGCTACCATCAAGGAGTCTCGTGGGCCTGCCCCCATAGCGGCGGCCATGTAATAATAGGTACCCAGGGCCAGCACCGCCTGACCCGCCAGCATCATGGCGATGCCGCTCCACAGCCCGTTCATCCGGGGAATCAGGTGGAAATGCTGAATCAGATCAATGAGCAGACCGGGGCAGAGCACGTTGACAACGGTTCCAAGCCCCAAAGGCTCTTTCAGCAAAAAGGAAATGAGAATGGCACAGGTTCCAATCAAAATGGTACAGATGCCGAAGGACAGTCC
This sequence comes from Pseudoflavonifractor sp., assembly GCA_034927965.1. GTDB lineage: Bacteria > Bacillota > Clostridia > Oscillospirales > Oscillospiraceae > Vermiculatibacterium. Next base: position 112,415 of record JAYFPI010000009.1, read on the forward strand.
AGTGACGTTGCTCAAGCCCTGGTGCAGACAATTCCAAGGGTCCAGACCGATGTTGGCCTGAACCATCCCCACAATGCCAATGGCAGAGACCACCTGGCCCAAGATCAGATAGATGGTCCGTTTTCGATAGCTCACATTTTCCCCTCCGTCAACGGCAGCAATTCAAATAGAACTCGCCCCATCGGCCCTGCTCAATGCAGCCAATGGAGCGGTAGAATGCGGCCGCCTTGGCGTAGCCGCTGTATCGTCTTGAGACAGGATGCGCCCGGGACTTACATCACGTCCTCCCCATCCCGGACTTTGGTCAGATAGCGGTAAATGCTGGCAGGGGAGGAGCGCAAAGCCTTGGAGACATGCTCTACGCCGCCCTTAAGGCGAAAGACCCCTCGCTGCTCCAGCTGAGCGACAATGCGAATCTTTTCTGCCTGAGTCAGCCGGTCCACGGGAATGCCGTCTTCGTTGAGAACCTCCTGCACCACTCCGTAGGCCGCTGAAGTCACAGAATCGTTGAAATGCTCTGTTTCCCTGTCCTCCCGGTCGGGCTCCAGAATATCGCTGCGGATGGCAATGTTGTTCTCCACATAGTTGTCCGGGTGGATCAATTGGAACAGTTGGCTGGTAAAGGCCTGAAACTTACTGTCGTCAAAATTGATGCAGAGCATACCTGCCAAATTTCCGCTCGCATCTTTGATATAATAGGTGGAGGAGCGAAGGACCTTTCCGCTGTTGGTAAGACCGGTATAGTTGATGCGATAGTCTTTTCCGGCGGCGTTATCCTCCACGGCCTTCATGGCCATACTGGTAGGGGGAGAACTCAGATCGCGGCCACTGATGCTGCCGTTGACAATGGCAACGATGGAGCTGTTTTTGCCATTGATGTCATGTAATGTAAGTTCATAGCTTGGGCCAAGAGTCAAACCCAAAAACTCTACGAGTTTGGTATACTGCTTGAGCATGGCACGGTTCATAGGGATCCCTCCCGGTTAAAATACCGGAAAAACGTCCGTTTATGTGACTTTTCCCGCTGAATATACGGCTATCATATCACGGAATGAGAAAGGATGCAAGAGATAAAAGGAGCTATTGTGATAAAAAATTTATCAAATTTTGTAGTAAATGAATGTATATAGCGAAAATATACAAGACAAGCTAGACGGATTTGGGCAGTATTTCTCATTAAATTCTTGACATGAGAAGAAAATGATGATAATATGATTCTCGCAAGGTGCTGGCCGCTAGTCGCGATGACCGGGTTATAAGACCGGCCGCCGATGACCGGAGTATCCTCTAAGATGATGACGTCTTACGTCAAATAATGGAGGTAACAAAAATGAAAAAGTACCCGCTGAACGTTCCCGCCCCTCATCATTTTACCTTTGCCGTGCGTGATATTCCCAATGTCACGGTTGAGCAGCGCGAGCGTGCGCTGAAGGCCACCCACTACAAT
>JAYFPI010000043.1:0-33266 GCA_034927965.1 Pseudoflavonifractor sp.
GCCGTCTGTTCGGCTATGTGGAGCAGTCCTTCCATCTGGTAGAGGGCACGGTTGCAGAGCAGATTTCGTTGTTTGACCCAGCCGTTGCTCGAAAGCAGGTTGAAAATGCGGCCAAAGTGGTGGGACTGCATGATAGCATCCTTGCTCTGCCGGACGGTTACGATACACCTGCTTCGGAAGCCGCCTTTTCACAGGGCCAGTTCCAGCTTCTCTCTATCGCGCGAGCTGTGGCGGCCTCGCCGGAGATTCTGCTTCTGGACGAGATTACCGCGAATCTCGACAGCGATACGGAGCAGCGCGTGCTGGATGCGCTGGGGCGCGCCGCCGAAGGCCGGACAGTGCTCTCCATTTCCCACCGTCTGCAGGAGCATGTCAACGGTCAGCGGATGATCCGGATCGGCGAATCAAATGATGAAGTAGTATAAGCAAGTAACTCGAAGAAAACAAGAGAAAATACAAGCAGAGCTGTCGGGTTCGACAGCTCTGCTTGTGTTTTCTCTTACCAAAATCGATATTATTGAATTGTGACGGAGGATTCGAACTGTGTCCATCCTTATCGGCTTATTACCATTCACTGAATTTTTGCCATTAGTTAAATGAAGAAGGACTTGGATATTTATAAGGACTGGTAGACCAGCCATTTTGATATTTTATGGTCATATATAATGTTTCGCTTCCGTTTGAAACCTGAACATAACAAACATTATCATCAAACTTGTCTGTAATATTGATTTTCTGATTGAAATAGTAAATCCAAACAGAGCCATCATCTTCGTATCTCACATCTGGGTCGTTAAGGTGATCCAGTATTTCATCTTCAGTTAGAGGTCTTTCGCTTCCATCAGGATTAAAAGAAACTCCGCCGCCCCCTTGTTGAATCAAATTTCCTTCACTGTCGGAATATTCCATGCCATAGCTTCCATCAGCATTAAAATCAATAGTTACCTCAGTTTGGTCTCCATGTATCCAAAGCTGAATTGTGCGTTGGATTCCACCCAAATCAGCAGCATACGCAACAGTTGAACCACCCACCAAAAGTACACAGGCAGCAATACCCGCAACCATTTGATTGAATTTATGTTTTTTACTTGTATTTGTCATTTGACTTACCTCCAAAGAAAATTCGTCAGAGATATGAATTGCAGAAAATGCCTGCTTGTATTTTCCTCTATTCGTCATCTTCCCATACCTCCTTTAATGTTTCATGAAGCAACATTCTTCCACGTGATAACCTAACTTTTACATTACTTACAGATATCTTTAGAATATCTGCTATTTCATTTACTGAATAGTCTTCATAATAAAATAGATGAATGACAACACGATACTTTTCTGGAAGTTTCATCACTGTCTCAAATAATTCAGAGGATTCCGATGATTCGAAAGTTAAGGTATCCATATAGTCTTCCAGAGGCAGTGTATTCCTTCTGAAAAAGGTATTGTTCTTGTTCTTTGCGTTATTAATTGCTACTCTGATAAGCCATGCACGGATATGTCGTTCCGTTTCAAAATCTTTTTTTTGTGATAAATACCGAATGAATGTATCCTGAACAACATCTTCTGCATCCTGAGCGTTTTTACACACATTAAAAGCTATTGCATAAATATTATTCTTGTACTTTTCAATCAGTATCTCTACTGGTTGTCTCATGAGAATACTCCTTAATCTATTTGAAAAGCTTTTCACTAATAATACAAATAAGAATAATAAAAGGTTACAATATATCCCGAATTTTCTGTGGTAGATGAGTTTAGTGCCTTCTTCTGATAGAATTATTTGTCTTAAGCTATTGTAATCTTATCTAATGTCTGCTGAACAATCCGGATCTCATTGCAGTGCAAGACTTTGCAGTGAATCATTGGTATAATAGGTGCTGGGAAGAAGCCGGAAATGGCCCAAAAAGCTTGCGCAAGGTCGTGATGGAGATGTACAAATACAGCAACGGACAGATCAGCCTGGCGGATTTCAGGCAGCCGGTAGGGATGCATCTGAAGGAGGATAACCGCTGGGTGAAGAAGGCGCAGACCATCCCTTGGCTGGAAATCGAGAAGCGCTATGCCGCCCTGTTTAGCAACCGGAAGGACAACATAGCAAAGCCGCTGCGTCTGGCCCTGGGAGCCTGCATCATCCAGGCGGAATACGGCTTTTCGGACGAGGAAACCGCTCAGATGATTCAAGAGCACCCGTATTTGCAGTATTTCTGCGGCTACCCCGGCTATGACGACTCCAAGCCGCCCTTTGCCCCGTCCCTGATGGTGTACTTCCGCAAGCGTCTGACGCCGGAGATACTGGGAGAGATCAACGAGATGATATTATCCACGGCACAAAAAGAGGAGCACCGTCACGACGATGACGACCATGAAGGCGGCGGCAACAGCGGAACTATGATCGTGGACGCCACCTGTGCACCCTCCAACATCCGCTACCCTCAGGACGCATCGCTGCTCAACGAGGCCCGGGAAAACACAGAAAAGCTGCTGGACGAGCTGCATACTCCGGCGGATGGGAGAAAGCTCCGCACCTACCGTGCTCAGGCGCACCGCGATTTCCTGCAGTTCAGCCGCAGCCGCAAGAAAACGGTGAAGAGGATCCGTAAGGCGGTGGGCAAGCAACTGCGCTATTTGGCGCGAAATCTGGCCGCCATTGACGAAAAGCTTGCTCTGGGCAGAACTCTTTCCGAGCGGAAGGGAGTCCGGCTTGCGGCAATCCGCACGCTCTACGAACAGCAGAAGTACATGTACGACCACCGCTGTCACACGGTTCCGGACCGGATCGTCAGCGTCAGCCAGCCGTTTCTCCGTCCCATTGTGCGGGGCAAGGCCGGCAAACCTGTGGAGTTTGGCGCGAAGCTGGACATCAGTGTGGTTGATGGCTGGGCAAGACTGGAGTGTTTCTCCTTCGACGCCTACAATGAGGCGGGCAATCTTACCGTGATGGCGGAGCGGTTCCGGGCTCGGGAGGGCCACTATCCCAGCCGGATTCTGGCGGATAAGATCTATCGGAACCGGGAAAATCTACGCTTTTGCAAGGAACATGGGATTCATCTCACCGGTCCCGCATTGGGCAGGCCGAAGAAAGATGAGGTCCGCAACAAGACGCGGGATTTTCTGGATGAATGTGAGCGGGTGGAAGTGGAGCGGCGGTTCAGTCTGGCCAAGCGCAAGTGCGGCTTGGGGCTGATCATGACGAAGCTTCGGGAGACCGTCGCCCACAGTGTAGCCATATCCATTCTAGTACTGAATCTCAGGAAGATTCAGTGCGCCCTTTTGCGGTTCCTTGTACTTCTTACGCTATTAATGCTACCACAGGAAAGACAGCCTTTGTTCAGTTGACATTATATAAATAATCTTTATCTATTTTGCCATAAACAAACAAAAAGTCATGTATGAGTTTAAATCCTCATACATGACTTTAATTTGGTGCGAGAGGCGGGAGTTGAACCCGCACTTTCACTACTTTTTTGTGAAAAATGGTGCAAAAACGGCTCATTATTTGTCGAATTTTCTTATGCTCACAACCATCAAATTTCCAAAGTCCTTGCAGCTACGCTGTTTTTTTTATGAGCAGTGAAAAAAATTTTCTTACGTTTTGTTCAAAAAGGGCTGATGTTTCCGGCTTTTATTCTTCTTTTCTCGTTCCGTTTTCGTCTACCTCATATCCATCCACTGTAGTGCTTTTGGAGAGAATACCATCGGCATTGAAGTAATACCACTTACCAGCGATCTGGAGTCACTTACCGGATACCATGATGCCGTCCGAGGCTCGGTTACATTAGATGCAGTGATATTTTTTGTGCTTTATCTATTAACTGGCATTAAATTATTTTCGATTCTCAATTGGAATCGGAATACTGATTTTATTTGTTATCTCCGTGTAAAGCTGTGCCTCTACAGAAGGGGTTGAAAGTGTGACAACAAGTGAGTATCGTATCTTACTGGATTGTCTCTTCAAATAGCTCCGCGTCCTCCACCAACCACTTGTGGGGTATACTGCAATCAAGTTGGACTCACTTAATTCAGCCGCAGTCCCTTTCCATATATCGCAGTGTAATGACCCAGAAGATCGCCCATTTACTCCAATGAGCCAGCGGTCGTTATCATTAGTTACAGCATCTGTTTCAATATCATCACGATCATCGCGCATTTGTTGGTTGATTCGGTATTCAAAATGTTCTTTAGATTCGCCCACATTATTAACATCAAACCTTAGGCCACATGAAGGATATCTATATCGATCATTAAAACCTATCTCGCCAGGTCCTGGCTCAATAAAATAAGAAAGGACAACTTTTAACTCAACTTCTGCTTCTCCCATATCAAGCAGATATTCTGTAGGCCAAGGTAATTGATGTATATGCATCTGTCCGAAGCCACAGTATCCATTACGCATCTGAAATGGTTGCAGTTCTGCTTCAATAATCATGTTTACTGAGCTTTCTGCGCAATACTCAGCTCGTTTAAGATCTGCAATTCCATATCCACAACTTCGTAGTAGCTTTTGGACTTCCTTTTTCTTGTGTTCATCACGGCAAAACATCTTGAACATTTTTTCCGGCCACCTGGCAGAGGCAATCAAAAGAGCACGGACTGTTTCTGGCCAACAATCTGGATATTTTTCTGTAATCTCTGCAGCCATCCATGACGCATTTGCAACTGCTGCGCTTGTGGCATTGGTGGTGGTAAAAAGTTTCTGAGTGGGACGATGGTGTGTTGTCAAAACACTAAGATTATCGCAAGTATCTACCGTTCCATCATCATTCTTTGCAGCATTTCCGCCCTCACACAGTATTTCTGGCTTTATAGGCCATTTTGAACGCCATAGGCGGGAAGTTGAACTGAACGGGGATAGCGTTCCTGCATCAGTAATGGGCTGATAGCCTTCAAGATATGGGCTATCAATAACAAGCCTATCTGTGAATGCACCAACAGTAAGCACATTCCATGCTTGAGCAGGGTCCTCTACTTGGTGCAAAATACACGCATCCGGGTAACTTTGCTTGTCAGCATTATATTCGCTTAATTGAACATTTCCAGATGAAATGAGAAACAACCTTTTGATTCCATCATCCGCACCAGAAGCCAAAGAATCTATTGCAGCCGACCATGATGACGGACGGCCATCCTTATTTTCTGATGTTGATTCAGCTGTAACCGCAAGGCATACCACGCGTGTTTTTTCAGGATTGGAAATCTCAGCAATAGAGACAGCCTGCTTTGTATACTCTCCATACAATTCAGGCTCATTTTCTTTGCTTCCAATTAGTTTGACAGACTCCAGCGAATGGTTAAGGAAAACATCTTCTCCAGACTCTAAACATTTTTTGAGATCCCCGTATCCTGCGATTCCCGCCATTTGTGTCCCATGCCCATTCATATCAGCACCAGATGCCATGTAATCCCGCACTTTATGAACAGAATCATTTCCATAGAATGGTCGTAAGAGGGGATGCTCGTTGTTAACTCCAGTGTCTAATATACAGACAGCAACATCTTGATTAATAGGTTTGATCCGTGCCAGCAAATCTTCCGCCCATTCTTTTTGCTCACTTGTTTCCAACCCTGTAAAAAAACTGTTGGGTTCCGCGAGGCGTCTGAATTCTGCCAAGCAGTCAGACAGTTGAAGTAGTTTGCTCAAATCTTCTCCAGATACATATGCTGCACACACAATCCGATCTGGAAAAGTCAAAAACTCGTCCTTGATAGGTATATCCAATTTATTGCATAATATGAAAAACTGATTCTTTACTTCTGCAATATGACCTACAGTTGTCCTCAACCATATTTCACACCATGCAGCGCCTGTTGTCGGAAAGTACGCTTTACTGTCTGTCCAAAGGGATTGGACAACGGACATCCTGATTTTTTCAATGCTACGTACTAAGTCATCGTGCGCGGGCTTGGTTTTTCCTTCTGGAATACCTTTTGCATAGTCTTCTATCTTCTTTAAAAAGATGTGCTCTTTGGAATCAGGAACGTATACCGTAGCAATTACTTCTTCATCTGCTTTTTCGCCCGTAGCGTGGACATTACAAATTCTGATCCCAGAAGAGACGGATTCAAGACTCTTTACAAGCAGTTCCTGTCCTGCCAGTCCGCTGATATCAAAATAGCAGCCTTCTTTCGCCTTAATCGCCGCAACCTGATCCGATGTTATCGAATGTGAATCTCTTTTTGCTTCTGCGTATTCAGAGAGGAGTCGCATACCGTGCTGTTCCGCGCTTTCGCGTACAGGATAGTGATGTGTGACTTTAATCTGTTTCGACTTATATGCGCTCTCGGTCAGAGTATTATCTAAAAATAAATTTAGTAAGTCACCCAAAACTACGCCTCCTTTGTTTTATATGCACGGCTCCGTTCCAGAATAAGTTTATACAATTCCTCATTTGAAAATTTTTGATCTTGCAATATAGCCATTTTTATTAACTCGTCGCAAACTCGAGCAATTTCGGCTTGGCTAAGTCCTTGTGCACCCCGTACGGTCTCTTTTTTTATTGAAACAGTTCCAAAAAAACAGCCCAATTTTACTTCAAACAAATGGACCATCTCTTCTTCTGTTGGCAAATTATAGTGCAATACATCGTCGAATCTACGGTACAACGCTTGATCGAGCATATTACAATTATTCGTTGCAGCTACAATTATACTGTCAGAGGTATCTGATTCGATAAGTTGCAAAAACGCGTTAAGGACTCGTCTCATCTCACCGACTTCATTATCAAGTGATCGGTCTGCCCCTATAGCATCAAATTCGTCGAACAGGTACACTCCTGGGTTTTGACTAATCGACTCAAACAGTTGCCTTAATTTTGAACTTGTTTCTCCCATGAATTTTGAAATCAGCTTATCCATCTGTATTGTAAACAAAGACAAGTTCAACTCTGATGCAATAACAGAAGCCGTCATTGTTTTGCCCGTCCCGGATGGGCCCTCAATTAATACTTTTCTTCTGTTGTCCAGACCATAACGGCGAAGTTTTTCCCTCTGGCTGTATTCAGCCATGATCTTTTTTATCCGATTCTCAATATCAGGGGATATGACCATATCCGTCAAATTAATAGATGGTGCCGTTACCTCAAATAAAGCATTTGACGAATTAAACTTAATTACTACACCTTTACCAAGTTTATCAAGAAGCTCTTTTAGTTCCCTTGCCTGCGTTGTATGCCCGAGTTTTGCCTCTGATGCTGCAATCTGCAACACAGCTGTTTTAAATTTTTCATCGCTGCGTTCATAATGAGTTCTAATCAATTGCTTGATTTGATCAACTGTTGCCACTATTCTCACCTCCTGACAATGATTAATAAGTGCATTTCATATCAATTGTTATACATATTTTATATTACGCTTAATCTCAGGAAAAATCAACAAAGACCTTGACATTTTCGTGGGATTACAGTGGGTTCAGGAGCCGCTTACACCCATCTTCAACATCATGCCACGTTGCATTGAAGTCTCTGGTGTACCACGGGTCCACCACATCGCCGGGGCGGTCGGTATAGTCAGTCCATCAGAAGGTGGGTCTTGTCCCGTGGGTCGCCGTCGCAGATATGGCACATGTTGCGTAGGTTGGCGCTGTCCATCCCGATCAGTAGGTCGTAATATCCGTAATCGGAGTGGGTCAGCTGGCGGGCTGTTTTCCCAGTGCAGTCTATTCCGTGTTCCTTCAAAATCTTCCGAGCTGGGGGATAGACCGGATTTCCGATTTCCTCTGTACTGGTTGCGGCGGAGGTAATCTCGAACTCCGCTGAACGGCCCGCTTTGTTCACCATGTCTTTGAATATAAACTCTGCCGTCGGGCTGCGGCAGATGTTGCCGTGGCAGACAAATAAGATTCTGGTCATGCGTTTCCTCCCGATCTTTGTCTTCCGGTTCAGTATAGCATGAATTTTCCGCCGGGTCGAGCGTGAGCTTTTCGCATGCTCTATCCAGGATCATCGAGAGAAGTTCCTTCTTTGACCAGCCAAATTGCCGTGCTGCTTTCAGATACCATCCGCGATTGTCGGCGTCGCAGCTTTCTATGTGTCAACGTCGATTTAATTCCGCAGTTTTTCGCCGATCAAAAAATGCAGGAAAACAGTGTTAAGGGAGTGTAGAAAAATCAGGTTTGCCCCTGCTCAAAGAGGGCATTGATAATGCCGATGGGAGTCGCCCTCGGCGATATAGCATTGGAATCCGTGAGAGGGGTAGGGTCATTCACCGCAGCTTGCAAAGGGCCCGCGAAGCGGCTCGGGCGGATCGGGCCTGCCTACGGTCTGAAGCTGGTTTGAATCGTAAATGGCAGTCTGCTTGTTTCTCCTATAATGAACGTACATAGTAGCTTCCTTTCCGAAAACAAAAAAGCCGGAGAATAGAGGCGCTTTCTCGCCCCGGTTCTCCGGCTCTCAGGCGTTTTCATTTTCAGTTTTTGATGGCGCTGAAAAAAAGGCGCCGCTTTACATGGACTGTCCCTGCATTGTGTCAAAAGCTTTCTGCTGGATCGCGGCGCTCCGTTCTTTTACGTCAGGGAGGATGTTCTCAATCTGATCCTGGATACTGGAGAGGCTTTTCTCGTCTTCCCGCGTCAGACTGCATCCGGCTTCAAAGGTATTGTTGATGCTTTGGTAGATGTTAAGTAGCTGATCGTTAGAAAAAATGAGCTCCTTTTCGATGAGGCCGGCACGGACGGCAAAGTCAAGCTTGGCCGCTTCGTAGCCGTCCAGATAATACCCGCCGTTGCATACGCCGTTGCCCTCGAAGTCCCGCTGCCATATGACGAACATATATCCGCATTCGGTTTCCCGTCCGGCAAACACGGCGCCGTTAAATTCAGCCAGCAGCTTGAAATTCTCGTCCAGCGCGGTGGCCTTCAAAAGTGGTGCCCTTTCTATGGCGGTCATGTATTCCTTGACCATTTCAGAAAAGGGCGCCACTTTGTGATACAGCTCATCGGCCTCGGCAGACCGTAAATCGTCAGGAAAAATGCACACACATCCGCTGGGTTCCACGCGGCAGGCGGGTCGGCGGTCGAGCAGGATCGGCAGCGTATTCTTTTACGGGGACGCTGTCTCAATGCCGTTTTTGGCAAGGATTCGGGCCAGCTCTTTGTAATACTTTTCACTCATCTTAAATTACCTCGTTTCCTATTATTTCGGATGCAAAAAAAGCCGGGGCTTTATCTCTAAAACCTCGGCTAAAAAATGGGGCTTTGAATGGCTTCAAAAAAGGGCGCCACTTTTCAACGGGCATTTCTGCCGTTTCAAAAGGGCGCCACTTTGTTTTCGTGTTGATTGCTGCTTTTTATGGTCGATTCTGTCGTTTTGCCCGCTTGTGCGTTCAAGTCCTGTCAGAGTGAAGCAGGAGGGCTGATAAATCAAAGAAATGAGGGCTTCTACTTTCTTGCGTAGAAGCCCTCATAAGCCGCATGGACTCTGGCTTTTTAGGCCAAAAATCTTTTTTGCAGGCTTTTTGTGGTGCCGGCGGTGGGACTCGAACCCACACCCTGTCGCCAGGAACGGATTTTGAGTCCGTCACGTCTACCATTCCATCACGCCGGCATGTACAGGCATCAAGACCTGACATTATGTTATTATATCGTTTTCTGTCCGTCTTGACAAGACCTTTTTTGATTTTTATGGATGTTGGATGTCAAAAGCTATGCAGGCATCCCTCATTTAACAGCGCCGCTGCTGAAAAACGGAATAGAGCTATCTTCTACGGCATACAATGTTCCAGCAGCAGAAGGGGTGGGACATATGGAAAAGACGGTGCGAATGGAAGCCGGACGGCGGTCTCTGGAAAAAAGAGGACATAAAGCAACTCTGGGGAAACGAGAAAAGCGGAGACTGCTTCAATTAGCGGCTTGTATGCTTCTGTTTCTGACGGTTTTTTTTGCCAGGGGAGTGGACAGGCTGGATGAGCTGCGGGACCGTCTGAATGCGGCAATCTGCGCGGACACGGACTTCCGGGGGGCTTTTGCGGATCTGGGCTGGGCGGTTGCTGCAGGGAGGCCAATCAGAGAGACATTGGGAGAACTCTGGGTGGACGTGATGATGCCATCCAATACAATTACGGCAGAGGCGGTTGGAGGAGGAGATCTCTACCGCCAAACGCTGAAAAACCTGGGAAAAGCGGATGCAGCGCCGGTTTCTGCCCTGGTGAAACTTGACGCGGATTCAGTGCGGACGGATCCCATGGAGTCCAGCGTGTCTCGTATCATATCGAATGTTCAGCAGGAGCAGGAGGCCGAGCCAGCTGTGGTCCATGTGGAGTATACAGGGCCTGCACTCCCAGACAACACCACCATGGACCGATACGCTTTGGGTCTGGAGAAAACGGTCACACCAGTGATGGGAACGCTCTCGTCCGACTTCGGCTGGCGGGAGCATCCCATCGACGGGGAGGAAAAGTTCCATTGCGGCGTGGATCTGGCGGTGGAAACCGGAACCCCTGTTCTTGCGTTTGCTGCGGGCACAGTGGACTATATTGGAGAAAGCGACATCTACGGAGAATATCTTCAGCTGCGCCACGCCAATGGTGTGACGTCTTTCTATGCACATTGCAGCAAGCTGTGTGTACAGCAGGGTCAGACTGTGGCAGCCGGGGAGAAGGTGGCGGAGTCTGGTGCTACTGGACGGGTCACAGGCCCACACCTTCATTTTGAAATTAAGAAAAATGGTATCCGGTTAGAGCCGCTTTATTACATTCAGACTCTTTCATGACGGTTGGAAAACTGGAAGTCAGTGGCGGATTTGCTTTATCCATCGCTCTCCTTTATTATTTGGACCGAGACGGTATAGTCCCTTGGATTTTGGTTGCCTGTGCCGCTCATGAGATAGGACATTGGTGGGCGATTGGACGGTTAGGAGGACGAGTAATTTCCTTGCGACTGAGCGGCTCTGGTGCAGAACTCAGGCTTTCTTCTACCCGGCCACTTTCGCAGGGACGAATGATCTTGGCTGCTTTGGCCGGACCGGCGGTTAACTTTGCGTTGGCTGGGTTGGCCGCTCGGCTGGCCCGGCTGGGGGCTGGAGAAAAGCTTTATTTGTTTGCAGGACTGAACCTGGGACTAGGGTGTTTTAACCTGATGCCAGCCGGCTGGCTGGACGGAGGCAGGGTGCTCAATGGGCTGTTTTCCATCTTGGGAATGGAAGAGATGGGACAAAGGACTGTGGAACTGTGCTCCGTGGGGACAGCGGCACTCTTGAGCGCAGTGGGTGCCTGCCTGCTTTGGCAGAGCGGAGGGCGAAACTTTACATTGCTGGTTGCCTCCCTTTGGATGTGGAATGCCGCTGCCGGGGATCGTCGGCACCGGAGCAGAGCCGTCTGGTAAAACAGGGCGGAATGTCTGAAGAACAACAAAAAACTTGCCGATTTTGCTTGCATCTCCATATAATATGTGGTAAAATACTTCAGTCTCAATAAAGGGTGTTCCGCTGCGGTGCCGACCCAAAATAGCGGCGGCAAAAAGACCGACATGAACGCCTATAAACTTAGGAGGAAAATTAAATGGATCTGATGCAGGCTTTTACCGCCAAATACGCCAAGGCTGAGCCCCCTGTGGCCAACGTGGGTGACACCGTTCGCGTCCATGTGAAGATCAAGGAAGGCAGCCGTGAGCGTGTCCAGATTTTCGAAGGGATTGTCATTGCCAAGAAGCACGGCGGCATTGATGAAAGCATCACTGTGCGCCGCGTGTCTTACGGCGTCGGCGTGGAGAAGGTGTTCCCCCTTCATGCTCCCACCGTGGAGCAGATTGAGCTGGTCCGCAAGGGCAAGGCTCGCCGGGCAAAGCTCTACTACCTGCGTGACCGCGTGGGCAAGAGTGCCAAGCTCAAGGAGAAGCTGTAAGAACCATACGGGGAAGGAGCGGGAAACCGCTCCTTTTTTGTATATTCATCCTGCTGAACCGGTATTTTTTGCCTTTTCAAATGGGGAAAAATTGTGTATAATGATTTTTAATGGCCGGGTGAAAGTCCGGTGACAGAAGGAGGACGCGGAAGGTGAATATCCAATGGTATCCGGGCCATATGACCAAAACCCGGCGGCAGATCGAGGCCGATCTGGGGCAGGTGGATATGGTGGCGGAGATCGTGGACGCCCGTATCCCGATCTCCTCTCGCAATCCGGATATTGATACACTGGTGGGGAGCAAGCCAAGATTGGTCGTCCTCAATCGAGGCGATCAGGCTGACCCGGTTGGAAATCGGCTTTGGACCCAGTATTTTCAGGCAAAAGGGTACGCTGTGTTGGAAACCGACGCCAAGACCGGGCGGGGCGTGCCGGGGTTTGCCGCTGCCTCCCGAGGGCTGCTTCGAGAGCAGATCGAGCGGTGGAAGTCCAAGGGGCTGGTAGGCCGGCCTATTCGAACTATGGTGGTGGGTGTGCCCAACGTGGGAAAGTCCACCTTTATCAACCAGGTGGCCCGCCGTAAGTCAGCCAAGGCAGGGGATCGGCCCGGCGTTACCCGCGGTAAGCAGTGGGTGACCGTGGATGCAGGACTCTCCCTGCTGGATACCCCGGGTATTCTCTGGCCCAAATTTGAAGATGAGCGGGTGGGACTCCATCTGGCTTATACCGGCGCGGTAAAGGACGACATCATGGATGTGGAGACTTTGGCCTGCCACCTGATGGACGATTTGGCCGCCCGCTACCCCGGAGCCTTGGCCGAGCGCTACAAGCTGGAAGTTATTCCAAAGTGGGCAGAGCAGGACAGCGTGGCGTACGGCTATGAGCTTCTGCAGGCGGCGGCGGGAAAGCGTGGATTCCGGATTTCCGGGGGAGACGTGGATACGGAGCGGATGGCCCATATCCTTCTGGATGAGTTTCGATCTGGAAAGCTTGGACGCTTTACACTAGAGCTGCCCGAGGAGGAGAAAGCATGAGCCTTTGGGAGCTGGAGGCGCGCTGTTGGGCCTCCGGATATACACTGGTTTGTGGGGCGGACGAGGCGGGGGCCGGGCCGCTGGCTGGGGCGGTATACGCCGGGGCGGCAATCCTGCCCCAAAATTTGGAGCTTCGGTGGCTCAACGACTCTAAGCAGGTGACGCCTAAACGGCGCGAGCTGCTATTTGATGAAATTAAGGCCTGTGCGGTGGCGTGGTCAGTGGCGTCGGTGGATGAAAAAACGATCGACCAGATCAACATTTTGAATGCTCGATTACTGGCGATGGAGCGTGCCATCCAGGCGCTGGATCCCGCCCCGGACTACGCTCTGATTGACGGAAATCGTGACAAGGGAATTTCCTTGTCACATGAAACGGTTATTAAAGGAGACAGTCTTAGTGCCAACATTGCGGCAGCCTCCATTTTAGCCAAGGTCAGCCGGGATCGGTACATGAAACAGATGGCAGATACATACCCGGAATATCGTTTTGACCAGCACAAAGGCTATCCCACCAAGCTGCATTATGAGATGCTGGACCGCTATGGACCGAGTCCTATTCATAGGCAGTCTTTTTTGAAGAAATGGGAGGCCAGGAAATGAGTGGGGAAGAGAGCGGAATTTTAGGCCGCTGGGGAGAGACCTTGGTGGCGGAAGAGCTGCGCCGAGAGGGTTGTACGCTGCTGGCTGCCGGGTGGCGCTGCCGGATGGGAGAGATCGACCTCATTGCCTCCGACGAAACCTATTTGCGGTTTGTGGAGGTCAAGCTTCGCAAGAATGACCACTTTGCAAAGGCGATGGAGGCGGTGGACCGGCGCAAACAGGAGAAGCTGCGCATTACAGCTGAGCTCTATCTGGCAGGGCACCCTACAAGACTTCAACCCCGATTTGACGTGGCAGAGGTCTACGCCGCTGAGGGGCTTCGCACCATAAGCCCTAAAATTAACTATATAGAGGATGCATTTCAATGAATGTTTTTGACGGGCATTGCGATACCATTCTCCGCTGCTACCAAACAGGTGGTGGGGTTCGAAGAAATGAAGGGCACCTGGATCTGGAGCGGATGGGGAAGTACGGCAAATATGCCCAGTTCTTTGCCATTTTTGGTTCGAAGGGTGACATGCCTGGCTGTTCTCTCTGGCAGGTATTTCGAGAGGAGTACGCGGTTTTTCACCGGGAGATGGCGGAAAATGCAGACCTGGCAGAGCACTGCCGGACGGCGGCGGAGGCTGAGGCGGCGTGGCGGAAGGGTAAGTGCGCCGCGTTCCTCTCTGTGGAGGGAGCCGACCTGCTGGAGTGCAGCCTGGCGAAGCTGGAGCGGGCCTATGAGCTGGGCGTACGTGCAGTCAACCTGACATGGAACTATGAAAACGCGCTCTCCGGGTCCAATGAAGAAGGGGCCGATCGGGGACTGACCGAGTGTGGCCGGATTTTTGTAGAGAAAATGCAGGATCTGGGCATGCTGGTGGATGTCTCACACCTGTCTGATCCGGGCTTCTGGGACGTGATTGCCTTGGCGAGAAAACCGATCTTTGCCAGCCACTCTAATTCCCGGGTGGTTTGTTCCCACAAACGGAACTTGACCGACGCACAATTTACTGCCATAATAGGCAATCATGGCGTGGCGGGGCTTAACCTATGTAGCGAATTTATTGGGGAAAACCCGGATATGGACCAAACAGTGGCCCATATTGAACATTTTCTGGCTCTGGGCGGAGGGAAGAATGTCTCTCTGGGCGGAGATTGGGATGGGATCACCAGGATGCCGATAGGTTTTCACGGGATCCAGGATTTAGATGCGCTGGCAGAGCGCCTGCTGCAGATGAATTATCCGGAGGGACAGGTGGAGGATCTGTTCTGTAATAATTTAATGAGGGTCGTGAGAGAAGTATGTACTATGTAAGCACCAGGGACAGACTGAAGAAAACCACAGTATCCGGCGCCATTGCCTATGGTCTGGCTCCGGACGGCGGCCTTTATACGCCGGAGGCCATTCCCACTCTGGCGGGCAGCGCTCTGAATACCCTGGAGGACATGAATTACCAGCAGCGGGCGCTCTATCTGATGAATATGTATCTTGACGGCTACTCTGCCGCAGAGCTGGTGGGATTTTGCTCCCGGGCCTACGGGGGCGGGAAGTTTGACGATTCTCGAGTGGCTCCGGTCCGGATAGTGGATGAGAGAACCTATGCCCTGGAACTTTGGCACGGGCCTACTTGCGCCTTTAAGGATCTGGCGCTCCAGATGCTTCCCCACCTTCTCACTGCCGCGCTGCGGAAGGAAGGGGAGGAGAAGACCGCGTGCATCCTGGTGGCTACCTCGGGGGACACCGGCAAGGGGGCACTGGAGGGATTCCGGGATGTGCCGGGCACCCGCATTCTGGTGTTTTATCCCAAGAACGGGGTCTCCGTCGTTCAGGAGATGCAAATGAACACCCAGGAAGGCTGCAACGTGAGTGTGTGCTCTGTGGTGGGCAATTTCGACGATGCTCAGACCGGGGTCAAGCGCATCTTCTCCGACCCTGATTTGAAGGCGGAGCTGGCAGGGCGGGGTGTGTTTCTCTCCTCAGCCAACTCCATTAACTGGGGCCGTGTGCTCCCCCAGATCGTCTATTACGTCTCGGCCTACTGCGATCTGATGAAGGAGGGTGCACTGGAGAAGGGGGACAAGCTCAACGTCTGCGTGCCCACTGGAAACTTCGGCAACATTCTGGCGGCTTACTATGCCAAGCGGATGGGTGTCCCCTTCGGGAAGCTCATCTGTGCCTCCAATCAGAATAACGTTCTCACCGATTTCATCCGAACCGGCGTCTACGACCGGAACCGCCCCTTTTATAACACCATTTCTCCATCCATGGACATCCTGATCTCTTCCAACCTGGAGCGGTTGCTTCACGCCCTCACCAACGGGGATGCCGCCCAGGTCAAGGGCTATATGGATTCCTTGGCGGAGCACGGCCGCTATGAGGTATCCGGCAATCTGCGCCGGAACCTGGAGCGGGACTTTGCCGCAGGTTTCTGTGATGATGAGGCGACTAAAAAGACAATTGCCCGGGTCTGGGATGAGCGGAAGTATCTTATTGACCCCCATACCGCCGTGGCAATGAATGTGCTGGAGCAGTACCGCGACGAAACCGGGGACACTACGCCCACGCTGGTGGTTTCCACCGCCAGCCCCTTCAAGTTTGGCCCGGCCGTGCTGGAGGCTCTGGGTGTGCCACAGCCCCAACAGGGACTGGAGAGCATCGTGCAGTTGTCCGAATTTACGGGCATTGCTGCGCCCGCACCGTTGGAAAACTTGGCCGGAAAGCGGATTCGCTTTCACCAGACGGTAGAGAAGGACCATATGACCGACGCAATCCGGGAGATGCTGCTGTAATGGCCCTCTATGCCATCGGGGATACCCACCTGTCTTTGGGGGGAAACAAGGCCATGGACACTTTCGGCGGAGCTTGGGAGGGCTATGTAGACAAGCTGCGCGCCGGGTTTGCCCCGCTGACGGACAAGGATGCCGTGGTGTTCTGCGGGGATCTGTCTTGGGGGATGAGCCTGGAGGAGGCACTGCCCGACTTTCGGTTTCTGAACGAGTTGTTTCCCGGGAAAAAATATCTGCTGAAGGGAAATCACGACTACTGGTGGACCACCGTCAGTAAAATGACAAACTTTTTTGAGGGGGAGGGGCTGACCGATTTTGCTCTGCTCCACAACAATTGCCATCTCTACGGAGAAACTGCCCTTTGTGGGACACGGGGCTGGTTTTTTGAGGAGGAGGCCGACGGCCACAATGAGAAGGTTTTTCACCGGGAGCTGCTGCGCTTGGAGACTTCTCTGAAGGCGGCGGGGGAGCGGGAGAAACTTTGCTTCCTCCACTATCCGCCCCGCTACCAGGGTTATATCTGCCAAGAGATTGTGGATCTGCTGGAACAATACCGAGTCACTGCCTGCTACTACGGACATCTCCACGGCGGAAGCCATCACCTGGCCCAGGAGGGAAGACGGGGAAGCGTGGAGTACCATTTGGTGGCAGGGGATTATGTGGGTTTTGTTCCACAACTGGTTTTAGAATTGGGCGCTAATTGAAAAAGTTCTGTGAATTCCTGAAAAACCTCTGGAAATGTGTTGTCAACTCTGATACAATAAATAAGATTTCGTAAACGGGCGCTGCCGGCCAAGAGAAGGTGGGGCCTGCGCCGACAGGAGGAAATAACAAACATGAATGTCAAGAGCGTGGAGAAACTGGAAAAGAGCATGGTCGCCCTGACCATCGAGGCCACCGCCGAGGAGCTGGAGGCCGCTGTTCAGAAGGTCTATCTGAAGCAGCGCGGCAAGATCATGATTCCCGGATTCCGGAAGGGCCACGCGCCCCGAAAGATCATTGAGACCATGTATGGTGCGAATGTTTTCTATGAAGACGCTGTAAATGAGGCTTATCCAGACCTCTTTGACCAGGCTGCCGCTCAGGAGAAGCTGGACACCGTCGCCTATCCAAGCGTAGATGTCCTGGAGCTGAGCGAGGACGGCTTTACTTTTAAGGCCACTGTGGCCGTCCGCCCTGAGGTTACTCTGGGCGAATACAAGGGCCTGACTGCCCCCAAGGATGTTGTTGCTGTTACCGAAGAGGACATTGACAATGAGCTCAAGTCTTACATTCAGCGCGCCACCCAAATGGTGGATGTGGATCGTGAGGCCAAGCTGGGTGATACCGTCACCATCGACTTTGAGGGCTTCACCGATGGGAAGGCCTTTGAAGGTGGTAAGGCTGAGGGCCACGATCTGGAGCTGGGCTCTGGATCTTTCATTCCCGGTTTTGAGGATCAGCTTGTGGGTATGAAGACAGGTGATGAGAAGGATGTCACCGTCACCTTCCCCGCCGACTATCAGGCGGAAGAGCTGGCCGGCAAGGAGGCTCTCTTCAAGGTGAAAGCTCACGCTGTCAAGGAAAAGGTGGAGCCTAAGCTGGACGACGAGTTTGCTAAGGACGTGTCCGAGTTTGAGTCTTTGGCCGCTCTTCGGGAGGATCTGGGCAAGAAATCGGCTGACCGCCGGGAGAATCAGGCTCGCACTGCCTTTGAGGAGAGTTTGTTGGACCAGGTCACCGAGAATATGACCGTTGAAATCCCTGATGCTATGGTGGAGATGCGGGCACAGCGGATGCTGGAGCAGTACAGCCAGCAGATCACGCAGCAGGGGATTCCCTTTGAGCAGTATCTGGCCATGACCGGGCTGACTGTGGACATGCTCCGTGAGCAGGCGATGGAGGGCGCTCTGCGTCAGGTAAAGGTGGATCTGGCTCTGGATGCTGTGGCTAAGGCTGAGAGCATCGAAATTGCCGACGCTGAGATTGACGAAGAGTGCAAGCGCCTGGGCGAGCAGTACCACATGGATGCTGAGAAGGTGAAGCAGATCGTGCCTCTGAGCCAGTTGAAGAGCGATTTGACCAACCAGAAGGCTGCCAACGTCATTTTTGACTCCGCTAAGGTGGGTCAGGCCCCTGAGAAGAAGGCGGAGGAGCCTGCTGCCGACGGCGAGGAAAAGAAGACGAGCAAGAAGCCTGCCGCCAAGAAGACCTCGAAAAAGGCCGAGGGCGAGGAGACTGAGAAGCCTGCCCCCAAGAAATCTGCCAAAAAAACCGAGGAATAATCTAGAGCCGTTTGGAGATACTGTGAAGTGTGTCTGTGTTTCCTGTGTCGATCTTGGTAAAGGAGATTAGTTAATCATGAGTTTGGTTCCTTATGTAGTGGAGCAGACCAGCCGAGGAGAGCGTTCCTATGACATTTTTTCCCGGCTGCTCAATGACCGTATCATCTTCCTTGGGGAGGAGGTCAACGCCACCACCGCCAGCCTGGTGGTCGCCCAGATGCTGTATCTGGAGGCACAGGACCCCGACAAGGAGATCCAGTTCTACATCAATAGCCCTGGCGGCTCTGTGACCGACGGCATGGCAATCTATGATACCATGCAGTATATTAAGTGCGATGTGTCCACCATCTGTGTCGGCATGTCAGCCTCCATGGGGGCGTTCCTGCTGTCTTCGGGTACTAAGGGTAAGCGTCTGGCGCTGCCCAACGCGGAGATTATGATTCACCAGCCTTCCGCCGGAACTCAGGGCCAGATTACCGATATGGCCATTCACCTGAAGCGCTTGGAGATCATCAAACAGCGGATGAACAAGATTCTCTCCGGTAACACCGGGAAGTCCCTGGAAGAGGTCACTGCCGCCTGTGAGCGGGACAATTTTATGTCCGCTGAGGAAGCCAAAGACTTCGGACTGATTGACAAGGTCATCTATCAGCGATAAAATAACCGCAAGGAGCGGGGCCGATTGCCCCGCTCCTTTGAGTATGAGAGACAGATCCCGCGACTTTCGCGGTTCCGGCCGCTCATTTGAGAAACCGTGAATGGTGAGGTAACACTATGCCCAAAAATGACGAACACAAATCGATCCGCTGCTCTTTCTGCGGCAAACATCAGGAGCAGGTCGCCCGCATTATTGCGGGTCCCGGGGCTTATATTTGCAACGAGTGCGTCCACTTGTGCATGTCCATTTTGGACGATGCGGAGGATCAAGCTGAGCCTTTCAGCCCGGAGATTCCGGACGCTATCCCTACCCCCAAAGAGATCCATCAGGTACTGGATCAGTATATTATTGGCCAGGACAGCGCCAAGATGGCCTTATCTGTGGCGGTCTACAACCACTATAAGCGCATCTACTTTGGTGGGACCGATGACGTGGAACTTCAGACGAGCAACATCCTTCTGGTGGGTCCGACCGGCTGTGGTAAGACCCTGTTTGCTCAAACCCTTGCCCGGGTTCTGAAGGTACCTTTTGCCATTGCCGACGCCACCACGCTCACTGAGGCGGGCTATGTGGGCGACGACGTGGAGAATATCCTTCTGCGTCTGGTACAGGCCGCCGACTACGATGTGGAGTTGGCCGAGCGGGGGATTATCTATATTGACGAGATGGATAAGATTGCCCGGAAGAGTGAGAACACCTCCATTACCCGGGATGTGTCCGGCGAGGGTGTGCAGCAGGCTCTGCTGAAAATCCTGGAGGGAACGGTAGCAAATGTACCTCCTCAGGGCGGGCGCAAGCACCCACATCAGGAGTTTATCCAAGTGGATACCAAGAACATCCTCTTTATCTGCGGCGGAGCCTTTGATGGCCTGGACAAAATTATTGAGCAGCGCATGGACAAAAAGACCATTGGATTTGGGGCCGAAATTAAGAGCAAGGAAGAGCGGAACACTGGTGAGCTTTTTGCCCAGGTTCAGCCCCATGACCTTATCAAGTTCGGTATTATCCCAGAACTAGTGGGCCGTTTGCCTGTGGTGACCAGTCTGGGCTCCTTGACCAAAGAGCAGTTGGTGCGTATCCTGACAGAGCCGAAAAATGCCTTGGTGCGCCAGTACCAGAAATTAATGTCTTACGACGACGTGGAGTTGGAGTTCCAACCTGAGGCGCTGGATGCCACTGCCGCTAAGGCCATCGAGCGTGGCATCGGCGCCCGTGGCCTGCGGGCGGTGTTGGAGGAGGTTATGACCCACACCATGTACGACGTGCCTTCCGACCCTGCCATCTCCAAGGTGATCATTACCGCCGGCAGTGTGAACGGGAAGGAGCCGCCTGAGGTGGTTCGAGATCGGGAAAAGGCCGACCGGCCTAAGCTGGGCGGAGGCACACTCCATTCCGCTCAGAAGGGAACCCCCATGCGGGATACCGCATCTTAAAAACGATCAGCCGAGGGGCGGGGGAGACCCCGCCCTGCTTTTTTAGAAAGGAAGTGACTTGCCGTGGCGGAGGAGAACGCGATTATTACCATACCTGCTCTGGCCCTGCGTGGTCTCACGATTTTTCCCAATATGCTCCTCCACTTCGACGTCAGCCGCGGAACCTCCATTCATGCGCTGGATGAGGCAATGAGTAATAACTCCAGTGTATTTCTGGTTTCTCAGCGGAATTTGTCGGTGGAAGAGCCAGGAGAAAAGGATTTGTTTTCCATTGGAACGGTCTGCACCATTCGCCAGTTGCTGCGGATGCCCGGTGACAACGTGCGGGTGATGGTGGAGGGGGTGAGCCGGGGGAGACTTCTGGAACTTACGCCGACCGAAACCTGTCTCACTGCCAGAGTGGAGGCGCTGCCTGTTTCCAGGGCGGTTCGACAAACGGCTCGGACCGAGGCACTGGTCCGTACGGCTTACGGTTTATTTGAACATTATGTGGAGCTCTCTCCCCGGCTGACCTCGGATCTGCTGCTGAGCATTCTCTCCAGTGACGATCCGGGCTATATCGCCGACTACATCGCCCAAAACATTCCCATGCGCACGGAGGAAAAACAAGTCATCCTGGAGGAGACCAACCCTGTCCGCCGACTGAGCCGCTTAAATCAAATCCTTCGCCGGGAGACCGAGATACTGGAATTGGAGCAGGATATCGAGTCCAAGGTGCGCCAGCAGGTAGCGGGAACCCAGCGGGATTTTGTCCTGCGGGAGCAACTCAAGGTTATTCAAAGCGAACTGGGGGAAACCGGCGGTGGTGATGATGAGATGGCGGAATACCATCGCCGCATCGACGCGCTGCCCGCCCCGGAGGAGACTTTGGAGAAACTGCGTAAGGAGCTCTCCCGGCTGGAGAAGCAGCCGTTTGCCTCCGCCGAAGGTGCGGTGCTGCGGGGCTATCTGGATGCCTGTCTGGACCTCCCTTGGGGGAAGAAGAGCCGGGACCGACTGGATGTGGAGGCTGCCCGTAAGTCGCTGGACGCCGACCACTACGGCCTGACGAAGGTCAAGGAACGGGTGCTGGAGTTCTTGGCGGTGAAGAAGCTGGCCCCTGATTTAAAGGGGCAGATCCTCTGCCTGGTGGGGCCTCCCGGTGTAGGTAAGACCTCAGTAGCCCTTTCCGTAGCCAAGGCCACCCGCCGGAAGCTGACCCGTGTCTCTCTGGGCGGCGTCCATGATGAGGCAGAGATTCGGGGCCATCGAAAAACTT
This sequence comes from Pseudoflavonifractor sp., assembly GCA_034927965.1. Classification (GTDB taxonomy): domain Bacteria; phylum Bacillota; class Clostridia; order Oscillospirales; family Oscillospiraceae; genus Vermiculatibacterium. Next base: position 21,848 of record JAYFPI010000043.1, read on the forward strand.
ATGTGGGTGCTATGCCGGGCCGGATTATTGCGGCCGTCCAGCAGGCGGGCACCTGCAATCCGCTGATGGTGCTGGATGAGATCGACAAGCTGGGCAACGACCAGCGGGGCGATCCCGCCTCCGCACTGCTGGAGGTGCTGGACCAAGAGCAGAACAGCACCTTCCGGGATCATTTTTTGGAAATTCCCTTCGATCTGTCCGAGGTGCTTTTTATTACCACGGCCAATACCACTGAGACGATTCCCCGCCCGCTGCTGGACCGGATGGAGGTCATCGAGCTGCCCAGCTACACGGACGAGGAAAAACTTCAGATTGCCTGTCGCCACCTGCTTCCCAAAGAACTGAAGCGCCACGGCCTGCGGAAGGCGCAGCTGCGCATCACGGATGAGGCCATCCGGGCCCTGATTATCGGGTATACCAAAGAGTCAGGCGTCCGGGTATTGGAGCGGGAGCTGGCGGCCCTCTGCCGAAAGACTGCTATGCGTATTGTTTCAAATGGTGTAAAGTCTGTTTCCATTACGGAAAAAGACTTGGAAGAACTGCTGGGCCCCCGGAAGTTCCGTCCCGAGCTGCGCAGCCATGCTCCCCGGGTGGGGGTGGTCAACGGTCTGGCTTGGACCAGCGTGGGCGGCGAGCTGCTGGAGGCCGAGGCCAATGTGGTCCCGGGCAGCGGCAAGCTTGAGCTCACCGGCAACCTGGGTGATGTGATGAAAGAGTCCTGCCGCACTGCGTTGAGCTACATTCGGGCCCACGCGGACACTCTGGGTGTGGAGGCTGATTTCTACAAGACGAAAGACATCCACGTCCACTTTCCGGAGGGTGCGGTACCCAAGGACGGCCCATCAGCCGGGGTGGCTGTTACCACGGCCTTGGTCTCCGCCTTAACCGGAATCCCGGTGCGGGGGGATGTGGCAATGACAGGTGAGGTGACGTTACAAGGACGTGTCTTGGCCATTGGTGGACTCAGGGAAAAGACTATGGCGGCCCTGAGGGAGGGAATTCACACGGTGCTCATCCCGGCGGACAATCTCCCCGACTTGGAGGAGATCGATCCCATTGTCCGTGCTGCCCTGCGGTTTGTGCCCGTTCGGGATGCGAACGAGGTGCTTGCCAATACCCTTGCGGTATCCAAATCCGAGACAGAGTTGTCTCCGCTGCCCGAGATAGTGGCCTGCGGCCCAAAGAGTGGCAGGGCGCTCATTCAGTGAGGTGAATATGGAACTGAACACACAAAAGGCAGAGTTTATACGCTCTGCCGTCGGGCCCCGGGACTTTCCCCGGGATCTGCTGCCCCAGGTGGCCTTTGCAGGCCGTTCCAACGTTGGCAAGTCCTCGGTTATCAACCGTCTGCTGAACCGAAAAAACTTTGCCAGGGTGGGTGCGGCGCCGGGTAAGACCACTCATATCAACTATTTCCGTATTGATGAGAAGCTCTACCTGGTGGACCTGCCGGGCTATGGATATGCCAAGGTCTCACAGACAGAGAAGGCACGTTGGGCCGGACTCATCCAGAGCTGGTTTGATGACCGGAGCCTTATGACTCTGGGGATTCTCATCGTGGATGCCCGTCACAATCCCACCGGAGAAGACCGGGTAATGTCAGACTATTTCAGGTCCACGGGCTGCCCTTTCGCGGTGGTGGCCAACAAACTGGACAAGCTGAAAAAAAGCGAGATCGAGTCCAACCTGACCCAGATTCGGGAGACCCTGGAACTATCTGATAATGTAAAGGTAATTCCCTTTTCTGCTGAAAAAGGGGACGGCCGCGAAGAACTGCTGGGCCTCATTCTGGATCATCTGGGAGGAACCATATGAAATATGTTCGTGTTTTGCGGGATGAGACGCCGGTATGGGGTGTTTTGGAGGGGGAGACTGTCCATACGCTGAGTATCCCGCCCTACGAGGGCCTTACCTATGACGGCGGGCAGCTTCCTCTGGCGGATTGTCACCTACTGGCCCCCTGTGAGCCTAGCAAGATCGTGTGCATTGGCAAGAACTATTTTGACCATGCCAAGGAGATGGGGAGCGAGCCGCCGGCCAAGCCTCTGCTGTTCCTGAAGGCCCCCAACACACTCAACCACCCGGAGGGTGAGATTCACGCCCCCCCTTTTGTAGAGCGTCTGGACTATGAGGGAGAGCTGGCCTTCGTGGTGAAGCACCGGGCAAAGGATGTAAAGGAAGAAAACTTTGCAGACTACGTACTGGGCTATACCTGCCTCAATGACGTTACCGCTCGGGATATCCAGTACGGGGACGGACAATGGACCCGTGGGAAGAGCATGGACGGGTTTGCTCCCGTGGGCCCGCTGGTCACCGACGAGATTGATGGCACCTGTGTGGAAGTGGAGACCCGCCTCAACGGCCGGACGGTCCAGAAAGGGAATACCGCACTCTTTATGCACAAGCTCCCAGCCCTGATTGCTTTTATTACCGCCTCCATGACGCTGGAGCCTGGCGACGTGGTGACCACCGGAACTCCGGCCGGCGTAGGTCCTATGCAGCCGGGGGATACGGTGGAGGTGGAGATCCCCGGGATCGGAGTGCTCCGAAACTATATTGTTTAAATGCAGATGCTGCGGAAAGCCTCATCCCTGGCGGATGGGGCTTTCTGCGTCGAAGGATATGCTCCAGCGCTTGTGCCCGGGGCTGAAATTTGGTATAATAATCTATCAAGACTTTTAAAAAGGGGGCGGCAGGGCGATGACCAATGTTTCCGGCTTTCTGGAAAGTATGGATTGGTGGGGGCTTCTCGGCCTGCTGGTCTCGGCCGCGGCGGCGCTTTTATGCATTACCTTTCATGAGCTTTCCCACGGCTTTGTGGCTTACCGGTTGGGGGATCCAACGGCCAAAAATGCCGGGCGCCTGACGCTGAATCCCATCCGGCACATTGACCCGCTGGGGCTTGTGATGATGCTGGTGGCCAAGGTGGGCTGGGCCAAACCTGTTCCGGTGGATATGCGCTATTTTAAGCACCCCAAGCGGGACATGGCTGTCACAGCCTTGGCCGGGCCGATTTCAAACTTTGTGCTGGCACTGCTGGCCCTGGGGCTGAGTTCGGTGCTCTACCACGTCTCCACCTTAGGAAATGAGGTCCTTGTCTGCCTGTGTTTTTTATCCAATGTGGCGGTGCTGAGCATGGGACTTGGAATATTTAATCTGATCCCAATTTCTCCTCTGGATGGTTCCAAGGTGCTCTTTGCTTTCCTGCCCGACCATATCTATTTGACCATTTTGCGCTATGAGAAATATGTGATGATTCTGGTGGTGATTCTCACAATGGCGGGGGTGTTCCAAGGTCCGCTTTCCCGGCTGATTCTCTGGGGACTGCAAGGGCTTTGCGATCTGGTTGGATACCCCATTCAGGCGGTTTTTCTCACTCAGGATATCTCCTCTCTTGTCCGGCTTTTGCGTTGAAAGGGCGGTGAACACATCATGGAGGCACCCATTTACCACCTGGAAAAAGTGGTTCGGGTCCGCACAGACGACGTAGAGGACTTTACCGGGCCGTTGGATCTGATTCTCGCTTTGCTGGCAAAGAACAAGATGGAGATCCAGGACATTCAGATCTCCCTGATTCTGGAACAATATCTGGCCTGGATGGACAAGCGCCGCTCCCTGGATCTGGAGGTGACCAGTGAATTTGTCTCCATGGCTGCCCAGCTTATGTTTATCAAGAGCCGGATGCTCTTGTCCATTCACGACGAAGAGGCCATCTCCGAGCTGGATCAGCTCATTGCTTCTCTGGAAGAGCACCAGCGACATGAAAATTACGCCAGAATCCAGGCGGTAATTCCCCACCTTTCTGACCGCTATGAGATCTGCCGGGACTATGTCACCAAAGGGCCGGAGTGCCTTTCGGTGAATCGGGTCTACCGATACAGCCATCGGCCGGAGGATCTGCTCCGAGCCATCAGTACGGCGCTGGAACGGGTAGATTACCATTTGCCACCCCCCATGGCTGCCTTTGAGGGAATCGTGGGGCGAGAGCCTTATCCGGTGTCGGACAAAGCCGGAGAGATCGTGGAGCGGCTGCGCCGCTTTGGAGAGACCCGCTTCCAGGCCCTTTTTCAGGGCAGCCGAAGCCGGTCGGAGATCGTGGCTACCTTTCTGGCGGTGCTGGAACTTTGCAAGGCCCGGCAGCTGCGTTTGGCGGGAACTGAAAGTGACTGCACCGTGACCAACGTGAGCAGCGGGGAAGAGAGCCTTGAATTTTCCGCTGATGCTTATTAAGGGGGGATACCCTTGGATGTAAAAGAAGTGGAGTCGGCCATCGAAAGTATCCTGTTTGCGGCAGGAGAGCCAGTGGGCGTGGAGCGGCTGTGCATAACCCTGGAGATCGACCGGGCCACGGCGGATGCGGTCTGCCAGCGGTTGGCCGACCAGTATAGTTATGAGCGCCGGGGCATCCGACTGGTGAAGCTGGAAAACTGCTATCAGATGTGTTCCGCGCCGGAGTATGCGAACTATATCCGAAAGGCATTTGAAAGCCGCCGACCGGCCAAGCTGTCTCAGTCGGCCCTTGAGGTTTTGGCTGTCATCGCCTATTACCAGCCTACCACCAAGGCGTATGTGGATCAGATCCGGGGAGTGGACAGCACCTACACCGTAGGCCTGCTCACCGAACGTGATCTCATTGAGGAGTGCGGTCGATTAACGGTGCCTGGACGTCCCATCCTGTACCGGACAACCCAGACTTTTTTGCGCTCCTTTGGTCTGTCGAGTTTGGAGGAGCTGCCTGATTTGCCCAGTGCATCAGAAGAGGAAGAGCAGCTCACTCTGGACATGCAGGCCCAGGTGGAAAGGCTCCGGGAGCAGACCGATGCACCTGTCCAGGAACAGATTGGAGACGAAGAGCTGGAGGCCGCCGCGAGAGCGCTGGCCCAACGAGAAGGGGCCACGGAGGCAGGGAAGAGATGAACGCACTGAAAATCCTGCTGGCAGTTTTTCTGATCCTTTTTTTCCTGAGCCTGATTCGGGTGGGCGGAGAGGCGGAATACTCTGCGGACGGAGCCATTGTTCGGCTTCGGGTAGGGGCGTTCCGCGTCCAGATCTATCCACTCCGACGGCCGAGACGGGGAAAAAAGGCAAAAAAGGCGCATAAAAAGTCGGAAAAAACGGAGACGGAGCCAGAGCCGAAACCGGGCGCACCTTTGGCGCTGGTTCGGCGGTTTCTTCCGCTGGTGGGAGAGGCCGCGGGGGCACTGAAGCGGCGGATCCGCATCGACAGGCTGTTTTTGGACGTCACAGCAGGCGGAAGGGATGCTGCCGCTGCCGCCCTTTCATTTGGAGGGATCAACGGGGTGGTGGGTATGATTTGGCCCATTTTCGAGCAGAATTTTGATGTGCGGAATCACCGCATCCGCACGGCGGTGGATTACCAAGCAAAAGGGCTTACCGTTTCCCTGAACGTCGCATTTTCGGCCCGTTTGGGCCAACTGATCTCCTTTGCTGTCCGTTATGGGCTGAAATTTTTCACATGCTATCGAAGCGCGAAAAGCGCGCCAAAACAGAAAGAGGCGATTTGACATGGAAAAGAAAGAGCATCCGCTGAACGACCTGATGAGCGCCACTATGGAAAAGATTCGTGCCATGGTGGATGTGAACGCTGTGGTAGGCCAGCCCATCCAGGCCGGAGAGTGCACCATTATCCCGGTTTCCAAGGTGAGCTTTGGTTTTGCTTCCGGTGGGAGCGATTTTGCTGGAAAGAACCAGAAGCCTGAAGCAGAGAACTCCTTCGGCGGAGGCAGCGGTGCGGGTGTGAACATCAATCCCATTGCGTTTCTGGTGGTGCGGGGGGACAATGTGCGCCTGCTGTATGTGGCGCCCCCCATTGACGGCGCAGTGGACCGAGTGGTAGACATGGTGCCTGAACTGGTGGACAAGGTGACCGGATTTATTGAAAAACAGCAGGAAAAAAAGGATAACGCAGACTTCTGATACGCATACTGGCACTATCTCAAATTGTGGGGGAGTGCCGGATGAAACGACTGTCTGCGGCTTTTTTAGCCGTTTGTCTGCTCTGTCCTGTGTGTCAGGCGGCGGAACCAGTTTCGGTTTCCGCCGTCTCCGCTATTTTGGTAGATGCGGAAAGCGGACGGGTCCTGTATGAAAAAAATACCCATGCAAAGCGGCTTATTGCCAGCATTACCAAGCTGATGACCGCCCTGGTGGCAGTGGAATCCACTCCAAATTTAGACTGTGTAATTCCTATAAAGGCCGAGTATCAGGCGGAGGGCTCCTCCATGTATCTCAGGCCCGGGGAGGAGATTACCATGGAGGGATTGCTCTACGGACTGCTGCTCTCCTCGGGGAATGACGCGGCGTTGGCCATTGCAGGCGGCTGTGCTGGAAAGGTGGACACCTTTGTGGAGTGGATGAACCGGAGAGCCGCCGACCTGGGGATGAAGGACACCCACTTTGCCAATCCAAACGGGTTGGATGCGGAGGATCACTACTCCACCGCTGCGGATATGGCACTGCTGGCCAAGGCGGTGTTAGAAAACGAGACGCTGGCCAAGATCGTGGCTACCCGATCTGCCACCATCGCAGGACGGAGCCTCACCAATCACAACAAGCTGTTGTGGCGGTACGAGGGCTGTACAGGGATGAAAACAGGGTACACCGATGCGGCTGGGCGGACCTTGGTCTCCAGTGCCTGTCGGGATGGACAAACCCTTATTTGTGTCACTCTGAAAGCTCCGGATGACTGGGATGACCATGCTAAACTGTTTGACTACGGCTTTGCTACCTTTCCACGCCATCCGTTGGCACGGTCGGAAAAGGTGTTTCGTTCTATCCCTGTGACGGGAAGTCTGCTGTCCCGGGTGGAGGTGGAGACCGCCTCTGATGTGGCCTATCCGCTGACGGCTGATGAGCGGGTGCGGGCCAGAATCACACTGCCCGACCAGGTGGCCGCACCGGTAAAGAAGGGGGCCATCGCAGGGAAGCTCACTTTCCTGGTGGGGGAGAAAATCGTGGGGGAGACCTATTTGCTTTACACTTCCGACGTGCCGGAAAATATCCCCCAGCCAAATCTCTTTCAGCGTATTACCCAATTCCTGCACGGCGGGGAGGACTCCTCTCTGGCTGTGCTCCTCACTGAAACGAGGTGAATCGGCGTGGAAGAACGCTTGCAAAAAATTCTTTCGGGGGCTGGGATTTGCTCCCGGCGAGCGGCAGAGGAGTACCTGGCTGCCGGGCGAGTGACTGTCAACGGGATGACCGCCCGCGTTGGGGACAAGGCAGACTCCGAGCTGGATCAAGTGACCGTGGACGGTGTACCCATTCGGGACGGCGCACCTCGGGTCTGGCTGATGCTCCATAAGCCAAGAGGATATGTTACTACCCTGTCGGATGAAAAGGGGCGGCGGACAGCGGCCGAGCTGGTAGCCGACTGCGGCCAACGTGTTTGGCCGGTAGGGCGTCTGGACCTGGACTCTGAGGGGCTGCTCCTTTTCACCAATGATGGCGCCGGAACAAACCGCCTTCTTCACCCCAGTCATGAGGTGGAGAAAGAATACCATGTTTGGGTGGAGGGCGATGTGGCAGCGGCGCTTTCTCTGCTGAATGGCCCTATGGAGTTGGATGGAGAGCTGCTTGCCCCTGCTCTGGTATCGGCGGTTCGGATTGAGAACGGCGGGGGAGAGCTTACTGTGGTCATCCATCAGGGCAAGAACCGCCAAGTGCGCCGGATGTGTGCCCAGGCCGGACTCCGAGTACGGCGCCTCCGCCGCATAAGGGAGGGAATGCTGCTCTTGGGAGCTCTCTCCAGCGGAAAGTGGCGGTATCTTACCCAGGAGGAAGAGGCGGCTCTTTTTTCGTAAGGAAAGCAGCCCATTTTGCAAGACAGCACATGGAACCTGCAAAAAACGGTTGCAATTCCTGCTGATTCCGGCTATGATGGTAAAGTAAACTTTTTCCTGAAAGCAGGGTAAAGGCCGGAGGGTAACAAAATGGCTAAAGATATTTTGATGCTAATCCAAAACGAGATGAGCACATTTTCTAAGGGGCAGAAGCTCATTGGGGCTTATATTTTAAAATTCTACGATAAGGCGGCGTTTATGACGGCCAGCAAGCTGGGCAAGACCGTAAACGTCAGCGAGTCCACCGTGGTGCGCTTTGCCGCCGAACTTGGCTTTGACGGATATCCTGCCATGCAGAAGGCGCTTCAAGAGATGATCCGCAACAAACTGACTGCGGTGCAGCGCATTGAGGTCTCCAACGACCGCATCGGCAACCATGATATCCTGTCCATGGTGATGCATTCGGACGCGGAGAACATTCAGGCAACTTTAGAAGAGGTTGATCGGCAGGATTTTGACCGCTCGGTCAGCGCAATTCTCTCTGCTCGAAGAATTTACATCCTGGGGGTACGCTCGGCAGCTGCCCTGTCCAGTTTTCTGGGCTTCTACTTTAACATGATGTTGGAAAATGTGGTGGTGGCCCACACCAATTCTTCCAGCGAACTTTTTGAACAGATTTTGCGCATTGGAGAGGGAGATGTGATTATCGGCATCAGCTTTCCTCGGTATTCCAAGCGCACGGTAAAGGCCATGCGCTATGCAAAGGACCGAGGCGCAACGGCGATTGCGATTACCGACAGCGTGGCATCCCCCTTGGCTGAGCTTGCGGATCACGCTTTGATGGCCAAGAGCGATATGGCTTCCTTTGTGGACTCCTTGGTAGCACCACTCTCCCTGGTCAATGCCCTTATCGTGGCAGTGAGCCGAAAAAAAAGCGAAGAGATCTCCGGGACCTTCAGCAAGCTGGAGAAGATCTGGGACGAATATGAGGTCTACGAAAAGACCGATGAATAAGGAGCTTTGGCATTGTCATCTTTTGATGTGATCGTGATCGGCGGAGGGGCCTCCGGGTGCATGGCCGCCTTGTCCGCAGCGTCTTGTGGCGTCTCTGTCCTCCTGATGGAGCGAAACCCTAAAATTGGACGTAAGCTGTACATTACAGGCAAGGGCCGGTGTAATGTGACCAACCGCTGCTCCGTGCAGGAATGCTTGAGCAGCATTCCCCACAATGCCCGCTTTCTGACCAGCGCCATGACCCGGTTTCCGCCGGAGGAGGCGGTGGCCTTTTTTGAGGAGTTGGGGGTACCGCTGAAGACCGAGCGGGGAAACCGGGTGTTTCCTCAGTCCGATCGGGCTGTCGATGTGATTGACGCCCTGCTTCGAGCGTTGCGGAAGAACCGGGTGGAGCTGGTCCAGGATCGGGCTGCCGCTTTGGATCTTGCCGATGGGGCAGTGGTTGGCGTCACGGGGGAGCATGGAAAGCATTATGCCTGCCGGACGGTGGTGTTGGCCACTGGCGGAGTCTCTTATCCAGCCACCGGCTCCACGGGGGACGGCTACGGTTTGGCCCGGTCGGCTGGTCACACTATTCAGCCGCCGAAGGGCTCCCTGGTGCCATGGGAGGCAGCGGGATGTGCCGAACTCCAGGGGCTTGCATTGAAGAATGTAGAGCTGACAGTTAAGAACAGCCACAAAAAAGTGCTCTTCCAAGAACAGGGCGAACTGCTGTTCACCCACTTTGGACTCTCCGGCCCGTTGGTTCTCAGCGCCAGTGCCCACACCCGGGATTTTGAAGGGGAACGCTATACTGCCGTGATTGATCTCAAGCCGGCTCTGGACGAGGAGACCTTGGACCGGCGTCTGGTTCGGGAATTGACGGATGGGGCCAATCGGGATCTGCGCCATGTGATGGAGACCCTGGAGCCCCGCTCTCTGGTGCCGGTATTGTTGGCCCGGGCCGGACTCTCTGGGGAGGAGAAGGCCCATTCGGTTACCCGCACCCAACGCAGGAGCCTGCTGGAGAAGATCAAGGGTTTGGACTTTCACCTTTCCGGTCCACGGCCGGTGGAGGAGGCCATCGTTACTGCAGGAGGCGTGACGGTGCGGGAGGTCTCTCCCGGGGATATGGCCTCCAAAAAGACCCGGGGGCTGTATCTGGCTGGCGAGTTGCTGGATGTGGATGCCTATACCGGCGGATTTAATCTGCAGATCGCCTGGTCTACAGGCAGAGCCGCCGGACTGGGTGCAGCTGAGTTTTGCCGGGAGGAGACGAGCGCGCATGGAATATAGAAGTATTGCTGTGGATGGCCCCTCTGGAGCGGGCAAAAGCACCATGGCCAGAAAAATTGCCCAGGCGCTGGGCTATCTTTATGTGGACACCGGAGCAATCTATCGAACCCTGGGGCTTTTTTCCATCCGACAGGGCATTCTGCCTACCGATGAACAGGCGGTGGCCGGACTGCTGCCCGGGGCCGGAATTCGCATGAACTACAGTGGGGACGGTGTCCAGAGAATGTATTTGAACGGGGAAGATGTCACCGGGGCTATCCGGGCGCCGGAGGTCTCCACAGCAGCGTCTCAGGTCTCAGCGCATCCCCAGGTGCGGGCCTTCCTGCTGGACATGCAGCGGGACTTGGCGAAGTCTGGAAACGTGATTATGGACGGCCGGGATATTGGTACTGTGGTGCTGCCAGACGCCAATGTGAAGATCTATCTCACTGCTTCGGCAGAGGATCGGGCCCGACGGCGTTTGGCTGAACTGCTGGAACGCGGAAAACAAACTGACTTTGAAACTGTGCTGTCTGATATTGTGGAACGGGACCGAAGGGATTCCACCCGCTCTGTGGCACCGCTCCGCCAGGCCGAGGATGCCATTTTGGTGGACACTACGGACAAGTCTCTGGAGGAGAGTTTTGAGATGCTTCTCCAGACCATTCGGGAGAAATTAGCATGAAAACAGCCTATGCCATCGCCTACTGTATCGTCTGGCCCTTTTTTAATTTTTTCCACCCCTGTCGAGCCATTGGCCGGGAGCATGTGCCGGAGGGACCCGTAATTTTCTGCCCCAACCACACCCGCCTGTCAGACCCACTCTTTGTGGCCTTTGCCCTGAGCTTGCGGTTTCGTCCACAGGTTATGGCCAAAGCAGAGCTTTTAGAGATTCCACTCCTGGGCTGGATTCTAAAAAAGGTTGGAGTTTTTGCCGTGGAACGTGGAAAGTCAGATGTGGGCGCAGTGAAGCGGGCCATGAAGTGTCTGAAAAGCGGCGACAAATTGATCCTTTTTCCTGAGGGAACGCGCTACAAGGATGGGAAAATGGGGGAGGGCAAGACAGGGGTGGCCTTACTTGCTCTTCGTACCGGGACACCAATTTTGCCGATGTATATCCCGGCTAAAAAAAAGTGGTTCGGACGGACTCCTGTGGTTTTTGGGGAGCCTTATCTGCCCAAGACCGAAAACAGGCACGGTTCTGGGGAGGAGTATGAATCCATTGCCAGGGACTTGATGGAGCGTATTGCGGGGCTGGAGGCGCAGGTAAAGTGAGAATCACGGTGGCAAAGTCCGCCGGTTTCTGCTATGGTGTCCGGCGGGCAGTGGAGTTGGCCGAGGAGGCCGCA
>JAYFPI010000097.1:0-2447 GCA_034927965.1 Pseudoflavonifractor sp.
GCCCTTCTGGAGGGGCTGGGCCTGCGCTGGGAGGAGCTGGTGGCGGTGGGCGACGGGGAAAACGACGTGGAGCTTCTCTCCGCCGCGGGCCTGGGCGTGGCCATGGGCAACGCCTCCGACTATGTAAAGGCCCATGCCGACGCCGTCGCACCTTCAGTACTGGAGGACGGTGTCCTCCAGGTCATTGAGACGTATTTTTAAAGCCCGGTTCAGCCTGTTAAAAAACCTCCGGCCCAAGACCCGGAGGAGCGGACAGGGTGAAAGGGAACAGGTCGGGAACGGCTGTTGCGCAAGAGCAACAGCCGTTTCTTTTCTGCATTTATGGGGTTCGGCGGCATGAACGCTTCTCCCGCTCCGGAATAAGATGGGATAGCCACTTGATCGGGAGGAGTGATCCCTATGAGAAATGAACTGAATTTTTGGGTCGTCGGTGGCGATATGCGCCAGGCAAAGCTGGCCGAGCTGCTGGCGGACGACGGCCATACCGTACATACCTATGCGCTGGAGCGCACCGCGATGATGAGCGGCGTGCTGCCGGCCGAGAGCCTTGAGGGGGCAGCCCTGGCCGACTGCGTGATCCTCCCGCTGCCGGTGGAGGGGGAGGGGAGCCTGCTCAACTGTCCCCTCTCGGCCGGGAGACATCCGCTGTACGAGGTGCTCTCGGCTCTTCGGTCCGGGCAGGTGGTCTGCGCGGGCCGGGTCTCCCAGACTGCCGAGACCTTGGCCGCCGAGCGGGGCCTCATTCTCCACGACTACTTCCAGCGGGAGGAGTTTGCCATCGCCAACGCGGTGCCTACCGCCGAGGGGGCCGTGCAGATCGCCATGGAGGAGCTGCCCATCACGCTTCACGGCGCGCGGGTGCTGGTCACGGGCTACGGGCGGGTGGGAAAACTGGTGGCCGCCCGCTTTGCCGCCCTGGGGGCCAAAGTCAGCGTGGCCGCCCGCAAATTCTCCGACCTGGCCTGGGCCGAGGCCCTGGGTTACGGCGTAGAACAGACCGGCGCCCTGGTGGGCTGGCTCTGCGCGTATGACCTGGTGGTCAACACCGTCCCCGCCCGGGTCCTCTCCGAGAAGGAGCTGCGGGACCTGAAACCCGGCTGCCTCGTCATGGACCTCGCCTCAAAGCCCGGCGGGGCGGGTATGGGATTTGGATAAGGTGAAACCTACTATAATTTGTTGACGGCCAGGTTTTCGGCTGCTGGTGGATAGGGTACGGGATATCTGACTTTTTTAGGCGGTTTGTTATGGCCGCAGCACCGAGAACCCTGCTGCCCTGTGCCTCAGGACCGCATAATGTTATAAAATATGGGTTCATTCGAGACGATTGCTTGTCTTGCTCTTTTTTCGTGGTAAGAGGCGCTTTTAAGTGCTCTTCTAAGATTTTAATAATTTCTGAGCCTGCGGCCTCTTTAGAAGTTGATAAATCAATGTCTTTGCCAGGAATGGGCACGGCTTGTCCAAGCCAAGAACATACCTCAACGGCAAAAGCAAAGGGATCATCGGCCTTAATGCGATCTTCTAGCTGCCCGTATCGTTCGTGGTAAAAGTTCAACATACATGCAGCACTTTGTTTTACGTTCGGAATTCTATTATCGTCCGGCCGATAAATTTGACACTCGTCCGAATCGGCGGTTTCAATAAGCTGACGCAGGAAATCAGTTTTTTCCCTTCCGGTTTTACTTGACTCAAGTTGGTAAAGCGAATTTAGTAGCCGATTAACTGGAGATTGCAACCGATGAATATCTTCTAATTTAAGAAGCTGTAAATAGATATTATACGAGCCCACTTTGCGATTTCTACCCGACATTTGGAGAAAGGAGTCCTTGTGGAGAGTCGTAAGAACGACATTTTTTAAGGAGTCATTAATAATATTAATGCCACAGCCCAAAACAGATGTAAAAAAGTGCCTTTGATGAGAATTTGTTTTCAGTAATTAGGGTGTTCCATTCTTTGCTGGTTTTGCGATCAGCATCTGAATAGCAGGCTTGTTCCCCCCGTTGTGCGGCATAGCGCTGCCCTCTCCTTTTTTGAGCCGACGAAAGTTAGCCACTTGTCCCCTGATGTGTCAAGAACTATTTTTTGAACAACATCGTCAAGGTCTTTAAAATACTTCATATTATAGGTGTAGTTAGGTGTAGGCGCCTGGTAAAGTAAAATGATGTGTGGTTGTGCTGATATAGGTTGGTTCATTACTCAAGCAGAGGAGGGGAACCCGCCAAGCATACTCAGCTGCACATATTAATGGCAAAACGGCATTTACAGTTGCTGTCATGTAAATGCGAATGCTTTCTCGAAAAATCATAGGGATACTCCAAAGCAAACGATCAGAGGTATCACTAAAAAGGGCATCAGAGGAGAAATAATGACATTCATCAAAAAACGGCATAGTAATAGGAAGAAAAGCTAAAATAAGGGTTCATCTGTACATCTCCTTTAATTATATAGCC
>JAYFPI010000019.1:0-2855 GCA_034927965.1 Pseudoflavonifractor sp.
TAATATGCGCCATATGCTTTACAACAGTCTTGTCCACATGAGCCGGGAGGAACTGGAAAAAGAAAACCTGGGCTCCGTTATGACCAAAGCCGTGGCAGACGTGGACACATGCGCGGAGGGAATGCGGAAATTCACCACAGAAGTCTTTGACACCGGCGTGGTGCTGGTGGCGTATGCTGTCATGCTTTTTTCTTACGATTGGCGTCTGGCGCTGCTTTCCTGCGCGTTTACGCCCTTCGCCTACCTCATTGCCGGGTGCCTGAAGGGGCGGGTTGCCCAGAGCAACGCAGCCTATAAGATAAGCGCCGGACACTTAAACGGGACCACAATGGATCGTATCTCCAATGCCGTAACCTATCGGGTTTATGGCTGTGAGCAAAACAGGGATGCCGCTTACGAGGTGCGGCTGGGCGACTACGAGAAACGTGCTGTCGCAGCGAATCTCTGGGAAAACACCATGCAGCCGCTGTACAACATCATATCCATGTGCGGCGCAGTCCTGATTTTGTATCTAGGCACGCAGAATGTGCTGGGAACGGGGTGGAAAAGCTGGAATATCGCCGCCTTTACCACCTTTCTCTCTTGCTTTACAAAAATGGCTCTCAAATCCTCTCATGCGGCCAAACTCTTCAACGCAGTCCAGAAAGCGCAGGTGTCTTGGGCGCGCATCAAGCCGCTGATGAAGGAATACGTGGGGCTGGACACCGTTTCCCTGTCAGATGCCGCAAAACCCGTCGAATTGACGATTTCCGGCATGTCCGTGGGTTGGACGGATGGAGAAACCGTACTGCGGGACATCTCCCTTTCTGCCCGCCCGGGGGAGATCATTGGGGTGACGGGGCCTGTGGCCTGCGGAAAATCCACGCTGGGAAAGGCATTCATCGGCGAAGTCCCTTACTGTGGCAGCATCTGCGTGGCCGGGCGGGAGCTCAGAGATCTGAGCCACTGCGAGCGAAGCCGTCTGATCTCCTACATGGGGCACGAGCCTGAACTGATCAGCGACACGCTGGCGGAGAACATCCGGCTGGGAGAACCGGGAGAAATCGAGCCATTTTTGCGGGCGGTGTGTCTGGACGAAGAGGTGCGACAGATGCCGCAGGACGCCGAGACTCCGGTTGGCAGCGGCGGCGTACGTCTGTCTGGCGGGCAGCAGGCCCGCGTGACGCTGGCCCGGACATTGTACAATGCCAGGAGCATTCTTGTGCTGGACGATCCGTTTTCCGCTGTTGATCGAGGTACGGAGCAATCTATACTGAAAAATCTGCGGGCTCTGGCGGAGAATAAAATCGTGATTCTGTTCTCCCACCGCCTGTATCAGTTCCCCACATTTGACCGGGTGCTGTTTTTGTGCGAGGGCAGGGGTGTCTTTTCCACCCATGAGGAACTCATGCAGGAGAATCCTGATTATGCGAAGCTCTATATGGAACAGGTGAATGAGGGCGGCAGACATGAAACATGAAAAAAGCCTCTGTACCGTGCTGCGTCGGGTTGTTGCTGCCTCCACGATGACGAGTATTTTGACCGTACTCGTCATCGTGCTGGCCGTGATAGCGGCACTGTTTCCACCGCTTGTTCTTGAGCAGGTGGTCAACGACCTCACGGCCGGGCGGGTAATTGCTCTGAGTCAGGCGCTTTCTTACTTGGGATTTATCGCTCTGTCCGGCTTACTGGAATCCGGGCAGAATGTGATGATAACTGTATTTGGTCAGAAAGTTACCCATGGCCTGCGTAGTGTGCTCTGCGCCAAACTCCGCCGTTTGCCTGCGGCCTATTTTACCTCCCACGAAGCCGGTAAAATTGCCTCCCTTTTCGTGAACGATGTGCATACGGTGGATTCGCTTTTTACAGACGGAATTGTCAGTATGTTTGCCGACGGATGTAAGGTGGTCAGCATCCTGATCGTAATTTTTTACAAGAGTACGGGGCTTGGCTTTCTGATGCTGTTGATTACGCCGATGCTCTTTGCCGTGACGCGTCTTTTCCAAAAGCGGATGCTGAGGGCACAGCTTGAGAACCGTGTGGCTGTGAGCAAGGTGAACAATCATGTGCCCGAGACCATCCGAAACATCCGTATGATTCACGTCCTGCTTCGTGAAAAGTACATGGAACAGCGCTACGACGATTACATCAGCGAGAGCTACCGCGCAACGGATAAATCCAACCTCTATGATTCCATCTATTCGCCTATCGTCATTTTTGTTAGTTCCTGCGTCATTGCCGTGATGATGGTTTGTGCCTCTATGGGAGGTGGAATCCGCGAGTTCTTCGGTATCAGCGTGGGCACGGCAGTGGCTGTGATTGCCTATGTAGGCCAGGTGTTCGCACCGCTTGAGAGCCTCGGCATGGAAGTTCAGAACATCCAGTCCGCCGTGGCCGGGGTGAAACGGATCGACGAGTTTCTGGCTGAGCCGGAGCGGGAGATGCCGGACGATTCCAACACAGAAAAAAGCTCAGACATGGCTCCCATCGTTTGCTTAGATCATGTGCGTTTTAGGTATGGCGATGGCAGTGACGTGTTGCAAAATCTGAGCTTCACAGTGTGCAGGGGAGAAGCAATTACGTTTGTCGGCAGAACTGGCGCAGGCAAGAGCACTGTCTTCCGTCTGCTGTTGGGGCTGTATCGGCCGATAGAAGGCCGGGTGCTTATTGAAGGATTGGGGGCTTCCGACATTCCGGACGAAAAAAAGCGCCGTCTGTTCGGCTATGTGGAGCAGTCCTTCCATCTGGCAGAGGGTACGGTTGCGGAGCAAATTTCACTGTTTGATCCAGCCGTTGGCCGGGAGCAGGTGGAAAATGCGGCCAAATTGGTGGGACTGCATGATAGCATCCTTGCTCTGCCGGACGGTTACGATACA
>JAYFPI010000092.1:0-15660 GCA_034927965.1 Pseudoflavonifractor sp.
CAAGCAGGAACATAGAAAAAGCTCCCGGAAATCATATGATTTCCGGGAGCTTTTTCTATGTTCCTGCTTGTCAGCCCTTTTGTGCTGACAAAAAAACCGCCCGCAGCCTGACTTCAGGCCGCGGGCGGTTTTCGTTGGTAATGCTTACAGAGCCACCACGTTGATGGCGCGCAGCTTCTTGCTGTCCTTGGGATCGGGCTCGGTGTCGTAAGTCACCTTCTGGCCCTCGGCCAGAGTGCGGAAGCCGTTGCCCTGGATGGCAGAGAAGTGGACAAACACGTCGCCGCTGCCATTGTCATTGGAAATAAAGCCGTAGCCCTTCTCCTCGTTAAACCATTTGACAGTACCCTGATTCATATTGAAATACCTCCTGAAGATTGTTATCCTGCCGCAAAAAAGAAACCACCCATGTAAGTCAAAATGGAAACTGACATACACAGGTGGCAATCAATTTTTACATTTTAGATACTTTGTTAGTATACCGCAAAGCCGATGGATTTGTCAAGAGAAAATTAATGGGTTTTGAATAATTTTCTCTGCGTTTTGATTAAAAACATACACCCCAGGTTGTCTAGTTTTTCCAAATTTTAAAAAAATATATTACGTACTACCGGCAGGCCGTGCTGTGGGCCGTCGAAGAAAAGATTACCGAAGGCACCGGCAAGGGGCTTTCCTATTTTCCCACTTTTGTGTATAATATAAGAGATAAACAAAATGGGACGGAGAGAATCAATCATGCTGTTGTCGGCGGAACACATTACCCGGAGCCTGGGGGCGCGGGTGCTTTTGGAGGACGTGAGCCTTTACCTGGACCGGGGAGAGAAACTGGGGGTTATCGGTGCCAACGGGGCGGGCAAATCCACGCTTCTTCGCATTCTGGACGGAACGGAGGAACCGGAGGGCGGCTCGGTGCGGCCAGACCCCGGCGTCCGTCTGGAGTACCTGCCCCAGGCCCCGGCCTTTGAGCCGGAGCACACCATTCTGGAACAGGTCTTTGCCGGACTGGATTCTTCCGCCCGGGAGGTGGCTGAACACGAGGGCAAGACCGTGCTCACCCGGCTGGGCCTGACCGACTTCACCCGGCGGATGGGGACTCTTTCCGGCGGGGAGCGGCGGCGGGTAGCGCTGGCCAGTGTGCTGGTGCGGCCGTCCGATGTGCTGCTGCTGGACGAGCCAACCAACCACTTGGACGCGGAAATGGTGGGCTGGCTGGAGGACTTTTTGAAGCGCTGGAAGGGCGCGCTGGTGATGGTGACCCACGACCGCTACTTCCTGGAACGGGTGGTAGGCCGGATGGTGGAGGTAGAAAACGCCCATCTCACCTTTTATACCGGCAATTACGCCGACTATCTTGCGCGAAAGGCAGAGCTGTTGGAGATGGCCCAGGCCAGCGAACGCAAGCGCCAGTCCATCCTTCGTCGGGAGTACCAATGGGTGATGCAGGGGGCCAAGGCCCGGGGCACCAAGAGCCGGGAGCGGCTGGAGCGCTACAAAAACCTGAAAAACCAGGAGACGGCGGAGGAGCGGGGGCGGGTGGAACTCACCGCTCTATCCAGCCGCCTGGGGAAAAAGACGGTGGAGCTGGCCCATGTGTCCAAGTCCTTCGAGGGCCGGACGGTAATCCGGGACTTCTCCTGCATGCTTCTGCGCACCGACCGGGTGGGGATCATCGGCTCCAACGGCAGCGGCAAATCCACTCTGCTCAACCTCCTGGCCGGACGCCTGCGGCCGGACAGCGGCACGGTAGAGACGGGAGAGACGGTACAGATCGGCTACTTCTCCCAGGAAAACCCTCCTATGGACGACACCCAGCGGGTCATCGACTACGTTAAGGATGTGGGCAACTATATTGAGACCGCCTCAGGCACCCTCACCGCCGGACAGCTTCTGGAGCAGTTCCTTTTCACCGGTGATCAGCAGTATTCCCCCATCGGCAAGCTCTCCGGCGGGGAAAAACGGCGGCTCTTCCTCCTCTCGGTTCTGGCCGCCGCCCCCAATGTCCTGCTGCTGGACGAGCCTACCAACGATTTGGACATTGACACGCTCACTGTGCTGGAAGACTATTTGGAAACCTTTCCAGGGGCAGTGGTGGCCGTGTCCCACGACCGGTACTTTCTGGACAAGATGTCCCGGCGGACCTTTCTGGTGGATGGAACGGGGGCGGTCACCGAGACCCCCGGCGGCTTCTCCGACTGGCTGGAGAGCCAAAAGGAGCAGACGCGGATAGAAAAGACCTCCGCAGCGGAGCGGAAGGAAAAGCCCAGAGGGACCCAAAAGTTGAAATTCAGCTACAAAGAACAGCGGGAATTTGAGACCATTGAGGGTGAGATCGCCGATTTGGAGGCGGCTCTCGCCGATTTACAGGCTCGACAGGAGGCCCAGGGCAGTGACTACGTGGCTCTGGAGCGGCTCCAGGCGGAACAGGCCCTTCGGGAGGCCGAGCTGGAAGGAAAAATGGAGCGGTGGATGTATCTCACCGATCTAAATGAGCGCATGGAAGCGCAGAAGGAGGAGCAATGATGAAAGAGATCGACGCGAGAGGACTGGCCTGCCCCCAGCCCGTGATTCTGACCCGAAAGGCCATGCTGGCGGGCGAGAAACTGCTTACCGTCCGGGTAGACAATGCCGCCGCGGTGGAAAATCTGAAGCGGCTGGCGGACAGCCAGGGCTATCAGGCGGCGGTGACCGGGGCGGAGGGGGACTACGCCCTCACGCTGTCCGGCGAGGGGGCCGCGGTGCCCGCTGCGGCTGAAGAGGGCCCGGGAACAGGAGATTGGGCCGTTTTTATTGGCCGGGACATCATTGGCGCGGGGGACCGGACTCTGGGCGGGAACCTGATGCGGATGTACCTCTATACCCTGGCCCAGGGGGAAGAGGCTCCGGCTTTTCTTCTCTTTATGAACGCCGGTGTGAAGATCCCGACCCTGGACGACCAGGCGGCCGAGCACCTAAAGGCACTGGAGACCCGGGGGACCCGGGTACTGGTGTGCGGCACCTGCCTCAACTTCTACAGTCTGACTGAGCAACTGAAGGTGGGCACTGTGAGCAATATGTACGACATCGTCTCCGCCATGGGACAGAGCGCCAAGGTGATTTCTCTCTGATGGACTGGTGTCATGTGACCTTTGCTTCAGCCAGCGGGGCCATTGCCGCCCAGCGGGTGCTGGACAGGGTGTGCCCGGCGGTAGTGATGCCCGTGCTGCGGCAGGTGTCCGCCGGCTGCGGCATTGCCCTGCGGCTGGCGCCGGAAGATGCCGGGCAGGCCCGGGCAGCCCTGGAACAGGCCGGGCTCACCGGCTGGCAGTGCTATGCCGTCACCGGTACGGGAGAGGGGCTACGCTGTGAACGACTGTGACGGGCTGCTTCGGGCGGTCCTTCGGGAGGCGGAAACCCTGGGTATCCCGGTGTCCCGGAACATTGTCCCCCAGGTGAAGCTCAACCGCCGGGCGGCCCGGCGATTCGGCTGCTGCCGGTTCCGGGAGGGGCAGTTTGAGATCGAGGTTGCCCAGCGGCTGGCCGAGGGTCCGGAGGCCGGCTGCCGGGAAACTCTGGCCCACGAGGCGCTTCACACCTGCTATGGCTGCCGCAACCACGGTAAACGCTGGCAGAGCTACGCGAAAAAAATGAACGCAGCCTACGGCTACTCCATTGCCCGCACTTCTACCAGCGAGAAAATGGGGGTGGAAGAGCTGCGGAGCCCCAGCTATATTCTCCGCTGTACCCAATGCGGCACGGAGTTTGGCCGTCTCCGGGCCTCTCTGCTCACCCGGCACCCGGAGTGCTACCGCTGTAAGTGCGGCGGGCCGCTGGCGCGAGTGCGATAGTGACCGCTTTTGCCCCGCTTGAATGAGCCGGGAGTCAAGGAGGAGAACCCGTATGACCACCTGGAAAATTGTTTTGTTAACCGGAGGATGCCTGGCACTGCTGCTGGCAGCGGTGATCCTGGCTGCTCTTCCGGGTATCCGTCTCAGGCGAGTGGGAAAGGCCCTGCGGGAGATTCTAGAGAACCCGGAGCAGCCTCGGGAGTTCCCCCGCTCCCTGGGTCCGGTGACCGGAGATCTGGCCTCTGTCCGGGCACGACTGTGCCTTCAGCAGGAAGAGGTTCGGCAGGAAGAGAAGCGCCGGCAGGATCTTATTGCGTTTCTGGCCCACGACTTGAAAACGCCCCTCACTTCCGTCTTGGGCTATTTGGAACTTTTGCGGGATGAGCGGGGGCTTACCGAGGAGCAGCGGAACAAGTACACCGGGGTAGCTCTGGACAAGGCAAAGCGGCTGGAGGAACTGGTAGGAGAGTTTTTTGACATCAATACCATGGATCTGGCTCTGGATCGGCAGGACGAGGTGCAGATTTCCTTTCTGCTGGAGCAGTTGGCCGACGAATTTTACCCGCTTTTTGCCTCCAAAAACCTGACCTGTACTCCCGACATAGAGCCTCACCTGGTGGTGGATGGAGACGGAGACAAGCTGGCCCGTGTTTTTGACAACGTGCTTCGAAACGCCGTCAGCTATTCCTCTCCAGACGGTCCGGTGGGGTTGGTGGCCCGGCGGGAGGGAACCACGGCGACGGTAACGGTGACCAACGAAGGCCTGGAAATTCCCGAAAAGGAGCTTTCCAACATTTTTCAGAAATTTTACCGGCTGGATGCCGCCCGCTCTACCCGCACCGGCGGGGCCGGCCTGGGGCTGGCCATTGCCAAAGAGATTGTAGAGCTCCACGGCGGCTCCATTCGAGCAGAGAGCACCGGGCGACGAACCGCATTCATTATTCGGCTGCCTTTAAAGAAGGTGTCCTATGGATAAACTGGAACAAGCGAAAGCCTTTCTGGGCCGAGACCCTGTCTATTACGCCAACCTGCTGGAGGTGCTGCACCGTGGCTCGGCAGAACACCTGACAGCGGCGGACGGGGGCGTCGTCCTGCGGGACCGGGACAGCGGCTCCTGGATGTTCGCGCTGGAGGAGGGGACTGAGCGGCTGCTGGATTACATTCCCGACGACGCCGATCTCATCACCGGTCACGCCTCGTGGTGCCTCCCCCTGCTGGAGCAGCGGCTGGGGCTCCATGAGTTCAAGATCGTCCACTCGGCCGTGTGGACCCACTCTGAGCCCCCCATGCCCAAAGATTTTGGCGGAGAACTGCGGCTGTTGGGACAAGAGTGGATCCCTTGGGCTGCAGAACACTATTCCAGTGATTTCGGCGGTTTGGCCTACATGAAGGGTGTCGTGGGACGGGGACTTTTAGGGGCCTTTGTGGGCGGACAGCCTGCCGGCTTCGTCGGATTTCACGACGAAGGCTCTATCGGACTGCTGGAGGTTTTGCCGGAATACCGTCGCCGTGGAATTGGAGAAGCGCTGGAAATCGAGGCCATCCGTCTGGCCCTCAGTCGAGGGCAGTGTGCCTTTGGGCAGGTCGTAGCGGGAAACAGGGCCTCCCTCGCTCTTCAGGCACGAATGGGACTGGCTATCTCGGAGCGGACCCTTTTCTGGCTGTTTGAATAAGAGGGAATCGGACGAGCTGACCCTTTTTCTTGACAGGGTTCCTTTTCCATGTTAAATTAAAATATTATAGGTCCGATTGATCTGGGGCATCCGCCGACAAACGCGGGCGCCCCATTCTTCTGGCTGTTTTGGAGTGGATAAACGTGAAGAAAAATAATCCGAGAGCTCTGCTGCCCATTCTGGTGTTTCTCCTGCTCTATCTGGGGCTGGGCCTTACCTTTGAGTACGGCATGAAGATCCCCATGGGTTTTTACAACATTCCCATCGTCATTGCCTTCCTGGCAGCTATTTTGGTGGCCTGCCTTCAGAACCCCGCGATTCCCTTTGACCAGAAACTGGAAATCATGGGACAGGGCGTGGGGGATAAGAACATTATCACCATGCTTCTCATCTTTCTGGTGGCCGGGACCTTCGTGGGCGTTGTAGGCCGCTCCAGCGCCGAGAGCGTGGCCTATTTCATGCTCTCCATGATTCCCTCCCGGTTTGCCGTAGCGGTGCTGTTCGTGGTAGCCTGCTTTGTCTCCACCGCCATGGGCACCAGCGTGGGTACCATTACCCTCATCACTCCTATCGCTGTGAGCGTGGCCTCCGCCTCCGGCTTCGGCGTTCCCCTGTGCGTGGGTGCGGTAATGGGTGGGGCCATGTTTGGGGACAACCTCTCCTTTATTTCCGACACCACCATTGCCGCCTGCAACGGCCAGGGCTGCGCCATGAAGGATAAGTTTCGTGAAAACTTCGGCATAGCCCTCCCCGCCGCGCTGGCGACCCTGATGGTGATTCTGGTTCTCTCCTTCCGGGCACCGCTGGCCGGGGCTGTCGTCCAGCCCTATGATCTTGTCCAGATCATCCCCTATGTTCTGGTACTCATCGGCGGTATTGTGGGCTTCAACGTGTTTCTAGTGCTGCTGGCGGGCATTGTCTCCGGCTCCGTCATCATGCTTCTCACTGGCCAGACCGCCGCCACTGATCTGCTGGCTAACATGGGCAGCGGCGCTGCCGGGATGTTTGAGACCAGTATGGTGGCTATCCTGGTGGCGGCCATGTGCTCACTGATTCGGGTCTATGGCGGTTTCGACGCTCTGCTGACCTTCATCCGGCGGGTGTTTCGCGGCCGCAAAGGCGGCCAGCTGGGCATGGGCCTGCTGGTAGGTGTGATGGACATTGCCACCGCCAACAACACGGTGGCCATTGTTATGGCCAATCCCATTGCCCGGGAGATGGGCCAGGAGTACGGCATCTCTTCCCGGAAATGCGCCTCCCTGCTGGATACCTTCTCCTGCGTGTTCCAGGGGGTCATCCCTTATGGCGCTCAGATGCTGGTGGCCATCTCCGCCGCGTCTGAGCTGGGGCACAGCGTCTCGGCCTTTGACATCATGCCCTATCTGATCTATCCCTATCTGCTGCTCATCAGCTCCCTGGTGTTTATCTTTCTAGTGCCGGAGCAGGAAAAGGGCTGATTTTTTTCTTTTTATTATATTATAAAGGGGCCTTTTGCCGGACGAAATCCCGTCAAAAGGCCTCTTCTCTTATTCCCCCCTCTCCGACTTGACACCCGCTGGTTTCTATGCTATGGTTTAAATACAATTTTATAAAAAAGAACCGTCGATGTGTAAACATAGAAGGGCTTTTTAATATTTTTACTGTGAGGTAAGCGTATGAAGAAGGCCGCTTCTATTTTTTTACGTGCGGATATGGGGCAGGCGGACATATACCGGCTGTCAGACTGGATGGAAAATCGGGAAGTCACCCAGTTCCTGAATGAAGATACAGACTCCCCCCAGGCGCTGCGCCGTCTGCTGGAGACCACGCCGGAGCCCATGCTGGCCTGCCGCTTCAATCAACGGGGCCGGTTCTTCCTGGTCTGTGACGACGATGAGGACTCCATCGGTTTTGTCCGGCTTTCCCGACAAGAGACCCCTGACTGCTATGAGATTGTCTTTGCCATCGGGGAGAAAGAACTCTGGGGAAACGGTTATGGGACCCAGGCCGTCCGGGCTGCCCAGTACCGGGCCTTTTTTGAGTGGCGGGCTAAAAAACTAACCGCCAAGATCTACCACGCAAACCTCCGTTCTAAACTGACGGTACAAAGCTGCGGCTTTCGGGAGGAACAGCGGCTGGAGAAGCTGAGCCGCTACTCCATCACCATGGACGAATATCTGGACTTTCTGGAACAGAAGCGGGCGTAACACCCCCGCCGATCACAAGAGTGAAAAACATCCCCCGCCCGAAAGGGCGGGGGATGTTTTTCACTCTCCGGGTGCAGCTCAACGCTCATTCAGGGGGACAAAGGGGCGCAGAGGAGCCACCACCTTGTAAGCCGGACGGATAATCCGCCCGCCGGGGGTGTAAAGCTCCTCCATCCGGTGAGCGCACCAGCCCACCATCCGGGCCATGGCAAAAAGAGGAGTATAGAGCTCCATGGGAATCCCCATCATCTTGTAGACAAAGCCGGAAAAAAGGTCCACATTGGCGCAAACCACCTTGCGTTGACCGTGAGATGCCATGGCTTTGGGGGTAAGGCGCTCCACAGCCTCGTAAAGCTGGAATTCATCCAGCATCCCCTTGTTCTCGGCCAAATTCCGGGCAAATTTCTTTAAAATCACTGCTCTGGGATCGGAGAGAGTATAAATAGCGTGCCCCATGCCGTAGATAAGCCCAGTGCGATCCCCTGCCTCCTTGTTCAGCAGCTTTTCCAAGTAGGCGGAAACCTCGTCCTCGTCCGTCCAGTCCTTCACGCCATCTTCAATATACCGAAACATCTCCATGACCTTTTTGTTGGCACCGCCATGCCGGGGTCCCTTGAGGGAACCCACTGCCGCGCCCACTGAGGAATAAAGGTCGGTCCCGGTCGAGGAAAGCACCCGGCAGGCAAAAGCAGAGTTGTTTCCGCCGCCATGTTCGGCGTGGATCACCAAACACAGGTCCAGGAGCTTGGCCTCCTCGTGCGTAAACTTATTATCATGGCGAACCGCCCAGAGAAAATTTTCCGCCGCCGACAGCCCTGGCTGAGGCCGGTGGAGATAGAGGCTCTCATTGTCGTAGTAGTGCCGCTTGGCCGCATAAGCGTGGGCCACAATCTGGGGTGCCCGGGCAATGAGAATCATGGCTCGCCTCAGTTCGCTGGAAAGTGTCATGTCCTCTGGGTTATCATCATAGGAGTAGAGGGTGAGCACCGCCCGTCCCAGTTTATTCATTACGTCGGGGCTGGGGGCCTTTAGAATCATATCCTCGGTAAACATGGTCGGCAGATCGTGGTTGGCCTCCATAAACGCGTCAAAACCCGCCAACTGGGCTTTCGTGGGCAGTGCGCCGAACAGAAGCAGATAGGCAGTCTCGGCATAACCGAAACGGTGCTCGGAAGTAAAACCGTGGATCAGCTCTGTCATATCGATGCCCCGGTAGATCAGCTGGCCGGGCATCGGCACCCGCTCTCCATCCTGGATGTAGTAGCCGCGTACATTGGCAATCTCGGTAACGCCGGCTACCACACCGGTGCCGTCGGCGTTACGCAGGCCCCGCTTGACCTCCCATTTCTCATAGGAGGAGGGATCAATATGATTGTTCTTCCGGTATTCCTCGCAAAGTCCCTCCAAGAACCCGGCGGGGACGGCGGCTTCGTTCTGCATACGCAAGCACTCCTTTGCCCAGGTGAATTTGAATTATTGTACTCCTATTTTACAGGGTGGTCAACTGAAAAAGCGACCAAAATCAAGAATGCGGAAGTGTGTCCTTCATAAAATCGTCACAGGGAAAGGACAAGGTTTTGAAATGGCAAAGCAAAAAACTTGCAAAAATGAACACTGGCCCAGGCAGGCCCTGGTCACCGGAGCAGCCCTTCTTCTCCTCCTCTTTCTTTTGCCCCTTCTCTTTCTCCCGCAGGAGGCGGCCCCAGCGGAAGAGCCTGGGCCTACCGCGACCCTGCCCATTTTGACTCCTGCTTCCGTTACCCCGGTACCTGGCTGGGATCAGAGCCAGACTCTGCGCCTTCTCCACTCTGACGGGACCGTGGAGACGTTGACCCTTGCCAACTACCTTTGGGGAGTGGTTGCGGCCGAGATGCCGGCTTCCTTTTCTGCCGAAGCGCTGAAGGCCCAAACGGTGGCCGCCCGGACCTATTGTCTCTATCAGCGAGCTGGAGCGGGGGACAAGCATCCTGGGGCCGACGTATGTACCGACTCAACTTGCTGTCAGGCCTATCTCACCCGTGAGCAGGCCGCCGCCGCGTGGGGGGGAAACGCCCAGCGGTATGCCGACAAAATTACCGCTGCGGTATCGGATACCGACGGGCTCCTGTGCCTTTACAACAACCAGCCCATTGACGCGGTATTTTTCTCCTCTGCCGCCGGAAAGACTTCCGATGCTGCCCAGGTCTGGGGCTCCGAGGTGCCCTACCTCTCTTCGGTGGACAGTCCGGAAGGGGACGAAGTTCCGGGCTGGCACACGGTGGTCACCTTCACCCAGGCGGAATTTACCCAAAAATTTTCTCTGGCCCATCCGGAAGCCAACTTTTCCGGCGATCCCTCCGGTTGGTTTTCCGCGCTGATCACGGACAGCTCGGGAGCGGTGGACACCGTGTCCATTGGGGGCGTAACGGTCACAGGGACCCAGGTTCGGGCGCTGTTCAATCTGCGTTCCACCCACTTTACGGCCGCTGCGGGAGATTCGGTGACTTTTTGGGTTACCGGCTACGGCCACGGTGTGGGCATGAGTCAATACGGTGCCAACGCCTTGGCAGGGGAGGGAAAAAACTTTGAAGAGATTTTAAAGTGGTATTATACCGGAATTTCCGTGGGAGGATGGGAAAAATAAAGGGGACCGACGGTCCTCTTGTAAATTTCGCCCATTGACACCGCCGCCTAATCTTTTATAATGGAAATACTCTTAAAATTTTGCGGCGGAGGCTGATCATGGCACAATTACGGCAGTTTTTGATTATTTTGGGGGTCTCTTTTGTGGGGGAAATCCTCCATGCAGCAATCCCTTTTCCCATTCCGGCCAGCGTTTATGGTCTGGTCTTCATGTTCCTTGCCCTCTGCACCGGTCTGGTCAAACTAAATCAGGTGCGCGATGCGGCCCAGTTTCTCATCGGGATCATGCCTGTCCTTTTTGTCCCCCCGCTGGTTGGCCTGGTGGATGCCTGGGGTCTGATCCGCCCCATTTTGCTCCCAACCGCAGTAATTGTGGGAGTTTCCACCGTCTTAGTCCTGGCGGTGACCGGCTTCACCGCCCAGGGGATTCTTCATCTGACCCGGAACAGTGAGGAACTCCGACGGGAAGAAGAGGAGGGGGAACAAAATGTCTGATTTTCTGGCCCATTCCCTGTTTTTTGGAGCCGGGATCACTTTGGTCTGCTATGAGGCCGGCCTTCTGCTGCGCAGGCGCTTTAAGCTGGCCCTTCTCAACCCGCTTCTGCTTGCCGGGTTTTGCGTCATGGCGGTCATCAAACTGTTAGGGGTCTCCTACTCCGATTACAACAGTGGCGCCCGGTATCTTACCTATCTCCTTACACCGGCCACCGTAGCCCTGGCCATCCCTCTTTACGAGCAGCTTCAGCTTCTCAGACGAAACTTGACAGCCATTCTGGGGAGCATCCTGACAGGCACTCTGGCTGGTTTGGCGGGCATTTTTTTTATGAGCCGGTGCTTCGGTTTATCCCACCAACTTTATGTTTCCTTCCTGCCAAAGTCCATCACCACCGCCATCGGCTTGGGCGTCTCCGAGGAACTGGGCGGCGTGGTGACCCTCACGGTGGCCTCCATCATCCTCACAGGGATTTTGGGCAATGTAGCCGGAGAAGCTGTTTTGCGTCTATTCCGCATCCACGACCCTATTGCCCGAGGATTGGCCCTGGGGACAGCTTCTCACGCCATTGGCACGGCCCGGGCATTGGAACTGGGCGAGGTGGAGGGCGCCATGTCCAGCCTGTCCATTGCCGTGGCAGGGGTCATCACTGTGATTGCCGCACCGATTTTTGCTAAACTGACTTAATCTCTTTTTTGAATTCGGAAAATTTTTGCAATGTTGTCAAATACTTTGCATAGAAATGCTCCGCCGGAAACGGTACAGTGGTAACACCACTCATTTAAAAAAGGGGGAGGACTTAATTAAAAAAGGAGTATTTCCCGTGCTGGCCCTGGTGCTGGCCCTGGCCTTTGCTTTTCCAGCCAGCGCCCTGAATTATAAATTCAACATGTCGTACATATACTTCGGGAATCCATCAAACTACTCAGAGCTTGTGAACAGAACACAAGATTCTTTAAACGAAGTGGCCCCCGCATATTTTTCTTTGAATGCGCAGGGTGGGCTTGTGCTGACACCCGCAGTGAGCACCGACTTCGTTTCAGAAATGCATGAAAAAGGAATTCTTGTGGTGCCTTATCTCACGAACGATTGGGTTCGAGACACAGGCATTGCCGCACTGAAAAATATGGATGTACTTACAACAGACCTCGCTGCCGCTGTCTCTAAATACAATCTGGACGGCGTCAATATCGACATTGAAAACGTGACGGAGGCCCAACGAAACGACTATGTTGCATTTGTCCGCTTACTGCGTACCAAGCTTTCCACAGGGAAACGCATTGTCGTCGCGGTTTCCGCCAATCCCTACGGTCTAACAACAGGCTGGACTGGATCCTACGATTACGCCGGGTTGGCCGAGTCCTGCGACTATCTCATGCTCATGGCCTATGACGAGAGCTACTTCGGCAGTGCGGCGGGGCCGGTCGCAAGCATATCTTTTGTTGAGCGGTCTATAAAATACGCTCTGGATCAGGTGCCAAAAGAAAAGATCGTTTTAGGTCTTCCCTTTTACGGACGCATCTGGTCAAGCGGAGGCGGCTCCGCTCATGGCAATGGCGTCAGCAACCAGACGGTAGAATCGCTGATTGTCAATTACAGTGGGACGGTGACCTTTGACGAAGCCAGTCAGACAGCCTGTGCAACCATCACGGTGAATGCTTCCGATGCAAAGCCCGTGATCTACGGGCAAACACTTTCTGCCGGCACTTATGTCATTTGGTATGCAAATGAACAGGCTATCAAGGCGGAGCTGGCTCTTGTGACGAAATATGACCTCAAGGGCACTGGGAGCTGGAGCCTCGGCCAGGAGCCGGCGCAGACATGGGATTACTACAAGCTTTGGCTTAACGGCTGCACCTTCTCCGACGTCCAGAACCTCTGGGCGAGGGACGCCGTTCTCACGGCCCATATGAATGGCTGGATGGAAGGCGTTTCTTCTACCGTTTTTTCTCCCAATGCCTCACTTACCCGCGCACAGGCCGCGGCCATTCTTGTGAGGATGGCCGGTCTGATCCCGGCGAAAAGCAGCTCTACTTTTGCTGACTGCAGTGGACATTGGGCCGAGATCTATATTGACGCGGCAAAAAAATACGGGATTGCATCGGGCACCGGAGGAAACGATTTCGAACCAGACAGATCGGTCACCCGCGCAGAAATGGCCGTAATGCTTAACAATATCCTTGGTTATAGCGGGACCTCGCAATTATTCACTGACATCTCTAAAACCGGATTTCCCTGGGCCTATGACGCCATCCGTGCGCTTGAATCTCAAGGCATCTTGAAGGGATATCCCGACGGGAGCTTCAGGCCGCAAAACAGCATAACCCGCGCCGAAACGGCTGCGCTCATCACGAAGATAAACCAAAATCACCCGGCAGTTTTTCTGCCGGGTGATTTATTTTGAGCCGGTTCAGCCGTGTTTAAGCGAAGTACGCTTGATGTCCGCAGCGGTCAATAAATGCCGAAAAGTGGAGATTCTCTCATATACAGGGCAACTTTCTCATAAGCTTTGAATATCATAGATCGAACGGACGGACGCCAGTGTTAGGTTCAGTACAACGGGGACTCAGCCCCAATCATTGGAGGGTGCGGTATGCGAAAAATGCCAACGACGAAGCCTCCCAACGCAGTTCCGAAATATTGCCGGGCCATGAAGGGAACCGGCCCATACTATATTCGGCAGCACATCGGCTTTCTCGTCTACATATGGACCGTTTACGGCAACGGCTTCTGGATGTATCCCACGGGCATCAACAACGGATTTGTATTCGGATATGTATGGAAATCTTCTTATTATAAGTACTCGAAGCTCCGCATGTCCATGATCGACTGCCTCTATTGATATAGGTGACGCGTATTGCAGCCGGCTGTCTTCAATAAAAATGAATGAAATAATCCATACGAGGAGGGATTTTATGGCTGGACAACCGGTGCTTCTGGAAAAACTGACCCGGTTCGAATCCGACCAGCTCACGGAAAATGGCCTGTTGGAGGTCATCGTGAAATATAACGGAGACCTTCGAAATATCGGCACACAGCTGGGCGCCGATATCGAACTGTTAAGCCCCGATTACGCCATCGTCACAGTTGGCCTTGACCGATTGTCGAAGCTTTACACATTTCCGCAGATTGAGTACATTGAGCTGCCCAAAACGCTCACATTTATGCTGCGTAACAGCCTTGAGAGCTCCTGTGTTCCATCGGTTCAGCGCTCTGGGAAGTTCGGGCTGACCGGCAACGGCGTGATTGTCGGGATTATCGACTCTGGAATTGACTTCACACATCCCGATTTTCGAAATCCGGACGGCACAAGCAGGATTCTGTACCTCTGGGACCAGACCGCCGCCGGTCCGCCGCCGCAGGGCTTCCGGAACGGTACGGAATATACGCAGGCCCAGATCAACGAGGCTCTGCTCAGCGCAAATCCAATGACTCTCGTGCCGTCCGCCGACACCATCGGGCACGGAACAGCCGTCGCGGGCGTCGCCGCCGGAAATGGCACCTCTAGCGGCGGAGTAGAAACGGGCGTCGCACCGGGCGCAAGCCTGATCGTCGTAAAGCTCGGGCATGCCGGGAACGAGTTCTTTGCGCGGAACACAGAGATCATGCGCGCCGTCAAATACCTTTCCGACAAGGCGATTGCGCTGAACATGCCCCTAAGCATCAATCTCAGCTATGGGACCAACAATGGCTCGCACACCGGTGACTCCCTTTTTGAGCGCTACCTGAACAGCATGTGCGAGCGTTGGAAGACTGTTATGGCGGTTGCCACCGGAAACGAGGGCTCTGCGGGACACCACTACCACGCAAAGTTGGCACAGAAGGAGACCTCAACCATTGAATTTTCAGTCTCCACTAATCCGAGAAGACTTTATATGACCCTGTGGAAAAATTTTGCAGACACCATCACTTTCGAGCTGATCGGACCCAACGGCAGATCCACAGGGGCCATTCAGCCGCTGCAAAGTATCACGAGGGCGACGCTGGGCGGCACAGACATTTCGGTTATCTATGCGCAGCCGAACCACTACACCGTACAGCAGGAGGTCTACTTTCTCTTTTCCACACAGGGGGCCGGCATCATTCCCGGCGTATGGAAACTGATCGCGCGGGGCGAGCAGATCGTAGACGGCGAGTTCAACATCTGGCTCCCCACCGTGGAAGACGTGACACAGAACACGTCCTTCCTGCGCGCTGACGTCAATTTGACGCTGACGCTGCCCTCCACCGCCCAGAGCGTTATCTCCGTGGGCGGTTACAACTCAATGCTGGGAATTGCGACCGTGTTTTCAGGCAGAGGATCCGCCAGCGGCTGTTCCACCGTCAAGCCCGATCTGGTGGCCCCCAGCGTCAGCATTTTGACCACAAAGACCGGGGGCGGATATGACGCATACACCGGCACCAGCATGGCATCTCCCTTCGTTGCCGGAGCCGCCGCGCTGATGATGGAATGGGGAATCGTCCGCGGAAACGACCCGTTTTTGTACGGCCAGCGCGTCAAGGCCTTTTTGCAGCGGGGTGCAAACAGAGAATTCTCAACCCAGTTCCCGAACAATCAATGGGGCTACGGAGCTCTGAGTCTCTGCGACACCATGGATGAACTGGTGGAATACACACGGACGGGGGGCGCTTTTTCGTGAGCGACGCACAGCCCATTGAACAGCTTCTCTATGCCCCCGACACAGTGGATTTTGTTTTGAGAAAGAATTCGTTTGTCGACCAGCTTCTCAAAAACAATCCCTCCGTTGTGACTACGCAGCTGCTCGCCGGAAGGTATCTCGTCTGCTATACGGATACGAAAACCTTCAACAGTTTGATTGACCAGTTCGGATCCAGTTTCATCAGTTACATTTCCCTTGTCC
>JAYFPI010000093.1:0-3073 GCA_034927965.1 Pseudoflavonifractor sp.
AACGCCCCCGGGCACAATGGGCGGGGGCGTTTTGTCATCTATTTGTCCTTTTTGAACGGAGGGTATGAAAAATATGGTTTAGGTCAGTTCCAAAGAGACCGGACAGTGGTCGCTGCCGTAGATATCGGCATGGATGGAGGCATTTGCAATCCGGGAGCAGAGCCGATCAGAGGTGAGGAAGTAGTCGATGCGCCACCCTGCGTTCTTTTCCCGGGCGTGGAAGCGGTAGCTCCACCAGGAATAGGCCCCAGCAAGGTCCGGGTGGAGGCGGCGAAAGGTATCGGTGAAGCCCGCGGCGAGGAGCTGGGAGAATTTCTCCCGTTCCTGGTCGGAGAAGCCGGGGTTGCCCCGGTTGGATTTGGGGTTTTTCAGATCGATCTCCTGATGGGCCACATTCAGATCGCCGCACACCACCACCGGTTTTTTCCCGTCCAGTGACAGCAGATAATTCCGGAATGCGTCCTCCCACTCCATGCGATAATCCAGACGTTTTAATTCGTCCTGGGCGTTGGGAGTATATACCGTCACCAGATAGAAGTCCTCAAATTCCAATGTAATGGAGCGTCCTTCTCCCACATGGTCTGAGTGGCCAATGTCATAGGAGACCGACAGGGGGGGAACGCGGGTAAAGACAGCGGTGCCGGAGTATCCCTTTTTTTCTGCGGAGTTCCAGAATTCCTGGTAGTCGGGCAGGTCCAAGTCGGCCTGTCCGGGCTGCATTTTGGTTTCCTGTAAACAGAAGATATCGGCGTCCAAAGCAGAAAAGCTCTCCAGAAACCCTTTTTTCAGGCAGGCCCGCAGGCCATTGACATTCCACGATACCAGTTTCATCATGAGTTCCTCGTTTCATTTTAAAGTGAAGGTGATGTTCCCCATGCTGTCGGTGCGGTAAATGTCGCACCCGGCGGCCCCCAGACGTTCCAGGGTCTCCAGTGCAGGATGCCCATAGCGGTTGTAACCCGAGGAGATGACCGCCGTCTCCGGGCGGGTGGCCAGCAAGAGGTTTTCTGAGGTGGCGTTTTTTGCGCCGTGGTGGCCAACTACCAGCAGCTCAATGTCTGGGAGGTGCTTATACTTGACAAGCCGGCGCTCTACCACGTCGTTCAGATCCCCGGTGACCAGCACGTCGAAATCTCCTGCGGTGCAGAGGGCGGAGAGACACTCTTCGTTGGCGCCTCCATCTCCCAAAGGGGCGAAGAGGGTCATGGCGGCATCACCGAAAGTCAGGGCGGTGTCAGCGGAAAGAAAGTCCACTTCGCATCCCATGCGCTTCGCCAGAACCGTGATTTCCTCGCGGAGCGGGTCGTTTGGCTCCACATCGGGGAGGAGAAGCAGAGATACATCTACCCGGGCCAAGAGCTCAGGTACCCCGCAAGCGTGGTCGGCGTGAAAGTGGGTCAGCACCAAAGCATCCAAATGGGACAGGCCCAAGGACTGAAGGGCATCGGCGGCCAGATCTCCGGGGTCCTCGGCGCTGTTGCCGCCACAGTCTACCAGCACGGCGCGGCCCCGGGAGAAAAAAAGAGTAGAACTGCCCTGGCCCACATCCAAGGCGGTCACGGTCAGCCGGGCGTGAAGGGAGGGCCAGGTGCTCATGAGCAGGGCTGCACAGAGGGTAATGGCAGCCGCTCCCGCCGGGAGGACGGGGCGGATGCGGCGCTTAAAACGGAGGAGCAGCAGGAGTACACAGTAGGTCAGAATAAACCATCCCACGAGATAGACTGTGGTAAGGGAGAGCGCGGCAAAGGGCCACCGGGCGATGGTTTGGGCCACCCACAGAACCCAGCGGGCAGGCCAGGCAAAAACTTGCCCCATCAGGGAAGTGAGTGTGGGGAAAAACGGTCCCGCCAGCGCAATGAGCAGTCCGCCGAGAAAAGTCTCAGAAACTGCCCAAAGGGTGAGCAGGTTGGTCAGCGGCCCAGCGAGAGAGACCGAGCGAAAATACCATGCGGTCAGAGGTGTAGTGAAGAGCAAAGCCCCCAGAGTGGTGGCTAAGGAGCCAAAAACAAAGGCGGCTGCCGCATGAAACAGAAGCCAAAACCCGCCTTTCTTCTTTGGAAGAATGTTCATCCATCGGGCGTATAGGGGCCCGGTGACCAAATAGATTCCCGCCACCGCCGCAAAGGAGAGCTGAAGACCGACGCTGGCGGCGGCATAGGGGCATTGGAGCAGAAGAAGCAAAAGTACGGCGGAGAGAGCGGTGGGTTTGTCCTCCTCCCGGCCCAACAAGGGGGCCAGCAGGAGAAATCCTTCCATAAAGGCTGCGCGAAGAACCGATGGAGCATTTCCTGCAGTAGCGGCAAAGAAAAAGACGAGAGTCATTCCCACGGCGGCGGAAAGGCGTTTTCG
This sequence comes from Pseudoflavonifractor sp., assembly GCA_034927965.1. GTDB lineage: Bacteria > Bacillota > Clostridia > Oscillospirales > Oscillospiraceae > Vermiculatibacterium. The sequence goes on from JAYFPI010000093.1 coordinate 2,350, forward strand.
CTTGCCCAAAAGGGTGGTCAGCAATCCGGACAGAAAGCCCACATGAAGTCCGGACACTGCCACTACATGGGCCAGACCGGCCCGCCGAAAGGCGGCGTACAGTCCATCCGGAAGGGCGCTCTTGTCGCCGGTGACCAGGGCGGAGACAAAGCCGGAAACGTCGCCTGGGAAGCGGGCGGCAATAGACGTTTTCAAGCTTCGGGCCGACACCTGGGGGATAAAGCGAAGAGGAATGTGTGTGGGGCGGCCGACCAGAGAAAGACGATCCGCATAGCCTGTGAGATAAATGCCTCGGGATTGTTCATAAAGAGAGGAGCTTCCGTGCGTAAACGCGGTAGAGGACCAGCGGACTGCGGCGGAGAGAACGTCTCCTGGCCGCAGATCCATCGTGTCATCGTCGATGTAGATAATTGCTCTGGGGTCTGGTGCGCCCGGCAGAGAAACTCGGACGGGGATCGAAGCGCCCCAGGTGAAAGCGGTTGGATAGTCGATCACGGTAAGGGTTGTTTCAGAGGTGCTCCCATCCGCTAAAGTGTGGGCTGGAGCTCGAACAAGGGCCTGATAGCCCCCGGTCCAGAGGAAACCAAAGGCGGCCCCCAGCAGGGCCAGAGCTGCCCGGCGGCGAAAATTTCCGCGATACAGAAGAGTGAGAAGGGTTAAAAGAGTAGAGAAAAAACCAGCCGGAAGGAACCAGCCCTCCGGCAGGAGGCAGACTGCGAGAAAG
>JAYFPI010000077.1:0-9442 GCA_034927965.1 Pseudoflavonifractor sp.
AGCGGCGGGCGTCATTTTGACGCCCGCCGCTGTCGGGTCCGGAAACAGGGTGTGCTACGCCTGATTTTTGTCGTGCTCATGTCGGATGCGTTCATCCAGCGCCTGGTAATCGTCTTGCAGGCGGGGGGAGTTCCAAGTCTCGCGGGCAGTCTTCAACAGTACGTCTGCCTGGTCGAGATCTCCTTTTTCGATGGCCGCAAACACATCCAAAACCGCAATGTTGCCTCCATATGGTGCCCGGCCTCGAAAGTGCCGGAATATCCCAAGGCTCTCCTGATAGAGTGCCAACGCCTTTTCGGGTTGACAATCATAAAAATAGCAGGCGCAAAGGTTAAGCTGGCGAACCATTCTGAGAACCTTGTACAAACGAAGATTGGAAACGCCTTCCAACAGTTCAATTGCCTTTTTGTACTCGTGCAGATCGCAATAGCCAGCAGACAGATTGATGGTAAAAACATGGTTTAAATAGCGTCCCTTCACATTCCTGCGCAAGGCTTCAACTGCCGCAAGATACTCGCGGGGATGCCCAGATTCCAAAAGCGCTGCGACAGAGGTCATCTTTTTTTTATATGCACGAATATACAGGCAATTGAATAGAACTGCGCTCACGATCACGATTGCACCAAAAATCCAATAATAATGCAGGAAGGTATCTTCAGGGATCTGAAGTGCCTGCTGTACGAAGAGCAGAAGGATGCCGATGCCGGCACCCAGGGCAAATATCTTTAAGACTCGCTTCATCCATTTTCCTCCGCACGAAAGTTATTTTTGTTTTTATATATCTTACCATATATTTTTGCCTCCATCAATATAGGGCAAAAGGGGATCTCTCGATGGACACTTGACACCAAAGGCTCAACGTGCTAATATACTGTGATAAGGAAAACCAGCGCAGAGAACGGAAAGAGTAGCGAACCCGGCAATACCGGATAGAGAGGGACCGTCACCGGCTGAAAGCGGTCCTACGGAAAGCCTGTCGTGAAGTGCGTCCGGGAGCGCGGGGGTAATGCCCCACGGATCGGCCCCGTTATCGGCCTTTGAGTGAAATACGAGAGTGGAACCGCGTTACGACGCCTCTCATGCCAAATGGCATGAGAGGCGTTTTTATTATCTGGAGGGGAATTATGACACGATTGGGCGAGACCCTGCGGGCCTATCTGGCCCGCGACCCCGCGGCTCGCAGCCGCCTGGAGGTTTTTTTGCTGTATCCTGGCGTTCATGCCATTATCTTTCATCGGGTGAGCCATTGGCTCTGGACCCATCATCTGTATTTTTTGGCCCGGCTGAACTCCCAGATCAGCCGGCATCTCACCGGCATTGAGATCCACCCCGGGGCCCGGATCGGCCGTCGGTTTGTGGTGGATCACGGCATGGGGATTGTCATCGGTGAGACAGCCGAGATCGGGGATGACGTGCTTCTTTACCACGGTGTCACTTTGGGCGGCACAGGAAAGGACACCGGCAAGCGCCACCCTACTATTGGCAATAACGTGATGATCGCCTGTGGGGCTAAGGTATTGGGGCCGTTCACCGTAGGAGATAACTCCCGCATTGCTGCCAACGCGGTGGTTCTTTCGGAGATCCCCTCTAACGCCACCGCCGTGGGCGTGCCCGCCCGGGTGGTCCGGGTGGCGGGAGAAAAGACCGACTACGCCGACCGGGTGGATCAGATCCACATCACAGATCCCGTTCAGAAAGAACTGCAGATCTTGCAGTCCAGATTGGAATTTTTAGAGGAACAAATGGAGAAGGAGAAGCGAAATGAAGCTGTATAATTCCCTGTCCCACGAGAAGGAAGAGTTTAAGACCTATGAGCCGGGAAAAGTGTCCATGTACACCTGCGGTCCCACTGTCTACCATTTTGCCCACATCGGAAACCTGCGGTCCTATATTATGGAGGATGTGCTGGAGAAGGCTCTGCGCTGGGAGGGCTATGAGGTCAAGCGAGTGATGAACATCACCGACGTGGGCCATCTCAGCTCGGATGCCGACACCGGAGAGGATAAGATGCTTAAAGGAGCCCACCGGGAGCACAAGACCGTGCTGGAAATCGCCCAGTTCTATACCGATGCCTTTTTTGACGACTGTAAGAAGCTCAATATCAAGTATCCCGACGTGGTTCAGCCCGCCACCGGCATGATCGACTCCTATATCAAGGTCATCACCAAGCTCATAGAGACCGGTTATGCTTATTTTGCCGGAGGCAACGTCTACTTCGATACCTCCAAGCTGAAGAAGTATTATGTGTTCAATGACCACGATGTGGAGGCCCTGGAGGTGGGCGTCCGGGACAGCGTGGAGGAGGATCCCAACAAGCGCAACAAGAACGATTTCGTTCTCTGGTTCACAAAGTCCAAGTTTGAGGATCAGGCCCTAAAGTGGGATTCCCCCTGGGGTGTGGGCTATCCCGGCTGGCACATCGAGTGCTCCTGCATTTCCATGAAATTTCTGGGGGAGCACCTGGATCTCCACTGCGGTGGTATTGACAATGCCTTCCCCCACCACACCAATGAGATCGCCCAGTCTGAGTCCTACCTGGGACACCCCTGGTGCACCCACTGGTTCCACGTCCACCATCTCAACACCGCCAGCGGCAAGATGAGCAAGTCCACGGGAGAGTTCCTGACGGTCTCTCTGCTGGAAGAGAAGGGGTACGACCCGCTGGTCTACCGCTTGTTCTGCCTTCAGTCCCACTACCGCAAGGCCCTGACCTTCTCTTGGGAGAACTTGGACAATGCCGCTGCTGCCTATGACAAACTGGTGCGCCGGATTGCGGCCTTGTCCGCTGGAGGAGCTGTCGCTGCCACTGCCCAAGAGCCTTGGCGCACCCAGTTCCGGGAGGCTTTGGACAACGACCTGAATACGTCCCTTGCCGTTACTGCCCTCTATGATGTGCTCAAGGCTGATCTTTCCGATGCTGATAAGCGCGCACTCATTGCTGACTTTGACCGGGTGCTTGGGTTAGAGCTGCTGGAGCATGCCGCCGCCCTGGCCAAAAAGGAGAGCGCCGCCCTCGTGGGTGAGGAGGCCGGAGAAATTGAGGGACTGATTGCCCAGCGGGCCCAGGCTAAGAAAGATAAAAATTGGGCTGAGGCCGATCGTATTCGAGATGAGCTGAAGGCGCGAGGCATTGAGCTCATTGATACCAAGGAAGGGACTGCCTGGAAAAAGCTGTGAGGGTTGAGCAAGAGGAAAAGCTTGAACTGATTTTGATATGCAAAATATGGGCTGCCGGCAAATACCGGCAGCCCGTATTTTACTTGGAGACGGAGAAAGTGGAGAAGGGGAGGGCAGGCGGTGTAAAGTTTGTGTAAAAACACGATTTGCAAGGTGAAACGTTCGTGCTACAATAAAAGAATCTTTTAAAATATGAAAAAAGAAAGGAGTGAATGGATGGAGACAGCGTCACAGATTAAGAATCCCCTGTTTAGCCGTCAGGCGTTGATTCGTCTCATGGTTCCCCTTATCATCGAGCAGTTGCTGATGATGACAGTGGGCATGGCCGACACGATGATGGTGACTACGGCAGGAGAAGCAGTTGTGTCCGGCGTCTCGCTGGTAGACAACATCAACATTCTCATCATCAATATCTTTTCCGCACTTTCTACCGGAGGCGCCGTGGTGGTGTCCCAGTATATTGGGCGCCAGGATATGGAGAAGGCCCGCTCTGCGGCGAAGCAACTGATCTATGTGACTCTGATTGCAGGGGTCGGACTGATGGGGGCGGCCCTATTGTTTCGACAACACATCCTTCACCTGGTGTTTGGAAATATCTCTCAGGAAATTATGGACTCCGCCCTGATCTATTTTCTCCTGACGGCAGCGGCTTATCCCTTTATCGCCGTTTATAACGCAGGGGCGGCACTTTTTCGGGCTATGGGCAACAGCAAGGTCTCCATGTTCAACTCCCTTATTGTCAATGTCTTGAATGTGGGGGTGAATGCCGTCCTAATTTACGGTTTTCAGATGGGGGCCGCAGGCGCGGGCATTGGCACGCTGGTTTCCCGCATTGGGGCGGCTCTTATTATCGGAATCATGATTACCCGGCCCACCCATCTGGTGTACATTGAGTCAATTTTTCGGCCTGAGCTGCACTGGCCTATGGTAAAATCCATTTTGGGCATCGGGATCCCCAACGGGGTGGAGAACGGAATGTTTCAGATTGGCAAACTGCTGGTGCTGAATTTAATTACCTCTTTTGATTTGGGGGTGGACCTGGCGGTGAAGGGTTCGGCCGTGGCCGCCAACGCCATCGCCAACAGCATTACCGGCGTGGTCAATGTTCCGGGACAGGGGACGGGACTGACCATGATTACCGTGGTGGGGCAGTGTATGGGCGCTGGGGATGACCGGCAAGCTGTGGGGTATACCAAGAAGCTACTGGCAATTACCTATGCGGCCATGGGGGCAATGAGTGTTGGGTTGTTTTTTGTCTCGCCGGTGCTGGTACCCATTTTCCAGCTGACACCGGCCACCGCCGCGCTGGCTGTGACGGTGCTGCGCTGGTTTTCCGCGTTCAGCGCCACGATTTGGCCCCTTTCTTTCGCACTGCCCAATGCCTTGCGGGCCTCGGGGGATGCCAGGTTTACCATGATTACGTCCATGGTGTCCATGTGGGTCTGCCGGGTGGGGATGAGCTATCTGCTGGGTGCGTCCTGGGGGCTGAATCTGGGCCTTCTGGGGGTGTGGCTGGCTATGTTTGCGGACTGGATTGTCCGGGCGTGCGTGTTTCTGATTCGTTTTATTCAGGGAGGGTGGAAGAACCACTCCGTGATATAAAAAGTGCCGTCCGGAAAACCGGACGGCACTTTTTCGGAATCAGGTCCGGTCCTCTACAGGGTCCCTCTCCCGAAACAGCAGGGAGATGCACCAGATAGCTGCCAGACCAACCAGCGTGTAGATAACCCGGCTCATGGCGCTGTTGGTACCTCCGAACAGGAAGGCCACCAGGTCAACGCCAAAAATACCGATGCTGCCCCAGTTCAACCCACCGATGATGGCAAGCACCAGAGCAATCTTATCCATGATCATGTTCCAAGAACCTCCTCAAAAATGGATTCCCGGGTTTATCATCACCACAAAACAAGTGGATTATACCTGCAAAGTAAATCTTTTGCACGCAATCTTCTCGAACGCCTCCGCAGGGATCAGCCCAGGCTTTTTGGCCCGAAGCCGTGAGGAAGGAGCGCAGAAAGTTTGACGCAGACAAAGGATCGATCCTCCTGCCCCACCAGCAACTCCAGTTCAGGGGCAAATTCATAGAGCATCTGACGGCAGGATCCGCAGGGCCAGCAGGGCTCAGAGGAATTGCCCACCACCGCCAGCTTAACAAAATCGTTCCGATGGCCCTCGCTCACTGCTTTTACCAGTGCGGTGCGCTCAGCGCAGATGGTGGAGCCGTAGGCGGCGTTTTCCACATTGCAGCCGGTAAAGACACTGCCGTCTGCACATAGGAGGGCGGCGCCCACAGGAAACTTGGAGTAGGGGACATAGGAGCGCTCCAGCATGGAGTAGGCCAGGTCGGCCAGTTCACGGTCGGTCATGAGAGGGTCTCCTTTCCGATTATAGGGCCTGGGTTCACTTCGGCCCGTTGGGGTTGCGGTCATAGGCCCGGTTGGGGCGCACGTTGAGATCAATGATGTCCCAAGTGTCATAGAATTGCAGGTAGTCCTTCCGGCGCCAGCGGAGGGTGGTGCCGTCTGGATGGAGCCTGTCAATGATAACGGCTGAAATTTGTTTTTTTATCTGCTCATAAGAGTTCCTGCCCACGGAGGCAAAGATGCGGAAGCCCTGGCTCTGGAGATACTTGAACTGAGGGCCGGGATCTCCCTGATCGCGGTCTCCATCGGGGCGGGCCCCGTGGGGGTAGAACAGGATCTGCGTAGGTCCAACCAGGCTGCCTACCTCATCAAACCAGCGCTTAGTATCCCGCTGGAGTCTTTCGTCGGAAATGGTAGACAGCCGCACATGGCCCCAGGTGTGAGAGCCAAAGTACCAGCCGGTGTCCTTCAGCTTTTGGACAATGGGTTTTACCGCGGCAATTTCCTTTTGACGGTTGGCTTCAAACGCTGCTTCCGGGTGATCGGTATCGGTCTGGGTGCGGTAGCCCAGAATGCCTTGATATCCGGTGAGTGAGAGGCAGCCCTTTACTCCGTTAAGAGAGAAGTCAGGATGCTCTTTTACAAATTTGTCCAGAATGGTGATGGCGTCCAGATCTTGAGAGATGACCTCCTGCCCCTGGGGATCCTTACCGTAGCTCCAAATTTCTCCGTCATCTCCGAGAATGAGCTTCCAGGTAAAACCGTTGTCCAGCATGTAGGGGTAGTAATTAACGTCGTCATAAGAAATGACCAAAGGCTTTTTGCCCTCCGGAAGCATCAGCGTGTTCCGGCGCATCCGGGTTTCCCCGCTCTCGGTAGTGTATTCCGACCACACATCGTTCATGTTGACCAAAATATAGTTGTTATCATAGCAGTGCTGGAGAATCTTGTTGTATTCATCCACTGTAATCATATAGTCATCAATGCCGTTGGCTTCGCTGTCGCCGTCAAAAGCCAACTCCGGGTAGGCCACCAACGGATGAAAGAACAGGTGCTCTACCACTTGATTGGTTCCCCAGGGCACCAGAGGGACCGTTGGAGCGGTGGGTTCCGGCTCCGGCGTAGGAACGGAGGAGGGAACGGAACTTTCCGGAACCTGGCTTTCCGCGGAAGAGGGGGTGTCTTTGCAGGCTGAAAGGGGAAAAGCGCACAAAAGGGCGAGGGCCAGTGCCATCGCCCGCTTCTTCAGATGTGTCATAACGGAATTCCTTTCTCTTTTTCTTTCTGAAGTCCATTATACAGTCTTGTGGGGGGAAAACAACAACAAAACGCTTACAATTTAATAACGGGCTTGTCCAGCTTTTTATTGTTGCAAAGAAACGCGTTTTCTGTTAAAATAGATAAGAAACATTTTGCCCTTGCAGAGTATGTCACAGGAGATGTGTAAATGGACAAGAACGCAAAGCAGCTGAAGGCGGTCAAAGAACGTCAGGAGGAGGCCGCTCTCAACCGTGTCCTCTGCTGGATTGCCGGCGGAGCGGTGCTGGAGTTCCTACTGCTGCTCCTCAATCGGTATTATAACCACTATACAGTGGACCAGATCGAACTGCGTGTCGCTTTGGGAACCGCGGTGAAGATCCTCGCAGTGGCCGCACTTGCCTGTGCGGCGGCGGGGGCCTTCTGGTGGAACAGCGCAAGAAAGAGCCAAAGAAGGACGACCCTGCCCGGAATCCTGACGCTGCTTCTGGCAGGGGTTTCTCTGAGTTGCTTTGTCGTCTGGCTTTTTGATGGGTTAGGCCTGCGCCTGATGTATCTGGCCGTGCCCTGTGCCATCGTGCTGGTGATGATTTACTACCTTTATCAGCACGAGTTCTTTTTGGTGGCCTGTGTTTCTGCACTGGCTCTGCTGGGAACTTGGGTGAGCAGTAAAGGTCTGGGCGGAGTCTATGCCGCGCTGACCTATGTGGTGGTGATGGCGTCGGCGCTGCTGGTTCTGGGAGGAGCCATTTTGTGCCGGAAGGCCCAGATCAATGGCGGCGCAGTGGAGTATCAGGGGAATAAAATCCGCATTTTTTCCAAGGATACTAACTACGCTCTGCTTTATTTGAGTATTGCCATTGCGCTGGTGGTTCTGGTGGCTGCTGCCCTGGGGGTGGCAACGGTGATTCTCCGTGCCGTGGCAGTGGCGTGGCTGCTGATTATGGCGGTTTACTACACCATGAAGCTGATGTGAGCGAAAGCCCGTTACAAAAAAAGCTGCCCTCCGAAATTTTTCGGAGGGCAGCTTTTTATTTGCTCCTATTACAGGATGCCCATCATGGCCATCGCCATGAGGATACCGGTAACCAGCACTACGGCGGAGATTACGGTGGGAACGTAGTTGAATTTGGACTTGGTTTCGCCGGGCTTAGCCTGGTGGGAAGGTACCAGCTGAATTTTCCGCAGGGCGGTGGAAATCGGCGGATACAACAGCATAATAAGGGCGGAATTGAGAATGCCTTTGACCAGGTTGAAAGGAATGATGAGGGGAACCAGGATGTCCACCACAGCCTCCCGAGGCATACCCCAGAAAATGGGGGTCATAATATAGTTCCACAGTACCATCAAAACTGTGAGGCAGACGATACCGGTGATCAATCCGACCACGGCGGCCGAGGTCTTGTGCTTGCGGCGGTAAATGTAGACAGCGGGGCAGACAAAGCCGGCGGTGGCAATAATGTTCATGAGCAGTCCAATCCAGCCGGTGTCGCTGACCGTGAGGAACTCCAGAAACGAGACGACGACGGACATGAGCAGAGCGGCCAGCGGCCCGTAGAGAAACCCGCCGATGGCGATGACGGTATCTTTCAGATCCAAACTAAGGAAGCCGCCGATGGGAGGAATGACCTTGCACACGGCCATAACGGCATAGGCCAGGGCGGTAAGCATGGCCATGGTGACCAGACTTTTGGTGCTATACAGAGACTTGCTGTTTCGCATACTGGTAATGGCATCAGATGGCATAAAAAACACCCCTTTTTTTGTCGGTAACATCCAGAAGACGAATGCCTTCCAGGTGTAAAACAAAAAAGGAGCGTGCGTATGCTTCACACATCTTCTTCCATCCAGACTTCGCACCCCAAAAGGATACGTCACTGTCGGTCCCGGAGTTGCGCCGGGTCAGTGGCCAATTTGGCCAGTCGCGGACTATACCGCCGATCGGGATTTTCACCCTGCCCTGAAGACATTTCATTCAGTTGTTCCATGTGTTATTATAGCTAACTTAATAGAAAATTGCAAGGGAAAATTTTGGAATGAACAAATGTTCCATATGTAGTTGACTTGTGCAGTGGTATTGAGTACAATAGCTATAAATAAAAAGGAGGTGTGCCTGTGAAAAGGGAGACTACCTGTTGTTTTACAGGGCACCGGCCCAGCAAACTTCCCTGGGGGTCAGATGAGAGTGATCTCCGTTGCATGGATCTCAAAAGACGCATTGCCGAGGCGGTGATGGATGCCTATGACAAGGGCCACCGGCACTATATCTGCGGGATGGCCCAAGGGGCGGACTTTTACTTTTGCGAGGCGGTATTGAAACTTCGGGATGAACGCCCCGGCATCACGTTGGAGGCCGCAATTCCGTGTGAGGAGCAGGCTGCTCGCTGGGCGGAGCGGGATCGAGAGCGATACTTTGCCCTGGTAGGGCAGTGCGACTTTGAAACGGTGGTACAGCACCGCTATGACCGGGGCTGCATGCTCCGGCGCAACCGGTATATGGTGGACAGGTCCTCCTTACTCATTGCTGCTTTTGATGGTACGCTGGGCGGAACCATGTATACCATTACCTATGCCCTGCGGCAGGGACTGGATGTTGTGACGCTGGACGTGGGAGAATGATAGATTGTGAGAGAAGAAGCGGGCCC
>JAYFPI010000051.1:0-12459 GCA_034927965.1 Pseudoflavonifractor sp.
CCCCGCACTTCTTGCTTTATGGGGAAGTCAAAGATCCTATAACTTTGTTATGTGACAAAAAAAGCTGAAATAAAAGGAATTTTTGCCTTTACGGAGACTGTTGTAACGTGGTATAATTACAGCACCGCCAGGCTTTTCAACACATTTTTTTGTTTTTTGGGGATAGTGAAAAGGCGATGGATAAAAGAATACTGCAAAGTGCGCTGTTTTGTGGTATGATTGGCGGGAGAACCCAAAACTCTATAACATCATCATCGAAACCACAAGGAGGAATACTTCGTTGGAGCAACTGGAAGAGCTGAAACAGCGCATGGAGACGCAGCGCCCCGCTGATTGGGAGACGCTCCCCGATATCAGCCTTTATATGGACCAGGTCATCGGCTATATGCCCCGTCAGCTGATTCAATATGGGGAGGAGGAGCGACTGACCTCCGCCATGGTAAATAACTATATTAAAGATGGACTTTTACCAAGGGCGGAGGGGAAGCGATACGGAAAAATCCACCTTGCCTATTTGACTGCCATTTGTGCTCTGAAACAGGTTATTTCGGTGAAGGACGCGGGACTGTTGGCTTCCGACCATGCGGATGGGCAGGCGGGGGAGATGTACAGCCGCTTTCTGGAGCAGTTGGATCAGGCGCTCAAAGATACGGCCGGGCGGCTGGATACCAACTGCGGGAAGGAAGATCTGCAAGGGCTGGCTTTGGCGTTGGCACTGCAGAGCTATGCGGATCGGCTGGCCTGCCAAAGGGTCATTGATTTGATTCGACAAAATCAACCGGCCACGCCGGAAAAATCGAAAAAAAGTCGAAAGGAGCCGAAGAATGAGTGAGTATGTTATTGTCACCGATTCCTCCTGCGATCTGAACCAGAAGATGGTGGATGAAATCGGCGTGGAGGTTTTGCCTCTCACCTTCACGATTCGGGGGACCACACTGAAAAACTACCCCGATGACCGGGATATGAGCGCACAGGAGTTTTATCAGCTGATGGGAAAGGGCGAGATGGCCACAACCGCCGCGGTGAATGCCCATCAATATGAGGAGTTTCTGACGCCCGTGCTGGAGAGCGGAAAAGATGCTCTGATTCTGGCATTTTCCTCCGGGCTGTCTGCCACCTGCCAAGCGGCGCGGCTGGCAGCCGGGGAACTGGCGGAACGATTCCCCGAGCGGAAAATTTTTGTGGTGGATACGCTGTGTGCCTCTTTGGGGCAGGGGCTGCTGATCTGGTATGCTGCTGAGAAGCGGAAAGCCGGAGCAAGCGTGGAAGAGGTGCGGGATTGGTGCGAGGCCAATAAGCTCCATATCTGCCACTGGTTTACAGTCAATGATCTCCACTATCTGAAGCGAGGCGGGCGGATTTCCTCCGCGACTGCTATCGTGGGGACTATGCTGCAGATTAAGCCTGTGCTCCACATGGACAATGAAGGACATTTGGTCAACATGTCCAAGGCCCGCGGGCGGAAGGCCTCGCTGGATGCCCTGGTCAAAAAGGTTGGGGAGACGGGCATTGACCCGGCTGGACAGGAGCGAATGCTGATCAGCCATAGCGCCTGCGAGGAGGATGCTCAGTATGTTGCCGATCAGATCAAGGCCCAGTATGGCGTGAAGGAGATTCTTCTCAACGGAATCGGACCGGTGATCGGTGCTCATACTGGCCCAGGGTGTGTGGCACTGTTTTTCGTTGGTGCGGAACGGTAAGGATTTTAAATCAACGGCTGAAAGACGGGCTCTCTCTGCATGGGAGGGCTCGTCTTTTCGGCTGCGGTCCAACGGTGAAAAAAGCCGGTACGAAGGCTGGGCCGCCGGCGTTGACACCGAAGAGCAGATACAGTACAATCAAAATAGAGTTTCTACCGAGGCGGCAGGGGAGACCCCCGCGTTTGAATCAGGAGGAGAACATGGAAAACTGGCTGGAAGTGACCGTAGAAACCAGCGACGCGCAGATGGAGGAGCTGGCGGCCCGACTCACAATGAATGGTGCGGAGGGGCTTGTCCTGGAGGACGAGGCTGAGTTCAAGACCTTTTTGGAGGAAAACCGACAGTATTGGGACTATGTGGATGATGAGCTGCTGGAGCGGATGCGCGGGGTGGCTCAAATCAAGTTTTACGTCACGGACGATGCTGATGGGCGAGCCCGGATGGACCGGGTTCTGGAGGGGATCGAGAATCCCCGGGCCACGGTTTCTCTCAAGGAGGAGGATTGGGCCTACGGTTGGCAGAAATATTATCAGCCCATGACGGTGGGGAAGCGGCTGTATATTGTGCCGGAGTGGGAGCGGGGCAAACCGGTGCCGGCCGGCAGAGTGCCCGTTTACCTGAATCCGGGACTGACTTTCGGTACGGGTTCCCACGCCTCCACCCAGCTTTGCCTGGGGCTGCTGGAGGAGAGAATCGCCGGGGGCGAGCGGGTGCTGGATCTGGGCTGCGGCAGCGGGATTCTATCCATTGCTGCCATGGATCTGGGGGCTGCCTCCGCGGTGGGCGTGGACATTGACCCCAAGGCGGTGGATGTGGCCTATGAGAATGCCGAGCTCAATGGGATCGGCCGGGACCGGTATACCGTCCGGGCGGGAGATGTACTTTCGGACGGAGGGCTGGTCCGGGAACTGGAGGAGGCGGGACCCTATCCCGTGGTGCTGGCCAACATTGTCTCCGATGTCATCATTTCTCTCTCCGGGCAAGTGGAGCGCTACCTGGTCCCGGGAGGTGTGTTTCTCTGTTCTGGCATTATCGACACCCGGGCCGACGAGGTGGAAGGCGCACTGAAAAAGAAAGGTCTGCGCATCCTGCGGCGTCTGGAGCGGGACGGCTGGTGCGCATTTGCAGCTGACCTGGGGTGAGAGAGTGAAAGCGACGGTTCGGCCCATCTGCCTTCCGGCGGGACGGCGGGTATTGGTGATCAGCGATATCCACGGGAACTTGCCCTTTTTGAAAGGGCTGTTGCAAAAGGTGAGATTCTGCGCCGATGATATCCTGGTTCTGCTGGGAGACATTCTGGAAAAGTCCGAGGGTGGCCTGGAGGCGCTTCGATATGTGATGGAGCTCTCCCGGCAGTATACGGTCTACACTCTCATGGGCAACTGCGACGACATTACACCGGCCTTTGTGGACGGGGGGCGGCACATACCGGAGAAATTCTATCCCCGGTATTTTGCCATGTGGGGAGAGAAGTGCGCGGCGGTAAAGCTGGCTCACGCTGCCGGGGCGGCCATTGAAGACCCGGCTGACTATGCTGAGGCTCGAAGGGCCATTGCGGATGCCTTTCCGGAGGAGCTGAACTTTTTGCGGAGCCTGCCCCACATTTACCTGAATGATGATTATCTGTTTGTTCATGGCGGTGTGCCCCGGGAGGACCGGCTGGAAGAGCTGGAGGCCCACGGGTGCATGAAGAACGATGACTTTCTGAGCCAGGGTTTTTCCTTCCGGCGCTGGGTGATGGTGGGCCACTGGCCGGTGACTCTTTACCACCCGGACATTCCGTCCGCCCGGCCTATTCTGCTTTCGGATCGGCATATTGCCAGCATTGACGGGGGCTGCACCCTGAAGGCGGACGGACAGCTGAATGCCCTCATCCTGCCCGAAGAAGCTGGGGGAAATTTTTCCTATGCCGCTTATGACGGAAACCCGGTGATGACCGCGCTGGATGGGCAGAGACCATCCGCTGACCCGATCAATATTCGCTGGGGGCGCAGCCGGCTGGAGGTGTTGGAGCGGGGGGCGGAGTTTTGTCGATGCCGCCATCTGGAGAGCGGGCGGGTGCTGGAGATTCTCACGGAGTATCTTCGAGAAGATAGGGCGGGGGTCTACTGCGAGGACTCCACTGATTATCACCTGCCGGTAACGACGGGGGAGCGGCTGAGCATTGTCCGCCGTACCAGCCGGGGGACCCTGGCAAAAAAGGATGGGGCCACGGGCTGGTATTTCGGACGGCTGAAGGAAACGTAAAAGAGGAGGAGACACTACATGGTAAACTTTAACTACTATACACCCACAAGAGTTGTCTTTGGGCGCAGGACCCTGGATCAGACGGGAGAGCTTGTGAAGGCCCAGGGGGCGCGGAAGGTGTTTCTCCACTATGGCGGGGGCAGCGTGAAGCGTTCCGGTGTATTGGACCGGGTCAAGGCGTCTCTTACCGCTGCCGGCGTGGATTATACGGAACTGGGAGGCGTAGTGCCCAATCCCAGGCTGTCTCTGGTGAGAGAGGGGATAGAGCTGTGCCGCCGGGAAGGGGTGGACTTTCTCCTGCCTGTGGGCGGCGGCAGCGTCATTGACTCGGCCAAAGCCATCGGGTACGGCGTGGCGGACGAGGGGGACGTGTGGGATTTCTATGATTTTAAGCGTATTCCAAGAGCCTGCCTGCCCATTGGTGTGGTGCTTACCATTGCTGCTGCGGGCAGCGAGATGAGCGATTCTTCGGTCATCACCAACGAGGATGGCTGGGTCAAGCGGGGGTATTCTAACGATCTGTGCCGGCCCCAATTCGCGGTGATGGATCCCGAACTTACTATAACGCTGCCCGCTTATCAGACTGCCTGTGGATGTACAGACGTCGTGATGCATACGATGGAGCGCTACTTCAATGCGCAGGCCGAGCCGATGGCCCTTACCGACGCTCTGGCGGAGGGGCTGATGCGTACGGTGATCGAAGCTTCTCGCGTTTTGGTGAGGGAGCCGGAAAACTATGGCTCCCGGGCCGAGGTGATGTGGGCGGGGAGCCTGTCCCACAACGGTCTTACCGGCTGCGGCACCGGGGGCGGGGACTGGTCCTGTCACAAGCTGGAGCATGAGCTGGGCGGGCTGTTCGACGTGGCCCACGGCGCGGGACTGGCCGCCGTCTGGGGCAGCTGGGCCCGGTATGTTCTGGACGCAGACCCGGCGCGGTTTGCCCGGTTTGCCGAAAAAGTGCTGGAGGTGGAGCCCGGCGCCGACGACACCGCCACGGCCCTTCGGGGGGTGGAGGCTATGGAGGCCTACTACCGCACCATCGGGATGCCTACCAACCTCCGGGAGCTGGGTGTGGAGCCCACCGAAGCGCAAATCGAGGAAATGGCGGAAAAATGCGCCGTTACTGTCCATGGTCGGACGGGGGCGGTAAAGACGCTTGGGAAAGCGGATATGGCGGCCATTTACCGGGCTGCGCGGTGAGAAAAGCAGGGCGTCCGCTCTGGTTGTTTTTCTGGACACAGGCGGGGTTCCGTGATACCATAAATACAATCGAAATAAGGGGGCATTCTGATGCCAAAACAGGTTTTATTGTGCTATGAGCCGGCCGCTCAGCCCTGGGGTGCCAGCCTTCGGAAGATCTGCGCCGTTCAGGGGCTGCGGTTTCGGTCGGTGGAGACTGCCGACCTTGGGCGCACCGTGGGCGCACTGGCCGAGGGAATGAAGGCTGCCGAAGAAGGAGAGTCCCACCCGGCGCTGCCGGAGCCTGTGCTTGTTTTCTGCGGTGTGGGGAGCGCCCAGCTGGACCGGCTGCTTCAGGCACTGAGAAAGCTGGGTTTGCCCAGGACCTGCCTGAAGGCTGTGCTCACGGGGGAGAACGCCGGGTGGAGTTTTTTCCAGCTCTACCAGGAGTTGACGCAGGAGAGATCGGCCCTATCTTGAGAGAAATAAATATTTTTTAAATTTTAAGCATTTCTCTTGCGGCGCATACTGAGGTGCGATACACTGATTCATCGAAAGGCGGATGATTCATGGATTACGACCGGCTGCTCTCTCTGGCCACCAACCTGGGATATGGACTTTTGGAGAGTGGAGCGGAGATCTATCGGGTGGAGGAATCCATTCAGCGGCTCCTGCACGCTTACGGAGTGGCCCAGGCCGATCCCTTTGTGATACCGAACTGTATTATTGTGAGCATGGTGACTCCGGAAGGGGTGCCCATGACTCGGGTGCGTCGGATGCCCTCCCACGGGACCGATGTGGACCTGCTGGAGCGCTACAACGACCTCTGCCGTGCCTTGTGCCGGGATCCGGTTTCCCTGGAGGAGGCGGAGCCACGGCTGCGGTGGATCGGTCAGCACCGGAGAGAATATACTATGCCAGGACTGATGGCGGCCTATGTGGTGGCATCCGGAGCCTTTGTTCTCTTTTTTAAAGGGACGTTCTATGACGCCCTGTGCGGAGGGCTGTGCGGACTGGTCATCGGGCTTGCCCTCACTGCCATGACCTGGTTGAGGACAAACCTGTTTTTTAAGTCCATGATTAGCGCAGCCATCTCCGCGCTATTGGCGCTGGGCCTAACCCATATCGGCCTGGGGCAGCACAGCGAGAAGATCATTATCGGCGGGCTGATGGCGTTGGTGCCGGGAATCATTTTTACCAATGCCATTCGGGACGTGATGGCAGGGGACATGGTGGCCGGGATCAGCAAAATTGCAGACGCACTCCTCACCGGCGTATCGGTGGCCTTGGGTACTGCCTTTGCCTTGGGGCTTACCCGTTTCCTTTGGGGGGTATGAGGATGGAGGAGATTATCACCACTTACCTGCTGCCAGTGATTTTTGCCTTTGTAGCCAGCGGCGGCTTTGCGGTCATTTACAACATCCATGGCGGCGGCATTCTGATCTGTGCCTTTGGCGGTGCGTTGGGCTGGTTGGCCTACCTGGCCTCGGCTCCTATTTTGCAAAGCGAGATCAGCCAGTCTTTTGTGGCTGCCATTGTGATCTCGGCCTACTCCGAATGGATGGCCCGGGTACGCAAGTGTCCGGTCACGGGCTATCTTCTGGTAGCATTCTTTCCTCTCGTCCCCGGAGGAGGGATCTACTACACCATGGAGCACGCCATCAACGGGGAGATCTCTCTGTTTCTGTCCTCCTTCCTTCATACCCTGGGGATTGCCGGGGCGCTGGCGGTAGGAGTGCTGCTGGTGTCCTCTGCGGTGCGGATGTGGGGAAACTATCATCATCGCCGGGCGTTGACCCGGAAAAGGGAGAATCAGGAGTGAGTGAATACCGCTGGCTTTTATTTGACGCAGACAACACCCTGTTTGACTTTGATGCTGCCGAGGAGTCTGCCATTACCCGCACGCTAACGCACTACGGGATGACGGCAGATGAAGAGGCCAAGAGCCGTTACCGAGCGGCCAACACCGCTCTCTGGGCGGCCTTTGACCGGGGGGAGATTGACCAGGAAAAGCTGGTAGTGGAGCGTTTCGCTCGCTTTTTGGCGGGTGAGGGGAGGCAGGGAGACCCGGGGGAGTGGAATCGGGCCTATTTGGATCAGCTGGCCGAGGGAAGTGTTCTGCTTCCGGGGGCGGAGGCCCTCTGCAGAGCGCTGGCCGGGCGATATGAGTTGTCGCTGGTGACTAACGGCGTGTCTTATGTCCAACGGCGACGATTGAAAGCTTCCCCCCTGGCGCCTTTTTTTGGCGAGCGGGTGTACATCTCCGGAGAGCTTGGCTGCCGCAAACCAGAGCGGCGCTATTTTGAAAAAGTCCTTGCCGGGCTGAGAGCAGAGCCTCGGGAGGTACTGGTCATTGGAGACAGCCTTTCCAGCGACATTCAGGGCGCTGTCAATGCCGGGCTAGACAGCGTCTGGATCAATTTCCGAGGAAACACCCCCGGAACCGTGCGTCCTACTTATGAGGTCCCCGGATTTGATCGGTTGGCCGAACTGCTGGGGGTCTGATTTTTTGCCCAAACCGTGAAGTGAGGGGACAGAATCCCTCTTGTGCAAATTCAAAGGAGGAGATATTTTGTCCCAAAGCGTTGATCAAAAACCGTCTCGTGCTCGCCTTAGCGGCCCGCCTTTTTGGCTGCTGGCGGTACTGGCGGGCTGTGTGGCCCTGCTGATTTTATTTGCCATGACCCGGGGGGGAGGGGACGCTGGACAGGCAGCGGAATTCACCCCGGAGCCCACGGTGTCTGTAGCGCCGGAGCCTACCCAGACCCCTGCGGCAACCCCCTCTCTCACTCCCGAGCCACCGTCAACTCCGGCCGCTGAGGCGGAGAATGCCCAGCCGGTTCCCCAGGGAGAGAAGGTTGAGATGGAGTGGTTTTCCGACGCCGTGTTTATCGGAGATTCCCGTACCGACGGCTTTAAGCTGTACAGCGGGATTTCCGGAGCCGATTTTCTGGACTACACCGGGATTACAGCGTTTGATGTGACGGAGGGGAAAAAGGTCATCCGGGAGGGCGATAAGAAAATTTCCGTGCTGGAGGCTCTGGGTCGGAAGCAGTACGGAAAGGTATACATCTCCCTGGGAGTCAATGAGCTGGGTTATTTTAACGCCGAGCGTTTTGCGTCGACCTACGGGCAGATTATTGACTCGGTGCAGGAGATTCAGCCCAATGCCGCAGTGTACATCCAGTCTATTATTCCGGTGAATACTGCTAAGTGCAAGGCCAATAACATTCCTTACTACGTTACCAACGAGGGAATTACCTCCTATAATGCCGCCCTGAGCCAGTTGGCGGCGGAGAAGAAGGTCTATTTCCTCAATGTGTCCGAGGCTCTGGTGGACGAGACAGGAGAGGTACCCCGGGAGGATTCTGCCGACGGCGTCCATTTTCAGAAGTCGGGGTATGTAAAGTGGCTGGAGTATCTCACCACGCACACGGGAGTAGAATAATAAAACAAAGAGGCGTTTTTGATGAAAAAAATACTTTCCGGCCTGCTCGCCGCAGCACTATGCCTGTCGCTTGCCGCTTGCAGCAGCAAAGAAGAGACTCCTTTTGACCCTGCGGCCGACGCAAAGACCCTGCTGGATTCCGGGGCCTTTACGGACAGGTTGGAGGAGATCGATCGTGATATTGCCT
The DNA here is from genome assembly GCA_034927965.1 of Pseudoflavonifractor sp. GTDB lineage: Bacteria > Bacillota > Clostridia > Oscillospirales > Oscillospiraceae > Vermiculatibacterium. The sequence goes on from JAYFPI010000051.1 coordinate 8,762, forward strand.
GCACACTCTACGGTATTGATGAAAAGACGGTATCCGACTGCGCTGTGTAGGGCTCCACCGGGGCGACCGCCGAGGAGCTGGCGATCTTTACTTTTTCCAACCATGACGACACCGAAACGGCGCTGACTGCCCTGCAAAACAGGGTGGCAGACCGGAAGGAGGCGCTGGCCAATTACCAGCCTGATGAGGTGACGAAGCTGGAAGGCGCAGTCACAGAGACCAGAGGCAACTCTGTGCTGTTGGTCATTGCGGCTGATTACGCGCCGGTGGAGGCATTTTTGAAGGGCTGAACGGGTCTCGGCGAGAGCTGCTTTTTATGAGAAGATCCCCCCAGAGCGAATGCTCTGGGGGGATCTTCTCATTTTAACGTCAGCGCTGATATTCGAAGTCCAGATTATAGAGACATACAATATCTCCGTCCTGGATGCCCATCTCTTCCATGCGGGCAAAAAGCCCGGAGGCACGGAGTTGGCGGTCGAACCAGCTCTTTGATTCGTAGTCGTTGAAGTTCACGTTGGCCATGAGCTGCCGCAGCCAGGGCCCGTCCACCACCCAGGTGCCGTCCACCACCTCAATGGTGGGAGGGGCGGACATGTCCACCTCTGGGGGACGCTCTACATAGGTGGGTTCATAGATCGTAATCGGAGGCAGGTCACGCAGCCGCGCAGCAGCTGCATACATCAGCTCCCGGGTGCCCTGGTGGGCGGCGGCAGAAAGCTCAAAGAAAGAAAGTCCCAACGCCTCCACATGAGCCTTAAGGGCCTCAAGACCGGTGCGATCTTCCGTGATATCCACCTTGTTGCCCGCCACGATCATGGGCCGCTTGGCCAGCTCCGGGCTGTACTCGGCCAGCTCGGTGTTGATGGCCTCAAAGTCGGCCACAGGGTCCCGCCCCTCGCTGCCCGAAACATCTACCACATGAATCAGCAGCCGGCAGCGGTCGATGTGCCGCAGAAAATCGTGGCCCAGGCCCGCGCCTTCGGCGGCACCCTCGATAATGCCGGGAATGTCGGCCAGCACGAAGGAGACGCCCTCCTCCAGGGCCACCACGCCCAGATTGGGAGAGAGGGTGGTGAAGTGGTAATTGGCGATTTTGGGCTGAGCCCGAGTGACCACCGACAGCAGGGTGGATTTGCCCACGTTGGGGAAGCCCACCAGGCCCACGTCTGCCAGGAGCTTCAGCTCCAGCGTCACGTCCCGCTCCTGGCCGGGGAGGCCTGCCTTGGCAAAGTGAGGCACCTGGCGGGTGGGGGTGGCAAAGTGCTGGTTGCCCCAGCCGCCCTTTCCGCCCTGGGCCAGAACGAAGGTGTCCAGTCCCGCCATGTCGCAGATGATCTCGCCGGTGGCAGTGTCCCGCACCACGGTGCCCCGGGGCACTCGAATAAAAAGGTCCACGCCGTCCTTGCCGGAACAGCGTTTGGTTTGCCCGGGCATCCCGTTGTCTGCGGTGTATTTGCGCTTATAGCGAAAGTCCATCAGGGTTGACATGTGCTCGTCCACCCGGAGAACGATGTTGCCGCCCCGGCCGCCGTCGCCGCCGTCGGGGCCGCCTGCGGCCACATATTTTTCCCGGTGAAATGCCACCGCGCCGCCGCCGCCGCTGCCGGCCCGCACTGTGATGCGGGCTTTGTCGATAAATCCGTTATTTGCCATGCGCTCGCCTCCTTTATTCAGCATGGGTGATGGCAAAGACGCCCCGGACCGGGGTCCGGGGCGCCTCGTTACAGCAAATTACTGAGCGATCTCCGTAATAGAGACCTGCTTACGGTCCTTGCCCAGACGGGAGAACTTCACCTGGCCGTCCCGCAGGGCAAACAGAGTGTCGTCGCTGCCCTTGCCCACGCCCTCGCCGGCGTGGATGCCGGTGCCGCGCTGCCGCACCAGAATGTTGCCGGCCAGAACGTACTGGCCATCGCCCCGCTTCACGCCCAGACGCTGGGACTTGGAATCACGGCCGTTCCGGGTGGAGCCGCCGCCCTTTTTATGAGCAAAATACTGCAGTCCGATCTTCAGCATAGGTCTTACACCTCCATAACAATAATGTTGTCGGGATATTCCTCGTGCAGGTCGATAAGATGGAGCATGAGAGCGGTCAGAAGGGTCTGACAGGTGCTCTCGGTGGTCTGTCCCAGGCCGCCGGGGAGTTTCAGGGAGATGGAGGCCCTGTCCGTACGCACCTTTACCGATGCTTCCAGCCCCAGCACGTCGTTGACGGCGCACTCGGTAAGCCGGACCGCGCTGGTAACCGCGGCACACAGAATGTCCTCTCCCGATGAGGCCAATCCGCTGTGTCCTTCCACAAGGAAGCTGACAATGCGGTCGCCCTCCATATGAAACGTTGCGGTGATCATTACACGGAAATCTTGCCGATGGTCACCTTGGTATAGGGCTGACGATGGCCCTGCTTGCGGCGGTAGTTCTTCTTAGGCTTATACTTGAAGACGATGACCTTCTTGCCTCTGCCGTTCTTCACGACGCTGGCCTCCACCTTGGCTCCCTCTACAACGGGAGCGCCGAAAGTGGCCTTATCCTCGTCCAAGATCGCCAGGACCTTGTCAAAGGTCACGTTTTCACCGGCTTCCATGGGAAGCTTCTCGATGAAGAGGGTATCGCCCTCGGCTACCTTGTACTGCTTGCCGCCGGTTTCAATAATTGCGTGCATGTGCTTTCAACTCCTTCAATACGGGCTCGCTGTCGGGGGTGGAGCGACTTTGCTCACTTGTGACCCATTCAAAGCGGCTTTGATAGTATATCAGCAAAAAACAGGAAAGTCAAGAGTGTTCCCCTCAATTTTATAATTTTTGCATTTCTTGCACTCAAAATATTTTTTTTCGTTTAAAATAGATGATTTCCAGCACAATGATAAGCAAGGCCAGGCCAATAACAACCCCGTAGCCGTACTCCCAGCCCAGCTCAGGCATGTTGGCAAAATTCATGCCGTACCACCCGGTGAGGAGGGTGAGAGGGAGAAAGAAAGTGGTGACCACGGTGAGGATGGTCATGACTTTGTTTTGACGGGCATCGAGCTGAGATTGATAGAGCTCCCGAAGCTGGAGGGCATACTCCCGCAGAAGGTGGATATAGTCGTGAAGCCGGCCCGCCCGACCGGTAAATCGCTGCCAGCCGCTGGCAGCGGAACTCGAGAGGGACTGGCATTCATCCGAACTGAGGGTGTCACCGCTGTCGGAAAGCTGCTCATAGTAGGCGTGAAGCTCTGAGAGCTTTCGGCGAAAGCCGATGAGCGTTTCCTGGAACCGATCGGGGGGACGGTGAAGCAGCTGATCCTCCATCGAGTCCATCTTTTCCTCCAGATGCTGAAGGTAAAGTATATCATCCTCCACCATGGACTCAAAGAGAAAAAGCAAAAACTGGGCGGGGGAGAGGGGGCCGGTATGGCGGGTGCGGGCCTTTTCGATGAGAGTCTTTAGACTGCCGCTGTCTTCAATGAGAGTGAGCCGGGTTTCTGTCAGATAGAAACCAAAGGTGGCAAGGGGAGCGCTTTCTGCACTCTTCCGAGGCAGGCGGAGAATGCCCAAAACACAGTCCTGATAGATCTCGGCTCTGCAGTAGCGGACAGAGCCCAAGTTGTGGAGCATCTCGCGGTGCCTGGGGTAGGCCTCGGCAATGCGAAATTCCTCTGTCGTCATGATACAAAGGGAGGATCCCGCGGAGAGGTCCAGATCAAAGCAAGTCATATT
>JAYFPI010000079.1:0-12215 GCA_034927965.1 Pseudoflavonifractor sp.
GCGCCCCGGGGCCGCACGGAGCGTATCCCGGGGCGCCTTCCATTTATTTTTCTACGACTTCCAGAGCTTCCGTTTTCGGACGGGTTTTCAGAATGTATTTATCGTTATAATCGTTGTAAATCTTCATGAATACACCGGACAGTGTCAAAAGCGCGATGGCGTTGGGGATGCACCAGAAGCCGGAGACGATATCTACGATGGTCCAGACGATTTCCGGGGTTTTACCCAGGGCGAGGAAGCCGGGAAGCAGCCAGACGAGGCGGATGATCCGCTTGACCGCTTTGCTCTCCTTGGGGAAAATGTAGAAAAAGGCGGATTCATAGTTGATCTCCCAGCCTACCATGGTGGAAAATGCAAAGAGCACCAGGGGAATCGCCACCAGATAGTTGCCCAGAGAGCCGTATACGCCGGTGAAGGCGGCCATGGTCAGCGCCTCGGCCTTGAGCCCGGACTGCCAGATGTCGGGGCTGGAGCAGAGAATGGACAGGGCCGTCATGGTGCACACCACCAGAGTGTCAATGAATACCTCAAAGGAGCCGTACATTCCTTCTTTAAAGGGATGCTCCGTGATCGCGGTGGCATGGGTAATGGGGGAGGAGCCGCAGCCGGCCTCGTTGGAGAAAGTGCCGCGGGCCGCGCCCTGGCGAAGCGCCAAAGCCAGTGTGGAGCCGGCAAGGCCGCCCACAGCGGACATGGGAGCGAACGCATAGCGGAAAATGGTGGCAAATGCGGCGGGAACGTTCTGGATATTCATAAAAATGACACCCAGAGCGCCGATAATGTAAATGATGCACATAGCCGGAGTAATTTTTTCACAGAACTTGCCGACACCCTTGACTCCGCCGATCAGGACGGTTCCACAGATAAGGGCGGCTACGGTGGTTGTGATCCAGGTCGGGATTCCGAACATGTTGTTTACTGCGGTGGACATGGTGTAGGGCTGCACAAAGGCGGCGGTGCCAAGGCCGCCTACGACAATTGTGACGGCAAAAAAGACGGCTAGGGGTTTCCACTTTTTCCCCATGCCGCGTTCAATGTAATACATGGGTCCACCATAGTACACACCGTCTTTTCCTTTGACCCGGTAGTACTGCGCCAGGGTGACCTCCACGCATTTCGTCAGCATGCCGAGCAGGGAAATTGCCCACATCCAAAAGACAGCGCCGGGACCGCCTACCACAATGGCGGTAGACACGCCGGCAATGTTGCCAGTGCCAACGCAGCCGGCAAGGGCGGAGGAAACTGCCTGGAGGGGGGTCAGGGTCCCTTCCTGGCCAGATGCGCCGCCACCATTTTTAAACATCTCACCGGCGGTGTTCTTTAGAATATACCCAAATTTACGAAACTGAAAAAATCTGGTCTTGACCGCATAGAGGATTCCGACCGCGGCCAGCAAAATCAGGACAGGAGCGCCCCAGAGAACGCCGTCCAGCCAACTCAAGAAATTCGCCATAATAAATCTCCTCTTTCTCAGCAGTATATATTTGTTGCCGGTTGCCAGGGAGAAAGTGCGGTATCTTTATTTGGTCAGCTGTGCCAGAATACTGTAAAATCCGTGGCAGGCGCGGACAAGCTGATCGATTTCGATATACTCGTCCCGGGTATGCGCCAAAGATTCCAAAGAAGGTCCGTATCCAATGGTGGGGATCCCGGCCTCTCCGCAGAAATGGCTGCCATTGGTGCAGAAGGAAAAGTGAGAGATGGGCGCTTCAATGCCGGAAGCGTGCAGTCCGGCCAGTGCCTTTTGCACCAGGGGGTTCTGCTCGTCAATGACCCAGGCGGGAAAATAACGCTTGGCAGAAATGGTCTTTCCGGTCCAGCAGCGCTCGCTGCCCTCAGCCAGGTAAGTACGCGCTTTCAGTTCGGGGACCCGCGCCTGGGCCCGGGAGATGGCCTCTTCAATCTGCCCCAGGATCACAGCCTCATCCTCACCCACCAGCGTCCGGCGGTCAAAGGTCGCACGGCACAGAGAGGGGACCACAGACGCACCTGGGTAGGGCTTGGAAATAATGTCGGTCAGTTCCAAGATTCCCTTCCCCAGAATTGGGTGCTCATTGGGGACGATCTTCTGAATCTCTTCAATGACGGTCATCATGTGATAAACGGCGTTAATACCCTTTTCAGGGTTGGAGGAGTGGCAGCTCTTTCCCTCGGTCTCCACAACAACCTCCGCACGGCCGCGCTGTCCAATTTTGACCGTAGTAGTGGTCGCCTCACCAATAATTACAAAATCTGGGTGAACGAGCTTTGTGATTTCCCGGGAAGAGACGCCTTCAAAGCACTCTTCATGTACCGTACAGGAGACATAAATGTTGCCCGCAAAGTCCCGGTTTGTATCGTTTGCGTAGTCAGCCACGGCGGAGATCATGGCTGTGACGCTGCCTTTCATATCTGAAGTGCCGCGTCCATAGATCTTTCCGTCGTGGATCTCTGCGGCAAAGGGGTCATGCTTCCACTGGTCGGCATCCACCACATCCACATTGTCGATATGGCCGTCCAGAAGAATATTTTTTCCTGGGCGCTTACCGTGCATACAGCCCAGAACGCTTCCATAGGCGTCGATCTGGACTTCGTCAAAACCGTAGTCCTCCATGGTTCGCTTCATCAGCTTGGCTACGCCTTCCTCCTGGCCGGAAGGGCTGGGAATGCGAATGGCCTCTTGACAAAGTGCAATCAGTTTTTCGTCTCTCGTCATAACGTTCTCCTTTTGCAGAGACATGCTTCGCGTAGCATTCTCTCAATTGATATGCAATATATCGCATATCAATATGTACCATAGTCTATTAAAAATGTCAAGCAAATTCTTGGTAAAATACACATTTAATTTGTGGTTTGTTTTTTAAATTTGTTGAAAATAGTAAAAGGCAGTTTTCCCGCACGGAAGACGGGAAAACTGCCTCAGAATATCAAAAGGTTACTGGTCAGCAAGGGAGGCTGACTCTGTGGATTCTGGTGGATTGAGTACGGAGGACAGACAGAGATTCATGACGGAAAGCCAGTGCTCCCGCATCAGACTCTGCGCGAGGGAGGCATCCTTCTGTTTCAGAGCCGTTAAAATTTCCTGATGCTGACGGGCAGAAACGCTGCGCATCCCGTTCCAGTGAAAATAACGGTATTTGATTCGTTGAATATGCAGAAGGAGCATATTGGAAAAGTCACAGATATATTCATTTCCGGAAGCCCGAATTAAAATTTCATGGAAACGATTATCACAGGTGATTGCGTCTGTGCTCCGATTTTCCGCGCAGGCGGTAGTAAAGTCGAGTTGGATTTGGTCAAGTTCTAAAAAATCTTCCGACGTCAATCTTTCACAGGCAAGAAATACAGCCAGCGCCTGAATCTCCGCCAGTGGACGATAACACTTTTCAAAGTCGTTTCGATCAATTTCGGTGACTACAGTAAACCGGCCCGGCACGACCTGCAGCAGCTTTTGAGCTTCCAAAAGCTGAAATGCCTCTCGAACCGGTGTGCGGCTGACATTGAAGCGTTTGGCTACGTCGGAGTCCAATAATTTTTCTCCGGGCTGCAAAACACCTGTAATGATCCAGTCGCAGATGGCCTGGTAAATCAGTCCTTTCGCAGATTGCCGTTTTAGATCGTCTACGGTTTCCGGCAGCGGCATAACGGGTCTCCTCTCAATTCTTCTCTTGTGTAGCACGGCGTAAAAAGCACCAAGATATAGTTATTATTTTAACATGGATTTTTTAAAAGTACAGAGGTTCCATCAAAAGCTTTTCATTCCCTTATTTGTTCTTCTTGTTGAAAAAGTCGCACCAGGGACGCAGGGTGCATATCTCACATTTAGGGCTCCGGGCCATGCAAACCGCGCGGCCGTGGAGCACCAAACGGTGGCAGAAATCGTTGGACTCTTCTGGCGGCAGGACCTTACGCAGCTGCTCCTCCACCTTACCCGGGTCCTTGGTGCCGTCGGTAAGCCCCAGGCGGCCCGAGATGCGGATGCAGTGGGTGTCCGCAATGACGACTCCGGGAGTGTGAAATACATCTCCCAGCATAAGGTTGGCGGTTTTGCGGCCGACACCGGGGAGCTTTAAAAGTTCTTCCATGGTGTGGGGGACCTCTCCGCCGAAATCGGAGAGGAGCATCTGTGCTGAAGCCACGATGTCCTTCGCTTTGGCCCGAAAGAAGCCGCAGGAGTGGATGAGTTCCTCCACTTCCCGGATGTCGGCCTGGGCAATGTCCTCCAGAGTAGGAAAACGGGCGAAGAGCGCGGGGGTGATTTGGTTGACTCGTTCATCGGTGCACTGAGCGGAGAGCCGTACGGCAAAGAGCAGCTCATAGGGCTTTGGATAGAGGAGGGAGCAAATGCCCTCCGGATAGACATTTTTTAACTCTGCCACAAGGAAAACGGCTTTTTCTTTTTTTTTCATGGTGGTTTCACCCCTTGACGGAATTCTTTTATTTATATAATATCATAATATCATAAGTAACGCTGGAGTGCGACAGAAAATTCAACAGAGGATTTAAGGGGGAACGGGATATGCTGAAGCAGAATATGGACCTCATCGAGGCCCAGGACCCGGAGCTGGGAGCCGCTATTCGCGCCGAATACAACCGTCAGCAGCGCAACATCGAACTCATTGCCTCGGAGAACTTTACCAGTGAAGCGGTCATGGCCGCCCAGGGAAGCGTACTCACCAACAAATACGCCGAGGGTTACCCCGGACACCGCTACTACGGCGGCTGCCAGTGTGTGGATGTGGTGGAAGAGCTTGCACGCACCCGTGCCTGCAAGCTTTTCGGGGCAGATCACGTCAACGTCCAGCCTCATTCCGGCGCCCAGGCCAACTACGCCGTCTACGCTGCCCTCTGCACCCTAGGAGACACTGTTCTGGGTATGGATCTGAGTAACGGCGGACACCTGACCCACGGATCCCCCGTGAACTTCTCCGGAAAAAACTACAATGTCATTTCCTACGGCGTGGGTGCCGATGGGCGCATCGATTACGATCAAGTTCGGGAACTGGCAAAGAAAAACCACCCCAAAATGATCATTGCCGGGGCTTCTGCCTATCCACGTATTATTGATTTTAAGACCTTTGCCGACATCGCCCACGAGGTGGGAGCCTATCTTTTTGTGGATATGGCCCACATTGCGGGCTTGGTGGCGGCAGGACTCCATCCGTCCCCCATTCCCTATGCCGACGTGGTCACTACTACCACTCACAAGACTTTGCGGGGCCCCCGGGGCGGTATGATCTTCTGCAAGGCGGAGTATGCCAAGAAGATCGACTCCGCCATCTTCCCGGGCAGCCAAGGCGGTCCTCTGGAGCACGTTATTGCCGCCAAGGCGGTGATGTTGGGCGAGGCTCTCAAGCCTGAATTCAAGACCTACGAGGAGCAGATTGTGAAAAATGCCTCTGCGCTGGCCAATGACTTGCTGGCTGAGGGATTCGACCTGGTTTCCGGCGGCACTGACAACCACATGATGCTGCTGGACCTGCGCTCCATGCATCTCACCGGGAAAGAACTGGAGCACCGGCTGGATGAGGTTAACATCACCGCAAATAAGAACGCGGTGCCCAATGACCCTGAGAAGCCCACCATTACCAGCGGTGTGCGGATCGGAACTCCCGCCGTCACCTCCCGGGGCTTCCGGGAGCCGGAGATGGCCCTCATTGCCAAATATATTGGCGCGGTGGCCAGGGACTTTGAAGGACAGGCTGATTCCGTGCGCACCCAGGTAGTGGAACTCACCGGACGCTTTCCGCTGTACGAGGGCTGATAGAAAGACCAATAAAACGGACGAAACGGTCTCCCGTTTCGTCCGTTTTTGGCTTAATTAACGTGGTCAAGTGAGACTTTACAAAGAAATAGAACGTATGTTAGAATGAGGGAAAGACCTTCCCGTCGGCCCATTGTGCTGGGGGAGGGCAGATAGGAGGGAAGCCTATGACATACCGTCCTTTGGCAGATGAGATTCGGCCCGAAACGCTGGATGAGGTGGTGGGGCAGAAGCACATCCTTGGGGAGGGCGGCCTCCTGCGCCGCATCATTGAGAGCGGAAATATTCCAAACCTTATCTTTTACGGCCCTTCCGGCACGGGAAAGACCACGGTGGCCAACCTCATTGCCAAGCGAACCAACCGCACCCTCCGCCGCCTTAACGCTACTACCGCATCCCTCTCCGATGTGAGGGATGTGATTGGAGAGGTGGGTACTCTTTTGGCCCCGGAAGGAGTTTTGCTTTACCTCGATGAGATTCAATACTTTAATAAAAAGCAACAGCAATCTCTACTGGAGGTTATGGAACGTGGGGACGTGACTCTGATTGCCTCCACCACGGAAAATCCTTATTTTTATGTTTACAACGCTGTACTTTCCCGCTCCAGTGTTTTTGAGTTTAAACCCTTGAGTGCCAGTGATCTGCTGCCTGCGGTGGAGCGGGGATTCCGTCTTATGGGAAAACGCCTGGGAGCTGAGGCACGGTGTGAGGAGGGCGTGCCTGAACACATTGCCGCCACATGCGGCGGGGACTGCCGAAAGGCTATGAATGCTGTGGAGCTGCTGATGAATGCGGCAGACCGACAAGGGAGAAAACTTGTCATCACCATGCAGGATGCCAGAACTGTGGCCCAGCGCTCGGCTATGCGCTATGACAGGGAGGGAGACGATCATTACGACCTCCTGTCCGCTCTCCAGAAGTCGATTCGTGGCTCCGATCCGGACGCGGCCTGCCATTACCTGGCCCGGCTGCTGGAGGCGGGAGATCTGCTCTCTCCCTGCCGGCGGCTGTTGGTTATCGCCTGCGAGGACGTGGGGCTGGCCTATCCCCAGATCATTCCTATTGTGAAGGCCTGCGTGGATGCGGCCACTATGCTGGGCCTGCCAGAGGCACGTATCCCGTTGGGGGACGCCGCCGTACTGATGGCCACATCCCCCAAATCCAACTCGGCGTACCTGGCGCTGGATGCTGCCATGGCCGATGTGCGGGCGGGGAAGACGGGGAATTATCCCAGGCATTTGCAGAACAAGCACATGGACTCTTCTGGGCTGGAGCGGGAGCAGGGCTATCTTTACCCCCACGATTTTCCGCACCATTGGGTCCGACAGCAGTACCTGCCCGATGCTCTGGCTGGGGCCCATTACTACCGCTATGCGGAAAATAAGGCCGAGCAGGCGGCTCGACTGTATTGGGAGAAGATTCAAGGGGAGCAGGCGGACGGGTAGGAGAACACCTCCTGTGTTTTATTCATGGAAGATTGTCTCACCTCCGGATTTCAGACACCCCTCCGGTGCATAGCGCCAGTGTGCTAGATTGCCATGAGTAATGAAGTAAGTGGGCGGCTCAGGGCTGTCTTCCGGGGGAAGGGTGTCGATGATGAGCAGCTTAAGTTTCATTCGGTCTGGCAGAATGGATTTGATATACACGGATACCCGGTCCCTATCCCGAACGCCCTCCCGACACTCGGCCAGACCTGAAAGATTGGGGGTTAGTTCTACAAAGGTGCCGTAATCTTTGACGCCCCTGGCCCAGCCTGGGACAGTCATGCCGGGACGGAAAAGCGCGGCGTTTTCCAGCCAGGTACCCAGCAGTTCACGGTGGGTGAGGGTTACCCGTCCGGCGGACCGGTCGGTCTCCAATACTGCGGCATAAATTTCCTGCCCTACACGAAACCGGTCCTTTGGATGAGAGATACGAGAGATCGACAGGCGCTCCACGCCGATCATGGAGGGAATTCCGCAGCCCACATCCACAAACGCCCCAAAAGGGTCCAGGTGAGTGACGGTTGCGGGAATTACCTGTCCCGGAGGCCAGGAGAGGATGGATTCCAGTGCCTGCTCCTGTGCCCGGCGGCGAGAGAGCAGGGGGGTGAGCTGCCCGTTGTGTCCCTCCAATGCGGTGACGCAGCAGCAGACAGGCTTTCCTACCCGGGAGAGGATAGCAATATCCCGGGTGGACCCGTCAGAGATTCCCAGCGCCGTTTCATTTCGGGGGATACGTCCGGTGAACGGACCCAGACGTACCAGTAAGTCGTGACGCTCATCACAAAGAAGGGCCATTCCCTCCACTACGGTCTCCTCGGACAGTGCGCGAGCTAGGGTGTCTGCCGTGGCGCAGGCGGCTTGGTTCTCCGGTGTGTGGAGCAGCCGCCCCTCCGGGAGAAAACAACTCGTCAATTTCACCAAATCCTTTCCCGCAGATTCCGCTGTTTTTTTGGATAGGTCACTATATGCGTCGGGACAACTTGAATTGCCGGAGAAAACACTTTATAATAAAAAAACAAACCGGAAGCCTGTCAAAAAAACGGGAGGTGTTCGCGTGGATATTCGGGTAGGAGACATACTGGAATTGAAGAAGACCCATCCCTGCGGCAGTCGGCAGTGGCAGGTGCTTCGGGTTGGAATGGATTTTAAGCTGCGCTGCACCGGGTGTGGCCATGAGCTGATGATTCCCAGATCCAAGGCGGAAAAAAATATAAAAAAGATCATACGCACGAAGGAGACAGACACATGAATGAATTGTGGAGTCGGCGCTGCCGGGATCTGATCCCCTATGTCCCCGGTGAGCAGCCCAAGGGGCAGACCTTCATCAAGCTGAACACCAACGAAAATCCCTACCCACCCTCGCCAATGGCTATAAAGGCAATCAAAGAGGCGATGGGGGAGAACCTGCGCCTCTATCCAGACCCTGAGTGCACTGAGCTGCGGGATGCCATCGCCATGGCGCTGGATGTCAAAGCGGAGCAAATCTTTGTGGGGAACGGTTCTGACGAGGTGCTTTCCTTGGCCTTCCAGGCGTTCTTCGATTCGGAAAAACCCATCCGTTTTGCCGATGTCACTTATTCTTTCTACCCCGTCTTTGCAGATTTTTACGGTCTGACTTACCGAGAAATTCCTCTGGATGAGAATTTTGGTCTTCCGCTGGAGCCCTTTCTGGAACCGGGCGGCGGTGTGGTGTTGGCTAACCCCAATGCTCCCACAGGCCGGGAGCTGGATTTTTGTGATTTGCGTTCTATTGTGGAGGCCAATCCGAATTCCGTTGTGGTGGTGGACGAGGCCTATGTGGATTTTGGGGCCCGTTCCGCCGTGGAGCTTGTGAGCCGCTATCCAAATCTGCTGGTGGTTCGTACTTTTTCCAAGGGCCGTTCTCTGGCTGGTCTGCGAGTGGGCTACGCTGTGGGCAACCGGGAGTTGATTGCCGCGCTTAACAGTGTGAAAAACTCCTTCAACTCTTATCCTGTGGATCGTCTGGCCCAGGCCGGAGCGCTGGGGGCCATCCGGGACATGGATTATTTTCGGGCGACGACCACCAAGATTATCAACACCAGGGCCCGTGCCACCTGTCATTTGCGAAAAATGGGTTTCCACGTCTGCGACTCCTCTGCCAATTTCCTCTTTGTCAGTCATGAGAGCATCTCCGCCAAAATGCTGCTGGACGGGCTGCGCCAGCGGGGCATTTTGGTCCGGTGGTGGGATAAGCCCCGCATCAGAAATTATCTGCGGATCACAGTAGGGACCGACGAGGACATGAAAGCCCTCTGCTCTTCGTTGAAGGAGATTCTTGCCGAGCAGGTCTGAGAAGGAAGGCTGCATATGTGGTATAGCATGGACTGGCCCTCTCCGCTGGGGGAACTTTTTGCTCTAAGCGACGGTAGATCTCTGGTTGGGCTGTGGTTTGAGGGCCAGCGAAAGCGTCTGCCGCATCCGAATGAATGCGTCAGACGGGCTGCTCTGCCGATATTTCGAGAGATGGAGCGTTGGCTGGAAAATTACTTTATGGGGAAGGACCCCGGTCCCATTCCGGCCGCAGCCCCGTCAGGGACTGCCTTTCAGGAGGCGGTTTGGGCTCAGCTGAGGGACATTCCGTATGGGAAGACCGTCACGTACGGCGCGTTGGCCTCTCGGTTTACCCGGCCTATGTCTGCTCAGGCCGTGGGGGGCGCCGTGGGGCGAAACCCAATCTCCATCTTGATTCCATGCCACCGGGTGGTAGGGGCGGACGGAACTCTTACCGGCTACGCCGGCGGGCTTTGGCGCAAGGAGGCACTTTTGAAGCTGGAAGGCAGTTTGATCTAAAAAAACTCCGCCGGAATTTTCCGGCGGAGCTTTTTTACCTTTATGTCGGGGAAGCATGTAAGATCAGCGTTCCTCCGCCTGAACCAAGTTGAGAAGGACCTCTACCATCTTCTCCAAAGATTCGGCGGGAATGTACTCCTGAGGACCGTGAAAGTTGAGTCCACCGGTGGAGAGGTTCGGGCAGGGAAGCCCCTCATAGGACAGACGGGCGCCGTCGGTGCCGCCGCGGATGGGAACTTCACGAGGCTCCACCCCCGCCTTGCGGAAAGCGGCTTTGGCCCGGTGGACAAGGTACATGTGAGGCTCGATTTGGGACTTCATATTATAGTACTGGTCTCGAAGTTCCAGGCCCACCGTGCCCTCGCCGTACTTGTCGTTTAAGTAGGCGGCGATCCGGGTCATCGTTTTCTTGCGGGCGTCAAATTTTACCTTGTCATGGTCCCGGACAATGTACTCCAGTACCGTGGTGGTTTCGTCACCCTCCATATGTTGCAGGTGGTAAAAGCCTTCATAGCCGTCCGTGTGAGCTGGGGTCTCGGCGGCCGGGAGCATCCCGGCAAACTCCATCCCCATGAGCAGGGCATTCTTCATTCTGTTCTTGGCTGAGCCGGGGTGAATGTTCAGCCCGTGGATTGTGACTGTGGCCCCGGCCGCGTTAAAGTTCTCATATTCCAGCTCACCCAATTCACCGCCGTCCACGGTATAGGCCACCGCTGCGCCGAATCCGACAACGTCGAAGTGGTCAGCGCCCCGTCCGACTTCCTCATCTGGAGTGATTCCCACCGCAATACGGCCGTGCTTGAGTTCGGGATGAATGGTCAGATATTCTAAAGCGGTAAAAATCTCGGCCACGCCTGCTTTGTCGTCGGCACCCAGCAAAGTAGAACCATCGGTAACGATGAGATGCTGTCCCACACAGCGGCCCAAAGCCTCGTCCTCGTCGGCGCGAATGCGGATGTCTTTCTCCGCATTCAGAATCACATCGCCCCCCCCATACTCCACCAACCGGGGCTTAACGTTGACCCCGGGAAAGGCGGGGGCGGTGTCCATGTGGGCAATGAGTCCCATGCAGGGGACTCCTTCGCAGCCGGGTGTGGCAGGGAGCCAGGCATAGACGTACCCGTTGGCGTCCATGTGGGCATTTTGAAGCCCCATCTGAGAGAGCTCGGCGGCCAGCTCCGTGCCCAATAGCTTCTGCCTGGCGGTAGAGGGGCAGGTTTCGGAGTTCTCGTCTGACTGTGTATCAAAGCAGACATACTTTAAAAAGCGTTCAATTACATTCAAAATTCAGACTTCCCTTCCGCCGGGAAACCCGGCACTGTTTTTTTGCTTGACGGCAGAGCAGTTTGCCGATAGACTGATAATATATCAGTATAGCATAGTTGGGGTGAGATTTCCATGGGCAAACAACAGGATTTTGCATTCTTGTCTGCGGACGGGGTCCACACCGTTCACGCGGTCCTCTGGCCTGCGGATGGAGAGGCCAGAGCGGTAGTGCAGATTGTTCACGGCATCTCCGAGTATGTGGAACGATACGCCCCCTTTGCTGCCTTTTTGAACGCGCATGGCTATGCGGTGGCGGGCCATGACCACTTGGGGCATGGCCGGACAGCAGAGGAAAAAGAGTATGGCCGCTTTCCGGAGCGGGACGGCTGGCACACCGTGAACCGGGATGTGCGGCGAATGCGAGAGCTGGTCGGGGAACGGCATCCCGGGGTGCCGTATTTTCTGCTGGGACACTCCATGGGTTCCTTCCAGGCCAGGACCTACCTCATCGACTACCCCGGCACGGTGGACGGCTGCATCCTCTCCGGCACGGGGCAGGAGCCGATGGCACTGGTGGCCTTTGGGAGGAGGCTATCCGGAGCGCTGTGCCGTATCCAGGGGCCGACACATGTCAGCCGCCTTATCACAGCCCTCTCTCTGGGGGCCTACAACGGGAGATTCAAGCCAAACCGGACTTCGGCAGACTGGATCAGCCGGGACACCGGAGTAGTGGATGCCTACGTCTCTGACAAGATGTGCCGTTTTGTGCCCACAGTAGGGATGTTCCACGCCATGATGGAGGGTATTACGTATATCGGAGACCTTCAAAATGCGAGGAAGATGGATTGGAGCACCCCAGTGGCCCTTTTCTCAGGAGATGCCGACCCGGTGGGGGGAGAGGGGAAGGGCGT
>JAYFPI010000016.1:0-25207 GCA_034927965.1 Pseudoflavonifractor sp.
GCCTACTACCCGCCCAGCGCGGACAACTTACCCTATGTGCTGTGGCTCTATACCTTGGGCTATCCCATGACAGCGGAGCAGCGGGCTATGGTGACCGGCAATCCAAGCCTGATGACAATCTACAACGAGAGCCTGGGAGCGGCGAAGTCCGTCAGCGTGGATTTTACGGTATCGGACTGGACGGCGGGGAGCGGTGGAAGCACACTGACCCTCACGCGGGCTCAGCACGGGCGGCAGACGAACCGCTTTTGCTACACTCTACGGCACAACGTAAGCGGAGTCTTGAAGGGCAATACATGGGGCGTCCGGACGGCGCAGGTTTCTTATGACAACGCAACCGGAAATATTACGCTGTGGGCCGAAGCGGCATTTGCCGGCGAGATCGTATTTACGGGCTAAGGAGGATTCTGATGATGAAACTTTTGGATATGGCGGATAGTTATCGGACTGCCGCCGACGCCGTGAGACACCGCATCCAAATTGTAGAGGAGATGCCGGCAAAGACACCGGCGCAGATTCAGCGGAAGAAGGAGCGCCTGCGTCTGTTGGAGGCGATGCGCCGGGATGCACGGGATGTCGCGGCAATCTGCGAGCGCTACTATGAGAGGGGGTACCGGAGGAATGAGCGGTACACGATATAGAAAAGGCGGCATGTACGCCGCTGATATGGCAGTCTACGCCCGGGCGCTGTCAGAGCAGAATACCAATGAAAAAGACCTGAAAGAGATGAAGATAAATCTCCTGGTGGCCATGAGGCAGGAAATATCCCCCAAGCAGAGAGAATATCTGAACCTCTATTATTCCGAAGGACTGAGCATGACACAAATTGGAGAGCAAATGGGAGTCGACAAGTCCACCGTATCCCGCACCATTAAGCGCGGAGAAGCCAGGCTAAAGCGGTGCCTGAAATTTGGAGCTGGCCGCCTGCTGGCCGAAGTTGACGTCGAAACCCCATTCCACGCGGTCGCCCAACGGGTGAAGAGAGAGAGGTATGAAAATTGCTGACCATTATTGAACTGACGCCTCGTGCAGACGGGGGACGCGGAGTCCAGAGCCAGAGCCACAGGAAGGAGTGTTGGTTGGATGGCTGGATCGAGGTGCCGGAAGCACTGGTCCAGGCCGTATGGGACTGCGGCGGCTACTGCAATCTGACGATTGAGGGCGGTGTACTTACTGGGATTACACCTACGGAGCGACCCGCGGCGCCAACTCCGGCGCCCACCGAAACCGAACAGCTCCGCGCCGATGTGGACTACATCGCGGCAATGGGGGGTGTCGCACTATGACCGTATACGAAATGGCGCAAAAATACTATCCCCGTTTGTGGGACGCCGCCCGCATCGAGGCGCTGGTAACGGCCGGGCGGCTCACACGGGAAGAGGCCGACAGGATCATGGGGGAGGCGGCAACTAATGAGTAAGCGCATTAAAACAATTCCGCTTGACCGAATCAAGTCCATTCGGCTGTATGAGAACACCGAGAAGCTGACCTTCCCGGCCATCGTGGAAGCGGAGCAGCCGGATATCGCCATCAACGCCGCCTACTTTAACGGCCTGTGGCAGGCGGAAGGACACGTCAAGGCTGATGGGAAAGTGCTGTCCACCGAGACCTGGGGGGCCTGGGGCTATGCCTGGGACACCGGGCCGGATATTCGAATGGTCCAGCTTCCAACGGATGCAAAAAGTTATGTGTCCTGTCTGGACCTGATCAATCCCTGGGATGGGCCGGAAGCGCCGCTGACCTACGACGTGAAGGAGATCGGCGGGAATCGGGGCCGGACGGCCATTGGGCTGGGTAACGCCGGTCTGACCGTGTTAAGTATCGGGGACGGTACGGTGGACGCTACCACGCCAGAAGGGGTGCGGCACATCCTGGCGGCCAAGGGGTGCGATACGGCTCTGGAGCTGGACAGCGGATCTTCGTCCCACTGCTACATGGACGGGGCCTACATTCTCAGCTCGCGGCTGATTGTGCAGACCGTGCTGCTGATCTACTTATGGCCGGACAAGCCTCTGTATCGGGTACAGTGCGGGGCATTCAGCAAGCGGGAAAACGCGGAGAAGCTGCGGGATGAGCTGACTAAGGCGGGGTTTGCAGGCTTTGTAACGGAGGGAAAGGCATGACCATCAATTGGGATTATCCATGCCACCCGAAGAACGACCAGGGCAAACGGGTGCAGCCTGTGGCCTGGCTGGTGATCCACTATGTTGGAGCGCTGGGGGATGCGGAACAAAACGCCTACTATTACGGGAACACGCCGGGCATCGGAGCCAGCGCCCACTATTTTGTGGACCACGGACCGGACGCCGGGATCTGGGGCAGTGTACCGGAAAGCCGTGTGGCGGGGCATTGTGGGCGCACAGACGGAAGATACAAGCACCCGTCCTGCCGGAACGCCAACAGCATCGGGATTGAAATGTGCTGCCACAAGCGGGCAGACGGTACCTGGTACTTTGACGCCGCAACTGTGGACCGGACGGTCGAATTGGCGCGTGACATTATGGCCCGCTACGGCATCGACACGGATCATGTGCTGCGGCACTACGACGTGACCGGGAAGGTATGCCCGGCACCGTTCGTGCAGGACACCGCGGCGTGGGAAGTATTTAAGGCCCGCTTGGACGAGCCTGGGGAGGAAGAAATGAAGATCTATAACTACGTCAAGGACATGCCCGAATGGGCGCAGGAGGCCGCCACAAAGGCTATTGCAGCCGGTATTATCAAGATGGATGCCGCTGGGGCTGTAAACGTGTACGAATGCAATTTGCAGCCGCTGGTCTGGATGGACCGGGCAGGGCTAATTTGAAAGGAAGGTACTTATGATGGATTTTGGAATCGCAACCGTGGCGGCAATCACCGCGATCTGCTACCTGGTGGGGCTGATTGTTAAGGCCACACCCTTCAGCAATGATAAGTACATCCCCATTGCCTGCGGCATCTTCGGTGGCCTGCTGGGCGTTCTGGCCTTGTATACCGGACTGGCCGACTTCCCGGCCCAGGACCCCATTACAGCCGTTGCCGTGGGGATTGTGAGTGGGCTGGCCGCTACCGGCATCAATCAGGTGGCAAAGCAGCTGAGCAAGGGAGAGTGACCGGATGACGGCGGAAGAGATGGCTGTCGAGCTGGCGAGGGTGGACCAGCGGGGGAAGAGCAACACCCACCGGATTGAGGACCTGGAGACCCGGCAGGATAACTTGGATAAGTTGGTGACCTCGGTGGAGGTGCTGGCGACCCGTCAGGAGACCGTGGAGACCGACGTGAAGGAGATCAAGACGGACGTTAAGGCCCTGGCGGAAAAGCCTGGGAAGCGGTGGGACGGTATCGTTGACAAGCTCATCTGGGCAGTTCTGGCCGCAGGGCTGGGGTTCCTGCTGGCGCAGGTGGGGATCGGGTAAAGAGAGCGCGTGGAAAGAGGAATAGGCAAAGAGAGACCCCCATCACCCGGAAGGTGATGGGGGCTTTTCCTATCTTATTACCTTTTTTGACACAAAGTCCACCAGCACAGAGTTGTCTGCGACTGGATTAGACAAAAATCCGCTTGGTAGAGAACACAGTTCTTCAATATCTATAGGGGAAATTCGAAACAATGATACAAATTGCTCTTTGGTATAGTCGCCTCGCTCTATGAGCATTTTTATTGATGTTCGAAGTATGGATGAGCTTTCACATGGCCATTCATCATCATAAGGTTCGTTGCGTCTCCATCTTTTGGAGGATATCTGTTTTTGAATATAAATCATCTGACTATCCGAGAAGACTTCTAATTCCCTACAACGATAAACCATAGCCTGAATAGAGACTTTCCATTTTCGTTTTAAAGGCAAAAAGGCTTGTAATGATGTAGAGCGGATGTCAAGCAAGAATGCGGCCCTTGGTAGTAAAAAGCAAGATGCAAAACAGTTTGCCTCGTGTTCTATGCGGTTTAATATTTCCTTTTGCTCTAGGTCTGCCTGTGAAACGTTCCCGTGCAAAAGTAGATGGCCTAATTCATGGGCCATATTGAACCTTGTCCTTACAGCGCACTCTTTTTGCGTGTCAAGAAAGATAAACGGGCGTCCATCAATAATAGAGGAACAAGCATCTGTTTCTGTATAGCCGCTGTTTATTGTGGCTATTACAAATCCGTGTGACTCTAATAACCGAGCCATATTCGGAATCGGAGAGCTGCCTAAGCTCCAATGCTCACGAAGAGACATAGTGATATCCTCAATGTCGTCTAGAGAATAGCTATCCATCATAGCATATTTTTCGTCTAGACCAGGTAAGTCAATCTTAGGGAACCGTATATCCTCAGATAGTACATTGGCTATCTGAATAGCCCATTCACTCTTGACAGACAAAACCTCTTTTGCGCGGGCAGCGTTTGTCTTCAGACTGCGAAAATAAGTCGTCCCGCGATTTGCCGGAGCGGTCAATGGTTTATAGAAAAAGGAAATCGGAATATTTAACTGGAATGCAATCTCATCCACAACAGGATCTGTAGGTTCGGAAATGCCAAGTTCGTATTTTGATATAGATTGTCTAGATACGCTGATTTTGTCAGCCAACTCGCTTGCCGTCATTCCGCGAGCCAACCGCGCCTCACGAAATCGATCCGGCACTAATGGCTCTAGTGGTTGAAATCTTGTCGGATTAGGCATAGCTTGGACTCCTCCTAACAATTATTGCGCCTCTTTTATCCTGCTCTTTGCAACATCTCTAAAATCAAGTTGAATATCATCATTGACAGGCGATTCATCAACAATGGCGATATCCCTAACGGCACTCAATAAATTAACATGCTGAGACCAATATGTCATGTTAACATTTGGAATCCCACAAAGCACGAAACCCGGAGTAGCGGAACCCTGCCCATGGGTAAGTATAGCATATACATCTCCATTACCCTCTAAATCGTCGAGCCCGCACCCCTCCATAATCAACTGGCCATCTAGGTTATGGTCATTACGGAATATACACTCACGCGGCATAGAGTGGATGTGAGGGGTCTGGCTTACTGTTAAAACAAATCCATCCCTGCGTAACTCAAGATGCCTATGGTTTTTGCGTGAATTTAGAGCGAACGAAGAATCAAATGGAATTATACCCTCTGCGCAGCGCCGATGCAACTCATATTCGACAGCCCAGTTCTTTAAGTGAGGCAATATTTGCTCTTTGAGCTCTCCGCCGAGGAAATCAATGGTGTCTGCTGTATATGCGGCCATTCCATATGCAGACTTAAATGCTGGGATGAGGGAGAGCGCGACGCGAGGTGTGATGAGGTCTGAGCAGATATCAATATTCCTTTTCATGTATACCTCCTAGAGTTGCAAAAGTGCTATGCGCCTATTTTACTATAAATTGTGTAATTTGTCAACTATAAAGAAGAATAATAAAATTTGCGCGCCTTTAGTTTCCTCTACCCTCTGACCCGCCCCACTTCTGCGTTAGGGTACAGCCGAGGCTGTCACCACAACGTCTGCTTGGAGTGTATTGCCACGGAAGGCTCCGTTTTTTTCATGCCCAGCTCGGCAGAACGGTGTCGACTGTCGGCGCTGCTATAGAGCTACCGCCCCTGGGGATTGCTCCCTGGGGGCGGGTTTGCGCGCTGGGGCAGGCGGATTGGCCATCGGCTACGCCAACGGAGCGCAGACACGCCGGGAGGGCCGCGCCATCGACAATGCCTATCAGGCCATGCAGACAGATGGGATGTTCTCCGATCAGGCCGCTCAGGCCCAGCAGCAGGCAAACAAAGTCATCGGGCTTCCGGTAGTTCCTCGCAAAAGCACCGTCTCTCTCCCGATCTTTGACAGGGACGGCAACCAGGTCAATACGGGCTCTACTGCCCAACAGGCACAAAAAAAGCCTCCACGGGGGAGGCGGTGGTTCAAAAAATCACTATGGCGGACTTTACGGACGTGAACAGCCCCGTTTGGCGCAATGTGGACTATGACGATACGGGAACACAGACTGACATCATGCGCACCACACACCAGGAGATGGTGAATAGCGGACGCATTGTCCAGGTTCCATCCGAAACCACGGAACAGGTTGGACAATCATTCCCGGACCTTCGATCCACGAAAAAAGCCGAGCGCGTCCCGATCCTCAGGCAGAAGATGAACGAGTTGAAAGCCTCACTGCGTCAATTCCTGGGCGGGTTAAGAGGCGGAAGCTATGAATTTGAGGTCAACGGGAATGTGCTGGAGGCCAAACTCTACGACACCGGAATACGGGAAGTTATGGATAAAGTCACACAGGATAAGGCGTCCATGCTCTACCACAGTGACCAAGTGTTTCAAAATGCCCAGTACCTTTACAGCACCCCGGACTATGACGGAGACCCAAACATCTATCGGTGGAACTATTTTTATACGCCGGTGCGGATCGGAGATCAGACAGTTGGCGTAAGGATTGCGGTAAGGAATATGGTTCGGCAGACCGATGGGTCTATGGATAGCCAGATATACAACTGGAATATAAAAAGAGACGCCACTTTGGGCGGTGGAGAGCGTGGCGCAATGCCAGACCGTTCCGATGCCTCATCAGTGACGCCTCAAATAGAGCCGTCGGCGCGGACCTCCGCTTCGGAAACTCCGACGGTACAGCCCGTAAATGCCATTGACAACTCTATTTCTAACACCATGATACCCCAAACTGGGGAAGGCGTCAAGGGGGAGTTTACCCCGAAAATCGACGGCGTATCCCCGTGGGATAGCACGGGCACGTCCCACACACTTTCTCGTGATGGGTGCGCTTTTTTCGTGTGCAACCTTGGGGTTTATTTGGGGTTTATTTGTGCAGAAATGCACAAAAGCTGGCGGCGCTCTACGAAACACAAAAGCAGGCAAACCGTTGCGGCACAGTGATTTGCTAAAACTCGTGAAACAACGTAAAACGATTTTAAGCCAGCTACGAACCAGTAGGTCGGGGGTTCGAGTCCCTCCAGCCGTACCAAAAAAGCCCTGAAATCGAAAGGTTTCAGGGCTTTTTTGCAACTATTTTTATGGAGCGCCGGGAGTTTCTGGTTTTAGGAGTATAGTCCGTGATGCCTTTTCCGGGAAGATACACAGCATTTCGCTGGATGCTCAGGACGGCGTTTTCCATGTCGAGGTCTGCCCATTCCAACCCGCATACTTCTGCCCGGCGCATACCTCTGAATACTGGATGCCAGTTATGTGCGCATCGAATATAATGAGGATGAAAGGAGTGGATGCCCGTGTTTGACAAGGTCGAAACACCGCGTATAGATATTTATGACAGTAAAACGAACGAATACTATGGAAGGGCGACCTTTCCTGTTACTACAAACGTTGAAGACAGCTTGCTTCAAATCGTTAACTACGGAGGAACGCCTGAGCAAATTATATTGCTAGATGTTACTTTCCTTCCGGCGTCCAGTCAATATAGTCCACCCAGGCTTTTTGAAAAAGTTAGGCGTAACGGGGTTATTCGTGCAGCATTTAGGAATGCAGATTCCCATCTTTGGACGATTGTTGATATTTATATCAACTTTGACTCGCAGGCAAGAGGAAATTTATTGGGAGACAAATATCATTTTGACAGTATCGCGTATTCCAACATCGTTGTCCAAGATATCAGATTTCTTTCACAGGGAGCAATAGATACCACGCAAAAGTGAAGGGGTGGCATAAGCCACTCCTTTCGCATTTTTTGAGCAAGAGAGGTGGTGACGTGAGCAGAAGCGAGGCCGAAGCTAGGGAGCTTGGGGCAAAAGGCGGCAAGCCTCCGGCACGGCACGTCGCCGCAAGCGAAGCCCGAAAGAAACCGCTGATTTGTACCTGTCTTTACCGGTGTCTGACCGTCGCAGGTGGAACAAAATCGCCCGGCGTGGCATTGACCCGGAGGACGTGGACAACCAGATGGCTATAATTATCGGGCTGACCGAGGCCGCCACCCAGGGAGACGCCAAGGCAGCAAAGGTCATTGTTGATTTTGGCGGTACCGCAGCGCAACCGATTCTCTGACCCTGTTTCATGTTTTCAGGATGTAATTACCTCATCGTTCAGTTGACGAAATACGATATGGGAAACCATGCACAGACCGAGACAGACCGTGAATGCACCAAAGTAAATCCAATCAACATGGGCCGATAGGCATTCGAACAGAACACCATAGATTGCCTGCCCAATAGGATTACCACACATGACAAGGGCCATGAGTAGAGCCATGACCTTTCCGGTGAGGGTGACAGGGGTAATCTTTTGCACATAGGTAATCAATCCCACGTTGAAAATCGTTGAAAAAATCATAAATATTACGCAGAAGCCGGCAATAATTAGATATGCTGTCATTGAGTCTATTGGTAACCGCAGTGCAAGACCCATTGGAAGCAGAGTCGCCGTTAGCCAGAAAATCAACATTGCTCCACGGCTAGCTTTTAGCTTATGACCAAGAACACCTGAGAGCAGTCCACCCAATAGTCCACCAACCGCCAGCGCGCCCTGCGCATATCCGTAGAGTCGGTTTCCTGTGGCTTGGTCAAAGCCCAGATGGCTGGTGACAACAATGGGTAGTCCTACGATGATCAGTGCGGAAA
The DNA here is from genome assembly GCA_034927965.1 of Pseudoflavonifractor sp. Taxonomy (GTDB): domain Bacteria; phylum Bacillota; class Clostridia; order Oscillospirales; family Oscillospiraceae; genus Vermiculatibacterium. The sequence continues at coordinate 8,541 of JAYFPI010000016.1, forward strand.
AGACCAGATTGACTGTAGTGAGCAGCAACCCTAGCCGTCCAATCTCCGGATGCTCATGCCGGATAAACTGCCAGCTTTCCCGCAGGTCAGAAGCCACTAGAGAGATTACGCTCCCCTCAAAATGCTGCTTTTCAAAGGGAATATGAATGAATATTTCCATGACGGCAGAGAGGAAAAAGCAGACGATGCTGAGATACAAAATCGGCTTTATTCCATAAAATCCGAAGATCAGCCCGCCCAGCACCGGGCCTATCACTCTGGCCAGTGAGTTTACCATGTTAATAACGGCGTTTCCGACCATCAGCTTGTCGGGTGGTGTCAGCACCGGCAGCGATGCTTGCACTGTGGGTTGATAAGCGCCCTGAATGCCGTAGAGCAGCATCATAACGGCAATAAGCAAAGGTACCAGAGGGAGGGTCTCAAAGCTTAGTGTGTAAAACAGCATCAGCGCTGAGGTAAAGAAATCAAGGCATACCATCACGTTTCGTTTGTTCACCCTGTCAGCCACGATACCCCCCACTGGCGAGAGCAGCAGCATCGGAAGAAACGAGAGCGCCATTGTCGTTCCAAACAGCGTCGCCGAATGTGTTTGGTTAAGTAAGTAAAGTGGCAGCGCGTAGCGCAGGATGTTGTTGCCGAACAGAGAGATGATCTGTCCGATTACAACCATTACAAAATCTCTTTTAAATAATTTTGTTTTCACGTCATTTCCTCCTGATATAATGCCGACCAACAGTATACAACATGTGACATCCACATAGCTGCTACTATACTTTCTAAACCTAAGGAAGGAAATGTCGGCACCTCGATCAGATTCTGAATAAAAGCACATACTTCCAATTTACCAAAGTGTACCATATAATAAACTATTTCTCAATGAAATGCGTAAATTTTGACAACAATTAGAAACAGCCCCTATTATCTATAAAAGGGTGGTAGGGGCGGGTTTGTTTTCTCCGTTGGAAGAAACAGAGAGTAAAAGCGGCACAGCGTACATCCAGCTTCTCACCAATGTGGATAACAGCGCCACGCTGGAATTTGTGAAAAACAAAACTACAATTTTTGACCTCAACGGCAAGACCATTACCGCCAAGGCAATGGATACATCGGATGAATATAACAATGTCCTTTTCGTATCAGGCAAACTGACCCTCTGCGACAGCAACACGGACGCCGTTGCCGACCAGGGAAAAATCACCGGGGGACACGGCAACGGAGAGGGCACGGGCGGCGGCGTCTATGTCGATGATTCAGGCGTCTTTATCATGACCGGTGGAAATATCACCGGCAACACCGCTACTACGGGCGGCGGAGTGGGAAATGCAGGCATCTTCACTATGTCAGGAGGAAGTATTGCTGGTAATTCCTGCATTTTGGGCAGCGGTTCTGTGCCATGTGGCGGCGGGGTGCTGAATTCAGGCAGCTTCATCATGAGCGGCGGCAGCATCACAGGCAACACCGTAGTCGACGGCGGCGCGGGCGGCGGTATTGCGAACGTCGGAACCTTAACGCTGTCCGGCTCTGTGAATATTTCCGGCAACACAGTCGGCACGGTGAGCGACAATGTTGCACTGATTTATGGGACAGTACTCAACATCACAGCGCCGTCAAAGCTCAATATCAGCGGTGCGTTGACGAACACGACGCCCATCGGCGTGTCCATTCAGGAGGCGACGACGGACGCGGTAGATGATGATATCTTTGTTTTCACTCCCAACGCGGGCGTATTCACCGATGGCAGCAATAACAGCGCCTATATCTCCAAATTCGTCAGCGACAACAGCGGATTTGCCGTAATTGCGGACGGCAGCCAACTCAAGCTGGCGGCGGCGAAAGCCATCACCAAGGCCGCTGCCACAAATGGCAGCTTCACCGTGAAGGTAAACGGCAACGAGGTCCCCTCCGCCACGCCCACGGCGAATGCCAATTATAAGCTGGATACGATTACCGTAACCAAGACGGGCGACCCAAACACAACCGTCATCGTGACAAGCGGCACCTTTACCATGCCCGCCTATGCGGTCACAGTCAACGTGACCTTTAAGGCAAAGTCCGCCAATACCGGCGGCACAGGCTCCGGCAGCAGCTCAGCCTCCTCCGGCACCGGCGCGCCGGTCATTGTGGACGGCAAAACCGAGAACCTCGGCACGGAGAAAAAATCCGGTGATACGACGACTATCACCGTCGATCAGTCGAAGCTCGGCACGAATATCGGCGGCGCCGCGTCCGGCTCCTCTGTTGTAGTGCCGGTAAGCGCGAACAGCGCGGCGACGGCGTCCCTCGTGGTGAAAAACATTGAGGACATGGCGGCTAAGAGCATGACCCTCACCGTACAGACCGGAGGCGTGGCCTATAACCTGAACACTTCCGCCATTGACACAGCGGCGCTGGCATCGGCCTTCCCCGGCGCGGATATGAGTAAAGTTCCCTTCGATGTGACCATTGTGAACAGCTCCGTCAGCGTCGAGGGAGAAACGCTGGTACTCTCCCCGGTGGCCTTCACCGTCACCTCGACGTATAACGGAAAAGCCGTCAGCGTGGACACCTTCTCGGCCTACATTGACCGCGTAATCGAGGTCACGGCTGAGCAGGCGGCGAAAATCACCACGGCGGTGGTGGTAAACGCCGACGGCAGCGTTCGCCATGTGCCGACGAACGTGATTGAAAAGAACGGCAAGTACCACGCCGTCGTGAGTTCCCGCACCAACAGCACCTATGCGCTGATTCAAAATGAAGTCACCTTTGCCGATGCCGAAGGAAAATGGTATGAGGCGGCGGTCAATGAAATGGGCAGCCGCAAAATCATCGCCGGGCGCAGCGCATCCGTCTTCGACGGGGAAGCGAGCATCACAAGAGCTGAGTTTATCGTCATCCTTGTCCGCGCCTTGGGCCTTCCGGCGGATGGCACAAGCACTTTTTCAGACGTTCCCGCCGACGTATGGTACAGCGGCGCTGTGGCGACAGCGGTAAAGTATGGCCTGACGGAAGGCAAGGGCGACCATCAATTCGACCCGGCCATGCTGATGCTGCAAAGGGCGGCGGCGCTCACGGAATTTACCAGAACAAGCAGCGAGCTGAACAGCTATACGGATGCGGACAGCGTCGGCTCATGGGCGCGGGACGCGGCGAAATGGAGCGTCGGCTTCGGCCTCATTCAAGGTACTGATGGAAAACTGAACCCCACCGCTAACATCAGCCGAGCTGAAAGTGCTACCATTATCCTCCGACTGCTGCAAAAAGCCGGTCTGGTGGATGTGCGGAGCAAGATGTAGGTTGTATATGGGATAAACATACCGCAGGATATACGTACAAGCGTCGTCAGACACAATTTTATACTATCTCTCCGAGTACAGTGAGGTCTATCCTCGCGGTTACCGGGCTGCGGAAAAGTACGCCTTGGAGACGCCGGCGAAAGTGCGACTGGATGAATGTCAAAGAAAAACAGGTGAGTAAGAGCTTGCTGCACATTTGCTTTTATGAAACGATCAGGTGTCCCTTGTTGATAAGCCGATTCACCCGCTCTCGACAAGTTTTGCGGTGCGTGATAAAATATTTCATAGTCCATTGAGGAGGTGAACCCCATGCTGCGCATTGCTGTCTGCGACGATATGCCGGACGAACTCAAGCGGGCCGAGAGCCTGCTCAAGAAATATGCCTGTGAACATCCGCAATATGAAATAAAGATTTATTCCTTCTCCGCCCCGCTGGAATTGCTGACCTATGTAGAGCGGCAAGGGGGCTTTGACGTGCTGCTGCTTGATATTTATATGCCGGGCATCCTCGGTACGGACGCGGCGCGGGAATTGAGGGAGCTTGGCGATAACTGCCAGATCATCTTTCTGACTACCTCGCGCGACCATGCCGTAGACGCGTTCTCGCTTGACGCCGCGCATTATCTGGTGAAGCCTTATTCGGAAAAAGAATTCTTCACAGCCATTGAAAAGGCAATTAATAATCTTGCAGACAGGCGCGGGGCGGTGCTTACCGTCAAATCGGCCGACGGCATCAGTCGTGTGGAGCTAAATAGGCTCGTATATGCCGAAACAGACAACCATGTTCAGAAATTATATTTGTCAGACGGCAATTTAATCAGGGTGCGAAAATCCTCAGCCGAGCTATTTGGACTTCTCGAAGAAGACCCGCGTTTTTACAAATGCGGCAGCACCTACATCATCAATATGGACTATATTGCCCAGCTTTCGGCAAAGAGCGTTTCTTTTTCAACCGGTGCCAGAATCCCGATCATAAGCCGGAAATACACAGAGCTGAGAAAGCTGTACATGGATTACAGCTGCCGCTTTTAAAAGGAGGGGGCCTTATGCGGATACTTTTAGGGGGCGTGGTGCTCCTCCGGTTTTTACAGACGGCGGCTTACATCAGTCTGTTTTTCTTTTCGCTCATAAAGCTGAAGGAGCCGAAAAGAAAACGGGTTGCAATTACCGTTGTGATTTATATTGCGGTTGCCGGGGCATATTGTGCCTTGCTGGCCTTATATGGGCAGGAGCTGGCGGAGCGCCTGATTATACCCGTCGAGGTCGGGCTGAGCCTGTTGCTGCTTGTCATCTGCTCCGCCGACAGATGGGCGGAATCGCTTTTTGTCATGTTCACTCAATTTAATTTATACCTCGGAATATCCTATATTTCCGACCTATGCACCACCGAGGATTGGGGGCTTGTTTATAATATAGAATTTTTGCTGTACCGGACCGTGCTGTTCGGCGGGCTCTTGTTTTTCAATTTTAAATTTCTCCGGCCACGCTTCCGCAGGCTGGTAGAGGTTCTGGGAAAAGAGTGGCGTTCAATCACGCTGGCGGCCTTTTTCTTCTATGTTCTGGAAGCCGTTATTCTATATTTCCCGCGTTTCTATTGGTATGAGCAGGATTATCGCTGGTATCTGGTTGCAAGCTCCTATCTGGTGTTTTTCAGCGTGAACCTGCTGATCTTCCGATCCATCAACGCGATTGTGGGGAAATATGAGGAGCAGGAGCGGGGACGAATCCTTGCCCAGCAAAATAAGCTTTGGGAGGAACAGCTGGCGGAGCAGAAAAACGCCGTGAGCGCTGCCCGCCGCGACCGCCATGATCTGCGCCATCACTACGACACGCTTTTGGCGATGCTTTCGGGCGGGAAAACACAGGAGGCGGTGTCTTATCTGAACGCGCAGACGCAGAGAACGGAGGGCGCGGCCCTGTTGGACGTCTGTCAGCACCCTGCCGCAAACGCCATCCTGTCAAGATGGGCGGCTCGTGCAAGGGAGCGCGGCATCAAAACGGAAATTGACGCGGGCATTCCCGCAAAGCTCCCGATGGACGAGGTAGCGCTGGCCGGTATTCTTGCCAATTGCTTTGAAAATGCCGTGGAAGGCTGCCTGCGCTGCCCTGAGGTTGCGGCGAAATTTATCACCGTGAAGATTGCTTATTCCGTTTATAACGGCGCCGGAAAGCTTCACCTTGTCTTTGAAAATTCCTGCGCGGATACTATCGTCTTTGATGGTGACTTTCCAAAATCGCAGAAGCCGGGCGGCGGCACGGGAACAAAGAGTATTGCCTATACCGCCGAGCGCTATCACGGCATGGTGGAATTCACCGCGCAGGACGGCGTATTCAGAACGCGGATTCTGCTTCACCTATAGCCAAATGCAACAAGCTTACGACATTTACGCCAAATATCCTGCAATTACGCCACGGCCGGTTTTCGGCCGTGGTTTTTTGTATAATCCATCCTGAACAATCAGCTTTGAGGAGGTGGCTTTTATCATGGGCGAACCCCGTGACAAAACCGGGATGGCAAAGACGACCGGCAAACCTACAATTGCGCGCGGTGACTGCTGCGACGCGTTTGAGCAGGATGAAAGCCGGCTTTTTTCCGCCCGGGAGTGCTGGTACTGCAAGCATGGGGATTTTGGCATTCTTACCGAGCATCCCACGCAAAACGGCGTATGCAGAAATAAGCCGGTAAAACAGGAGGAAGAGAAATAATGAAAAAGAGACTTTTGAGTATTTTGCTGACGGTGTGTATGATGATGACTCTGCTGCCGACGGGGGCGCTGGCGGGTATGGATCCGGTCGACTACGGCATATGGGTGGGTCCGACCGAAGTCACAAGCGCCAATGCAGACGGCGTGACCGGCGACGGCATCACCGGCACCGTTACTTATGACGCGTCCACCAGCACCCTGACGCTGAACAAAGCAACCATCACAAAGACGGGGCTCTACGGGTATGCCGTTGGAAGGCACCCCGACGATCTGAATATTGTCCTCATCGGGGAAAACACCATTGACCTCAGCAGTGTTGAGAGCTCCAATGAGGCGTTTGTCGGGATTTACTCCTCGGGGAAAATGAGCATCAAAGGCACGACAGGCTCCAGCCTTTCCATTGTCCACGCCCCGACGACCCAAGGCGCCAACATCGGAATTTTGGGCTCTGCCGGAGTGACAATTGAGGACTGCGCGGTAACCGTTACGGCGGGCACCGTTACAGGGGCTGATAACAATGCGTGCCTCGGCATCGAGGTTGCGAATGGCATTCTTTCTATTAAAAACGCCACCGTTACCGCCAGCGGCGGGACCACGGAGGGACTCAGCCATGGCATAAGCGTTGATAACGGCTCGCTTGTCATTGATAACTCCACCGTCACCGCCAACGGTGGTGACGGCATGTTCAAGAGCTATGGCATAGATGCCGCTACCACCTCGATCACGATTTCCGCTTCCACCGTTACTGCTGCAGGAAACACGAGCGCACTCTCTTTCGGCGGAGCGCCGACTGCCACAGGTCTTGCGGTGACCGCCTCGGGAGATATAGCGGGTACCGGCGCGGCTGCCGTCACCATCGATACGAGTGTTTATGGTTCAGGCAGTACCTATAAGTACGTGCAAATCGCCCCGACTAACGTGGCATCTCAAGCCCGATGGGGCGTGGCGGGAAGCGGCGGCACCGCACCGACAGCGTGGACATACGGTACGCTGACCGAGGCCATCAGCCATGCCAACAGTTTAGCAAGCGGAACGGCATATATTCAGCTTCGGGAGGACGTAGATATTACCGAAACGCTGGTCTTTGCGTCGGACAAGATCACCATTCTCGACCTGAACGGCAAGAATATCGACCGGGGTCTGACGGCGGCAACTCTAGACGGCAATATAATCAATATCAGAGGCAGCCTGACCCTCTGTGACAGCAGCACGGATATTGTTGCAAGCCAAGGCAAAATCACCGGCGGTTTCTCCGAAGGCCTCGGTCTTATGGAATACGAGGGCGGTTGTGTCGACGTCAGTGGCTACGCCAGCTTTACGATGCAGGGCGGCAATATCACCGGCAATAGGACTACATTCACCGGCAGAGGCGGCGGCGGCGTTTTTGTCGGGGACAATGGCAGCTTTACCATGACGGGCGGCAGCATCGCGAACAACGAAGCGTTATACTGGGGCGGCGGCGTTTATACAAGGGGTAGTTTTACCATGCTGGGCGGCAGCATCACCGGCAATAAGAGCGCAAATGGCGGCGTCTACTTTAATAGTAGTACAAGCTTCACGGTAGGTGGTACGGCCGTGATTGATGATAACACGGTGTCCGGCTCCTCCATTGAGTGCAACGTGGTGCTGATTGGCTATACGATGTTGGTGGATAGCACGCTTGCCAGCGGGGCGTCCATCGGCGTGACCGCATACTCCGCGCCTACAAAGGGCAGCCCGGGAAGCGTCACCGGCACAAACTCCGCCGATTGCAGCGACTATTTCCACAGCGATAACAGCAGCTACATGATTCAAAATGGCACAAACAATGTGGTGCAGCTTGCGGTGGGCCCCTTCGTCATCGGCCCGCTGTCTATTCCCGGCTCTTTTACAGCGGGGCATAATCTCACGCTGAGCGAGCTTAATAGCTATAAGCCAAGCATAACGCAAAATGATGAGTCTGCTGCGAAGACAGACGAAGGCTGGCAGACTCCCAATGGCCTCGGCGAATGGACAAAGTGGTCGGAAGGATTTATTCCGCTTGATACCTCGGGTACCTATAAGCTGCGCTATTACGTGGACTACACCTGCCCTGGTAGCCCATCAACGGCTTACTCCAACGCGGTGACGCTGAACGTCGTCGGCAACACAACCGCCCTTGCGCTGACGGCAAATCCCGAGAATCAGCAAGATGCTGGGAAATCCGTCACCTTGACCGCGACCCTCACGGGCTTTTTTGCAGGTCCCGGTGTAAACGGACAGACAATTACCTTTAAAAACGGGGAGACGACCCTCGGCACGGCAAGCTTGAACTCTCTGGGCGTGGCTACCTATACTTGGACGCCATCGGTCGCGGACAGCTATTCCCTGACCGCCGCGTACTCCGCCACGCCTTACAACAAAGCCGCGACCTCAAGTGCCTTGAGCTATACCGTGAATGCCGTTCTCCCCACGGCGGCGGCGTACGCGGCGGGTGCAAGCAGTACCACCGACTATGTGCTGGACGGCACCAACAAAATCCTCACCATCAACACCGCCAAGGGTGCGGCGTTCTGGTCAGCGAGCGGCACAAGCTATCTGGGCTACACCGTCCTGCTGGCAAACGATGTGAATGTGAGCGGCTTTAGCTGGACGCCGGTGGGCGGAGTCGCCACAAAGTTCGTCGGTACCTTTGACGGGCAGGGGCACAGCATCACGGGGCTGACGGTAGACACGGACGACTATGCCGGGCTGTTCGGCTATGCACAAAACTCGAAAATCAAGAACCTCTGCATTTCCGGCAGCGTCCGGACCAGCAACAACAATTTGGACTTCAACTCTGCCGGTGCACTTGCGGGGGGCGCAGGGGATTCAACTATCGTAAACTGCAGCAGCCACGCAGACGTCACCGTGACGAACAGCGACGGGCATGCCTGCGCCGGTGGGCTGGTGGGCAAAATATTTGCATCAACCGCTATCCAAAACTGCTTTAGCACCGGCAGCATCAGCGCAACCGCGACCGCGTCAGGCAGTGACACGTCCATTGCGTATGTCGGGGGCATCGTGGGGAATAACTATGAGAGTTCGGTTAAAAACTGTTACAGCGTCGGCATCGTAACGGCAAACGGCGCTACAAACAGCTATGCTGGCGGCGTGGTGGGTAGCACCAATAGTGGCGACCTCCAGTATTGCTATTATTTAAGCAGCGCGGCAACGAAAGGCATTGGCGTCGCGTCGGGAACCCCCACTGTCACCGGCTGCGGCACAATTGGCGGCGACAAAACCAGTCTGACGGCGGGCACGGCAGACCAGTTTATCTCGGCGCAGACACTTGCCTACACAGGTACACTCCTGGAAAACCTGAACGGCTGGGTTAACAATGCGGCCAGCGTCGATTACCGTACATGGCAGGCTGACAGCGAAAACACAAACGGCGGCTATCCGATGCTGGGCGCGGCGTGGGTCACTTCCCTCAATTTGACCGGCGTGGACTGTGACGTGGCTGCCGGGAAGTTCACCGGCACGACGACCAATATGCAGTATAGTCTGGATGGTGGCAGCACCTGGCAGGACTGCACGGCAAATAACACCGCCGGACTGACCTTTGCCGTCGGCACCGTCAAGGTGCGCCAGAAGGACAAAACGACAAATGAACGCACCGTCATTACCATCGCCGCTCCGGCGTCCTCCAACGCTCCGACGCTGGAGAGCAAGACCAGCAGCAGCGTGACGCTGACCGCTATGGCTGGCTATGAATACTCCAAGGACGGCGGCGTGACCTGGCAGGATAGCAACAGCTTCTCCGGTCTGAGCAGCAGTACCGCGTACAGCTTTGTGGCCCGGATTCAGGTCACCGCCACGACGCTGCCCGGCACCGTCAGCACGGCGGTTGCCGTCACGACAAGCAGCGCGCCCTCCGGCGGCGGTACAGGCTTCGGCGACTCGATCTCCGGCACCGGCGCGCCGGTGATCGTGGACGGGAAAACCCAGAACATCGGCACGGAGAAAAAAACCGGTGACACCACCACCGTCACCGTTGATCAGTCGAAGCTCGGCACGAATATCGGCGGCGCCGCGTCCGGCTCCTCTGTTGTGGTGCCGGTAAGCGCGAACAGCGCGGCCACGGCGTCCCTCGTGGTGAAAAACATTGAGGACATGGCGGCTAAGAGCATGACTCTCGCCGTACAGACCGGAGGCGTGGCCTATAACCTGAACACCTCGGCCATCGACACGGCGGCGCTGACAGCGGCTTTCCCCGGCGCGGACATGAGTAAGGTTCCCTTCGATGTGACCATTACGAGCAGCTCCGTCAGCGTCAAGGGCGAAACGCTGGTGCTCTCCCCGGTGGCGTTTACCGTCGCCGCGACCTATGGCGGGAAAACTATGGACGTTGATACCTTCTCGGCCTACATTGACCGCGTGATTGAGGTAACAAAGGAGCAGGCGGCTAAAATCACCACAGCGGTGGTGGTAAACGCCGATGGCAGCGTCCGCCATGTGCCGACGAACGTGATTGAAAAGGACGGCAAGTACTACGCCGTCATCAATTCCCGCACGAACAGTACCTATGCGCTGATTCAAAATGAAGTCACCTTTGCAGATGCCAAGGGCAAATGGTACGAGGCGGCGGTCAATGAAATGGGCAGTCGCAAAATCATTGCCGGACGCAGCGTATCCGTCTTTAACGGAGAGGCGAGCATTACAAGGGCCGAGTTTGCCGTCATCCTTGTCCGCGCCCTGGGCCTTCCGGCGGATGGCACAAGCGCCTTTTTAGACGTTCCCACCGACGCATGGTACAGCGGCGCTGTGGCGACAGCGGTAAAGTATGGCCTGACGGAAGGCAAGGGCGACCATCAATTCGACCCCGACGCAAACATCACCCGGCAGGAGGCCATGCTGATGTTGCAAAGGGCGGCAGCGCTCACGGGATTTACCGGAACAAACGGAAATTTGGACAATTTTGCGGACACAAACAACGTCGGCTCCTGGGCGCTCTACGCGGCAAAATGGAGCGTCGGAAGCGGCCTCATTCAAGGTACTGATGGAAAACTGAACCCCACTGCCAACATCAGCCGCGCCGAAAGTGCGACCATTATCCTCCGACTGCTGCAAAAAGCCGAACTGGTGGATGTGCGGAGCGAGGCGTAGGGGGCGCGGGCAAATCCACATACGGCTATAGGCCTCGACTTTCTTTTTCAATCCGTTTATTTTCTAAAGTGATAGTCACTCGCCTATTCCCGCCAATTGCACTGCCTGTTTACCAGTCTCAATATCCCGGCTGACGAGCGAGTAAAGCAGATCATTCGTCAATCTCTGCAGAAAGGCGGACATGGGTGTGACGATCAGAAACCGCTGTCGGAGCAGCAGGTTCAGGCGCTCCAGCTCGTATTCACTGCCGAGAAGGGCGGTAAGCGTTCGGTACAAATCCCGCAGACGAACAATATCCAGCAGTCCGTTTTGCCGTCCTTGATTTCCCGGCACAGCCGCCGCAGCTCCGCCGCCGACCGGACCAGCGTGGCGCCGGCCCCCTTCAACAGTTGGGAAATATACTCGTCCAGCACTGTTCAGATGTGCCGTTTCGGCCCTGCCGAAAATGCCCTCATACTCGTAAAATGTATTCATAATCCTTCCTCCCAACGTTTCAAGATCGCGTTTGTGGTATTCAAAACGTTTGAAAGGTGGGGCGCGCATGAAAAAGAAGAAAAGGACGCTGCTGGAGCTGGGCCGGGTGCCATCGGCACCGTGGAGACGCTTGAGCACATCAAGGGCCTCATGGACGAGCAGTGGGAGTCGCGCTCCCGTGAAATGGGCCTGAAAGCGGATTCCTCAAATTACGGCAAGGATAATCCTCTCATCGCCATGCGACGATGCAGACGATGAGCTATGCGGAGACGGCGGAAATCGTTCAGGACATGCCGGCCTGCGAGGATTTCGATCACAGTCGGCTCCAGAACTATCGCGGCATGGATTTCGACCGGAAATGGAACCACTCGCCGGACGCAGACGCGCAAAAGCTCCGGGGCAGGGCGGTGAAGCTGGTCAATCAAGCAGGGGCATGTGCCGCTGAAAGACGCGCTTCGAAATAAAATGGAAATCGGGTATCTGGAGGGGCCGGAGGATGATTATGAATAAGAATGATGATTTTATGAGCAGAGAACAGAAAATAGCGCGGCACTATCTGGAAACCGGAGTTCTCGGTGCTTATGAAACAGCGGAGGTTGAGTATGAGGAGGAAAACGGGAAATACGCCCCCTGGTTTGACGACGCCATCCTGTTCCTTGATCAAATGGAGAGCACAACCGTTCGCTCCATGTGCATCGCGGGGCGGCGATACCGTGTCCGCTCGGTACTCCCTGTAATGGGGCATCCCCCCACGGACAAGCTTCTCGGCCTGATCGACGCCGACCTCGAAAAAGAGGCGCATAACGCCTGAAATCAGTAGACTTGTGGGAACCGATGCGGTATGCTGTGGGTACCGTAACGGTTTGCCCCAACGGAAGGAGGTTAACTTTAAAATGGCAAACTAGAAATACAGCATTCTTTACGGCAGGCTCAGCCAGGAGGACGAGCTCAAGGGCGACTCCAACAGCATCCAGAACCATGATGTAATTTATAAAGGGTGGTTTATCCCACCACAAATTACATCATGACTGCGGCTCATTTGTGGAGAATGAAACAGCGGTTATGAGGAAGGCGGTGAAACCCGCGTAAATCAAGGACTTCATGTAACTGTTGTCCAATCAACCACGATGAAAGGAGCCGGTTATGGAACTGACCTATACGAAATGCGGAGATTATTACATCCCAGACTTGGCCGCGCCGGAATCGCCGAAGATCGGGAAATACGGCAGGATGCGGCACCGCTTCCTGCGGGATAATCACAGCGGTTACTACAGCGGATTTCTTCTCTCCGGCATGAACGTCGATCTGGAGGAAACCGACTTGGCCGCCAAAAAACGGATGGAGCTTCTGACCGCGCAGATGGCAAAAGCAGAGGGCGTGACCGAAGCCCTGAAAGCGTCAGACCAGATGGAATGGGTTGGCCGGATGAACAACGTCCGCAGCAGAGCAGAAGAAATCGTCCTGCACGAACTGGTTTATAGTCTCTAATACAGGTATAGGGAAAGCGCATAACCGTTTATTGGGCGGTTATGCGCTTCTTTATCGTTCCTGGCCTTTGTTCCTGCTGTGCGGTGCGCGATCCACATCAGCGCCATGAACAGGTTCCCGAAGCTGCGCCAGTACAGACGGGTTGCGCACGTCAAGACCGCGCTTTGGCTTATCTTCCGCACGGAACGAATGACAGCACTCCACGGAATCTCTGCCGCATAGCTGAATTTCTTCTGACCTCCGGCTTCGCTTACGCTGCCAGTGTCACATACAGCTTGCCGTCCCCAGCCTCTTTCAATTCATATTTGTCGTACCGGCATCTGTAATGTACACGGATTTTGATCTGGATGGGTGCGAGCCTTGCCGAATAAAGTCGGCATCATTCAATTTGTTGAGAACGTCAAAGTCATGGCCTTTCCATGCAAAAAAGCTTTGCTTCCGGTCGAGAACCTGTCGCTCTCCGTGAACCCGGACAGATATATCAAGACCATTGTCATTTCCCGCATGGCTTGTTCAGCTTTGGTGACATCCATAGTTGCCCCCTTCAATCAGTAACCTATAATTTGAATATACAAAGTGAATGCGGAAATATTCAGATATGTGTTATAATAAAGATAAAAATTTTCCAGATAACCGATTAAGAAACTTTTATGAATATTGATCGGCCCGATAAGGGAGCTGCTTATATGAGAAAATCACAGTGCATTTTGCTTATCCTAATCATTCTTTTCTGCCTCGGGCTGTCCGGATGTTCTGAAAGGACGGACAACGGAGCTGTCAAAGCGTCGGTGGGAACGCTGGACCTGACAAAGTGGGACTTTGAAAATGACGAAATAATCTCGCTTGACGGACAGTGGGAATTTTACTGGGAACAATTGCTGTCATACGAGGATTTGGGGCAAGAACGTGCAGATTTTTACGTTGAAGTCCCAGACAGTTGGACGGCTTACACCTTTAATGGAGAAAGGCTTCCCGGCAGCGGGTATGCCACCTATCATCTTCACACCCAAACGAGTTTACTTCCGGGGACGCGGCTTGCCCTGGATTTGCCCGCTTTGCCGAGTGCCTACAATGTTTTTATTAATGACGTATTAATAGCATCCGTCGGTCAGGTCGGAACGTCCGAAGCCGATGAAACGGCAGACTACACGCCTGAAACAGCGCTTTTTGGGATCCCTTCCAATGAATTTGATATCATTATTCAAGTCTCAAATTTTCATCATACTACAGGGGGCCTTTGGTTTGGGACTTCATTGGGAAGTCAAAACGCTGTTTTCAGTCTGCAAAAAGGAGAGGGAGAGCAGGAACATTTTCTGTTGGGCGTGCTTATGATTGTCGCATTTTTCAATTTCGCGATTTTCATAATGAATAAGGAATTTCGCTATTCATTATACTTGGCGTTCGCTTGCCTGTCTTTTGCGTTGTTGACAGATATGGTCGGTGAAATGGCTGTTTTAAGGGTTTTCCCCAACATGAGCTTCAATCAGACTATAAGCCTGTGGTATTCCTCGATTATCTGGGTCATCCTTTTTCTGATTCTTTATTTGCGAGAGCTTTTTCCATCCGCTTATGCAAATGTTATTACCAAGGTATATCTGCTATACTTTTTCATTATCCAAATCATCTATATTGTCACAAAGCCCGTGGTTTTCGGCAATCTGGCGAACATCACCAACTACTTCGAACTGTTCTGGATATTGAATTTAGTCATAATCGTAATCGTAGGCATTAAAAGCGGACACCGGGACGGTTGGATCAATCTGGGCAGCATGTTGATCGTCTTCAGTACCTACGCATACGATATGCTTTCCATTACAGCTGTCATTCAGGGCAACTGGTTACAGGTGAAAATAATCGGGATATTTCTTTTTGTTCTTACTCAAATGGTCATTGAGGCAAACAGGATTAGGCAGTTCGGCGCGCATGCAAACGCCCTGGAGCTCGCTTTTCTTCAATCTCAGATCAAGCCGCATTTTCTCTATAATTCTCTGAACACTATTGCCTCCGTATCCTGTTATGACGTTGAGAAATCGAGAACCATTCTGACGAATTTCAGCAATTATTTAAGGCGGAGCTTCGATTTCAAAGAACTGAGCCAGTTTGTTCCTTTAAGTCGCGAAGTTGAGCTTGTAAAAGCCTATATTGAAATCGAAAAGGCGCGATTTGAAGAACGGCTTGAAGTGACCTTCGATATCTGCGACGATCTGGAATTCAGGGTTCCGGTCCTGATGCTTCAGCCGATTGTTGAAAACGCGGTGAATCATGGAATCCTGCCGAAAAGGGAGGGCGGACATATTCATATTTGTATAAAAAGAGAAAATAGGCGGCTCGTATTCATGGTTAAAGACGATGGGGTTGGCATGACACCAGAAAGCCTGAACAGCATATTAAAACACGGGCCAACGAACGGGGTCGGCCTTGCCAACATTGACACAAGGCTCCGGAAATATTATAAAAAAGGTATGCAAATAAGCAGCAGTCCCGGTATGGGAACGGAAATCAGATGGTATATTCCGATTAACGACAGGGATGGTGAATGATATGCCGGTCAAAGCGGTTTTGATAGATGACGAAAGGCCTGCTCTCAGAGGCCTTGAATACATGCTGAAAAAGTACCAGGAAATAGCTGTCGTCGGCATGTATAACGATCCGATAACAGCCATCCACGAGATTGAACGGATCAAGCCGCAGGTGGTGTTCCTGGATATCCATATGCCTCAGCTGCAGGGGCTTGACGCCGCGGCAATGATACTTGATGCCAGCCCCGATTCGGAGATCGTCTTCGTAACGGCTTTTGACCAGTATGCCATAGAAGCCTTTGAACTAAGCGCCCTGGATTACATATTGAAACCCATTGATCAGGAACGGCTGAACAAGACCATTGAACGCGTTATAAGAAAATGCCAGGCCGTCTTACGCAACGATGAAAAGAGGCTTCAAATCAAATGTCTGGGACGGCTTGAAGTCGTTTTTGCCAGCAGAGAACCGATCAAATGGCGCTCGGGAAAAACAGAGGAGCTTTTTGCCTTCCTGCTCCACAACAGAGGAAAGACCGTCTCAAGGGACGAGATTATCGAGGCTGTATGGCCGGACGCGGAGCTGGAGCGCGCGGCCCATCAGCTTCACAGCGCGGTGTACTACATACGCAAAACGCTGGAGCAATACGGAGTAAAACGGGAACAAATCCGCATCAGCGGCGGCTACCGGCTGGAACTCGGCGACACGGAGTTGGACGTCGCGCGTTTCCGGCAGTTGTGCGAAAAGATAAAAGAAGGCCGGGGAATTTCGGACACCGACTTGCTGCCGTATGCCAGGCGATACTTCGAGGGAAGCGGCTGGCTTTGGTCCGAGGCCGAACGGGAAAGGCTGTCGCGGGATTTCGTCCAGGCTGCTCTGACCCTTTCGGGAGCACTGATCGAAAGCTGTGATTTCATGGCCGCGGAAAAGCTCCTTACGAACGCGTTCGCAAAGAATCCATATGATGAAGACATTACTGCGCTGCTTTTTGAGCTTTACAACCGCACGGGAGAAAAGTCAAACGCGGCGAAGCATTACCGCGAATACGGCCGGATATTGAAAAGCGAGCTGGGCATTGAGCCCGGCGAAAGAATAAACTCAATTT
>JAYFPI010000064.1:0-25001 GCA_034927965.1 Pseudoflavonifractor sp.
CGGGGGACCTCCGCTGTTTGTGAAAAAATTTATTGCTTTTCGTCTTGGGAAATGATGCGTTCCAGACAGGCCATCAGGTCACCCATGGTTTCCAGTTTGACATCCAGGTTCAGTACGGCCTGCTGAAGCTCCGGAGGCATGGAGTCAAATTTGGCACGGATGGAAGGAGATATCGATGACATTATACTTCACCTCTTCCACCAGTATGCCGGAGAAAGGGGGAAAAGATACCTCCATCAGAAAGAAATTAGGGAGATCAGAAAGAGAACCAGCAGATGCAGGGGATAGAACCAATAGAAAAACCAGCGGTGCCCGACACCCCGGGCGCCGTTATATTGTGCCAGCAGAGGGATAGACAGGCAGGCCACCAGTGCATATCCAAGCTGGGACAGCAGGTTTCGCAAAAGATAGCTCATTACAATTTCTCCCAAACAAGGGGTCAGCAGCCCGGCGGGCAGCCAGGCCAGCAGCCCGGCTGCCGGCTGCCAGAGCAGATAGAAGCACACACACCAAAGTCCCACGAAGAGAAGTTTTTTTGAATGGTTTTCTCCTATAAGATAGAGTCCGGCTACCAGCAGAACCCCAGGGAGGCCGTAGTCCGAGCCCAAAAGCTCTGCCAGTACCATGGCACACAGAAGAGGCAGCAGGGCAGTGGGGAGGGGAAGAGTGCTGCGCAGCCGCTCAAAGAGCATCATGGATCCTACCACAAGGAAAAACGTTACCAGTACCGAGGCCAAACCGCCCCCTTTATGGAAAACCAACAGGTAAGGTCCCTCGGCGATAAGAGCAAACAAACCCAAGCGGATCAGATAGTTTTTACTGTCTCCGGTCTTGTGGCAGCCTTCGGCTATAAACCAGGCAAAAACAGGGAAAGCCAGCCGACCTGCCAGACGCAGCGCCAGATAAAAAACAGAGCCGCAGGGGAAAAAAAGAGCTCCGATGTGATCCAGCAGCATAGAGAAAGCGGCCAGATATTTCAGCTTAGTAGCGTCCATAGAACACCTGCTTTCGCAAAATGGCGCGCCCCCGGAGGAGCGCGCCACTCATGATGTTTAGGCTTATTCGGAGAGGTATTGCTTGACCATTTCCTGAAGCAACTCGTCCCGATCCAGCTTGCGAATCAGGGCCCGGGCATTGTTGTAGTTGGTGATATACGTGGGATCCTCAGAAAGAATGTAGCCCACGATCTGATTGATGGGATCATACCCCTTTTGCTTGAGAGAGTCGTAGACCGAGGCCAAAATGGCCTTAATCTCCTGATCCTTTTCATAGCGGATATTAAATTTTCTGGTGAAATCAAGTTCGGCCATATGGATACACCTCCCATCAGTCTCATGTTTGAATTGTACTCGAAAAAAAGTCGTCTGTAAAGAGCAAACTGGAAAATTTATAAAACCTTCATCTCAGCGTGTGCCTGTTGAGAGAGGTCAGCGCAGAATGGCGCCCAGCTCCCGCTCCAGGGTTTCCAGAATGCTCCGGACGTCGGCATCGGCCTCCTCGGCAGTTAGACTGCGGTCGTCGGCCCGGAGAATCAGGTTGAAGGCCACACTCTTTTTCCCTTCGGCTACGCCCTTTCCCCGATAAATGTCAAAGAGGGCTGCCTCTTTGAGCAGACCCTGGGCGCCCTTGCGGATGCAGGACTCCAGTGCTCCTACGGTGACGGTCTCATCGCAGACCACGGCAATGTCCCGGGTGACGGCAGGGAACTTGGGCAAAGGCTTGTACTCGGCGTCCGTGCCCCGGGCAGCAAACAGCGCGTCAAAGCGCAGTTCGGCGCAGTAGAGGGGGGCATCTACGCCGTAGTTCTGGGCCGTCAGGGGGTGGATCTGTCCAAAGACGCCCAGAATTGTCTTGCCAGCCAGGATCTGGGCGCAGCGGCCTGGATGATAGGAGGGGTTGTTGGTTACAGGGCGGTAGGAGACGTCCTTCACCCGGAACTGCCTTAGAATGGCCTGAATGTCACCCTTCAGGGTAAAGAAGTCCATCTCACTGCCGTAAGCGCCCAAAGAAAGGATCTTCGGCTCGTCTGCCATGCCGTCTGGACGCTCCAGGTAGATGCGGCCCAGTTCGTAGAGATAGGCGGATTTATTGCGGAAGTTGTAGTTCCGGGTCAGAATCTCCAGCATAGAGGGAAGAACTGAGGTGCGCATGATGGAGGTGTCCTCGCCCAGGGGATTGCAGATCTTCAAGGACTTGCGGCGGGGATCGTCGGGAGCCCAGCGGATCTTGTCGTAGTAGGTGGGGCTGATAAAGGAGTAGGTAATAATCTCGTCAAAGCCCAGAGCCCGGCAGGCCGCGCCCAGCGAGCGCTCGGCCTGCTGGGCGGGGGAATAGCCCCCCTGGGTGGTCAGGCCCTTCATGAGAGTGATGGGGATGTTGTTGTAGCCGTGATACCGGGCCACCTCCTCGGCCAGATCGGCCATGCGCTTCACGTCGCCGCGATAGGAGGGGACGGTGACGTCGTCGCCGTCCACCCGGAAGTCCAGCTTCTCCAGGATGGAGACCATCTCCGCCCGGGAAACGTCAGTGCCCAGCAGAGCATTGATCTTCTCCGGTTCCAGCTTGAGGATGGTGGGGTGGGGAACATAATTGAGCAGGTCGATGGCGCCGTCCACTACCTCGCCTGCCCCCAGCAGCTCCACCAGCTCACAGGCGCGGTTAACGGCGGGGAGGGTGTTCATGGGGTCCAGCCCCTTCTCAAACTTGGCGCTGGCTTCAGTACGCATCCCGAGGGCCAGAGCACCCTTTCGGATGCACGTCCCGTCAAAGTTGGCCGACTCAAAAACAACATCGGTGGTGTCTGCCACGATCTCGCTGTTCTCGCCGCCCATGATGCCCGCCAGACCAACGGCCCTGTGCTCGTCGGCGATGACCAGGTGGTTGGCGTTTAGTTTTCGGACGGTGCCGTCCAGGGTGGTGAGCTCCTCGCCCTCCTTGGCACGGCGCACAATGATCTTGCCGCCCTTCACATAGCGGTAGTCGAAGGCGTGCATGGGCTGGCCATATTCCAGCATGACGTAGTTGGTGATGTCCACGATGTTGTTGATGGGCCGCACGCCCATGGCCCGCAGCCGCCGCCGCATCCAGAGGGGGGAGGGAGCGATCTTCACATTGCGCACCATCCGGGCTGAATAACGGGGGCACAGCTCTGGGTCTGGAGTTTCCACGTCCAGCAGTTCGGGCAGGCTGCCAGGTCCGCCGCCCTTCACCACGGGTTCGTGAAGCGTAAGCTCTCCGCCAAAGGTGGCGGCGGCCTCCCGGGCCAGGCCGATGACCGACAGGCAGTCGGGACGGTTGGGGGTGATCTCAAACTCGACCACATGGTCGTCCAGACCAAGAGGGGCGTGAATATCGTCGCCGGGCTTCAGCCCCATGGCCTTCAAATTGGGGTCGGAATCGAGAATGAAGATGCCATCTACCACGCTGAAGGGCCAGTCGTGGTCGGTCATGCCCAGTTCCTTGTAGGAGCACAGCATCCCTTTGGACTTCTCCCCCCGGAGGTTGCCCCGGGTGATGTGCACCCCGCCGGGGAGCCAAGAATTGTCTTTGGCCACGGGGACCAGGTCGCCCTCGTGGAGGTTCTGGGCGCCGGTGACGATCTGCACCGGCTCGGCCTCCCCTACGTCGAGCTGGCAGATCCACATGTGGTCGGAGTTGGGGTGACGGACCAGGGAGAGCACTCGTCCAACCACTACATTTTTAATTTCCTCGCCGGGGACCTCAGTGATTTCCACCTTAGAACCGGAGAGGGTCATAGCCTCGTCAAATTCCTTGTCGGAGGCATCCACTTTTACAAATTCATTGAGCCATTCACGGGAGAGATTCATATCGTGTGGCCTCCTTTCTTAAAACTGTTCCAGGAACCGAGTGTCGTTTTCAAAGATGAGCCGCAGGTCGGCGATCTTAAACCGGCGCATGGCCAGCCGCTCCAGACCCATGCCGAAGGCCCAGCCGCTGTACACCTCGGAGTCAATGCCAGCCATCTCCAGCACATGGGGATGGATCATACCTGCGCCCAGTACTTCGATCCAGCCCTCGCCCTTGCAGGTGGGGCAGCCCACGCCGCCGCACTTGTGGCACTGCACGTCCATTTCACAGGATGGCTCGGTGAAGGGAAAGTGGTGGGGGCGGAACCGGGTGATGGTGCCCTTGCCGAAGAGCTGTTCCATCACGGCGTTCAGGGTACCCTTGAGGTCGGCCATAGTGATGCCCTTGTCAATGGCCATGCCCTCCACCTGGTGAAACATGGGGGAGTGGGTGGCGTCCACCTCATCCTTGCGGTAGACCCGGCCGGGGGCCAAGATGCGGATGGGCAGGTCCATGGTCTCCATGGCGTGGACCTGCATGGGAGAGGTCTGGCTGCGCAGCATCACACGGCTGTCGGTGTCAAAATAAAAGGTATCAGACCAGTCCCGGGAGGGGTGGCCCTCTTCGGCATTGAGCTTGTCGAAGTTGTACTCGGCCAATTCAACCTCTGTGCCGTCCAGCACCGTGAAGCCCATCCCCACGAAAATGTCCTTGATCTCATCCAGGGCGATATACATGGGGTGCTTGTGGCCCAGGACAGGCTCCTTGCCGGGGATGGTCACGTCTACGGCCTCCAGCCGGAGCTTGGCCTCCAGCGCGGCGGATTCCAACTTCTTGGCCTGAGTTTCCAGCGCGGTCTCCACCGCAGTGCGGACCTCGTTGGCCAGCTGCCCCATGGCGGGGCGCTCCTCAGCGGAGAGGCGGCCCATCTGTTTAAGGACAGCGGTGAGTTCTCCCTTCTTGCCCAGGTATTTGACCCGCAGGGCGTCCAGGTCCTGGGCGGCGCCGGTCTGATCCAGGGCTTCCAGTGCCTCCCGACGGATGCGTTCCAGAGTTTCTTTCATTGTGATCGTTCTCCTTTGCGGCGTTTTTCGCAGAAAAAAGGCAATAAAAAAAGCCTCTCCTCCCTGGATCGGGACGAAAGGCAAACCTTCCGCGGTACCACCCGCGTTTACACGAAACCGTGTACACTCATGCAGGATCTAACGGCCTGCCGCCGTCCGTGTCTCCACGGCCGCTCCGGGGCGAACCAAGCGCTGGCACCATGAACCCCTCTCAGCCGGTGGGCGGCTCTCTCTGACTGGCGTCGGGGCGCTATTTTCCCCTTCTTCGCGTTTATACAAAATCTTTTATATCACATTGGGTCAAAAAAAGCAAGTCCTGATTTTCCAGGTATTTAATCGGGTCCTTCGTCTTGCAGATTGCTTACGCAGGCGTTATAATATGAGCCATGACTTTTGACAAAGGAAAGGGGATATCCGCCATGCGTATTATCACCGCCGCGCGGATGATGGAGTTGGATAGACAAACCATTGAGGCTGGGGGGATTTCTGCCCTGGATCTGATGGAGCGCGCTGCCGAGGCTCTGGCTGAGAGGGCAATGGAGTATCTGGAGAGACAAACTGCTCCCAGAGCTGTGGTGTTTTGCGGCACCGGGAACAACGGTGGGGACGGTCTGGCTGCTGCCCGGCTGCTGCAGCGGAGCGGTGTGGAGATTCGCGCTGTCCTGGTGGGGGAGCGGGACCGAATGACTCAGGGCTGTCGGGCCATGGAGGCCCGTCTGGCAGCCGAAGGACTCCGGTTGGAGCCTTTTTCCGATGCAGACCCAGAATTTGCCGTATGGGCGTTGAACGCGGGGGTGTTTCTGGACGCACTGCTAGGGATTGGACTGACCCGGGAGGTGACAGAAGATTTCGCCACCGCGATCCATATGATGAATTCCTCCGATATTCCTGTGGTCTCTGCCGATATCCCCAGCGGTGTTGAAGCCGACACTGGCCGTATCCTTGGAGTTGCCGTGCAGGCCGATGCTACCGTGACTTTCACCTGCCCCAAGGTCGGGCATTTTGTGGGAAAAGGTCAAATCTGCACCGGGTCGCTTACTGTGGCACAGATCGGCATTGATAAGGCCCTGCTGGACAATCTGGAGTGGGATACCTGGTCTATGGCTCCGGAGGACGTGCATTTGCCCCATCGGGCGAGAGACGCTCATAAGGGCAGTTTTGGACGGGCGTGTATCCTGGGGGGAAGCGTAGGCTACTCAGGGGCACCGGTTCTGGCCGCCAAAGCGGCGGTGCGCACTGGCGCCGGGCTGGTGACGCTGGAGGTACCGGCCCCTATCTGGCCAATGGTGGCAGAGAAAATGGATGTAGCCATGCCTTATCCGCTCCCCTCGGGAAAGGACGGCGCGCTGGCGTTGGATTCTACGGAACAGGCACTGAGCCGAATCGCTGCCAGCGATGTTGCGCTGATTGGACCGGGTCTCAGCCGCACCAACGGAGCAGGAGCCGTAGTGCGCTATATTTTGGCACACACCGAGCACCCTGTCGTTCTGGATGCCGACGGTATAAATGCGCTGGAGGGGCATATAAATGTGCTGGACGACCGCCGAGGCCTTGCTACAGTGCTTACCCCCCACGATGGGGAGTTTGCGCGGCTGGGCGGAGATTTATCCTCCGGAGACCGGCTGGGTGCGGCCCGTGCCTTTGCCGCTGAGCACGGCTGTGTTTTGGTGCTCAAGGGGCACCGTACCATTACAGCTTTCCCGGACGGCGGGGCGTACATCAACACTACCGGCAACCCGGGCATGGCAAAGGGCGGCTCGGGCGATATTTTGGCGGGGATGATCGTTTCCTTAATGGCCCAGGGGCTTACTATCCGCCAGGCGGTACCTGCGGCGGTGTGTCTCCACGGTCAGGCGGGGGATCTGGCAGCGGAAGAGTTCGGGGAATACGGGATGAGTCCCTCCGATCTGATTCGGAAGATTCCCTTGACCACCAAACGTTTTTAAGGAGGGTCCGGCGTGCGCAGACGTCTTTGCGCACTAATGATGACCCTTGTCTTTCCTCTGACCGCTTGCGGCGGTGTGGAGGAGAGCGAGGCGGAGAACCTGGCGCTGGAGATTCGGAGCCGTTATCTGGAGATGACTGCCTGTACAGGCCATCTGGAGCTGACTGCGGATTACGGGCAGAGAGTATACACCTATGGTGTGGACATGGCGTGGGAAAAAGAGGGGGAGACCAGACTCACGCTTACCGCACCGGAAAATGTGGCCGGCACCGTTGCCCACATTGCAAATGGAGAGACCGCGCTGGAGTATGACGGCGTGATGGCGGAGACCGGGAAACTGGACGAGGCTGGACTGACGCCAGTGGATGCCGGTCCGGCCCTGCTTACCTGTGCCCGGGAGGGATTTTTGGCCGAGTGCGTCCTGGAGGAATGGGACGGCGCACAGCGTCTTCACGTTACCAGCCGGGATCCGGAGAAAGCACCGGGGAGCGGGGTGGAGACCCAGCTCTGGTTTCAGCCGGACACCGGGACCCTTCTGCGGGGGGAGATCAGTGAGGATGGCTTCACTGTTATCACCTGTGAGGTGACGAACTTTACCCTGACAGGCCCGGCTTGAACGTGATTCACTATTTTAAGGTTTTACAATCAAATAGAAAGCGTGATAAGATGAACACAGAAGAACGTCGCACTTGGGCGGAGGTTGATCTGAAAAATTTGGAGCACAATTACTGCACCCTGCGGGCCATGCTGCCCGCGGGGTGCAGGTATTTGGGCGTGGTGAAGGCGGACGCATACGGGCATGGGGCGATTCCGGTGGCTTTGCGGCTGGAGAAGCTTGGGGCGGACTATCTGGCTGTGGCCTGCCTGGACGAGGCTATTGAGCTCCGTCATGCAGGCATCCGCGCCCCTATTCTCATACTGGGCCACACCGACCCGGTGTGGGCAGGGGAGCTGATGGGCTATCATCTGACTCAGACCGTTTTTGACGCGGAGACCGCAAAGGCCCTGTCCCAGGCAGCGGTACAGTTGGGCAAGACGCTTACCGTCCACATGAAGGCGGACACCGGCATGTCCCGGCTGGGCTTTCTCTGCAATGAGGAAGAACTGGGGGGCACCGTGGAGACTATGGCAGAGCTTTACGAGCTGCCCGGTCTGAACTGGGAAGGCATTTTTACACACTTCGCGGATGCGGATGGCAACGAAGAGTACACCATGCTTCAGTTTACCCGATTTTTGGATCTGCTGGACCGGCTGAAGGAGCGAAGAGTGGAATTTCCCATTCGCCATTGCGCTGCCAGCGCCGCCGTGTTAAACTATCCCTGTACCTATCTTGACATGGTCCGGCCCGGCATTGCGCTCTATGGACATTATCCGGCCCCCTCCTGCGAGGGGCTGGATGGACCCGGACTTTTGCCGGTACTTTCGCTCAAGACCCGGGTCGCGTCGGTCAAGACAGTGCCTGCCGGGACTCCAGTGAGCTATGGCTGCACCCACACTCTCAATCGCGAGAGCCGCCTGGCGGCCTTGTCTATTGGCTACGGCGATGGCCTGCCCCGGCGTTGTTCCGATGCGCTGGAGGTTTCCATCGGTGGGCAGCGGGCCAAAATCGTGGGCCGTATTTGTATGGACATGTGCATGGCCGACATTACGGACCTATCTCCGGTTCATTCCGGGGATATAGCGGTGATCTACGGATCCGGCGTGCCCGTCGAGGATGCTGCCCGTCTGACCGGGACAATTCAGTATGAACTGCTGTGCGACATCAACCGGCGGGTACCCAGAGTGTATCTCCACTGACACCGTTTTCCCGCGGCCTGCGTAAAATGGACCGGGGAGCATGGAGCCGGCCAGGCGGCGGGTGAACCTACTTCTGCGAGAATCGTGGAAAGAAGGGTATAAATCCCGCCGTGCCGTGGGAAAATCATAGTGACCGGTGGACAGGGGCTCGCCTTTGTTCCGTCCGGTGACTTTGAACCGCGGAGTGTGAGCCTTTGTGGACAGCAGCGTCAGACGAGGAGATATTTTTTACGCCGACCTGAGCCCGGTGGTTGGCAGCGAGCAGGGCGGTGTACGGCCGGTCTTGATCATTCAGAACGATACCGGCAACCGGCACAGCCCTACTGTAATTGCAGCTGCCATTACCTCCCAGACAGGGAAAGCCCGTCTCCCGACCCACATCGAGCTTTCGGCCAACACCTACGGCCTGCCCAAGGACTCGGTGATTTTACTCGAGCAGATCCGAACTCTGGACAAAAAGAGGCTGAGAGAGTATATGGGCCGGTTGGATGAGGAACAGATGCAGAAGGTGGACGGGGCCATTGCCGTAAGCTTTGGCCTACGGCCCAGACAACTGGTATGAGTACGTGGCAGGGGAAGGGACGCGTGAGCAGCGCGCCCGCCCCGCCACACCGTAATTTTTGTACATAGGAGGAGCGTTCTATGAAGCCGAGCAAGTGGACGAGCCGTCTGGCCTGCACGATTTTAGTGGTAGGCACGATCGCCGGAGTTGCCCTGGCCGCCGGGACTCAGGGCAGCCAGTCGGACCCCCTGGTTACTCTCAGTTACCTCAACGAGGTGGCTCTGCCGAACCTGCTCAAGCAGGTAGATCAAAAGCTGGACGCACGGGAGAGCGAACTGACCAAAAAGCTCCAGGGCACGGTGGGGAGCAGCCAGGCTGCCTTTATCACCGTGGAGCTTTCGGCCGGAAAGACACTGACTCTCTCTGCCGGATCGCAGCTCCTCTTCCGCAGCGGTACCGCTGCCAGCACAGAGGCACTGGTGGACACCACCGCCGGAACAACCTTGGGCGGTGCCGGCGCTCTGTCCGCCAATCATCTCTACCTTGCTACGGGAGACGGGCAGACCGTGACCGCCTCGGCAGCCTCCACCGTTCTGGTCCAGGGGAGCTATACACTGGGCTGAACGTACAAAAAGGCGCCGCCTCACATTGTGGGGGCGGCGCCTTTTAACGTGAGAGGCTCTTATAAGAAGCAGAGCACCTTGTACATGAGAAAGAAATGGCAGATGCTTCCGCCCAGAATAAATACATGAAAGATCTCATGGCAGCCGAAGCGAGGATTGTTTCGGCCGGGCCACTTTACCGCGTAGAGGATTCCGCCCACCGTGTACACTACGCCGCCAAAAATCAGCCAGAACATCCCTGCGGTTGGCATGGCTCGGGAGAGAGGATAAAGGGCAAAGACAGCCAGCCAGCCCATTGCCAGGTAGACGCCGGAGGTGAGCCAACGAGGCGCGTTGATCCAAAGCAGGGATAGGCAGCAGGAGCCGATGGCCATGATCCAAATAGCGAAAAAGATGACCCAACCCCAGCTCCCCTGGGTGCGAAGGGCGGTAAGACAAATTGGGGTATAACTGCCGGCGATGAGCAGACTGATGGAGCAATGGTCGTATTTCCGGAGGGCAATTCGCCCCGATACGCTGGTATTCACACAGTGGTAAAGCGTACTGGCAGTATAAAGGCCAATCATGGACAGACCGTAGATAGCAAAAGAGACCGTATGCCAGGCATCGAGCCCGAGAAAAAAAGCCCGCGCCAACAGGAGTAAAGTACCCCATACGGCTAGTGCGGCCCCCACTGCATGGGTGATAGCTGACCAGGGTCGCAGCCCATCATAAGGATTCCGCCCCTGTTCTCCCCGTGAGCGAAGAAAAGAAGCGCGGCCCGCATAACTGCGGGGCCGACATGTGGCAGCATTAGGGTATTCCATATTACTCACCCAATTCTTTTATGATAAAATGAGTATACTACAACTATGATAAACAATCAATGATATTTTAAAATATAGTTTTTAAAATTACATTAACATGGGACAACGGGTATGGGGCATAGGTTACGGCAGAGACGTAAAGCAAGGAGGGCGGGATATGGAAGAGATCCCCTGTGAGACTCGGTATACAGCGGAGGGAGCTTATCCGGAGGTACGGGCGTCCGGGCGGGACCGGCGCTGTGCCCTGGCAATCCTCTCCAATGTGGGCGGCGGCGTTTCGGAGATGAGTGCCATGGGTCTGTATCTATACGGACAGTTTACCGGCTGTGCAGGGCCGGAGGTGGCGGAGTGTTTTCATGGTATTGCGGAGGTAGAGATGCACCACCTGGCCATCTTTGCCCGACTGGCCCACCAGATGGGGGAAGACCCAAGACTCTGGGGCCCCTTTCAGGGCAGGTATCGATACTGGTCTCCAGAGTACCTTAACTATCCCAGGCGACTCGATCAGCTTCTCCGGCGCGCGGTGGAGGAGGAGCGGGGCTGTATCCGAAAGTATCAGCAGCAGCTTAGGTGGATCGGGGACGAGAATGCGGCGGCCAACCTGCGCCGAATTATTGCTGACGAGGAAATTCACATTAAGGTTCTCACCGGACTGTATCAGAGTTACTGTCAGGATTTAGGCCTGGACTTAAAAACAAGAGCCACCAAGTAACCGAAGAAAATGGCTGCTGTGATACCACCCGCGGCCGCCGTGATGCCGCCGGTGAGGGCCCCGAGCAGTCCGTGCTCGGCTACTGCCTTCTGCACGCCCTTAGCCAACAGGTAGCCGAAGCCGGTGAGGGGGACGGTGGCTCCGGCACCGCCGAACTCCACCATATACTGATAGAGTCCCAGGCCGCCTAACACTACGCCGGATACCACATAGAGCACCAGAATGCGGGCGGGAGTAAGTGAGGTCTTGTCGATGAGGATTTGGCCGATGAGACATAGGACGCCGCCACATAAAAACGCTCGGGCGTATTCCCAGAAAATATCCATAATCTTTTTCCCTTTCTACTTGCTGTTTGACAAAGCAACGGCATGGCAAATGGACGGAATAGACTCCCCTTGCTGGGTGGAGGTCGGAGAAAGGAGAGCGCCGGTGGGACAGAATAAAATGTGATTCCAGCGCCCGGCGCGCATTCCGTTGAGCAGGTATCCGGTGAGTACGGCCGCAGAACAGCCACAGCCGGAGCCTCCGCAGTGAACATCCTGCTTTTTTAAATCAAAAATCATGGTGCCGCAGTCGTCGTAGTTTGGCAATTCCAGCCCATCCCGGTGAAAAAAGTCGAGCACGATCTCTTTTCCAAGTTTTCCCAGATCACCGGTGACGATTAGGTCGTAAAAAGAGGGCTTTCGTCCGGTGTCCTGGAAGTGAGCGGAGATGGTGGCGTAAGCCGCAGGAGCCATTGCGGCCCCCATGTTGTTGGCATCCTTGATCCCCTTATCCACTACCTTTCCGGTGGTGATATGGGTGACGTAGGGCCCGGGGCCCTCCTTTGCCAAAATGACTGCACCCGAGGCGGTTACCGTCCACTGAGCGTTGGGAGTCCGCTGGCTGCCATATTCCAGCGGGGTTCGATACTGGCGCTCAGCGGTGCAAAAATGGGACGAGGTCACCGCTCCGGCAAACTGAGCAAACCCTCCATCAATGATCATGGCGGCTAGAGACAGACCTTCCCCCATGGTAGAGCAGGCGCCATACAGGCCAAAGAAGGGGATGTCCTGCCCCCGTGCGGCAAAGCCGGAGCCGATACACTGGTTCAGAAGGTCTCCGGCAAAAAGATAGTCCAGATTGGAGGCCGCCTGTCCAGCTTTGTCCAGCGCTTTGGCCAGAGCCATCTTCTGCATGGCGGTCTCAGCCTTCTCCCAGGACTTTTCCCCGAAGGTGTCGTCCTGCTCAATATGGTCAAAGCTGTCCGCCAGCGGACCGTCACCTTCCTTTTTTCCAACCACGTTTGCGTGACCGATGATGGCAGGCGGTTTTGCCAGCGCCACAGTCTGTGTGCCCAATTTTTTTGTCGGCATACGATCAACCTCCCCATAGAAGTGGGGTTAGTTTGAGCGGAATGGGTGGAAAATAACCGGAAGCATCTTCATTTTTCGTCGCATGCGACGTTTACACTTCTGCCGGGGTGTGTTAAACTTAAATCAATGGAAAATAGAAACAAAAGAGGGGATCCATGTGGTACGGAAAGCCCGGATAGAGGATTTGGACGCTTTGCTGGCGGTCTATGCCGCCGCGCGGCAATATATGAGTCGGAACGGCAACCCCTCTCAGTGGGGAAACGGTTATCCCGAGCGAGCGCTTTTGGAGGGCGACATTCAGGCTGGGTGGCTTTACGTTTTTGAGCGGGATGGGACTGTCCACGGGGCGTTTGCCTTCATCGTAGGGGATGACCCTACCTACGCCGTTATTGAAAACGGCCGCTGGTTTGATGAAGCTCCCTATGGAACCATCCACCGCTTGGCGGGGGACGGCATGGAGCAGGGGCTTTTCGCTCAGTGCCTGGCTTTTTGCCGGGAGATTATCCCCAATATTCGGGCCGATACTCATCATGACAACCGTACTATGCAGCACATTCTGGGAAAAAATGGATTTGTCCGCTGCGGCATGATCCATGTGGCCGACGGAAGCCCACGGATTGCCTACCAGCTTTCGGTGCTGGAAAACTAATCCTTGATACAAAAGAAAATGGAGAACATTACCATGGAAGAACCAAAACGCACAATTGCTTATCTTTGCCCCAAGTGTAAACAAAGTGTGGCGGTAGAACGCACCGTGTTTCAGCTGGCGGCGGCGCCCAGCAAACTGCCCTGCCCCTGCGGAGAGTCCGCCCTTCTGGTGGAGATGGAGGCCGATCACGCCGACCTGACAGTACCTTGTCTCTACTGCGGAGAGGATCACCATATCCGCTGCTCCGCTCACGCCTTCCTCCATGAGAAGGCGCTGGCTTTTTCCTGTAAAGCAACTGGACTTGACTGCTGCTATGTGGGAGAGGAGGGGCCGGTATTCCGGGCGCTCCGACGCCTGGAGGAGGTGGCGGAACAGTACGAAGCGAGACCTAAGGAAGAGGAGGACACCGCCTTTCTCAACGAGGCGGTGATGACCGAGGTGCTGGGAGAGCTGAAGGATATTGCCGCCCGTGGCGGGATCTCCTGCACTTGCGGTTCCAAGCGCTATCAAGTAAAAGTGCATTACAGTTCTGTGGAGCTGACTTGCGCCGACTGCGGTGCGAAGCTCCGGATTTCTGCCGCCACTGACGATGATCTGGAGGAGCTTTGCTGCAAATATGCCCTCTGCATCGGTGGAAAGAAGGCGACGTAATGGATGTCTATTACGAAGACATCTACCGGGTAGACTCCCGCGACCTGGATTTGTTTGGCCACTGCCGTCCTTCGGCCCTGCTGGGGCACCTCCAGGAGGCGGCGACTCAGGCGGCCTGTGCCATTGGGGTTTCCCGGGATGAGGTCGTAGACCGCTACCACGCCTTCTGGATGCTGGCCCGTATTCGCTATGAGCTGAAACGCCCCCTGTACTGGGACGAGCCGTTAAAGCTCAAGACCTGGCACCGGGGCGGCCGGGCCGCCATGATGTATCGGGAGTTTGACCTATCAGTGAATGGAGAGCCGGTGGGACAGGCTCTGTCAGCGTGGGTGCTGGCCGATCTGGACACCCACAAGCTTTTTCGCCTGTCTGATGTGTCCGAATTTGAAGGGACCACTGGAGGTTCTCTCTGCCGAAAGGATACGCTTCACAAGCTTAGGGTGCCCGAGGGGCTGACACTGGCCGAGGAACGGCGGATGCGCTATTCCGATACCGACATCAACGGCCATGTGAACAACGTGAAATACGCCGATTTTGCCTGCGACGCTCTGGAGCTGGAGCGGCTGGGGGAGGGAAAGTTTGTTTCCTCTCTCCAGGTCTGTTATCTGGCGGAATGTCTGGCGGGAGAGACGGTGGAGCTGCACACCGGGCGGAATGGCCCGCTCTGGTATGCGGCGGGACGGGGAAAAGAGGGGAAAGAGCGGTTTGACGCTGCTCTGACCCTTGACAATTTGTAATAAGAAGATTAAAATAGATAAAATTTTCACAGAGAAAAGGAGATGCGATATGGTCAACACGGATGCCGCGCAGAAGTTCCTCAAGAAGGGGCTGACCTTTGATGACGTGCTGCTGATTCCCGCCGAGAGCAATGTGCTCCCCGCAGATATTGATCTGCACACCCACCTGACAAAGAAGATTGTCCTCAACATCCCACTGATGAGTTCGGCCATGGACACCGTGACCGAGTCCCGGATGGCGATTGCCATCGCCCGGGAGGGAGGCATTGGCATCATTCACAAGAATATGTCCATCGGCCAACAGGCCGAGCAGGTGGACATGGTCAAGCGCAGCGAGAATGGCGTCATCACGAACCCCTTCTGGTTGGCCCCCGGTCACACCCTGGCCGAAGCCGACGAGCTGATGGCCAAATACCGCATCTCCGGCGTGCCCATTTGTGACAACGGTCGTCTCATCGGCATCATCACCAACCGGGACATGAAGTTTGAGGTGGATATGACCCAACTCATCGACAACGTCATGACCAAGGAGCATCTGGTGACTGCCAAGGAGGGCATCACTCTGGAGGAGGCCAAGGAGATCCTCCGTAAGCACAAGATCGAGAAGCTTCCTCTGGTGGATGATGAGTTCCGGCTTAAAGGCCTCATTACCATCAAGGACATCGAGAAGGCCCAGGTTTACCCGAATTCTGCCCGGGACGAAAAGGGGCGGTTGCTGGTGGGTGCGGCCATCGGTGTGACCAGCGACGTGCTGGATCGGGTGGCGGCCCTGGTGGACGCAGGAGCCGACGCGCTGGTGTTGGATTCCGCCCATGGCCACAGCCACAACATCATTGAGTGTGTCAAACGCATTAAGGCGCTCTACCCCAACGCCCAGCTCATTGCGGGCAACGTGGCCACCGCCGACGCCACCCGGGCCCTGATTGAGGCTGGCGCAGACTGTGTGAAGGTTGGTATTGGCCCCGGCTCTATTTGCACCACCCGCGTGGTGGCTGGCATCGGCGTGCCGCAGATCACCGCCGTCTACGATGCGGCCTGCGTGGCCCGGGAATACGGTGTGCCTATTATCGCCGACGGCGGCGTGAAGTACTCCGGTGACATTGCCAAGGCCATTGCCGCCGGCGGCGATGTGGTTATGCTGGGCTCCCTGCTGGCTGGCTGCGAGGAGTCCCCCGGAGACACTGAGGTCTATCAGGGCCGTCAGTTCAAGGTCTACCGCGGTATGGGTTCCCTGGGCGCGATGGCCAAGGGGTCTAAGGACCGCTACTTCCAAGAGAACAACAAAAAGCTGGTTCCCGAGGGCGTGGAGGGTCGTGTCCCCTATAAAGGCTCCGCCTCGGATACCATCTATCAGATGATGGGCGGACTGCGGGCCGGTATGGGCTACTGTGGCTGCGGGACCATCCAGGCGCTTCAGGAGAAGGCACAGTTTATGCAGATCACTGCCGCCGGTCTCAAGGAGTCCCACCCACACGACATCTATATTACCAAGGAAGCGCCCAACTACACTCTTAATCCCCAGTAAAAAAAGGACTCGGACACAGATGTGTCCGAGTCCTTTTTCATGTTTTAATTACTGGTGATCGGCACCGGTAAGGTAGTTATAGAAGGCCTTGTTGACGTACAGGTCAGTCGGATCCACGCTCAGGCTGGGAGCTTTCTCCTTGACTACTTTGGCAATGGCTGCGGTGCCGTCCACCGTGGAGAAGGGATGGATGGTGTAGGCACCGTGACGAACCACGTTATCCTTGATGAGCGTAAAGTTCTTGGTGTCCTTCATGGGGACAGTGGAGGTGTACAGAGGCTGCCACCAGGCACCCGCCAGCAGAGCCACGGTTGGCTTGCCGTCGCTGTCGGTATTGGAGTCCCACTTCTTGGCATAGGTGCCGATAATGCTGTCAAAGTGATCCTTGTCGACCACAGTGTCAAATTCCAGCTTCATGTCATATTCAGTGGCGTAGCATAGGTAGCGGCCGCCCTCAATCGCTTTGACCTCATAGGTCGGAGTCATAGTCAGTTTGGCAGGATCGCCCCACTCCACCATGTACTCATAGATGGAGGTCTTAGGCTCCAAGGCCACCTTGGCATCAATTCCTTCGCTGTTCAGCAGCCCGATGAGTTGCACGGCGTGGGTGATGTCGCTGTGACCATACTGGAGAGTGTACTCAGGCAGGAAGTTGGCGTTGTAGCCGTCGTATTTCAGGTTGTATCCGGTAGAGGCACCGGCGATGACCAGATCGGCACCCAGCTGGGAAAGAGTGGTGTCGTCAAAATTGCCGAAAGTAGCCCAGGCGGACTGAAGCTTCTGATAAATGTCTGTGTCGCTGGCGTTGCCCAGATAGTTGCGGCCCTTGCCGGCGATGTTTACGGCGCTCATAAGGAGCTGAGCGGCGGTGTCACCGTCCAGATTGGCGGAGAAGTCCCAGGTGCCGGAGGCCAGAGAGGTGTCCAGCGCGCAGGCCACATAGGGGAGATAAGCATCCTGGATCGTGGAACAGCCGGCAGTCGAAGCTGCGGACTTCTCGGCGGAGTAGGTCAAGGCCAGTTCCTTCAGACCGGCGGCTTCCACGGCGGCCTTGACGGCCATCCCGACGCTGAGGGACTGCCCATCCACGGTGACGCCTTCCGCGATCTTAGCCAGAGCGGCGTTAAAGGTCGCAGCGGTGACCGTGCCGGTCATTGGCTCAATGCCGAAGTAGGTCTTGAGGTAGTCGGCGGCCTTGTCGTCGGTTTTGGCAGTATCCACATAGACTTTGTAGCCGTTGGCATTATAGGACACCTGAGCCCCTAGGGCGTTGGACATAGCGCGGACAGGCAGATAGGTGGTGCCGTCGGCGGCAAAGACATCTACGCCCTTGCCGTTGACATCGGTGGGGGTGGCAAGCTTGCCGTCCACATAGACGGAGAGACCGGCGTCTACAGCCAAGTCTTTTTTGACCAGGTCTGCGGCGGCGGGGATTACCAGAGCGGCAGTCATAGCGGTGGCGAGAGAGATGCTGAGGATACGGGAATTCTTCTTGTTCATGCGAGTGGCTCCTTTCCTTTTTCAGACAGATATATCGCTATCACACCTTCGTGAAGAACGAATGAGATAGAACGGGGCAGAGAGTATCCCCGAGAGAAAAAGTTACCGCTTGCCTTTATCATAGATCTCACCCAAGGCCCGGGGAGCGCGGTTGCTCTTGGAGAAGAAAATAAGCAGGAGCAGGGTGATGATGTAGGGCAGGGTCATGAATAGGTCGGAAAAGGCAGCGGCCAGGCCAAGAGCCTGGGTGAGAGCAAAGCCGGCGGAGCGAGCGAAACCAAAAATGAGACAGGCCCAGAGGGTGGGGCCGATCTGCCAGTTGCCGAAGATGAGGGCGGCGATGGCCAGATAGCCGTAGCCCATGTAGATAGAAGGAGAGAACTGGGCAGAGATGGAGTAGGCAAAGCAGATGCCGCCCAGGCCGGAGAGGGCGCCCGAGACCATCACGGCGGCAAAGCGCACCCGGCCGACCTCTACACCGGCGGCATCCACGGCGTGAGGGTTATCTCCGCAGGCCCGCAGATGCATCCCAAAGGGGGTCTTGTAGAGGAAATACCAGGCGATCAGCGCCATGGCAATAATGACTAGCTCAAAGGGATAGAGGTTGGTAAAGAAGGCACCCACCACAGGGATGGTGGACAGTCCCGGGACAGAGAAGCGTACTGACGTACCCAGCACGAACTTGTTGGAGGGTGCACCAAACACTGAGGCGTTAAGCTGGCTGGTAAGAAAAGTGGTCAGAGCCATAGCCAGAATGTTGATGACCACGCCGGAAATAACCTGATCGGCCTTGAACTTCACACAGAGCACAGCGTGGAGCATGGAGTAGACCATGCCGCCCAGCACGGCAAAGAGCATGGCCAGGAACATAGGCACCTGGCTGCTGGCGGCAAAAAAACCGGAGAGAAGGGTGGCGGCAAGGGCGCCCACAAAAGCGCCAAAACCCTGTAGGCCCTCAATGGCCAGGTTGGTGACGCCGCTGCGCTCGGAATAAATACCGCCGATTGCCATGATGAACAGGGGCAGGGTAAAGGAAAGCCCATCAATGATAAGGGTGTTGATGGTGTTCATACACGCTCCTCCTTTCCGTCCGCTTTTACTTCTGCGTCGACAGCCTTTTGGCGGCTGCGTCCGATGAGATAGCTGAAAAAGGCGCCACAGGCGGCAAAGAGCAGGATCAGCCCGGTAATAAGAGAGCCAATCTCCTGACGGACACCTACAGTAGAGCTCATGTAGGTGCTTCCCTTATCAATGACGGTAATCAGGAAGGAGGACAGGAGAATGCCGATTGGGCTGGAGTTCCCCAAAATGGAGACGGCAATTGCGTCAAAGCCCGTGGAGATGAGGGTATCTGGCTGAATGGAACCATAGTAACCGAGAAAATAGGTGGCACCTGCCAGACCAGCCAGCGCGCCGGAGAGCGCCATGGTGATAATGAGGTTTCGCCCCACGTTAATGCCCGCATATTGGGCGGCCAAAGGGTTGGCTCCGATCGTGCGGAACTCAAAGCCAAGTTCCATTCTTTCAAAGAGAAACCGCACCAGAAACACGGCGATGACAGCTAGAATGATGCCCAAAGGAATGTCCATCTTCAAACCGCTGATCTCGGTGTCCATGAGGGAGAGCCGAGCGGCGGTGCTGATAGCCTTGGACTGCCGGGACACGGGGTCAGCCATATACCGCTTGATGCAGAAGCTCACAAAATAACGGACCATGTAGTTGATCATGATGGCAGAAACTACTTCGTTAATGTTCCATTTGTATTTCAGAAATCCGATCAGGGCAGCCACAGCGGCGCCCGCCGCAATACTGACCACCACGACCAGCGGTTTGGCGATGGGCGCAGGAAGGGAGGAGTAGCCCACCGTGACGGTGGCGATCAATCCGGCGATCATCATTTGTCCGGACACGCCGATGTTGAAGAGGCCGGAGCGCATGGCCACCGCCACCGAAAGGGAGGCAAAGAGCATGGGGGTCCAGGCGTTCAGCAGGCTCATGAGATCGGAGAGCATACTCTTTTTGGCGGCGTAGTTGCCCTTTGGGATCAGGCCGGAGCCCTGGAGATAGCTGAGGTAGGCGGTAACTGGGTTTTTGCCCAAAATGAGGTAGACCACCGCACCCGCCAGAAGACTGAGGAGAATGGCAAGAATGGGAATGGTAAATTTCTGGCGCTTGCTGTCTCCCATGAGGGCGAGAAACCAATTTTGCCGTTTCATACCTGCTTCACTCCCATCATGTACTGGCCTACTTCGTTGGTGGTCATGGTGTCGGCGGGCGCAATTTTCAGCATCTCGCCGGAAAAGATGACGCCAATGGTGTCTGCCAGACCCATGATCTCGTCCAGCTCCAGGGAGATAAGCAGTACGGCCCGGCCCTTGTCCCGCTCGGCCAGGATTTGCCGATGGATGTTTTCAATGGCACCGATGTCCAGACCGCGGGTAGGCTGGACAAAAATCATCAGCTTGGAGTCCCGCTCAATCTCTCGGGCGATGATGGCCTTTTGCTGGTTGCCACCGGACATAGAGCGAGTGACAGTGTGAATGCCCTGTCCGCTGCGCACGTCGTATTCCTGAATAAGCTTTTCTCCATAAGCGTCAAATGCGGCGTGGTTCAGGATGCCCCTTTCTGAGAAGGGAGGTTTGTAGTAAGTCTTGAGCGCCAGGTTGTCCGCCAGGGAAAAGTCCAGCACTAAGCCGACCGACTGTCGGTCCTCCGGGATGTAAGAGAGGCCTAAGTCGGTTCGTGCCCGTACGGTGGCGTGGGTGATGTCGGTTCCGTCCAGCGTGATGGTCCCCTCAGCAGCCGGAATCATTCCGGCCACTGCGTCGGCAATCTCGGTCTGGCCGTTGCCGGAAACGCCTGCGATGGCAAAGACTTCACCGGCATGAATCGTAAAGGATACATCCTTTACAACGGAGAAACAGTCAGTATTTTTGACAGTGAGTTGTTCTACCGTTAAGATTGCGCGGCCCGGCTGGGCGGGGGATTTGTCTACGGAGAAGTCCACTTCGCGCCCAACCATCAAGTTGGCCATGGTCTGAGTAGAAGTGGAGGCCACGTCCAGCACGTCGATAAGTTTGCCCCGGTTCAGAATGGCGCACCGGTCGGCCACCTGTTTGATCTCCTCGAGTTTGTGAGTAATGAGAATGATGGTTTTGCCCTGATCCCGCAGACCTCGGATGATCTGAAGGAGGAAGTCGATCTCCTGAGGAGTGAGGACGGCAGTAGGCTCATCAAAGATGAGAATCTCAGCTTCGCGGTAGAGCATTTTCAAGATTTCCACTCGCTGCTGGGTGGAGACGTTCACATCCTCGATTCTGGCGGTGGGGTCCACCTCCAGGCCGTACTGCTTGGATAGAGCGGCCACCTTTTCGTTGGTGCCCTTGATATCCACCACGGGGAAAATGCCCGCAAGGCGTTTGGGCTCAATGCCCAAAATAATATTCTCGGCGATGGTGTAGTTACTCACCAGCTTAAAGTGCTGGTGGACCATGCCAATGTTGAGCCGGGTGGCGTGGTTGGGGGAAGAGATGTGCTCCAGTTTGCCACGGATGTAGATTTCTCCCTCGTCCGGTTCATACATGCCAAAGAGCATGCTCATGAGCGTGGATTTTCCGGCCCCGTTCTCGCCCAGCAGAGCAAAGATTTCTCCCTTCTTGATACCAAGAGAGATATCGTTGTTGGCGACGATGCCGGGAAAGCGCTTGGTGATATGGCGCATTTCCACGATATATTCGTCATTTGCCATCTTACAGCCTCCTTTTCTCGGACCTTTGAGAAATGTACCGAGGACCGATGCATTTCTCAAGGGCCCGAGGACCCTTTTGGAATTTCCAGAAGAAAGAAGCGGGACGCTCCGAAGGTATGGTTAGATACAAACGGAGCGTCCCATCTTCCTTGACAGGGAAGCGCTGTTGAACCCGGCTTACAGTCCGGGGAAATTATCGGGGGTTTTGCCGTTGAAGTTGGAGGCGGGAACGATGGTGCCGTTCTTCACCAGAGGATAGACATCGGCCAGAGCCTTCAGAGTACCCTCGGAAAGCTGCTGACGACCGTCGGCAGAGACATATCCGGTGGAGTCGGTGTCGGCCTGCAGAGTGTAGTTGCCACCCTTAAAGGAGCCATCCGCGATGGCGTTGAGCTGGCGCTCCACGTTGACGGCCATGTTCTTGAGGGCGGAGGTGAGGATGATGTTGCTGCTGCCATTGGCACCATCGTCATACTGATCCACATCGCAGCCGATGACCTTCACGTTGCCGGCCTCCTTGGCGGCGGTGAACACGCCGTTGCCGGAAGCGCCGGCGGCCACAAAGATGATGTCGCAGCCCTGCTGGATCAGAGCCTGGCCGACCACCTTACCCATGGCTTCGTCGCCAAAGTTGCCGGTGTAGTTGCCGCCTACGTTAGCGCCGGTGACGTCGGTGCCGGCGTAAGAGGGAATCTCGACGACCTCGGCTTTGGCACCCAGGTTCTTGTTGGCATAGGACACGCCGGACTCAAAGCCGAACTGATAGTTGACGTTGGAGGGATAGGCCACGCCGTTGACCACGGCCACCTTGCCGGTCTGGGTTTCCATAGCGGCAGCGATACCGGCAAAGAAGCCGCCCTCGTTCTCGGCGAACTGCATGGCGTATACATTTGCAACCTCGGCATCTTTACCGTCGATGGAGGGGAAAGAGTCAACCAGAATGAAGTACTTGTCGGGGTTGTCCTGAGCGATGGTGGCAATGCCGGCGAACTGGAAGCCGGTGCACACCAGTACGTCGTAGTCAGCCACGATTTCGCTGACGGCCTGGGCGGCAGCGGCGGGGTCACCGGTGGGCTCCTGGACGGGGGTCACAGTGTCGATGTCGCCGCGGCTGGCGATGAAGGAGCGAACACCGTTGTAGTTGTCCTCGTTGAAGGAGCCGTCATCCACGGTGTTGGGGCTGGTGCAGATGGCAATCTTCAGACCCTTGGCCCCGGCGGTCTCAGCGGCAGCGCTCTCGGCGGGGGCGGCAGATTCCTTAGCGGTCCCGCCGCCGCAGGCGGCCAGAGAGAACGCCATGGCGAGAGACAGAGCCATTGCCGGGATTTTCTTACTCAGTTTCATTCAAATTCCTCCTTATATTTTCGGGCAAATACAAAACCGCATACGCAGTTTTATATACCAACTATCATACTAATTTTGCGTCTGTTTTTCAAGACAGTAATTGACAAAATTGTGACAGTATTGGGGAGAGGCTTATTTTCGATCCGGGAAGAGGACGGCCAGGCTCTCGGTAAAGGGGGCACGGCAAATCCCCTTTTCTGTGACGATGGCCGTGATCAGGCTGTGGTCGGTAACGTCAAAGGCGGGATTGTAGCACTTGACTTCGGCCAGCGCCTGAGGTTCGGCATAGAATTTATTCTTGATCTCGTCCGGGTCCCGGAGTTCAATCTCAATATCGTCACCGGTTTTGCAGCTCATGTCAATGGTGGAGGTGGGACCCAGCACATAGAAGGGGATGCCATAGTGCTTGGCCAGGATGGCCACACCGGAGGTCCCAATCTTGTTGGCTGCGTCACCGTTGGCGGCAATGCGGTCACAGCCCACCAGGCAGGCATTGATCCAGCCATTTTTCATAACGATGGAGGCCATGTTGTCGCAGATGAGGGTCACATCGATGCCTGCCTTCTGCAGCTCGTAAGAGGTGAGACGGGCCCCCTGAAGGAGGGGACGGGTTTCGTCGGAGAAGACATGGAACTCCATGCCCTGCTCCTTGCCCAGAAACAGAGGCCCCAGGGCGGTCCCGTAGCGAGAGGTGGCCAGCGGGCCTGCGTTGCAGTGGGTGAGAATGCCGTCTCCGTTCTGAATGAGGGACAGGCCGTATTCCGAGATGGCCCGGCACATGGCGATGTCCTCCTGATGGATGGCCCGGCACTCCCGGCCCAGGGCCTCCAAAAGAATACCCAGATCGTCACTGCCGGCGTGGTCCAGAACGACCTTCTCCATCCGGTTGAGTGCCCAGCTCAGATTGACTGCGGTGGGGCGGGAAGAGTTAAGATACGCCTTCTGGCGTTGGAACACCGTGAGAAAGTAGTCGTACTCGTCGGTGTCCACCTGGTTGGCCAGAGCATAGATGCAGTAGGCGGCGCAAATGCCGATGGCGGGGGCCCCCCGCACCTTCAGCAGCTTAATGGCGTCGTACATCTCTTCCTGAGTGCGGAGCGTGAGATAGACTGTTCGGTTGGGTAACTGGGTCTGGTCGATAATGACCACGCTTCTTTCGTCGTCCCCCAGGCGGACATTGTCCACATGGGTCACTTTGGCCAATTCTTCGGACATTGGTAACACTCCTTTGTTTTTGGCTCGAGATTGAGGGGAAAGCCCGGAAGGGCGTTCAGCAGTTCAGATAGCCGCCGTCCACCGCCAGCAGGTGACCGTTGACGTAGTCCGAGGCGGAGGAAGCCAGGAACACCACCGGGCCCATAAGATCCTCGGGTTGCCCCCAGCGGCCCATGGGGATCTGGGCATCGATTTTTGCCACCGCGTCGGCGTGGGTACGGAGGTTGGCGGTATTGTCGGTGACCATGTAGCCGGGAGCGATGGCATTGACGTTGATATGATAGTTTCCCCACTCGTTGGCCCAGGCCCGGGTCAGGCCGTGAACGGCGTGCTTGCTGGCCACATAGGCCGCATCTCCGGAGCCGCCCCGGCAGGACTGCACCGAGCAGGTGTTGATAATTTTTCCGCCCCCGAGGGCAATCATCTGTTTGGCAATATCCCGGGTGAGGAGAAAAAGGGAGCGGAGATTGACTTCCATGACGGCATCGTAGTCCTCTGCGGAGCAATCCTCAGCGGGACCCAGACGGATGATGCCGGCGTTGTTGACCAGAATGTCTACCCGGCCAAAGGCGGCAATGCATTTTTGCGCCAGCGCAGGGGCGGTGCTGCTTTCCCCCAGGTCGTGAGTGATGGAAACGGTCCTACGGCCCAGTGACTCGATCTCAGCCTGAGTGGAACCCATACCGTGATAGCCCACGCCCACGATGTCGGCTCCGGCCTGAGCCAGGGCAATGGCCATGGCCCGGCCCAGCCCCCGACTGACGCCGGTAACTACGGCTATTTTCCCGTTTAATGAAAAATCCATCATAAATCCTCCTCAATGGGCGGGTGGGGGAGATAGCAGTCCTCATCCCGGAAGGCAGGGGAGACTACGCAGGAGACCAGAGCGAAGTCTCCGTCCACCACGCGGGTGGTTTGCCACTCGTTGGCCGGTACCACCGAGACGTAGCCGGAGTCCACCCCAAGCCGGGGGCCAAAGATCTGCCTGACACCGGGAACAGGCCGGTCTCCCGGCCCGCCC
>JAYFPI010000081.1:0-22573 GCA_034927965.1 Pseudoflavonifractor sp.
TAAACTCAATTTATAAGGATATACAGAAAAACACTTTTGAAAAATAGTCTCTTAATGAACAATTCACGTCCTGCAAATTTCTCATTAAGACCGACCGCTGGCCTGCTTTTTGGCAGGTCAGCGGTATTTTTATTGTCTACATTCTAAGTTTTTTCAAATATTTTTGTTTTATGTCTAAAATTGTCGTGCTTTGGGAGAATTTTGGGAGAATGGTCTAATAAAATGGAATTGTACAATCGAAAGGGGGCGTGTTCCATGCGGATCCTGCTGCTGGACGAGGGGTCTCCGGCACGGAGAAGCTGCTTGAGTGGTTTGCGGAATGCGGTGACGTCGAGATGGCGTCCGTCATCAAAACCAGAGAGCTGTTCCTCGAAAAGGCGGTGACGGAAAGGCCAGACGCGGTGTTCATCCACGCCGGGAGAGCGAGCTTTCCGGGCTTTAAAACCGGCAAGGCGCTGCGGGCATTGGGCAGCCGCGTGCCGATCGTCTTTCTGTCCGACGAGAAAAAATCCGCACTCGACGCCTTCGAGACCGGGGCGGACGGCTTTCTGCTCTGCCCGGTAGATAAGGGGAAGGTCATAAAGTGTGTGGAAAACCTGAAAAAATGTGCCAATACTCCGGCAGAAAACGGATAAAACCCGAAGAACACGACAGACAAAACATAATGAAATTATAGAAAAGGGGAAGATAAAATGAAAACAAGTATTCGCAAAAAAATTATGCCGGTCCTTCTGGCGCTCGCGCTTATAATAGGATTTTTCCCGATACTCTCCGTGCCTGCGCAGGCGGTAGTGGCGACGGGAGGGCAGCTTAGGACGACGACACTGGATTTTACAACCAACGGTTATAAATCTGAAACGGGCGTGACAGAAACAAACAGCGGTATATGGGAAAACACCGCCGAGGGGTGGAGCTACAACGCGACCACCAACACCCTTACCCTCTCGGGCGTGAATATTCGCTCGGCAGACTCCGATTCGGGCAATACCTACGCCATAAAATTGCCGGACGGCGCGAAGATTGAAATGGCAGCTGGTACAGTTAACATCATCCGAGCGGGTGACGCGGCAGGTTATGAAAGCTACGGTATATACAGCGAGGGCGCACTGACAATACAGGGCAGCGGCACGCTTAACGTAACCAGCGGCAGGGCAAGCAACAGCAGCTACGGCATATACAGCGCCGGAGATATGACTATACAGGACAGTGTCACAGTGAGGGCTACAGCCGGTTTGGCGGATACTAACAACAGCTACGGCATATACAGCGCC
This sequence comes from Pseudoflavonifractor sp., assembly GCA_034927965.1. Lineage (GTDB taxonomy): Bacteria > Bacillota > Clostridia > Oscillospirales > Oscillospiraceae > Vermiculatibacterium. Next base: position 1,272 of record JAYFPI010000081.1, read on the forward strand.
GGGTCGATGCTGATAAAAAACAGCTGCAACCTCACGGTAATCGGAGGCACAGCAACCGTCGATAGCAGCTTTGGAATATTTGTTGCCACTAGCGGCACCATCACGGTTCAAGACAGTGCCACAGTGACGGCTACAGCCGGTTTGGCGGGCGGGGATAGTCAGGGCCTACGCGGGACCCTACAAGTAATCGGCGGCACATTAACGGCAACGGGTGGCCCTGCTGGTGCTGACAGCTTTGGTATATATGGCAACAATACAATTAGCATCTCCGATAGCGTTGTAACGGCAACCGGCGGCGCGTCGACCACAGGTATAAGCTATGGCATACGTGCCGACTCCATCATTGCCATCAACAGCGGGCTCATAATCGCGCAGAGCACGGACAATGACGGTGGTACGGCACAGGCTATGAACAAAGCGGCGTTTTTTGGCGTCGGCTCAATGGTGGGTCAGCTCGAACCGAAGCTGCTCGCCGCTACGGCTTATACAAACGCCGATTATTATACAGCAAAATTTAACGTCTTCGGAATGTCGGGCCCAATGGGTACATATCGCCCAGAAAACATAATAACAATGCCGATTGCCTGCACGAGTTACGCCAACGACGTGGAAATTATTCCGGGCATTGCCAATTGGACGCAGGACACAAAAACCCTCACAATAACAAACCTTATACTCAACACCACCGCCGCTGAGGCAATAAAGCTCCCCGACGGCGCAACGTTAGCACTTGCTGGTAGAAGCGTAATCCGCAGCGGCGACCTTCCATCCAACTCCAGCCAGGCCGTCTACGGCCTTGGAGATCTGACAATTGTTGACGATGTGAATTATCCAGGCACAGGAGCGCTGATTGGCATCGGCGGCACAGCGGCTGGCAGCACTGATTGCAGCTACGGCATATACAGCGCCAAAGCAGTAACCATCTCCAGCGGCTCGGTGACGGCAATAGGCAACTCGACAAATAACGAAAGCTGCGGTATTTGGGGTGGCTTAGCAGTAAACATTAACGGCGGCAAGGTAACGGCAACCGGCAGTGCGGCGACAACTTACAGCTATGGCATATGCAGCTGGAATAGCACCAATACGGGTACAGTAACCATATCCGACGCCGCAGTGACGGCAGTCGGGGGAACAGCTGGCCAAGGAAGTTACGGCATATATGGCACGACAGCAACAAATATATCCGGAGGTACGATTACGGCAACAGGCGGCACTCTTCTGGCGGCGGAGGACTCCAGGCCCTACAACACTTGCGGAATATACAACAGCGCAGGCGCGATAGATATACAGAACGGCAGCACGGTCACGGCGACAGGTGGCTCGGCGAAAAACGATCATAGCAACGCCATATTTGCTACGTCAAGCATTAATATAACCGGCAGCACGGTCACGGCGATTGGCGGCACGGCGAGCAAGGATAGCACCTATGGCATAATGGGAGCGTCTATTATTATAAATAGCGGCATTGTTATGGCAACGGGCGGCACAGCGATAGAGGAAAGAAGCGCCGGCATGGCCGCGGCAAGTATTATTATAAACAGCGGCACAGTTACGGTGACAGGCGGCACGGCGAACTACAGTGATAGCTATGCCATATACGCATACAACAGTGATGGCACGGCAACTGTTTCCATAACGGGCGGCACAGTGACGGCGAGAGGCGGCACGGCAGCTGGAACGTACACCATTGGCATATACGGTAAAACATCTGTCACCATAAGTGGCGGCACGGTCAAGGCGAGCGGCGGAAAATCAACCGGCACGTTCAGCGCCGGTATATTTTCCGCAGGTTCTTTCGCGGCGAGCGGCGCGAGTACGGTTATCACCGCGGAATCCGACACGGGGGCGCCAGTCTCTGGCGCGCTGGCTGCCAGCAATACTAACACTAACAATATAGCCTTTAACAATGGGCTCGGCATTTTCAACCCCGCCGGCGGCAGTGTGATCTCCTACATGGGGAGCTATCTTACGATTAGCTCTGACGGCTCAAGCTCTGCGAAATATGCCGTGATAAAGCTGGTACCCCTCACGGCAGTAGCGATTAAAACACTACCAACAAAAGTGACATATACGGCGGGCGACGCGCTGGATTTGAGCGGACTTGTTGTGACCCTTACACCACCCGGCGGCAGTACGCAAGACGTAGCCTTTGCCGATTTCGCGGCTAACGGGCTGACGACTGCCCCTACAAACGGCGCGGTGCTGGCAACCACGAATACAACCGTGACCATCACCCATACCTCAAACGGCACCGCAAGCCAACCTATCACGGTTAACGCGGCGGTAGGCGGCGGCGACAGCGACAGCTACACGCCCAGCAAGACCATCACCGTGACAGAGACCAGCAGCGCGCTTTTCAGCGGCAGAAAGGGTACGATCAAGGCGGAGGCCAATATGAGCAACGCATTTTCAAATTCCGTTGAAGTTAAGGTCACAGATACGGATGAGAACGCCTTAAACTTTGGTCTCGGAGCGGGAAACAAGGTCTACCCCTTCGATATCTCCCTGTATATAAAGGGCACCAACACAAAAACGGAGCCGAAGGACGGCTATGCCGTGAAGCTTTCCCTGCCGGTCCCCGAAGAATTGGTCGACGTGAAGGAACAGCTTTCAATCATGCACAAATCCGACGACGGGACGGTCACGAAGCTTAATTCTGCGCTTACACAAATAAACGGCGTGTGGTATCTCGTATTCGAGGCATCGGAGTTCTCGCCCTACGCGCTTGTCGTGAACGATATTGACACTTATGACGAGACGGAGGGCCTGCCGTACTACGTAGCCGCAAGTGGGAACGACGTGTTCATCGGCTTCGCGGCGAACGGGCAGTACATCGCTCCGGAAGGCGTGATCGTACTCATAAAACAAAACCCAAAGAGCTTTTCGGACATCGGCTCTCACTGGGCAAAAAACTACGTTGATTTCGTTGCAGAGCGCGAAATATTCAACGGTACCTCTAACAACACATTCTCGCCCGACGCTGGCATGACCCGCGCGATGTTTGCAACCGTTATCGGACGCCTGTACGAGCGCAGCTATGGCGAGATTGAAGCCTCGGGCACCCACTCTTTCACCGACTGCAAATATGACGATTATTACGGGAAATATGTTGACTGGGCGGCGGAAGAAGGCATCATCGGAGGCTATGGAAACGGTGAGTTCGGGCCAAATGACCAGATCAGCCGCGAGCAGATGGCGGCGATCCTTTACCGCTTCGCGGACTTCCTCGGCGCTCTGCCCGCCGATACCGGCGCGGCGCTTGCATACCCGGACGCCGGCAGCATTTCCAGCTGGGCGCAAAGTGCGGCGAAGTATTGCCAGCAAACCAGCATCATCACGGGGCGCGACGGAGGAAGCTTCGTTCCGCAGGGCACGGCGACAAGAGCCGAGGTCGCGGTAATTCTGGAGAGATTCATCGAAAGCGTACTGGACTAAGCTTGACTTGAGACCGGTATCACCCGCACTGCGGCCGCAGTGCAGGAAAAAACTGAACTGCCCGGAGCACCCGGATGGTCTGCCGCTTTCCAGAGCCGGAGTTTATCGGTTATACATGTACCCTTGCACTCGGCGGTCAGGACCGTGGTGGACGACTAGAGGACAAAACAAAGCGGCTTACTTCTCCGTGGCGAAGAAGCAAGCCGCTCTGTTTTTATATGGTGTTATTTTTGCGGCTTTGTTCTTGGATATACAGGTACTGCAGCCCCTTCAGCAGCAGATGCTCATCATATTGCAGGGGTCTGCGGCAGTGCGGATAAATCAGCCGACTCACACCGCCTGTGACCACTGTGGTGACAGGCTGGCCCAACTGTGCTTCCACACGTTCCGAAAGACCGTCGATCTGAGCCGCAGCGCCGAAGACCGCTCCACTTTGCATACAGGAAATGGCATCCGTTCCCAATAATGCTTTTGGGGGAACAAGACAAATTTCCGGAAGCTGAGAGGCCCGTGCGGAAAGCGCATCAACAGACAACTGTATCCCAGGCAAAATCATTCCGCCGATCAGGCGACCGGCCGCATCTAAAACAGATAAAGTGGTGGCGGTGCCCAAGTCAAAGATGGCCAACGGCGGCGGATACTGTGCAAGAGCTGCCACGGCATCCACGACGCGGTCATTGCCCAAGCCTTTCCGCTCATAGTTCACAAGGATCAGCCCATCATCCAGATCAGCATCGACGACCAAAACCGGGCGTCCGGTCAGGTGTTCCAGGGAGGGACAAATCAGCGCCGTGAGTTCAGGGGCAACCGAAGAGAGTACGCAGCCTTCCGGGGCGTCCAAATACCCGCTTTCCAAAAGCAGAGATTCCAGAGCGCGGCGCCAACACGGGCCGTCCCAGTCCCGACGGCTCAGGAGCCGCCGGACAAACACAGGTTCATTTTGAGCGGTGAACCCACCGACTACTACATTGGAGTTGCCAATATCAACGGTCAAAATCATAAATCAGGCAGAAACCTCCGTAGAGGGCCCAACATCCAGCTTTAATACCCGGGACAAGGGCAGGCATACCGCCGGAGTGATCACGGCGGCACAAATAGCTTCTGGCAACCCATTGGCGCCCACAATGCCGAGTATAACGCCCAGTACAGCATTCACAGGAATACCGCTCATAGCGGCGTAAGCCTGCCGGAACACGAGGAAGATCATTCCCATGACCAGAACAGTATTGGTAAAAGCCCCCACAGTGGCGGCAAAAGCCATCTCGACTGTCCGAACCGCCATATTTTTCCGGCCCAATAGAAGTCTGCCCCCCTGAAATACCAGCCAGGGTGTTACCCCTACCAGAATGCGGGGTACAAAGCAGATCACCAGAGCCCAGAGACTCCCATGCTCCATTCCGGGTACCGGAATGAAGGGAGAAAATGCAAAAGAAAGCGCACTGGGAATCAGCGTGTTTTTGATAACACTGGTCAATCCAAACACAAAGCCCAGAAATGCGCCCTTCTTGGGACCCAGTAGGATGGAACCGATGATGACTGGGACATGTAGGATCGTGGCTTTGATCAGAGGCAGGTCGATAAGACCGATCGGAGTAAACGCTAGGAGAAAGAGAATGCCAGAGAACATGGCGAGCAGAACCAGGTCGTAGGCCTGGCTGCTCCGGTTTTTGGGATGATTCAATGAAAACTACCTCCTGCTGCCGTTCCCCTTTTGGGGATACAGCGCTTTCAATTAAGCGGCTGACCGTCGGCTCCACCACGGAAACCTGCCGTCCCGATAGGGTACAGCGGCTTCGAAGTCCGACACAACCTTTTCACATTATATAAAAAGTATTTGAAATGTGCAAGATAGCTTCCTAAAATGTTTACTTCTCAGATCTCTTTTGTTATACTTTATTTTGACAAAGCTGCGGGAAACGGAGTTTGATAATATGCTGAGCGGAAAAACAGTATTACTGGGTGTGACAGGAGGAATTGCCTGTTACAAGGCGGCGGAGTTGGCATCTGCGCTGGTAAAGCAGCATTGTAGAGTTCATGTGCTTATGACCGAGCATGCAACGGAATTTGTAACGCCGTTGACCTTTGAGTCGCTGACAGGCAACCGAGTAGCGGTAGATACGTTTGATCGGAACCACCCCTGGGAAATTGAGCATATCGCGCTGGCAGATCAGGCGGATCTGGTGCTGGTGGCCCCGGCTACCGCCAATGTTTTGGCAAAGTTGGCATGCGGGCTGGCCGACGATATGTTGACCACTACAATTTTGGCCTGCGATTGTCCCAAACTGGCAGCACCGGCTATGAATACCAGAATGTATGAAAATCCCGTGACGCAGGATAATCTTGATACACTGCGGCGATACGGGTGGGAGATCATTGAGCCTGCCAGCGGACGGTTGGCCTGTGGTTCCGTAGGGAAGGGAAAGCTGCCTAATCCCGAACTTTTGCTGGACGCGGTCCTTCATGCCCTGGAACACGAAAAAGATATGAAGGGGTGGAAGGTACTGGTAACCTCAGGACCCACTCAGGAGGCCCTGGATCCGGTGCGCTATCTTACCAATCACTCAACTGGACGGATGGGCTATGCCGTGGCACAGGCTGCGGCCGCTCGCGGCGCCGATGTGACGCTGGTCACGGGTCCTACCGAACTGCGCAGGCCGCTTTATATGAAGGAAGTGGTTGAGGTGACCTCTGCCCGAGAGATGTTTGAGGCAGTCACTTCCCGCAGCGGGGAGATGAATCTGATTGTCAAAGCGGCCGCCGTGGCCGATTATCGTCCCAGAGCCGTTGCAGAAGATAAAATCAAGAAAGCGGGACAAGAAGAAGAACTGTCTTTGCCGCTGGAGCGGACGGACGATATTCTGGCCTGGCTGGGAGCCCACAAGCGGGAAGGGCAGCTGCTCTGCGGTTTTTCCATGGAGACGCAGGACCTGTTGGAGAACTCTAGCCAGAAGCTGGAGAAGAAGAGGGCCGACATGATTGCTGCGAACAGCCTGCGGGACGCTGGTGCCGGCTTTGGGACGCCCACCAACTTGTTGACTTTGATTACGGCCCACGCAGTAATTCCCCTTCCAATGATGTCCAAGGCGGAAGCAGCCAATCGCCTGTTGGACGAGTTGCTGCGTCTGAGTGGGAAAACATTGGGTTGAGGAGCTTTGCAGTCATAGGAATCCCTTGCGTTCTGGCCCCTTTGAGACGGCGGATGATTCGCCTCCCCGGAAGGGAACCCATAAATCTTTAGGGGGCGGCCACATAAAACGGCCGCCCCCTTTGTCCATAAAGATACATTCTGTAAGGAGTGAAAACATGATCGATTCCAGTTTTGTCCCTGCCCATGTGGAGGAGGCGTTATGCTAAAAGAGCGAATTCGCGCCTATCGGGATACGTTGCTGTTCAGTTTGATTGCGATTCCAATCGGTGTAGTTGTTGGGGCCATCAATGCGGTCTTTGGTCGGGTACTGCTGCAGCTCACCGCATTTAGGGGCGATCATACATTTTGGCTGATTCCGTTTCTCGGCATTGTCGGCGCGGGAATTGTCTGGTGTTATCAAAAGATAGGCGGAAAAAGCATCAAGGGTATGACTCTAATTTTTGAAGCTGGACACGGCATGACCGATGATATTCCGCTTCGCCTTATTCCCTTGACGATTCTGGGCACTTGGTTAACACATCTATTTGGCGGAAGTGCGGGTCGTGAAGGTGTGGCGATCCAAATCGGTGGCACATTGGCCCACGGAATTGGAAAACGGATTCCAATTAAAAATGCCGGGAAGCTAATGCTTATTACGGGTATGGCCGCTGGGTTTGCAGCGCTGTTTCGGACACCTATCGCGGCCACACTTTTTGCGATTGAAGTGCTTACTGCCGAGAGAATGGAATATAAAGCGATTTTACCCGCGCTTATTTCCTCTTATATAGCCAGTTATATTTCCGGGCTTCTTGGCTTAGAGAAATTTACGTTTCCGCTGCATTGGATTCCCGCAATTTCGGGGCTGCTTGTCTTGAAGCTTATCTTGGTGGGCATTGCTTTTGGCATAACAGGGGGCCTATTTGCATTGACCCTGCATAAACTCAAATCCTTTTTGGCCAAAGCACTGCCAAATCCGGTTCTTAGGGTGTTTTTGGTTGGCATCGGCATCAGCGGGCTTTCCCTTCTATGCTGGAACGGTCGTTATTCTGGCCTCGGTACAAACCTTATTTCTATGAGTTTTGGAACCGGCGTGTTTTCTTGGGATTTTGCACTGAAATTTTTGTTTACCATTGGAACCCTGGCAGCAGGGTTCCAAGGCGGCGAAGTTACCCCGCTATTTGCTATTGGAGCAACGTTAGGTGTCACCCTTGCCACCTTGCTGGGACTGCCAGTTACGTTCGTGGCTGCACTTGGTTATGCTGCGGTATTTTCAAGCGCCACCAATACACTGCTTGCTCCAATATTGATTGGAGCCGAGGTGTTTGGTTATGACTGTTTGCCGTTTTTCTTTCTCGTTTGTACGCTTGCTTATGTATGCAACGGCAATTTTTCGATTTACACTTTGCAGAAAGGGCGGTGAATTAGTATAATCTTTTCTTGTTTCACAGCCAAACGGCCCAGTCTCCATACTGGAAGGTTCCGCTTCCGTGGTGCAGTTTGCCCTCGGAATCGAGTTGGCGGAATGCGTCCCGCATACGCTGAAGAATTTCCGGCTGAATATCCAGTGTATGATGCGCCGGGAACACACGCTTCACGGGCAGAGCCGCGATCTTCTCAAGCGACCTGAGATACGCCTGCGGGTCGGTGGAGGGATAGTAGGCGAACAGGGTGTCCTTGTAGACAAGGTCGCCGGTAAACAGATACCCGCGTTCCGGCTCCCAGAAGCACAGATGGCCGGGAGAATGCCCGGGCGTGTGCAGCGCCGTGATTGTCCGCCCGCCGAGGTCGATGACGTCACCGTCGTGCAGCACTCGCGTGGGTGTCCCCTGAAAAAGCCGGTAGGCACCCACATCATAGCCCTCTGGAAGGTCGCAGCGGTCAACGACCATGCCGCGAATGATGTCAATGCTCAGGGGGAATTCGCCGGAAAGCCAGCTCAGTTCGGCTTCGTGAGCATAGAAATCAGGGTAATATTGATGCCCGCCAACATGATCCCAGTGGATATGCGTGGCAATTGCCGTCACGGGCTTGTTCGTGAGTTTTTTTACTTCTTCTGAAATGTCGCAGATGCCAAGCCCGGTATCGATCAGCAGCGCACGGTCCCTCCCCTCCAGCAGATAGCAGTGCGTCTCCTCCCAGTGGCGGTACTCGCTGATGATATGTGTGTCCGAATCAAATTGGTTGATTGTAAACCATGGTTTCATGTCAATTCTTCTTTCCAATGAAAATGAGTGTGACGGCTATCCTCTCAACAGCTCTAGGTCGATGCCTGCTATGATCAGCACCGCGATAATGAGCGGCGCCATACCGCGGATTAATCCCGCCGTCGCTGCAGACGTTTACACAATTCCCTTGTATTCCGGGCACCGATACCGGGGTTTACCGACGCTTGCTTTTCCGTACTCAATGGCAGATGCCGGACAAGTGCAGATGCAGGCCATGCAGTGGGTACAGCGGTTACCCCAGACAGGCTTGCCATCCTGTAACTCGATATTATTCAGTACGCAGCCTTCCGCGCACTTGCCGCAGCCAACGCAGGCATCGGAAACAGTGAAGTTATCTGCTTTGACGATGAAGCGGTAAAAAGCAGTGTTGATGACACCGGATTTCAATCGGCCAACGGTCCTTACCTTAGGCCCCGGAAAATCACGGCCTTCCCGGATGCAGGCGATCCCGCTTTCCAGAGCGCGCGCGGCGGAATCCACAATCTTGATTGCCTCGGCCTGTTCCGGTGCGTCAAACAAAGCAATGTAGTTTTCCGGCATGACCACTGGGAGAGTCCCTTTGTATAGGAGCCCCTTCTCTTTGCAAAGCACCTGATTGAACGCAGCCGCATTCCCGGTTTCGCCGCCGCAGGTCATGACGAAATACGCCTCCCTGTTGCCGGAAAAGCTGCCGGAGCGAATGAAGTCCGCAAAGATACGGGGAACACGCCAGGCGTAGGTGGGAGAGACGAATACCCATGGCCGGTCTGACCGCAGTTCCGCCGCAATGCCGTCCCGGATGAAATGAAACGAGTCCATAAGGCCGTCGCCGAGATGGTCGGCGAGCATCTGCGCGCAGTATCGGCTGTTGCCGGTGCCGGTAAAGTAGACGATCATAGTTTGCCTCCTCAGATAATGATCCCGCCGCAATGATCAATTTCATGCTGGATGATCTCTCTTCTGCCTCGTAAGGGCCGGAAACACGGTGTCCCTCATAATCTCCCGAGCCATAGCGTCGAGCCTCCCGGATTTTTCTATCATATCATGATTTGCTTCTGTGATAAAGTACCTTCGGGTATTTGTGCAGGCGTCGAATGGATGATATAATTTCAAAACCCTATTGACTTTCACGCTGCGTCATAGAGTATCATCGTCCTATCAAGAGAAGGAGGTCGGATGGTATGAAAACGGTCAAAGAAGTGTCGGATCTCACCGGTATCAGCGCGCGCACGCTTCACTATTATGATGAGATTGGATTGTTTCCCCCTTCGGGGAAAAGTGAAGCGGGATACCGGCTTTATGACGATAAAGCTTTGGAGACTTTACAGCAGATACTGTTCTTCCGTGAGTTTGACATTCCGCTCAAGGAAATCAAAACCGTCATGGAAAACCCGTCTCTTGACCGGAACCGGATTCTGCGCATGCAGAGAGAAATGTTGTTGGCAAAAAAGGAGCGCATGGAGCGCCTGATTGCCAGCGTGGATGACGCCTTGAAAGGAGACAACAGAATGGATTTTGCGGTTTTTACCAAAACGGAGATTGAGAAAATGTTCCAGCTTATGTTTGACAGCATGACGGAGGAAATGCGCCAGGCAGCCATCGGCGACTTTGGCAGTGTAGAGCAGTGGAAAAAACATTATATGGAGGTCGTATCCTCGGAGGATATGCAAAAACGCTATGCCAAAGTAGTCGAGTGGTATGGCGGGAAGGACGCGTATTTGGACACCCTCCAACATCCGATCGGTAAGGAGGTCGCGAAAAGTTACCAAAAGCGGGAGGATGCGATTCGCCAAAAATTGCTTGCTAAACGCGACTGCGATCTTAAATCCTTTGAAGTGAAGCAAATCATCGGTGAGTACGGCTTCGCCATGAAGCAGGTCTGCCAAATGAAAGAAGAAAAAGGCCTGATGCTGGCGATAGCGCAGTCCTACCGAGACGAGCAATGCCTTCAGGCAATCAACCGGCAGTATGGAGACGGCGCAGCAGAGTTCTTTGCACAGGCGATTGAAGCGTTCTATCAGGATTGAAAAGTCTGTTTGTCGGCGCAAGCAATGATAGATCCCCATATAAAAAATGATTACAATGGCATGGAACCCAGACTCCATACAGCTGCTTTTTTCTGTGTCAGAGTTTTAAATAAACCGGATATGGATGATCCATGTGGTACCCTAACTTTTCCGCCACCGCCACGCTGCGCAGATCGTGCGCATCCCAACTCGGATATAGTCCGCGCCGCAGGCATTTAAGAATCAGCCCCGCCCCACAGGCTGTGGCCAGTCCCCGGCCCCGATAGTCCGGTTTTGTGTCAATCTCAATTTCAATGCCGCCGGGATAGATCGTATAGGAGGACGCACCCGCCACCAACTGCCCGTTCCAAAGAACCGCCACTCCCAACCCGCGAAGACGGTAGTCTGCTCCATCCGGAAAATAGCGGCGCGATGCGGGTAAGTCTTTGATTTTCAGCCGGAATCTTTGCTGTCATTTGGCTTTTCTCCTCCACCCGCCGGTTTTATCCGATGGGATTGTAATTTTTTAAGCTTTCTGTTGGCCATCATTCATATATAATTCAATATATTAAAGTGCATTTGAGAGGAAATTACGGGAAGCATCGAAAACCTCAAAAAGTTCGGGGGTGAACCAATTTGGATGAAAACGAAAAGCCTCTGCCTACAAGTGATTTATGGGAACAGCTGATTAAAGCTGACTCGGTGGAGCAGTTCATCTGGCAGAACCAAAGTGAGATGGGGTTGCCAACTTTTTGTGAGTATATCAGCGATCTATGCAAAGAGAGGGGCGAAGTGGCGGAACGCGTCATCAAGAGAGCAAACATCGAACGCTCCTTTGGCCATTCGATTTTTCGCGGCGACCGAAATCCATCCCGCGACACCGTACTGCAACTGGCTTTTGGCTTTGGCGCAAATGTTTCGCTTACGCAATCCCTGCTTCGACACGCAGGTCACAGTCTGCTTTATCCTAGAGTGCCACGGGATACAGTGATCAGCTATTGTCTCATTCATGGGACAAGCTTTATTGAAACTCAACACTTGCTGATGGAGCTACATTTGCCTTTGATTGGAGGTGCGATAAAATAAGTGAGCTACAAAATGCTGTGAAGGAGCTTTCCGCGGTTTTAAAGGAAATAGCTCTGCCCGCAAGCTTTCTCGAAAGCTACGATCCGCTTGAATGTCTGTCGCACAGTCACGGAACGGAAACCTATCTTGTTCAGCGCAAAGGCTCAAAAAATCTCTGCATTGCAAAATGCTATGACAGAAAAATCTATAAGACAGTTGGAGAAAGCCTGATACTGAAATCACTGCATCACGAAGGGCTGCCTGCCTTTTTTGACGAGTATCAGGATGATGCCACTGTATGCATTGTGCGCGAGTACATTGAAGGGACCTCACTTGATCAATATGCGGCGGACCACAGCTTGTCTGAGACGCGTATTGTCGCGCTCTGCGTGGGGTTATGTGACATTCTGCAATATATCCACGGACAGAAACCGCCCGTCATTCACCGCGATGTAAAGCCGCAGAATATCATCGTCAAAGAGGACGGTCATATCGCGCTGATCGACTTCGATATTGCCCGCATCTATGATGACGAGGCCGAAACGGACACGCAGTTTATTGCCACAAGAGCCTACGCCCCGCCGGAGCAGTATGGCTTTTCACAGACCGACTGCCGTGCGGATATTTACTCGCTCGGCGTTTTGCTATGCTTCCTACTGACCGGCAAAACCGATGTGAAAAATACGGAAATTCCAAACAAGCGTATTTCCGCTGTGCTGCGCCGATGCGCCGCCTTTTCGCCGGAGGAACGTTTTACCGATGCCGCCGCCGTAAAAAAGGCCTTGCAAAGCGTTGACGGACGAGGGCGAAGAAGGTTTGCCCATGTATGTTTCTCGGCGGTGCTTGCACTGCTTTGTCTGTGCGCTGGTTTCGGGGTTGGGCGATATACGGATTTCCTCAGATCACGCACGGAGGCATCCGCCGTGCAATTCACCGAGCCACTGATGGAGCAGGCAGTTCGAGTTCAGCTTGGCAAGAGCGGGACAGAACCAATAACAGAAAAAGAACTGCTTACTGTCCGTGAAATATATATATTCGGCAATGAGGTATCTAAGACGAGTGAAGCGTTTGCAGAAGGACTTGGTGGGCCGCTGGGTGATACGCCCCGTGGAACGCTTGTCAGCCTCGCTGATACGAAGCTGTTGCCCAATCTTGAAGTGCTGTATGTCAATTATCAGGCGCTTACCGACATATCTCCTGTTGCAGAACTAAGATACTTAACGGATGTTAGTTTGCGGCACACCTTTGTGGAGGATATTACCGCGCTTTCCGGAATGCAGCGATTACGCAGTTTGGTGTTGTTTGATACACATATTAAAGACGCTTCCGCGCTCGGCTTGTGCCCTGCGCTGAACACCTTAGATGTTGGAGAAACACTGATCACTTCGCTCGACGCGCTGCCCCAACGATCTCCGCTGGAAACGCTTTCTTTGGCAAAGCTACCGCTTTCCTCCATCGATGGTATAGAGCGCTTCGAGAATTTAAAATGGTTATCCCTAAAAAACACCGGGGTCAAAGATCTCTCTGCTCTTGCCAAGATTCCCGGCCTTGCCGCAGTCAACATTGATGAATCCATGCGGGGTGCAGCAGAGGAGGCAGGTGAGATTGCGTTTGAAATATCAGCTGAGTAGAGAAGGGCAGGCATAAAAAAGTCGAATGTGAACTGTCAGCTCACCTTTTCTGATTTTCAAATTGTTATACTTATTTTATCAAGGCTGAATTGGTAATTCAGATTTATAAGAAAGAGGTGCGCAATATGAAAAGCGGATTCAGGAAGATACTCGTCTCAGTTCTCGCGCTGACAATATGTGTCAGTTTTATGCTGCCGGCCTATGCTGCCTCGCCAGAAGCGGAAACAAAGGCCGTGGCGCTCAAACAGCTTGGCCTGTTTATGGGCGTATCGGAAACAGATTTCGCGCTTGATCGGGAGCCGACTCGTGTGGAGGCCATTGTCATGCTGCTCCGTGCTCTCGGACTCGAGGCGGAGGCCAAAGCCACAAAAGCTGTGCACCCATTTACCGACGTCCCGGTGTGGGCGGACAGGTATGTTGCCTATGCCTATGAAAAAGGGCTGACCAAGGGCGTGTCGTCTACCAGCTTCGGAACCGGCAGTGCGGATTCCAACATGTACCTTGCGTTCATGCTGCGGGCATTGGGGTACAATGACACTAATGGCGATTTTGTCTGGAACGCTCCCGACACCTTGGCAAAAGCGGTAGGTATCCTGCCCGACAGTGTGGATACAGAAAAGTTTATGCGCTCCGATGTTGTCCTTATATCCTGGGCTGCGCTGGAAGCGGGTTTGAAGGGAGGCGCCCAGCGGCTGGCGAAAAAACTGATGGCGGGCGGAGTGTTTACCGGCGACGATTACGGAAAGGCGATTGAGCTGGTTGGAGAAGTCAAGCCTGCTGCAGTGACAGTCGCCACACTGGATGCCCTGAAAACGGCGCTGACAAACAAAGCGGCAACGTCAATTGCTGTGGATTGCCAAGGTACGCCGCTGGTGGTGACCGGAGAACTGACCATTCCCTACGGTGTCACCGTTACCGTTTGCCGCGGGAATGACTTCTATGTAGAGGGAACGCTGAACAACAACGGCATATTGAAGATAATGGGCGCTGATTCTTACAGCAACGACTTCATCAATTACTCTGTAATGGCGGTACAAAAGGGCGGCAAGGTACTAAACAATGGACAAGTGATTTTGTGTCCGTCAGAAATCGGAGATACGGAAGATCGAGGTCCTGTCGGAGGGCAGCTGCGCATATTCGACGGCAGCTTTGAAAACAATGGCTCTGTATTTCTGAAAGCGGGGTCGGTCAACACCCACGGTGGAATGTTGGCCGTCATTGAAGGTACATTCACGAATAACGCCACTGTTATCGCGGACGGCTTTCAGATCGACATTGCCGGCTCTTTTATCAATAACAAGGGTGCGGTTATCATCAACAACAGCTATATTTCAACCGCAAAGGGCGGCACATTCTCAAATAGCGGAGTTCTTACTGGCTTTGCGATTGTCGAGTAACCCCAATTATCTGAACCAAAATTGCTAATATCATAAGGACGGCCCTGCCGTGTTTAAGATTCAATTGCCTGAATATACGCTATATTTCGTATAATGATATCGGATTTCCACCAGTTTTTGCTAACTGCCCATTGCTCAGGGAACTCGTTCCAACTCCAAGTCACATTCCATGTGCCATCCGCATTTTGAGCCTGTTTAATAAATTTACACTCAAAGTTGCAAATATCCTCGTTGCCCGAATAAAAATCACTTTTTTTACTGCTGATAAAGAGGGATGGTTTGCAAACATAATCGGTGTTCCAACAGTCGGTATCATAGGTGATTACTTTCTTGATTTGCTGCTGCAACAAGTTTTTGAATTCTTCTAAATCCAGCAAACCCTGTATATCACATTCTTTCATATACTCATACAGTTCTACAAAACAGGCGGTTTCGTGCATGGACTCTAAGGGAAAATTCTTTTTAAAGTAACAATAGGCTTCTTTTGATAACCCACAAGCCAAGTGGTAGGCAGATGATTTTTTGTCTGCATATTTGAGCATGAAGCCGATAAGGCTTGCTGTTGGATTATAGCTTGTTTCCTGTGCTTTGGTATATGACCACCATGGCGCATGAGGGTAATCATTATTTGTTGCGACGGTATTAAGCCCATTCCAGCAATGTCCGTCAAATTCATCGCTTGATACTAAATATTCTAAAATGCCTGTTATCAAAGAATGACTTTTATCGTTTAAGTACATTTCTTTCATTATTTTAGTTGCCACCCATGTTTGCATAGGCGTTGATTTTTGATTCCAACTATCGGGTTCAAGAGCATTTGCAAATCCACCATCCGAATTTTGGTATGCTTTTAAATATTTAATGACATCTTGCTTATCTGCCTTTTCAAACAAATAGTTCCATCTTGCAATATCAAGTGGCCGTGCATTTCTGTATATAAATTCTCGTGCCTTTTCCAACATCTCCATAGCCAAACCTCACAACCTAATATAAATAGCCTGTATAAGGAAGATTGTACCATACCGGCATATAAAAAGAAAGCTGAGGAATTTGGACAAGAAATTCCTCAGCTGTTTTAGTATCAGAATTGCATTGCCCTTACAAGACGGAACGATCAACGGCAAAATAGACTATTATGACAAAGGCGTGCCAAACGCTGTCGTGGCACTTTACAAACCGATTTTACGGGATAAAATAGTCCGAAAAGCTGGATGTCCTGCAGCTTTTTTACTGCAGGACATCCTTTATAGGAAATATGGTCGCCCACAGCTCTTCTGCGGACCTTCACAGCGACACAAATTTTGTTGCGATTTTTTCGGTAAAAACCCGGTCATGTTCCACAAACAGGATGGTGGGCTGGCAGGAGAGCAGAAGCGCCTCGATCTGCATCCTGGAGATGACATCCACAAAGTTGAGCGGCTCATCCCAGACCAGCAGATTGGACTCCTCGCAAAGGCTCTTGGCCACCAGAACTTTTTTCTTTTGCCCGCCGCTGAACTCCGCTATATCCTTTTCAAACTGGATCCGTTCAAAATCCAGTTTGCGCAAAATGGCTTTAAAAAGACTCTCATCGATGCCGTTTTCTCGGGCAAAGTCGGACAGGTTCCCATGCAAAAACGACGTGTCTTGGGAGACGTAGGAAATCTTTAGCCTGCTGCCAACCTGTAAAATGCCGGTATACGGGATGTCCTGCCCACAGATCAGCTTGAGAATGCTGGATTTTCCACTGCCGTTCCGACCCCGCAGTGCAATGCGATCTCCCCGTTCCACGGTGAAAGAAACATCGCTGCAGACGACTTTTTCGTCGTACACAATGGAAACATGGTCGAGAGAGACAAGCCGCGGCGAGCGGTAGGGGATCTGAGATACCTTCAGCGCATCGGCTGGCTCGATGTTCTGGAGTAACTGCGCCTTCTCCTCCATCGCTTCCTGCCTGCGCTGGGCAATGGCCTTGGAACGCTGCATCATTTTGGCGGATTTGTGCCCGATATACCCTCTGTCTGGGCGTAGCCCGGAATTTTTGGTTCCATACTTCGTCTTTTCCACTGTGTCTGCCCAGCCTGCCTTTTCCTGCGCACTGGCCTCCAGCCTGACGATTTGCTTTTTCAGTTTCTCATTCTGCGCCGTCTCAAAACTGTCCTGCCGCTTCTTGTTTTCAAACCAGTTGGAAAAATTCCCACGCTGCAGCTCGATATTGGTTTTGTTGATGGACAGAACGTGATCCACGCACCCGTCCAGAAACGCCCGGTCGTGGGAAACGAGAAGAAAGCCCTGCTTGCTCCGAAGATACCGGCTGACCCGCTGCCTGCCTTCTGCGTCCAGGTGGTTCGTCGGCTCGTCAATGAGCAAAAAGCGGGGCTCACCCACAAACAGGACAGCCAGCAGCGCTTTTGTCTTCTCTCCGAAGGAGAGCAGATCGAAGGAACGCTCCAGCGCGTCCTCAGAGACGCCCAGAAGACTGAGCTCTCGGATCAGCTCCCAGGGCTGTGCCTCCGGGTTAACGGAGCGCAACACCTCCTCTGTGGGACGGCTCCGATCCGTTACCGGAAACGGGAAGTATGCGAAGGGAACGGACGCAGAGATACTGCCACCGTACGGATACTCACCCAGCAGAAGCTTTAGAAATGTGGTTTTTCCTCTGCCGTTGCGGCCGATAAAGCCCAGTTTCCAGTCGGTGTCGAGCTGGAAGCTGACATCCTCAAAAATGTTGTCGTAGCTGCCGGGATAGGCAAAGGTAAGGCCTTCGACTTTTATCTGTGACATGGTTTTGTCCTCCTATATAGAAAATGGCTGCAAGAAAGTTACTTCTTGCAGCCATCACACAGAAAGACAAAGCCCGCCTGTCGGCATGGCAATCCGTGAGCGCTCAAAAAATGCGTAACTTTCCTGCACAGGCATGACAAAACGGCGGCTAAAGCCGCTCACGGTTTTCATCATAGCCAATCAATCAGCAGGAAGTAATGCGCATTTTTTCAACTCCAATCTATATGATCTGAGGATAGTTTATCATTGCGGGACAGAAACGTCAATCCGTTATGTGCATCTTCTCCCAATTTCGCAAAACAGCCAGTTGATCTGGCGTATGGAACCAATGCTCGCCGTTTTCCATGACGGTCAGCGCGGCGTCGTGGACGGTCACAAACTGCTCCACGGGTTCCCGGTTCGTCATGTTGTCCTGCCCGGCGTACAAAATTGAAGTGGGGCAGTTCCAATTTTGGATGGGGTGCTGTCGCTCCCAAGAGAGATAATCCCACGAAAGGGTTTGCCCAAAGTCGGTGGCGATCTTGCCTTGTGCCCGCATTGACCATGGATAAACAGATACGCCTTGTCGGCCGCATCGCCGTACAGCACGGCGTGGATATTTTCTATCTAGAATCTGCGCTCTGTCATTTCCCGCACCACTCCAACACCGGGCGCAGGTTTTCCTCGCTGACCCGGCTGCCGCCGTTCAGGAGCAAATCCAGCATATCCTGTTCCTCCAGCGTCTTGTCCGGCTTCGCCGTCAGCTTTTTGCCCACAATGCGCTTCATGGTGCTCATCATGAATTTGTAGATGCCATGGAGCTTGCCAAGTTCAAAGCCGCCTTGCAGGGTGAACAGCGGAATGTTCTCCGGAATGGTGTTGCCTTTGCGGACTTCCTCGATCTGCGAGCCGCTGGCTCCCATGCCCACACCGCAGACGGCGGCAATTTTGTAAAGCTTTGCTGCCTGCTTATAGCCCTTAACCTGCCCTGCCATCAGCCAGCCGAGATAGAGGATCTCCGCACCGGAATCAAGCTTTCCTTTTGCCGTGTCCAGAGAATAGACCGGCAGATTCAGCTTCCCGCCCAGCAACTCCGCATACTGTGCGGTGAAGCCGGTATTAGAGGTATACACGATTGCATTCATATAAATTTACTCCTTTTTCAGGATCCGTTTTAAGCTCTCCACGTCCAGCAGCAGATTCACCGTCTGGAACGTGCCCTTGTAAAATACCGCCCAGTTATTGAACACGCATGGCAGGCTCTTGGCCTGTTCCAGCGTGTCCACCTCCACAAGGGTCAGTGGCACGCTGTTTGTTTCGCAATACTGTCGGACCATCTCGACGCTTTGGTCCACATAGGGGCATTGCAAGTCGTAATAAATGGTCAGCTCCCGGCTCTCAATTCTGGACCGCTTAGCGCAATCGGTAAACCGCGGTGCCGTACCGTCAAAGGAGAGGGCGAGCAGCTCGTAGCCGCTGTTGGTGGAATCCACCACTAGGAAGTCAAATTTTTTCGCAAAGCTCTGGTCGGAAAGCCATGCTTTCTGCTTCTGTGCGCCCAGCATACAGACGCCGGATTTTCCCTTGGCTTTTGCGTCTGCAATGCAAGATTCCATCAGTGCCCCGCCGTAGCCCTTACCCTTATAAGGGGTGGCCGCCCATAGGCAGTAGATGTATAAAAAATTTTCACCAATAACCGGCACCCACGCAGTCTCCAGCGGCGCATATTCGATGAACACACAGCCTTTGACATTCAAGCTTGCGAAAGACATGGCCTTCACCCAGTCGCTCAGACAGCCACTGCCGCTTTGCCTCCACGCCGGGATGAGGCTTCCTACTGCGGATGATGCAGCAAAGATGCTCTGTATCGAGGTTTTCCAGGGTCAGGTTGATATAATCAGGGCTTGCATTTTCCACGTTTACACCTCCGAATATTCCAGGCAGTCCGATTTCAAAAGGGCATACAAGCGCCATATCCAGAACCTTTGCCGGTTTTAACGGCATTGGCGCGCAGGATACCCTCGCAGAGGAAACCGCTCAATTTCGGCAGTGTGGGAATGAATGTTGTCTTTGCGAAAACGCCAATACTGCCGATGGCCCTGTCGTCTACCAATGCAGCGCTTCATGCGCACCACCTCGCTTTTCATAAGATTTTACAGCAGAATCCCTGCGGGAGCACCGGCGCTGACGCCTCCTGCGTTTCATTTTTTGGCCGCCAGCGCGAGGAATTTCTTCTCCGACTAAATCTCGTTGGTGAGGTAATTTCCGTTATAAAAAAGCGCGTAGTTTGTCCACGCGGCGGGTGCGTTTTGGGCCTGCTCCCGATTCTCCAGCAGGATGCTTTTGAACGGGATGCCCGCGGCCTTGGCCGTCTGCTCGATGAGCGGCACATATTTCGCCGTGTACGGGCAGTCCGCAGTGTAGTAGAGCACAAAACCGCTTTCGTCAATATGCGGTGTTTTGGCGCAGAGTTTAAACTTCGGGGCTGGCGCGCCTTCGTCAACGGGCAGATACAGCAGCGTAAAAAACGGCTCCGCCGTATCCGCCAACCGGAAACCCTTGTAAGTAAGATACTTGGGATCGGATAAAAACGGCTGCTTTTTCTTTGATGCGATCACGCAAAGGCCGCGGCGCCCCTGGGTTTTCCCGTCGGCGATGCAGCGCTCCATCAAGTCGTTTGCGTAGCCGTGGCCCTTGAACGCGCCGGACACCCAGAAGCAGTCTATGTAGAGGTACCCCGCTGCCTCGATGGGTACCCACGCATACTCCGCCGGAAGATACTCGATGAAGCACTTGCCGCGCTCCGCAGCCTTGAGAAAGACCAGTCCCTCGTCTAATCTGTCCCTCAGCCACGCCTTTTTAGCGGCCACCTGCGGGTCCTTATTACTGGAGATGGCGCAGCAGATATGTTCCCGCTCCAGATTATCCGGGGTCAGCTGAATGTATTCCACCGTTTTTTCCTCCTTGTTAAATCAAGATAACATACAAAACGAGAAGTTATTTGTCCGGCAAATCGTTTAGCATATTGATGGTTCGATATATTTGCCCACAGGCGGGGCATTTCCAATCACAATCACTTTTTTTGGCCTTTTTATGCAGGTGCTCAAGCTGTGCCCCACATTTTGGGCAGGATACGGGTTGGCCTGTCCAAAGTTTTTTCAAAAGTTGTACTTCCTTATCTCGACTATTTGTAAACATTTTATTGCTCCACTTCAAATGCGGTGCTGCCGCTTTTCCTCTTTCGTGGGCCGCGTTGCCTTCCCACGCCCTGACGGTGGTATGCGTTGCGCACAAAGAACAGCGCAATATGCGCGCCGCCGCTGCGGGTGGCTAGAATGCCGATGAGTGCGTCCCCATCAAAAGCGCCGTAGATGCAGAGCAGGGCAAGGTAGTTTGGGTCGTGGATTGAGGCGTAAAACGTCTCAGTGCCCTGTGAGGTGTAGTCCGGCGCTTCAAACTGACCAAAGACTTCCCACGCCAAATTCAGCGCCGCGCTGTACGTTCATAACGTTCCTCCCCGTAAGTCCTGTTTCCGAGTTGCCTATCCAAGCGCCGCCAACAACGTGAGATCCATGGCGGCCATAATGAGCGCTGCCGTCGCAAGCGGCACAAAATCTCCAATGAAGGCCGCTTTTGCAGGGAGATTGTATTACAGTACATAGCAGACCAGACTGACCACCGCGCCGACGGCAATC
>JAYFPI010000046.1:0-23849 GCA_034927965.1 Pseudoflavonifractor sp.
CGACAGCGTCTACCATCTCCCCGGCTTTGAGAGCGCCAAGTACCTCTTTGCGCCCCCCGCCCGCCCGGCGGGAAACCAGGAGGCCCTCTGGAAGGCTCTGGAGGACGGTACGGTGGACACCATCGGTACTGACCACTGTTCTTTTACCACTGCCATCAAGGCTCTGGGCCGGGATGACTTCTCCAAGATTCCCGGTGGCTTGCCCGGTACCGAGGACCGGGTGGTTCTGCTGTACACTTACGGCGTGGCGGCCGGAAAACTAACCCCCCACCGCATGATGGAGCTCCTCTCGTCCAACTCCGCCAAGCTCTTTGGCATGTATCCCCAAAAGGGTGCGCTCCAGGTGGGTTCCGATGCTGATGTTGTAATATATGATCCAAATAAAACAGGGCGGATTCACGCTGCCGCCAATCACTCCGCCTGCGACTACGATCCTTATGAGGGGAAGGAGACAGTGGGCGGTGTGGACGCCGTCCTTCTCAACGGCGCATTAGCGGTGCAAAACGGAGAGCCCCTGGGCGAACCCGGAGGCCGGTTCGTGAAACGGGGACCGTCCCAGTTCTGGCGATGAAAGAGCTTAAAATTTCCGCTGTCCTCCTGGCTGCGGGGCTCTCCCGGCGGTACGGCTCCAACAAGCTGCTGGCGGAGGTGGACGGCCTGCCTCTCTATCGCCGGGCTTTTGCGGCCCTCCCCTCTTCCCTTTTTACCCAGGCGGCGGTGGTGAGCTGCTATGACGAGATTCTGGCGGCGGCGGGAGCGGCGGGCTATCTTCCCATCCGGAATTCGGACCCCGCCGCGGGCCAGTCCGGTTCCCTGCGCCTGGGGCTTGCTGCCCTGGATGCCCCGGACGCTGTCCTCTTTTCGGTCTGCGATCAGCCCCGGCTCACCCGGGAGAGCGTGGCCGGTTTGATCGCCGCCCACCGGGCCGACCCCGAACACATTACCGCGCTCTCCTGGCGGGGCCGCCGGGGCAATCCGGTGATTTTTCCCGCCCGATGGTTTTCCGCGCTGATGGCTCTCACCGGAGACGTGGGGGGCGGCACGGTGCTCCGCGCCCACCCGGAGGCTCTCCGGCTGTGGGAGGGCTGTTCTCCGGAGGAGTTGGATGATCTGGATGCTCCCTCCGCCGCAGAATGAAACCTGAATGACTGAAAAAAGAACGTACCGGTGGGTTTTCCACCGGTACGTTCTTTTTGTCATAGTTTGGTTTAGCCTTCTGTGATCGGTTTGTTTTTTTTGTCGGATTGTTTGGTTTTGCTCTGAAGCTCCTGCACCGGCTGTACCTCATTCTGAGGTTTTGTGTGGGTGCGATCGGGGCGCTTCATGTCCTGCTTTGCCATAAAATCACCTCGGGGGCAGTATGTCCATCCAAAGGAAACTGTATACAGTTTTACCAATTATTTTTTAAGGGTCTTGGCTACCATACCGCTGAGTGCCAGCAGTGCCAGAAGGTTGGGAATGACCATGAGGCCGTTAAACATGTCGCTCATGTTCCACACCAGATCCACATGGAGCATGGAGCCGGCGAAAATGAACAGCACCACGATTATGGCGTACACCTTAACGCTCTTAGGCCCAAAGAGGGCCTTCATGTTGGTCTCTCCAAAGAAGTACCAGCTGATAATGGTGGAGAAGGCAAAGAAGAGCATACAGATGGCGACAAACACGTTGCCAAAGCTGCCGAAGGCCTGGTTGAAAGCGGCCTGTGCCAAAGGGGTTCCCTTGAGAAGTCCGGTGACCGGCTCCAGTACGCCGGAGGAGAGAATCACCAGCGCGGTCATGGTCAGGACGATAAAGGTGTCGATAAACACGCCCATCATGGCCAAAATTCCCTGATCCTCTGGCTTTTCCACATTGGCCAGGGCGTGGGCGTGGGGGGTGGAGCCCATGCCGGCTTCGTTGGAGAAGAGGCCCCGGGCCACGCCGAAGCGCATGGCCTCTTTGGCCCCCAGGCCCAGCGCCCCGCCGAACACGGCCTGGGGGTTGAACGCGCACACGAAGATGGATTTCAGCGCGCCCAAAAGAGCGGCGTGGTTCATGCACAGGATGACGAGGCACCCGACCACATAAAAGCAGGCCATGATGGGTACGATCTTCTCCGTAAAGGAGGCGATCCGCTTCACGCCGCCCAGAAAAATAAAGGCGGCAATGAGGGCCACCGCCGCGCCCACTGCCCACTTGGGCAGACCGAAAGCGGTATGGAAGGCGTCTCCGATGGAGTTGGACTGTACCATGTTGCCCATGAAACCCAAGGCCAGAATAATGGCCACGGAAAAGAAAGCCGCCAGAGATTTGCCCAGTTTTCCTCGGAAGGCGGCCTTGATGTAGTAGATGGGGCCGCCTGTGACATTGCCCTGGGCGTCCCTGGTTTTGTAGGTCTGGGCCAGAACCGCCTCGGAGTAAATAGTGGCCATGCCGAAGAAGGCGGAGACCCACATCCAGAAGATGGCGCCCGGGCCGCCGGAGTAGAGGGCGGTGGCGCAGCCGGTGATGTTGCCGGTGCCCACCTGGGCGGCAATGGCGGTGGTGAGGGCCTGGAAGGAGCTCATGCCGTGTTGGCCGGCTGTCTCTCCCCGGAGGTTGATGCTGCCGAAGAGGCGCTTCCACCCTTCCCCGAATTTCCGCACCTGCACGAATTTTAGGCGGAAGGAGAAAAAGACTCCCGTGCCCACCAGCAGAAAAAGAAGCAGATTTTTGTCCCACAGGACCCCATTGATTGCGCTCACGATTTTGTTGACCAATTCCATTTTTGTTCCTCTTTCCCGACAGCGACCCGGAGAACAGAAACAAAAAAGAAAAAGCAGAACCTGCCCGCAGGCAGCGTTCCGCTCAATCAAAAAAGCCGTATGGCCCCGCGCGCACCGCGGACCCATCCGTCTTTTACTCTGTCCTTTTACCTGAGAGATTCAGCGGAAAACCGCCTTGCACCTTCGGTACTCGTAATTGAGCTTCTCCAGAGCCACATCCGCTTTTAGTCCTCACCCGGATTTCCGGGCGCCTGAGAGTGTTATTCCTTCGGCAGGCCTTACGGCCATTTCCCTAAAAGCTTCGTATGCCGTTATTTAGTTTTCCGCGATTTTTTCAAAGATACCACGCAAACGCATTTGTGTCAATGCATTTCAAACAAAAAAGTTGATTGTTGCCAAGACGGCTGTCAGGCCAGCCGTCTTGGCAGGATGGCAAAAGTCAGCGCTCTTCCCGGAAGTAGGCGGTGCCCAGACTGGCGGGGGGCTGGTTCTCCCGCTTCTGCCGCATGGACACTGCCACCAGCACCACCACCGTGACCACATAGGGCAGGATCTTGTAGAGCTGGGTGGGGAAAAAGGGCAGTACCAGACGCAGGTAGAGGATCATCAGCCCGCCGAAAAGGGCCGAACCCCACAGGGCCCGCAGAGGGCTCCACAGGCAGAAAATGACCAGCGCCACGGCCAGCCAGCCTTCGCCGGACAGGCCTTCGTGGTTCCAGACCGCGCCCGCCACTGTCATAATGTAAACCATGCCGCCGATGGCGGAAATGCCTCCACCCAGGATGGTGGCGGCGTACTTATATCGGGTGACGTTGATGCCGGCGGCGTCAGCGGTGGAGGGGGACTCTCCCACCGATCGCAGTTGGAGCCCCGACCGGGTGTGGCCCAGATAGAGAGCCATCGCAACAGCCACTGCCACCCCAAAGTAAACAAAAATATTATAGCCGAAGAGCAGAGGCCCGACCACAGGCAGGTCCTGCAAAAATTTGGGGAAGGGCGAGGCTTGGAAACTGGCTTTCAAAGTGTTGCCCACAGCCACATAGGTACCCTCCCGCACCCGCATGTACTCGCCCAGAAACTGGCCCACGCCGGTGCCAAAGATGGTGAGAGCCAGACCGGTGACGTTCTGGTTGGCCCGGAGGGTGACGGTAAGAAAGCTGAAGATAAGGGCGCCCAGCGCCCCCGCCAGGAAGGAGAAGAAAATGGCCAACATCACGGCCACCGGCCCGGAAGCGGCGGCCCCGGCGAGCTTCTCATAGTAGAAGGCCGCGCCCAGGCCCAGTGCGCCGCCCATGTACATCATGCCCTCCACGCCCAAGTTCAGGTTGCCCGACTTCTCGGTGAGCACCTCGCCCACCGTGCCGAAGAGCAGGGGAATGCCGGTGAGAACGGCAGCCACGATAAATTTCAGCAGATTGTTCATTTTGCCGCCTCCTTGTCCTCGTGTCCCCGGACAATAACCCGGTACTGGATAAAGAATTCACACCCCAGCATAAAGAAGAGCAAAATACCGGTGATAACGTCGGAGATAGCGACCGGTACCCCCATCCGGGTCTGGAGGGTATCCGCCCCCTTCTCCAGGATGGCCAGCATGGCGGAAATCACCGCCATGCCGAAGGGGTTGAGCTGGGCCAGCCAGGCCACGGTGATGGCGGTGAAACCCACGCCGCCGGCCACTCCATCGTATAGGGTGTTGTTGGCGCCCGAGACCAGCAGGAAACCCACCAGTCCGGCCATGGCCCCAGAAAGAGACATGGTCCGCATAATGATTTTGCCCACGTTCATGCCCGCGTACCGGGCGGTGGCCTCGGATTCGCCCACCACGGCGATCTCGTAGCCCTGTTTTGTATATTTCATGTAGAGGAACATAAGCACCATCAGGATCAGCACAATAATCCATCCGCAGTACACCCCTGCTACCTTGGGCAGACATGCGTTTTCGGCAAACTGAGCAATCTGCTGACTGCCCTTGGGCTGCTTTTCCCAGGGTCCGCCCTGGAGCCATTTGACAAAGCCGATGATGATGAAGTTCATCATCAGGGTGAACAGGGTCTCGTTGGTGCCCCACCGGGCCTTAAAGAAGGCGGGGACCAGGGCCCACAGCCCTCCGCCCACCATTCCGGCCAGGGCCATCAGCAGCAGGAGGGGCGCCTGGGGTAGCCGGTCAGCCCAGAAAAGGGCGAAGTAAGTGGCGCATACAGCCCCGGCGGTGATCTGTCCCTCGGCGCCGATGTTCCAGAACTTCATTTTAAAGCAGGGGGCGATGGCCAGGGCCGTACCCAGCAGAGGGATAAAGTTCTTCACCGTCTGGCGAAGGGCGGTCTTTTTGCCCAGGGCGCCGTCCAAAATGGTGGCATAGGCGGAAAAGGGGTTGTTGTTTCCAGCCAGTGACATGACGATACCGCCCACCAGCAAAGCCAGCAGGATGGCGGCAATGCGGATGGCCCAGCGCGCGCCGGAGGATATGGTGTCCCGCTTGGCCAGACGCAGCAGAGGGGTGCGTTTTTCGTTCATTTTTCCGTCTCCTCTCTGCCGCCCACATGGGTCATGTAGAGGCCCACTTCCTCTTTGGTGGTATTCCGGGCGTCTACGATACCCGAGACCTTACCCCCGCAGAGTACCAAGATGCGGTCGCACAGCTCCAGCAGTACGTCCAGATCCTCACCCACCAGCAGCACCGCCACACCCTTCATCTTCTGATCGTTAAGCAGGTGGTAAATGGTGTAGGAGGAGTTGATGTCCAGACCCCGCACCGGGTAGGCGGTCATAAGCACGGTGGGGCTGGAGGCGATCTCCCGTCCCACCAGAACCTTCTGCACGTTGCCGCCGGAGAGCCTCCGTACGGGAGTGGATACTCCGGGGGTTACGATCTCCAGCTCGTCAATGAGCCGCTCGGCCAGATTCTTGGGAGGCTTGCGGTCCACAAAGAGGCCGTTTCCTTGGACATAGGTCTTGAGCATCATGTTATCCACCATGTCCATCCCTGCCACCAGGCCCATGCCCAACCGATCCTCAGGGACAAAGGCCAGAGAGACGCCGATCTTTTGGATCTGGGCCGGAGTCTTTCCCAGCAGCTCCTCTCCGTCCTGATTCACGGGGACGTGATGCACGGCGAGATTGGACTCCGGATGGGGGGGATAGTAGAGGACGCTGCCAGACCCCTTTTGCAGCCCGGCAATGGCCTCCAGCAGCTCTTTCTGTCCGCTGCCCGCTACGCCGGCGATGCCCAGGATCTCACCGCCCCGGGCCAGGAAGGAGACATCGTCCAGCATCCGGACGCCCTCCTTGTTCACCACCGTGAGGTGTTTTGCCTCCATCCGGAGATCCCGGCATTTTGCCTCCGGCCGGTCGATATTCAGGCTTACGGCGTGGCCCACCATCATTTCGGTGAGCTTCTGGGCGTCTGTCTCGGCGGTGTTCACCGTACCGATGTACTTGCCCTTGCGCAGTACTGCCACCTTGTCGGAGATGTCCAGTACCTCGTGGAGCTTGTGGGTGATGATGACGATGGCCTTTCCGTCAGCCTTCATATTTCGCAGTACGGCGAAGAGCTTGTCGGTCTCCTGGGGGGTCAGCACGGCGGTTGGCTCATCCAGAATAAGGATGTCCGCCCCCCGGTAAAGCACCTTCACAATTTCCACGGTCTGCTTTTCCGACACGGACATGTCGTAGATCTTCTTATCCGGGTCAATGTCAAAGCCGTAGCGTTCGCTGATTTCCCGCACTTTCTGGGCAATGGCCCGCTTGTCAAACTTCCCCTTCTCGGGCAGGCCCAGCACGATGTTCTCCGCGGCGGTAAATACATCCACCAATTTGTAGTGCTGATGGATCATGCCGATGCCCAGATCAAAGGCATCTTTGGGGGAACGAATGGCGACCTCCCGTCCCCCCACAAATATTTGCCCCTCGTCAGGGAAATAGATGCCGGAGATCATGTTCATCAATGTGGTTTTTCCGCTTCCGTTTTCCCCCAGCAGGGCCAGGATCTCCCCCCGGTCCAGCTCCATGTCGATCTTGTCGTTGGCCACCACGGACCCGAACCGCTTGGTCAGGCCCTTGAGACAGATGGCGCCCTCCCGTTCCACACACATCATCCTCTCTTCGTCCGGACTTGACCGGACGGGACTTTGGTCGAGCTTCATTCACTGCTCTGCGGGGTCTCGGAAGCTCACCGATGCGGCGAGTTTCCGGCGCCTCGCAAAACAGGGAAAGGCGGACCGTTCTTAACGATCCGCCTTTTGACCCGGTTTTCCCTTGTTCCCAAGGGTACCCGGCCCGGCGGGCCGGACAGGCTGCTTACTCTTCGGTGATCCCGTCGATGATCCAGTAGAAATAAGGAGCGGAGGTTTTGCCGCCGGCCACGTCGGACTCCTTGAAGTAGTCACCCGCGGCCACGGTCAGTGTGTCGGGCGCGCTGGCGCCGAAAGCGGTTCCGGTACCAGTGAATGGGCCCGCAAAGGGATGGATGGTGCCGTCGGCCAGACCCTTTTCCACTTCGGTCAGCTTTTCAGCGGTGCCGGGGGCGGCAATGGCCTCGTTGAGGTCGGTAAGCACCACAGAGCCCTGGGCCATGCTTTGGGTCCAGTCCTTGTCAAAGCTCTCGCCGTTGGCCACTGCTTTGATGGCGTACTGGAAGTAGGGGGACCAGTCGATGCGGCAGGAGATGAGGCTGGCCTCGGGAGCCACGCCGGTCATGTCATTATTATAGCCGCAGTGATATACGCCGGCCGTCTGGGCGGCGGTGGCGGGAGTGGTGTTGTCGGAGTGCTGGGAGATAAGCTTGCAGCCCTCGTCGGCCAGAGCGGTGGCGGCGTTAGCTTCCTCTGTGGCGTTGGACCAGGAGTTGACGTACTTGACCTTCATAGTGGTGCTGGGGCAGACGCTCTTGGCACCCAGATAGAAGGAGGTAAAGCCGGAGATGACCTCGGCGTAGGGGTAGGCACCCACATAGCCGATAACGGCCTGGTCGGCGGTAATGTCGCCGGCGTCAATCATTTCCTGGAGTTTCATGCCGCCCGCCACGCCGGCCAGGTAGCGGCCTTCGTAGATGTTGGCAAAGGCGTTATGGACATTCTCCAGCTCGGAGAAAGAGGAGTTGAGGTTGGTGCAGGCGACGAACTGGACGTCCTTATAGTCGGGGGCTACCTTGAGCATGTAGTCCTCAAAGCCGTAGGAGTTGTTGATGATGAGCTGGCAGCCATCTTCAGCCAGCTCGATGTTGGCGTCCTCGCAGGAGGAGTCCTCACCGATGTTGTACTTAACGACCCATTCCACGTTGATGCCCTCGGCAGCCAGAGCCTCGGTAGCGGCGTCCTTGCCGCGGATAAAGTTGTAGGTGTAGCCCTGATCGTTCTCATCGCCGATGCAGATGAGGCCGACCTTGACGGTCTTGCCCTCGGCAGCAGCAGATTCAGCGGCAGCGGACTCGGCAGGGGCCTTGGATTCCGCGGGGGCGCTCCCGCCGCCGCAGGCGGCCAGAGACAGGGAAAGAGCTCCCGAAAGGAGCAGCGCCAGATACTTTTTGTTCATGAAAAGTTCCTCCTTACCAAAATTCCATTCATCCTAAAATCCTTATATAAACGGCTCAAGTGCCGGAATTTCAAATGGAAGGAGTCGGCGCTGCCCACTTCGGCAGCCCTCGTCATCATCCACTCATCACGCCCTTGTAAAAAGGCCGTCTGTGGCAGCAAGCAATGTTGTCAATTGCCCCTGAGGGGCGTGTTTCAGCAGAAGGTCACGCCCTCTGTCTCACTCATACTTTTGACCCGGGCCAAAGATTCCACCCGGACGCCCTGACTGCGAATCAATTCTCCGCCGGGCTGGAAGGCCTTCTCCACGCAGATGCCGGCCCCCACCACAGTGGCTCCAGCTTCCTTCACCACCTGGATGAGACCGTTGAGCGCGGCGCCGTTGGCCAGGAAGTCGTCAATGAGGAGCACTCGATCCTCGGACTTCAAAAACTCCTTTGCCACCATGATGTCGTAAACTGTCCCATGGGTAAAGGACTCCACCTTGGCGGTATATACGCTGCCGTCGATGTTTTTGGTCTTGCTCTTCTTGGCAAAGATCACGGGCACGTTGAAGTACTGCCCGGCAATGCAGGCAATCCCGATGCCGGAGGCCTCGATGGTCAGGATCTTTGTAACGTTTTCGTCTCCAAACAGCCGGAAAAATTCTTTTCCGATCTCATTATAGAGCTCCACGTCGATCTGATGGTTCAAAAAGCTGTCCACCTTCAGCACAGATCCGCCGTCGCGGATCCTTCCGTCCTTCCGGATGCGATCCTCCAGTACTTTCATCGTAGCCCCTCCAAATCCCCTGTTTCTGATTTATTTATTGTACCTGATATACTGTAAAAATGCAAGCCGAGAGGAGTGGATTCTTCCCGCTGTTTCGACAGTGTTTGCGTTTTTTGAGGGGTCTAAAGTTGTTGTTTTTCCCAGTTTCGGCAGCCCGGGAGCAGCGGCGGACCTTTCTTTTCCCTCTGTTGCCCTTGCGGCGGAGGCCGTCAAGCATTATAATAAGCAAGAACCATATGCTTTACAATTACAAAGGAGATTGACATGGGCAAACAAAAACGCCGTTTTGTCTCCGCCCTTTTGGCGGGACTCATTACACTTGCCTGTTCCCCCCTCGCCCCCGTAGCCCGGGCCTATACGGACACGGACGCCACCTGGGCGGCCGAGGTCATTGAGAAGTCGGGAGCCTACGGCCTTATGGAGGGCTATCCCGACGGCCGCTTCGGCGTAGGGGAGAATATGAGTCGGGCCGAGTTTGTCACCGTCCTGGGGCGCATGTTCGGCTGGCAGAGCGTTTCCCCAGCCGCCCCTACTTACATTGACTGCCCCGTCTCTGCCTGGTACTACGCTGCTGTGGAGACCGCGGCCGCTCACAACGTTACCGATTCCGGCGGGGCCTTCCGTCCCGAGGACTACATCAGCCGCTCCGAGATGGCCCAGATGCTGATTCGGGCATTGGGGTACACCCGTCTGGCGCAGTCCCTGTCCAACGCGGCGCTTCCGTTTCCGGATGTCACCGGGGACAAGGGGTACATCGCAATTGCCTATGATCTGGGCATCATCAACGGCGTGGAGGCAAACGGGACGCTGAACTTTCTCCCCGCCTTTTCCGCCCCTCGGGAGCAGGCGGCCGCCATGCTGGTGCGCACCTACGAGCGCTACACCTCACAGACTCAGTGGCTCCACGGTTTCTACGCCACCTCTTCCTACCCTCAAATTGACTACACTGATTCCATGAACGCCGTCAGTGTGGGCTGGGCCCGCATGGAGGTGAGCGACGGAGCGGTCGTACTTAATGAGACCTCCGCCAACGGCAACGGCTGGGTCAAGCCGGAAGGATCGGAGTTGGTCACCGACCGGCTGGCCGCCGGCTCTATTCCCTGCAACCTGTGTGTCTTTGCCTCGGCGTCTACTTTTTCCGCGCTTACTGCAGGAGGGAATCAGACGGAGGCAATCAACCGCCTGGTCTCTGCCGCTGGGCCTTACGCCGGACTTACAATTGATTTTGAGGGACTAAAAAGCGCACAGAAGGACTCCTTTACCGGTTTTATGACCGCCCTTCGCGCCGCCCTCCCCGCCAAGCAGAGCCTTTATGTCTGCGTCCAGCCGGACACCTGGTACGGCGGGTTTGACTACCGGGCCCTGGGGGAGCTGTGCGACAAGGTCATTCTCATGGCCCATGACTACCAGTGGTCCTCCATTCCAGACTACTACGTGGGAACCTCCAACACCTACTGTCCTGTGACTCCCTTTGACAAGGTATACACTGCGCTTCAGCACGTTACAGATCCTCTCACCGGTGTGCAGGACAAGGCCAAGCTGGCTTTGGCTATCTCTTTCAACACCACTGGTTTTCATGTTGATGCGGCCGGGAACCTGCTGGACACCACCTTTTATCACCCCTCGGCGGCCACCATTGCCCAGCGTCTTCAGCAGGCCGGTTCGGTCCGCACCTGGGATGAGGCCAGCCACAACCCCTGCCTGAGCTATACCGCCGAGGATGGCGAGCATTACAAGCTCTGGTATGAGGATGCCCAAAGCGTGGCGGATAAGCTCCAGCTGGCCCGGATGTTTGGCATCACCGGTGTCTCGGTGTGGCGGCTCGGGGCGATTCCGGCCTATGCCACGGTTCCGAACTATGATGTCTGGTCCGCTCTCTCCGCTCGTTGAGGGTGGATGCCCCAATTACGCTTGAATCGAGGAATCTTCCCATGAACACCAAACTGACTCTCGCTGAATTTGGCCGTATGACATTGGGTTCCAGCCTGGTGGCGGTAGGAGTATACTTTTTTAAATTTCCCAATCACTTTTCTATGGGTGGAGTCTCCGGCCTGTCCATTTTACTGGGCCATCTGATCCCCTCTGAGGTGATTACTCCCGGGGCCATCAACACCGGCATCAACGTCATTTATCTGATTCTGGGTTTTCTCATTTTGAACAGAGGGTTTGGTGTCCGTACCGTGTACTGCTCGTTGCTCTATTCCGCTCTGGTCCAAGGGCTGGAGTGGTTGTGCCCCCTTTCTCATCCCATGACCGACCAGAAGATGCTGGAACTCTTTTTTGCGGTCATTCTCCCGGCCCTGGGCTCAGCCATTTTGTTTAATACCAATGCATCTACCGGCGGCACCGATATTATGGCGATGATTCTCAAGAAGTTTACCGGTTTGGATGTAGGGCGGGCGCTGCTGGTGTCCGATGTGGCAATCGCCGCCTCTGCTTTGCTGATCTTCGACATCGAGACCGGCCTGTTTTCCCTGCTGGGTCTGGCCCTTAAGTCCATGCTGGTAGACTCCGTCATTGAATCCCTGAATCGCAAGAAGGCATTTACCGTGGTCACGCAGGACCCGGAAAAGACCTGCCGCTTTATCAATGAAACGCTGTGCCGGGGAGCCACCGTCTGGAAGGGCCAGGGCGCCTATACCAGGCAGGAGCTGTACATTGTTCTCACGGCCCTCTCCCGTCATCAGGCGGTGCTTTTACGCAACTTCCTCCGTTCGGAAGATCCACATGCTTTTATGGTCATTACCAACTCCAGCGAAATTTTTGGTAAAGGCTTTCTCCGTGCTTGATCTCATTTTGCATCCCCGCAGACGGCCTCAGACAGGCAAGATCTGCGGGGCTTTTTCCAAAATAAGGAAATATTTCCCTGACGACAAAATTCCCCCTTTTTTAAAAACAAATATGGTAAAATATGGTTATCAAATTTGTTTTACAAAAGAGGGGGGTCCTATTATGGCGTTTCTTCGTAAAAAGGGTCTTTTTGAGAGCAACAAGGTTGTGTTTCTCCCCGTGGCCGAACTTGCCCCCAATCCTGCCCAACCCCGCAAGCGGTTTTCACGGGAAGGGCTGGAGGAACTGGCCGCAAGCATTTCCGAGCATGGAATTCTTCAGCCCCTCTCGGTCCGGCGGACGGGGAATGGCGGCTATGAATTGGTTTCGGGAGAGCGCCGTCTCCGCGCCGCTTACATGGCGGGTCTTACCGAGGTCCCCTGCATTGTGGTGACGGTGGACGCCGCCCAGTCTTCCCTGTTGGCCTTGATTGAAAACGTTCAGCGCCGGGATCTGGATTTTGTAGAAGAGGCCCAGGCGCTTCAGGCCCTGCTGGATGCAACCGGAGCCTCTCAGGAGACAGTGGCGCGGCAAATCGGAAAATCCCAGTCGGCTGTTGCAAACAAGCTGCGCTTGCTGAAGCTGACGCCTCAGACACTGCGGCTTCTTCGGGAAGCTGGCTTTACCGAACGGCATGCCCGTGCGCTGCTGCGGCTGGAATATCCGGCCCAGCAGGAGTCTGCGGCGCGTTATATGATTGAGCATGGGCTTACAGTGGCTAAGACGGAGGATTACGTCCAGAGCCTGCTTTGCCCGCCTGCTCGGCGGAGCAAGCCCACATTTATTATTAAGGATGTCCGTCTTTTCCTAAACACGGTTACCCGGGGGCTGTCTATGATGCAAAGCGCGGGAGTCCAGGCCAACTGCTCCCGGCAGGATACGAAAGAAGCTATTTTGCTTACCATTCGCATTCCACGCTGACCAATGAAGAATGTTGCACGTGAAACATTCTGTGAATCTACGTAAAGTGGTTGCTTCCCATGCGGGCAGTGTTTCACGTGAAACATTGCCCGCACTTTTTTATAAAAAGGGGGCTTTTTTGCCTCCTTTTTTCTTCTCCTATTGAAAAGAAACCATTTGACGGGTATAATAGATCTAATAACACTTATGATCACGAGAAAGGCAGTGCACTATGGCAAAACGAATTGCAATCGTGAACCAGAAGGGCGGAGTGGGCAAGACGACTACCTGTGTCAATCTGGCCTCTGCGCTCCGCGCCCAGGGGAAGCGGGTGCTGGTGTGCGATTTTGACCCGCAGGCTAACGCCACTTCGGGCTTTGGAATTGATAAAACCACCGCCAATCCCAGCATTTATGAGGTGCTGATTGCCGGAGCGGAGTGCCGGAAGGCCATTCTTTCCACGCCCTACTGTGACGTCATTCCGGTAAACAAGGCACTGGCAGGCGCTGGAATTGAGATGATTGGGCTTCCCGACCGGGAGCATCTGCTCCGCAAGGCCCTGGATACTGTGGCGGAGGAGTACGACTATATATTGGTTGATTGTCCTCCTTCTTTGGAACTGCTTACGCTTAATGCGCTGTGTGCCGCGGACTCTGTGTTGGTCCCGGTACAGTGTGAATACTATGCGCTGGAGGGTCTGAGCGATTTGCTGGGCACGGTTCGTATTGTCAAGCGATCACTGAACACTGGCCTTTCTTTGCAGGGGGTGGTACTCACCATGTTTGACAGCCGGACGAATCTTTCCGTGCAGGTGGCGGAGGAGGTCAAGCGCCACTTCCCCGGACTGGTTTACGCCACGGTCATTCCCCGGAACGTTCGACTTTCGGAGGCCCCCAGTCACGGAAAGCCGATTGATGCGTACGACCCTATTTCCCGTGGGGCAGAGGCCTATGCCGCACTGGCTGTTGAGGTCATTGCACAAACTACATAAAGCTGGAGAGAGTACGCATCCGTGCACCTTTCTGGTGTGCCAATTCCATGGATCCTTAGTATGATTTACACGGAAAGAAGGAATGAATATGGCAATGGAACATGGACTGGGTAGAGGCCTGGGAGCACTGCTGGGCGACGCCGCGCTGCAGACCCAGAGCGAGGGGTCACTTGCTCTCCCCATCTCCCAGGTTCAGCCAGGCCTGAATCAGCCCCGGAAGCGATTTGACGAAGAGACGCTGGCGGATTTGGCTGACTCAATTCGCATACACGGTGTGATTCAGCCGCTCACTGTTCGCCGGCTGGCCTCGGGGTATTATCAGATCATTGCGGGTGAGCGTCGCTGGCGGGCCGCAAAGCTGGCCGGGCTGTCAGAAGTTCCAGCGGTGGTCATTGAGGCTGACGATAAGAAGGTTATGGAGCTGGGCCTCATTGAAAACCTTCAGCGGGAGGACTTGAACCCAATTGAAGAGGCCAACGGTTACCTGGTATTGATGCAGGATTACGGCCTGACACAGGAAGAGGTTTCTAAGCGGGTGGGCAAATCCCGGCCCGCCGTGGCCAATGCTACTCGGCTGTTGGACTTGCCCGACCCGGTGCGGCAGCTGTTGGAGGAGGGCAGGCTTACCGCCGGACACGCCAGAGCAATTCTCTCCGCTCCGTCGGGATCACTGCAGCGGATGCTGGCCCAGCGCGTGGTGGAGGAGGATCTCTCCGTTCGGCAAACCGAGGCACTGGCTCGGCGGATGGCTAAAGCCGCCGCGGAGGGCGCTGAGGAGACCAAGGAGGCGGATCCCTATCGAATTTACCGGGATGCGGCAGCCAAGGAACTCTCTGACCGTTTTGGGCGCAGGGTCTCAATTGTCCAAGGGGCAAAAAAGGGCAAGGTCGAGCTGGAATATTACGACGACAACGATTTGAATGCACTGCTGGATTTGCTGGAGCAGGTCCGATCCACCCCGAAGGGAGGCGCTGTCCGATGAGTGAACCCAATTCTGAAACACCGGTCACGTCTTCCCGCCGAAGCGAGCGGCGGAAGTACCATATGTCAGTGATGGGCTACCTGGTCATTCTCTTTGCGGTGGCCTTTCTTCTCTTACTGTTGGCCTATTTTCAACAGCAGCGAGCCAACTCAGAGGCTACCGATGCGCTGAGACAGTCAGTTTCTGCGGTGGAGTCCATTGAAAATCTGATGAACGACAATGAAGACCTGCAGGAACAGGTGAAGGTTCTTCAAAATCAAGTGCTTCAAATAAAAGAAAAGAACACACAGGCCGCTGCTAAGATTGCAAGCCAAGAGCAGGCCATTCAAGCGATGGACTGGCTGCGGGAGATTCAGTCCCTATATGAAAAGCAGTATTATAAAGCCTGCCGGGCTATGATCTCTGAATTTGAGAACAGCGGCCTGGTTTCTGCACTGCCACAGGAAGGCCTGCATGCTTACGATGATGAGCAGGTCCCCTCCCCTGCACAGACTTACGCCGATATAAAAAAGGCTCTGTTTTAATGTTTCACGTGAAACATTTTGGGCACCCAATATAAAATAAAAATTAGGAACGGATAAAAGGAGATATTGGATATGCTGGACATTCGGTTTATTCGGGAGAATCCCGAGGCTGTCAAGGAGAACATCAAGAAAAAATTCCAAAATGAGAAACTGCCCCTGGTGGACAAGGCCCTGGAGCTGGACAAAGAAAATCGGGATACCATTCAGGCGGCTCAGGACCTGCGGACCCAGCGCAACGCTCTGTCCAAGCAGGTGGGTGTGCTCATGGGGCAGGCCAAAAAAACCAATGACCCCTCTAAACTGGAGGAGGCCGAGACCCTAAAAAAACAGGTTTCCGATGACGCGGACAAGCTGGCTGAGCTGGAGAAAAAGGAAGAGGAATTGGCTGCTGAGCTCCACAAGATCATGCTGGTCATTCCCAATATCATTGACCCCTCTGTGCCGATTGGTCCTGACGATTCGGCCAACGTGGAAGTCCAGCGCTTTGGCGAGCCGGTGGTGCCCGACTTCCCCATCCCCTACCACACCGAGATTATGGAATCCTTTGATGGCATCGACATGGACGCCGCCGGACGGGTCTCCGGCTCCGGTTTCTATTACCTGCTGGGCGATATCGCCCGGCTTCACGAGGCCGTACTGGCCTACGGCCGGGACTTTATGATTGACAAGGGCTTCACCTACTGCATCCCTCCCTTCATGATTCATGGCAATGTGGTGGAAGGCGTCATGAGCCAGACCGATATGGACGCCATGATGTACAAGATCGAGGGTGAAGATCTCTATCTCATCGGCACCTCCGAGCACTCCATGATTGGCCGGTTCATTGATCAAATCCTCTCCGAGGAGAAACTGCCCCAGACGCTGACCTCCTACTCCCCCTGCTTCCGCAAGGAGAAAGGTTCCCATGGCATAGAGGAGCGGGGTGTCTACCGCATTCACCAGTTTGAGAAGCAAGAGATGATTGTGGTCTGCAAGCCAGAGGATTCTAAAGACTGGTATGAAAAACTCTGGCAGTTCTCCGTGGAGCTTTTCCGCAACTTTGACATTCCTGTCCGCCAGCTGGAGTGCTGCTCCGGCGACTTGGCCGATCTGAAAGTCAAATCCTGCGATATCGAGGCCTGGTCCCCTCGTCAGCAGAAGTATTTTGAAGTCTGCTCCTGCTCCAATCTGGGTGACGCCCAGGCTCGCCGCCTGAAGATCCGAGTCCGGGGTGAGGATGGAAAGACCTACCTGGCCCACACCCTGAACAACACCTGTGTGGCGCCCCCCCGGATGCTGATTGCTTTGCTGGAGAACAATCTTCAACCCGACGGCACCGTGAAGATCCCCAAGGTACTGGTGTCCTATATGGGCGGCAAGGAAGTCCTGGTGCCTAAGGCAAAATAAAGTTATCTCCCCCTCCCCTATCTCCGACCCGGATAAACCCGCCGGGGACAGGGGAGCGGGAAGATATGAAATAGGAGGGCAGCTATGTCCGCAAAAGAAAAAACAACCGGCTTTTTGGCTGAATTCAAACAGTTTATCGCCCGGGGGAATGTAATGGATATGGCAGTGGGTGTCATTGTGGGCGGTGCCTTTAAAGCCATCGCAGACTCCCTTACCGCTGATATCATCATGCCAATTATCGGAATTTTTGTGAGTAAAAATTCTTTTGCAAACCTGAGCGTCACCGTGGGCTCTGCAGTGATTACATATGGAAATTTTATCCAGTCTATTTTAAATTTTCTCATTATGGCGCTGGTCGTGTTCTGCTTGGTGAAGGCCATCAATCGGTTTCACCGCAAAAAGGATGCAGCGCCTCCCCCTCCCCCTCCGGAGCCATCCCAGGAGGAGAAGCTGCTCACGGAGATCCGGGATCTGCTAAAGGAAGGCAAAGGGGCGTAAGCTTTTAAAAAATCAGGAGGAAATTTTATTTGAACGAAGAGGAAAAGAAAGACGAGGTCGTCTACGCCACGCCCATGAAGCGCCTTTGGGCCTGGGTCGGGGTGGTCTATATGGTCATCCTGGTTCTTTTGTCCACCTATGGGCTGGCCCACGGCGCCTATTTGCAGGGCATTGCGCCGCTGATGATGGTGCCTGCCCTCTGCGGTGTGGGCGGCGCCGCCATTCTGCGGTATCGCTCGGGCTGGGGCCGGGGCGGGCTGCCTGCCTGCATTCTGATTTCAGGGACCGCCTTTCTGCTGGCGATCCTCGACTTGATTCGGGGGATTCCAGTCCTGATCGCCCAACTGTGAGGTGGCGTCCATGAAAGAACTCTTAACTTCCGGGTTGGCGGAAATGGGGCTTACTCCCCCACCCGGCACGGTACAGGCGCTGGAGCGCTATGCAGAACTTTTGATCGAGCAGAACAAGGTAATGAACCTCACCGCTATTACAGAGCCGGAGGCTGTGGCCCGCCTGCACTTTTTGGATTCTGC
The DNA here is from genome assembly GCA_034927965.1 of Pseudoflavonifractor sp. Lineage (GTDB taxonomy): Bacteria > Bacillota > Clostridia > Oscillospirales > Oscillospiraceae > Vermiculatibacterium. Next base: position 17,690 of record JAYFPI010000046.1, read on the forward strand.
CGGGGTCCTGTCCCGAGGGGGAGAAGGAGCCGAATGGTGGAAGGGAAAACGAGTTATCGATGTGGGTACCGGGGCCGGGTTCCCGGGACTGGTGCTCAAGCTGCTGGAGCCATCCCTCTCCCTCACGCTGCTGGACAGCCTGGGGAAACGGGTGACCTGGCTGGAGAGCGTCTGCGGGACGCTGGGGCTGGAGGGCGTGCAATGCCTTCACGCCCGGGCAGAGGAGCAGGCGCTGGAACCGGGATTCCGGGATTCCTTTGATGTGGCGGTTTCCCGGGCGGTGGCTTCCCTTCCCCTGCTGTGTGAGCTGTGCCTGCCCTATGTGAGGGTGGGCGGTGTGTTTCTGGCCATGAAAAGTGTGGAGAGCGGCGAGGAAACTCTGGCTGCCCGGCGGGCGGTCAAACGGTTGGGGGGCGAACTGTCGGAGGCTGTGGACTACTCGATTCCCGGCACAGATGTGACTCACCGTCTTGTGCCGGTACGCAAGACGGGCCCTACCCCCAAGGGCTATCCCAGGAAGTGGGCCAAAATAAAAAAAGAACCTTTATAACGAATGCCTTCAAGAACTTGTGATTTTTCCACTGTTCCTTGGAAAAAGACGTTGAAGGCCCCAAAGTCCTATGCTATAATATTTGATAAGTGGGAGGTTTTTGGCTATGGCAACCGTAATCGCTGTCACCTCCGGCAAAGGGGGGACGGGCAAGACCTCCCTGACCGGAGCGGTCTCCTCCTGTCTGGCCGCGTTAGGCCACCGCACTCTATGCATTGATATGGACGTGGGGCTGCGGAATCTGGATTTGTCTCTGGGGCTTGCAGATCGGGCGTTGATGGATTTTACCGATGTGCTCCAGGGGCGCTGCCCGTTGGAACGGGCGGCGGTGGAACACCCGGATATCCAGGGGCTTTTTTTGCTGACCGCTCCCCTCACCCTCCCCGAAGGCCTGACGGAAGCCGCCATGCGGGATTTGCTGCGACAGGCGAAGGAGCAGTACGACTATATTCTGTTGGATGCCCCCGCCGGACTGGGGCCCGGGTTCCGGCTGGCGGTGTGCGGCTGCGACCGGGCGGTGGTGGTATCCACCTCCGACGCCTCTGCGCTGCGGGATGCACAACGGACCGTGAGTGAGATAGGCAGCCGGGTGGAGCGGATCCATCTGGTAGTCAACCGGGTACAGCCCAAGCTGCTGCGGAGGCTTCACACCACCATTGACGACGCCATGGACGCCGCGGGACTGCCGCTGTTGGGCGTGGTGCCTGAAGACAGCAGGGTGATGCTGGCGGCCAACCGCGGAAGACCGCTGATTCTCTGCGCCAACAGGGGCGCTGCTGTGGCCTACCTGAACATTGCACGGCGTATTTTGGGCCAAAAGGTGCCCTTGATGCGTATTCGCTGAACACGCTGCCCGAAGGGGCGAAAACGTGGGAGTTTCCTCATCAGAAAGAAGGGTTTTGGGATGAATATTGCGCTTTTGAGTCATGATCGGAAAAAAGAACTGATGGTGCAGTTCTGTATTGCCTACTCCGGCATTCTGTCCAAGCACCACATCTGCGCGACCAACACCACCGGGCGGCTGGTGGCTGAGGCCACGGGCCTGCCCGTGACCCTGTACCTCTCCCACGAGCACGGGGGAAGCCAGCAGATTGGTGCCCGTATCGCCTACAATGAGATCGACATGGTGCTGTTTTTTACCGACGCACAGTCTCACAATCTGGATGATGATCTGGACTACATCTCCCGACTGTGCGACCAGTACAACATTCCCATTGCCACCAACGTGGCCACCGCCGAAATGCTGATTTTGGGGCTGGCACGGGGCGATCTGGACTGGCGCGACATTATCAAGCCGGGCGCCTCCCCCTTCCCCTCTTGACAGCGGGGCGCGTTTGCGATAGGATGCAGCTTAACCGCGCAGAGCGGGCAGGAGTACCACGGACACCGCCGGACAGAGAGAGGCCCCTGGGCTGAGAGGGCTTTGCGGCAAGGACAGCGGGAAGACGGCCCGGGAGCGGGGGCGGAGACGCCCACGGCGACCTCCCCGTACCAGGAGGCGAAAGGGCGGTGCCGGCGCGTTTCGGCTCCACCGAACATGGGTGGCACCACGGAGGCAGGCGTCTTCGTCCCGTGACTGGGATGGGACCCTGTCTTTTTTTATATTGAGACTCACACGAGAGGAAGCGACAACAATGGAACGAATCAAGGCGCGGACCCTGTCCGGGTTTATGGAGCTGCTGCCCGCCCGGCAGGCCCAGTTTGAGCGGGTCAGGGACACTCTGGCCAAGACGTACGAGCTGTATGGCTTCACCCCCCTGGACACCCCTATCATCGAATCCAGCGAGGTTCTGCTGGCCAAGGCCGGCGGCGAGACGGAGAAGCAAATCTACCGCTTTACCAAGGGGGACAGCGACCTGGCTCTGCGGTTTGACTTGACGGTGCCTCTGGCCAAGTATGTGGCCCTTCACCAAAACGAGCTGGCCTTTCCCTTCCGGCGCTATCAGATCGGTAAGGTCTACCGGGGAGAGCGGGCCCAGCGGGGGCGGTTCCGGGAGTTCTATCAGGCTGATATCGATGTCATCGGCGACGGAGCCCTGGACATCATCAACGAGGCCGAGATTCCTGCGATTATCTACAAAACCTTTACGTCCTTGGGGCTGAAACGGTTCCGCATCCGGCTCAACAACCGGAAGATTCTCAATGGCCTCTTTGCTGTCCTGGGGCTCACAGAGCAGGCCGGAGACGTGATGCGCACCATCGATAAGCTGGATAAGATCGGGCCCGAGAAGGTCAAGACCATCCTGGTGGAGGAGTACGCCGTTCCGGCCGACGCCGCCGACCGGCTCTTAAACGGTATTCGGGCGGAGGATCCGCTGGCGGCGCTGGAGGACTTTAAGGGGAAGGACGAGACCTTTGATCTGGGCGTGTCCGAACTGTCCACCGTGGTGGGTTATCTGGGGGATTTCGGCGTGCCCGCCGATCACTTCGCGGTAGATCTCACCATCGCCCGAGGGCTGGACTACTACACCGGCACGGTGTACGAGACCGTACTTTTGGACCACCCGGAGGTGGGAAGCGTATGTTCCGGCGGTCGTTATGATAACCTTGCGGAATATTACACGGAAAAACAACTCCCTGGAGTCGGCATTTCCATCGGTTTGACCCGGCTCTTCTATGTGCTTCAGGAGCAGGGAATGCTCAACGAAGCCCTGCCCACTGCACCCGCGGATGTGCTGGTGCTACCCATGACGGATGACCTCTCCCCCGCTATTGCCTTTGCCACCGCCTGCCGCTCTGCCGGAGTGCGGGCCCAGCTGTACACCGAGCCCAAAAAGTTCAAGGCGAAAATGAATTACGCTGATAAGCTGGGGGTGCCTTTTGTAGCTTTCCTGGGAGAGGACGAGGTGCAGAACGGGGTTGCGTCTTTGAAAGACATGGCGTCGGGCGAGCAGGAGAAGGTGGCGCTGAGCGAGGCACCCGGCTGGCTGCGGATGCGAGTGGAGCAGCGGAACACCGGTGCGCCCATCCGGGAGTGACGAGGCGGTACGGTAATTTCCCGCTGAAGGGAGGCGACCCTTGTGAAAACGGGGAAAAGACGGTGGATTGTCCTGGCCGTGGTGCTGGTGCTGGCGGCCGGGTGGATCTGGTTTTCCTGGCCCAGGAGCCTGGAGAAGCTGTTTCCCCGGTTTTCCTGGGCGGAGGTGGACCATGTTAACGGATGGTACACTTACTATAAGGCGGACCCGGATCCGGAGGCTCTGCCCGGCAGTCTGCTGAGCTGGGATGGAACCATGGAGACGGTGGAGGCAGGGGAAGTCGGGGAACTCTTGGAGCTCTATGAGGGGACCTCCTTCCGCCGGTCTCTGCCCAAAACCCTTTCCGCCAACAACCCCTGGGGCGGCTCGTGGAGCAAGGAGATGACGGACGGAGAGATCTACGTGATCCTTTCCTTTGGCACTTCGGACGGCTACCTTTTTATGGATCTCTACCGGGATGAGGCCCGCCTATTTTACGTTGCATATGGGAAAGGTTCCGGGCTTACCATCAGGGGGAGTTTTTCCGGCGGGGATGAATTGGCCGTGAGGACTCTGGCCCTGCTTCAGGACCACGCCGAAGAGAGTGAAAACAGAGAGTAATTTTATATGTATATTATACCAAACGGAGATGATTTTGTGGAGAATATCAAAACTGCCTACCGCAGCCACACTTGTGGTGAGCTGCGGATGGCCCAGGTGGGCCAGAGCGTGACCCTGGCCGGCTTTTTGGAGAACTTCCGAGAAGTGGGCGCGGGCCTTGGTTTTGCCGTCCTGCGGGACTTCTACGGCACCACTCAGGTGGTGTGTGAGACCGAGGAGATGGTCAAGACCTTCAAGGCCATCAACAAGGAGTCTACCGTGCAGGTCACCGGTACGGTGCGGGAGCGGGACTCCAAGAACCCCAAGCTCCCCACCGGCGATATTGAGGTGGTGCCTACCGCCGTGGCCGTGCTGGGCAAGTGCCGCCACAACGAGCTCCCCTTCCCTGTCAACCGCAGCCGGGAGGCCGACGAGGCTGCGCGGCTCAAGTACCGCTATCTCGATCTCCGCAACCCCGACGTGAAGAAGAACATCCTCCTTCGCGCTCAGGTGGTGGCCGCCCTGCGCGCCTCCATGATTGACCACGGCTTTCTGGAGATTACCACCCCCATCCTCACCGCTTCCTCCCCTGAGGGTGCGAGAGACTATCTGGTGCCCTCCCGGAAGCATCCGGGCAAGTTCTACGCCCTGCCCCAGGCCCCCCAGCAGTTTAAGCAACTGCTGATGGCCTCCGGCTTTGACAAATACTTTCAGATTGCCCCTTGTTTCCGGGACGAGGATGCCCGGGGCGACCGTTCCCCCGGCGAGTTTTATCAGTTGGACAGGGAAATGGCATTCGCCGGGCAGGAGGACGTGTTTGCCGTGCTGGAGGATGTGCTGCCCCCGGTGTTCGCCAAATACGGTGCCTACGACACCGCCTCCTCCGCCCCCTTTGTCCGTATCCCCTACGCTGAGTCCATGGAGAAGTATGGCTCAGACAAGCCAGACCTGCGCATTGACCTCACCGTCTCCGACGCTACAGGGCTGCTCTCCGACTGCGGTTTTGAGCCCTTTGCAGGGAATACGGTGAAAGCTGTGGTGGTCAGCGACTTTGCGGGCACCCGGAAGCAGATCGACAAGCTGTGCGCCGACGTGGAGGTGCAGGCCGGGAACAAGGCATATTGGTTCCGCCTGGACGAGAACGGCGAGCTGGTGGGCGGCATCTCTAAGTTCCTCCAGGAGAAGAAGGAGGCCGTCATCGATGCCCTGAGCCTCACCCCAGGTTGTTTTGTGGGCCTGTCCGCCGGAAAGCTGGGCGCGGCGCAGAAGACTGCAGGCGTGCTGGTTAAGACCATGGGCGCTTTCTGTCCCAACCACTTCAAGAAAGAGCAGTACGCCTTCTGCTGGATTGTGGACTTTCCCATGTACGAGATCGGTGAGGAGTCCGGAGCCCTGGAATTTTGCCACAACCCCTTTTCCATGCCCTCCGGCGGGCTGGAGGTGCTGAAAAAGGCGGCCAATGGGGCCGTGGATCCCCTCACCATCACCGCTGACCAGTACGACCTGGTGTGCAACGGTGTGGAGCTCTCCTCCGGCGCGGTGCGGAACCACGACCCGGAGATCATGGTGGAGGCCTTCCAGCTGGTGGGCCTGGGTGAGGAGGACGTAAAGGCCAAGTTCCCCGCCATGTACAATGCCTTTACGTATGGAGCGCCCCCCCATGCCGGCATTGCCCCGGGCGTGGATCGGATGGTGATGCTGCTGGCCGGGGAGGACTCCATCCGGGAGATCATCCCCTTCCCCATGAACAAGAATGCCCAGGACTTGATGATGGACGCCCCCGGGGTGGTCACGCAGGCCCAGCTGGACGAGCTGCACATCCGGGTCACCGAGACCGAAGAGTAAAAATGGGTGCCAAGCCGCCCGTAACCTGTAAACAGATAAAAAGGAGACCTGCCTATGGGCAGGTCTCCTCAGTCTGTCGAAAAAGTCCAGCAGAAATGCTGGGCTTTTTCATGGTTATCGGGTAAAATGGGATTGGGTGATGGGCATGCTGGAACGTGGGAAAATGGAACGTGGAATCATAGAAATAGTAGACACAGAAAGTCTTGTG